>CAZXLD010000029.1:0-58022 GCA_964641965.1 uncultured Saprospiraceae bacterium | reverse complement strand
GGAAGCTGGCCCAGAACAATCCCGCAGCCTATAATCTAAAAGTTTGCATGACCAGCCTTAATCTGGTACTTTTTTTCTGTCAGCTCAAAGCAGAGGGGCAAGAAGCCAATTTTAAACTGGCTCCGGCCGAACTGCTGGCCGATACCCGCCGGCGGCTGGCCCGCTTCCCGCCTGAGCATCCCACCGTGCAGCATTATATGGAGTATGTGGAGGCATTGGAGCGGGAACTAAAATAATTTTCAATTACCAGTGCTCAATTATCAGTGTGGAGCTTGCTCCATCCTGGCAAGAATGTTTCTCGGAATACACCTACCTTAATTAAAAATTAAGCATTTCCCATGTCTTCCCAATCCATTTCCGGTTCCGGCAATCTGGGATTTCAGCATATTCACGATGCCGAGATCAATGTAACCCAATACATCGGCCAGTCGGCGGATTACCAGGCGATGCGAAGGCGGGAAGAGGAATTGGTGGAAATGCGGGAGTTTTACCAGGCTAAAGGAGATGCGGAAAAGGCACTGGCCAAAAGCCGGGAACTGGAGGAGCACCGAAAGGCGGTAGAGGAATTCAAAGTCAATGTCCTGCAACTGGCCGACACCTTCCGCTCCATTGCAATCAACACCGAGCGACTTCGCCTGGCGAAAGCAAAGTTTGAAGCTGGCCGATTTACCGAAGCCAATGCCATCTTGCAGGCGGAGGAGATGGCAGCAGAGGATCGCGAGCTCGAAACCGCCTGGCAGCGCAATACGGCCGAGCGGGAAAACCTCCTGGCCAAGAAGAAAGGAAAAGCCAACGAATGGCTGATCAAGGCTCGAATTGCCGTCCTGCTCAAATCGGATAACAGCTGGCTGGATCAATGCCGGCGGTTTTTTGATGCTTCTCTCAAGAGTTACCCCAACCTGGATAATCTGACGGCCTATGCCGATTTCCTGCTCTACCATCGCCTTTACGAAGAGGCCATGGCAGTATATCAGCAATTGCTCGACGAATTTGCCGATACAATGCCCACGGAAAAGAGGGCTGCCATCTACAATGACATGGGCGTACTGCACTATGAAAGGCTTGAATTGGAAGCCTCCGGCGAGTTTCTGGAAAAAGCATTGGAAACCTACAGGTCACTGGCGGAACAGGAGCCTGGAAAATGGCGGGAGGATACGGCACAAATGTTGAACAACCTAACCGCCTTGTATACAGACATGGGACAATGGGAAGCCGCCCTGGACCGGGGTAAGCAGGCCCTCCAGACCTATCGCGAACTGAACAGCGAACATTCGGATACGCAATGGCCTATGATCGCCACTACGCAGTACAATCTGGGGAGGGCCTATTGGCACATGGACGAACTCTCCGAAACCTTGTCTTGCCTACAAGAGTCCGAACACATCCGTCGCCAGTTGGCTGACCAGCAACCTGATCCTTACCAGTGGCACCTGGCCGAAACCCTTCACCTGCTCGGTATGACAAACGGAACGATGTCCAACTACCAAGATGCGACCGCCCATTTCCAAGAAGCGTTGGCTATCCGAAAAGAACTGGCGCAAGGCAACCCTTATCGCTTTGACCTGGATGTGTGCGAAAGCAATCTCTCCCTCTTGCTGCACTACCGAGTGGGCAGGGACCAGGGGGTTGCAGGAGCAGAGACCATCCCCTGGTCATGGGAACTCATCGAAGACACCGAGCAACGGCTACAGGGCATAGCCAGCGAGAATGAACAGATTCACAAAATGCGGGAAGGGGTAAGGTTTTACCGGCAATTGCTTGAAGGGTAAGTGGGCCGGAGTTTAAAATCCTGAATTTTGCGATCGTAATCAAAAAAAAAACGGGAAGCCAGCCTCTTCGTAATCTCTTCTACCGTTTCGCTGAGTGGTGTCCCCCGACGAGACAGTTTCAAAAGACACTAAAAGGCAAACTATTTCAGAAAACCAATTAGTCCTTTTCTTCTAATTTCTCTTGAAAAAAGTTCAATGCATATTGGTAAAGCACATACGGCCTACCCCCCACCGTCCCCCGTTCACCGTGTGCCGTTCACCGTTCAGTATCTGCTGTCGTGGACTAATGGTAATAAATTCATATCGATCACATCGATGCTTGGGAATCCGAAGTTTTGGATTACTTTACAGAACCTTAATAAAGCTTAATTTTAATTATTTTAACAAAATATATATTTTCCCCCTAGCTAAACTGAGCCCTACAACTTATTCCACTATTATTCAATCAGTATGGCTCAGCCAAGTAATGTCCTGCGACATTATGGCCACTATAGTATATAATTAATAGAACAACTAAACCTCTAAACCCTTGGCAAAGAACTATATCATTAAGGCTTCTGCACATGTAGGCGAAGCGAATCTTCCTATACACATTGAGTGGAAGTCGGGCAACAAAATAGAACGAGAATATAATTCTGGTGGAAAAAAGGATCAATTTGGTGATTCGGATGTTCAAGAAGACTTCCGTCAATTGATTGCAGTCGGAACTCAAAAGGCTTTTGCCCCTCTATCAAAGCAGGCTGGTATTACCCTGGTCATTATTTTAGTTTACAACCTGATTTCCTGGATCCCTATAGTCAAAGGAATATTGTTAGAACCTCTTGCCAGGGGTTGGCGCTTGGAAATCGTTCGGAGGGTTGCTCTTGACGAAGAGCATAAGATGCCATCCCTGAGAGTAGACTCGCTACTTATGTATTTCCTTCGAGGGCTAGTTTTAATTATTTCTCGTTATGTCTACTTTATCCCGCTTATTATCATATCTCTTCTTTCTGCCTGGCGAGTTTTAAACCTCGCGACAACCCTATTGTTCTTGTTGATTCAAGCCATTGTTGGATGGGCCGAATACAATGAAGTATTAAACTATACCCTCGGAACTCTTCTACCCCAACTTGGTGTTGAAATCCTGATAGAGTTGGTCTTGCTTTCATTTTATGTCATCCTGATCTGGCCAATCTATCGGATCATCATGGTCCAATTTGCGCTTAAAAAGAGCCCATGGTATGGCTTCTTCAGCCCGGCACAGATCCGGAAAGCCTTCAAAGTTTTCAGAAAGAATGCCTCGTCCATCTATGGCATTTATGGCCTGGTCGTATCTGTAGATGTAGTTATCTCCTATTTAAAATGGACTTTAATCATCTCCACTTTTGGCCTTGCTCTTATTTTATCACCTACAATAGATCTCATTTTCCGCCATTGGATCAAGGGATATGCCTATGGTATGCTCGGAAAAGAATTAATTCAACGAGATCAACTTTAACCCAACTAAACACCAGAAATGAATATTTCATACAGGATCATCGCCGAAATGGAAAGGTCCAAAGCGGACAGGATTTCAACTCAGTTAAAATCAATAGAGAGCGACCAAAAGAGTGTAGCGATCAAAATAGATGGCCCTACATATACGGATGCTCAAAAAAAATTTTCGGCTAAATCTATTCAGCGGGCAACAGCACTGTACGACCAGCAACAAGATTTAAAAAAGCTCTTCAAGTCCCTTCAGATGCCGTTTGCCATTAAGTCCTCCAGAGCTCGGTTTTCAATTATCTGGCTAATCTATGTTTTCCTTTCTCCCTCGGGAATGTCTTCATTCTTCATACGAGGTTGGCGGATAAATATCATCCGAAATATGGTAGTCAACACGAAAGGAAAAGGACTTGCACCTAAAATTAGTGACCTCAACGATGTTGGAAAGTGTATTAAAGAGGGGGTTAAACTTATTGGTGCAAGAGCCACTTATAATCTCCCCAGAGTCTTAATCATGATAATCATTGGGTACGACTTCTACGAATTGATTATCGATTGGGTTCTGTTTTTCTTCTCCGGTCTGGTAGGAGATCCAAATAACAGTGTTGAAGAGATGCTTAATCAATCCGCCTTGTACCTTAGTATTTCACACGGAGGCGAGTTGGCCTTTATGGCCCTTTATTCTTTATTTGTAACCCCAGCATATAAAATTATGGAGATCAAATATGCTGCTGGCGTCATTGAATACAAAAAGTTCTTCAATTGGAACGAACTCAGGGATAGCTATCGACTTTACCGGAAATACAAGTTCTCTACCGTTGAGATGTATCTGTGGGATCAAATTGTAACACTAATCAGTTTTGTTTCAGGCTTTATAATTGCTATCATCTTCCCCTTCTTCTTTTTCTTCTTGTACCCACTGTATAAGCTTCTGTTCAGCCATTGGCCAAAATCTTATGGATATGGTCTTCTGGCGAGAAAGATGTATGCTAATGATGATCTGAATAAAGGATATGTGTAACGGGAGAAGCGTTTGAAAATATTCAGTGTTAAGTGCTCAATGTGCCCCCATTGAATATTAAACATCAATACCTCGAATCCGATACCAGCGGCAGCATCTCCATCGTGATCACATCTACACTCGGGAAACCAAAATCCTCCACCACTTTACCCGTAATCCTATAAATGCCCTTGCCCCGAAAAGGAGCTTTCTGTAAGGTATCCGGAAAGTGAGTTGTATCGAAAAACATACCCTCCACATCCAGCCAGGTACCAAAGTGCATGAGCTGCCGGTGTTTGGTACGGACATCCTTCCGGCAGACATAATAGCCCAGGATGTGCACCAGTTTGCCAACGTGCTTCTTCAGATCCGATGCCCGAATGAAGACCTCATCCCCCTGGTAGCGCTCGGGATCTTTCAGTAGATCGAAAATGGGGCGCAGTGGGAAGCCGAGCAGCTCGATTTCGTCAAAGGCTTGGTCAAACTCGCCTTCAGCGAGGGAAGGTAGTTGAATATCATCATCGTCCTCCGTGGGCCGTGGGCCGTCAGCCGTGAGTCGTTCATCGTCCATCGGGAAGAGGCTCAACGTTCCATTCTGCTGCTCGCCCGGGCGAAAGACGGCATTCTTCTCCCACATGAGTTCGTATTTGTTTTTGCCTGTGAAACGAAAAGCGCCGATCCGGATCAGGATCTCCAGTTGTTCCGTTGAGATGTCGACGCGGCTAACGAAATCGGCCAGGCCACGGAATACTCCTCCCTGTGCGCGTTGCTGTACGATGCGATGTGCAACCGTGCGCTCCATTCCGTGCAGGTGTACAAAGCCAATGTAGATGTTGGTGCCGTCAATATGTGTGAGATAGCGACTGTGGTTGACACAGGGGGCGTGGATGTGGGCTCCGTTCATGCGTGCTTCATGAAAATAATATTCCGTTTTGTAAAAGCCGCCGAAGTTATTGATCACAGCTACCATGAATTCCAGTGGGTAGTAGGCCTTCAGATAAAGGCTCTGGAAGCTCTCCACCGCAAAGCTGGCAGAATGGGCCTTGCAAAAGGAATAGCCCGAAAAGCTCTCGATTTGTCGCCAGACCTCCTGGATCAAGGTATCCGGGTAGCCGCGGGCAATGCAATTGTCAAAATAGCGCTGCTTCAGACGCTCGAAGGTATCTCCCTTATACTTCTTGCCGGTCATGATACGGCGAAGCACATCGCTTTCATCCAGATCCAGACCGGCGAAATGGTGTGCGATCTTCATCACATCCTCCTGGTAGACCATCACGCCGAAGGTCTCGCACAGCTGTTCCTCAAAAACCGGATGCAGATACTCAAAGCTATTGGGATGGTGAAAGCGGTGGATGTACTCCCGCATCATCCCCGATTGGGCTACTCCAGGCCGGATGATCGAACTGGCCGCTACCAGATGCACATAGTTATCACAGCCCAGCTTACTGAGCAGACCCCGCATCGCCGGACTTTCAATGTAGAAGCAGCCCATGCATTTACCGGAGCGAAGCTGTTGGATCACCTGCTCATCCTGTTTAATGTACGCTACATCGTAAATATCGACCGCACGCCCCTGGTTTTGCTTAACCAATTCTACTGCGTCTTTGATGTGGCCCAGGCCCCGTTGGCTGAGCACATCGAATTTATGAAAGCCCATATCCTCCCCGTGGTACATATCAAAGTGTGTGATTGGAAAGCCTTTAGGCATCAGCTGCAGGGCGGTATGATAGGCCAGTGGTTCTTCGGCAATGACAATCCCTCCTGCATGAATGGATAAATGGTTAGGCAGGCCCTCCATCAGTTGGCCGTACTTGAAAATATCCTTTGCCAGTTCGTGATGCGTTGCTGTACGTTCGGGGTGATCGACGATTTTATCGATTTCTGCTTTGGGCAGTCCGAATACTTTCCCCAGTTCGCGAATGATCGACCGGCCTTTGAAAGTACTGTAGGTAGCTAACAGGGCAGTGTGTGCTCGTCCGTACCGCTTGAAAATGTAATCCGTTACATCGTCGCGTTCATCCCAGGAAAAGTCAATATCAAAATCCGGAGGAGAGCTGCGATAGGGATTGATGAAGCGCTCGAAAAAGAGATTGAGCTCGAGCGGGTCCACATCGGTGATCTGCAGGCAATAGGCGACAATGGAGTTGGCCCCACTGCCCCGGCCCACGTGTTGGTAACCGGCTGTGCGGGCATAGCGCACAATATCCCAACTGATGAGAAAATAGGAGCAGAAGTCCTGTCGCCGGATCACATGGAGCTCTTTTTGGGTACGCAGGAGGGCTTCCTTATGATCTGGCCCATAGCGTTGGATACAGCCACTAAGCGCCAGCTTCTCCAGAAGCTTGTAATCGCCTTCTTTGCTCCCGGTAAAGTCCTGGCGATTGAGTTGCAAGCCGGTTTTCATCCGAATGTGGCATTGGGCAAGGACTTGTTCGGCTTGTTCAATGAGTTGAGGATAGCCTCTGTAATAGGCTTTCAAGGCATCAGGGGGTAATAGGCGTTCGTTTCGCTTGGCTCCCCGTGCGCCTCCGCCGGTAATGCTAAGTTTACTTAGGGTTGTATTGAGATCAATCGCTCGAAGCAATTGATGCAGGCGAAATCCGTCATCGTCCAGGAAGGTGACCGGACACCAGGCGATCAGCTTGTCCTGATGCTTCAGCAGATCTTTGTTAAATAAGCGATTGACATGCTCGGGGCGAATGCCCAGGAACTCGTTCTTCCGAAAGTTGCGGATATCGCGTATCAGCCGTGGATAAATGATGACCGTATCGGGCATAGAGGGGGCAATATCCGGTATGGACAGATCTTCGAGCGAACAGCGGGTCAGGAGTTCGTTGAGTTGCCGAAAGCCTTCATCATTGCGTGCCAGACCAATGAACTTGAGCTCGTGTTCTTGTCGGAACTCGATACCTATCACCGGCTTGATATCCGCTTTTCGGCATAGGCTGACAAACTCAAATACGCAACTGGTATTGTTGATATCTGTGAGTGCTAAGGACTTTATCCCCCAGCGAACGGCCTGCTCGACCAGCTTTTTGGGCTGGAGCGTACCGTAGCGAAGGCTGTAGCAGGAGTGGCAGTTGAGATACACGGATGACGGTTGACGGCCTACGGTGAGCGGTGGCCGGTTTTTGGACCGCTACTACCGCTTACCGTCTACCGCATACCGTTCGCCGTTTATTTAAAACATTTTGTGTCAAAAATAGGGAAAGGAGAGGTATATTGCTAGTGGTTGGAGATATATAAATATTGTAGCGGCGAGTTAACTCGCCGCTACAATAAAATCCCAGTGCTATGTCTGTCAAAACAGAATACCGAAACAGGCTACCACACATTGCCCCAATCGGAGCAGCCTTTTTTGTGACTTTCCGGCTAGCGGATGCCTTGCCTTCAGAAGTATTGAAGAGGTTAACCCTCGATTTTAAGCAGAAGAAAGAAAAATTGTTAAAAAGCCCCTCGTTGTATTCCCGACAAAAGCTGGAGGAACTTCGCCAGAAACTTTTTAGAAAGGTGGAGGCACAGCTTGACCGTGAATATATTGGTAAATGTTATTTACAAGACGAGAACGTGGCTCAGGTCTTGGTTGACCGCCTACAGCAGTACGATGGCCAACTCTATGAACTGCAAGCCTACTGCATCATGCCCAATCACGTGCATTTGCTGATCAGTTTGCAAGCTCAGATTGTAGATGACCAAGGGTTCTACCTGGCAGAAACTCCGAAAACCTATGTACAACTCCACAAGATCATGCAATTGATCAAGGGGGGTTCTGTCTATCTGATCAATAAACACCTGGGGCGATCCGGTCCGCTTTGGGCCAAGGATAGCTATGATCGGTATATGCGTAATGGAAAAGAGTGGGAAAATACTGTTCAGTACATCATTGAAAATCCTGTTAAGGCGGGCTTGGTGAAACGAGCGGAAGATTGGAGATTTTCATTTGTAGCGGCGGATTAATGATATCCTGTATTTAGTGTAACTGCGAATCCTTTGCTAACACCCGATAACTATCGAATTGCTTTGCCAAATATGAGTGTCATTTACCGCAAGGGTAGTCATGTTAGGGCGGCAGCTAAAGCAGCCGCTACATAGATTGCGAAGAGCTGATAAGGATCCTGGTCGCCATCCTGAAATCCTCCAAAGGATAACTACTCTTCATTTCTTTCATTCCTTCATTAAAAGAACTTCCAGAATTGAATTCGACTTGCAGGCGGCTCAGGCAAAAAAAACAGGCCCACCAGCATACTACTGACAGGCCCGTTAACAACCAGGGAAAAATAAAGTACTGTGGGGTTTAGCACTTTCCTACTGATAACTAAAGGTAGCGCCCCAGCCAAGGGTTCGCAATACTCAATCCTGAGTAATTTGTTGGTCCTTACACATAGCCATTCATCCGGTATTGAGCAACGGCCTGCACAGTGGACGAACAGTTCAATTTCTTCAGGATCCGGCGACGATGCGTATCTACCGTATGTACGCTGATGAATAATTTCTTTGCGATCTCCCTGCTGGAGTTCCCGAGGGCAAGCAAGCGGATCACGTCACGCTCGCGTGCGGTCAATTGGTCCGACAACAACTGCTGGGCATCATAGCTCCGAACCCGAAGTGTTTCGTACTGATCATTGTTGTTCATCCGACGCACGGCTGAGCGCAGTGGTAAGGGCTCGTCATACCCGATCACAGCCAAATGAGCTAATCCAATAATCGGCTTTCCTACACCATCCAGATAGAGGGGTATTGTTTGTTCGAGTAAGTTGGCATACGCACCAGATTGGGTTCTGACCTTATACGTCCATTGATATTGGATGCGCATACGCTCCTTTTCCGGAATCTTCACCATTGTGTAATCCATGAGGTCTCCCAGGATCGAAATCCAGGTGGGCAATACCTCCGGGTGCATATGGTTGAGCCAATAAGGTACTCCTTCGGCCAACATCTTTTTGCGATCCAACCCGAGGGCGTATTCAAAATTCTTGCTGACAAATTCGAACGTTCCCTTGGAGGTGTTGGTAATGATGAAAAAAGTAGAACTGGGGGGTAAGATTTTATCAATTTCACGCAGGCGATTGATATGCGCCTCTACTACGGTACCTGAGAATTCCTGGTAGGTCTCAAATACTTCCCTGTAGATATCCAGGGACTGATCTCTACTGTTCATGTAAAAGTCTGTAAACTGAGGTTTTTAAAAGAGTCCATACGGGGGTATGGGCCTTTAGGCGAGGACTACAAATGTAAGATACACATACCACCCTGAATCGGGTAGAATTGCCATTGTCTGCACTTGTCGGATTCATTTACAGAAAGTCTCTTTCTGTATCTCTCCGCTAAGCGTAAGGGATCTCCTTACATGCGGACGCCAATATTATCCCGCTATGCGACTTGGCTCATTATCGACTCCGAGACCCAAAATGCCCGGTTGTATTGGGCAGTGGTGAAATTGAGCTGAGGGGTTTTGTATATATTTCAGTATGTTGGATATACAAAGCCCCCCTTCTGGTACCCGCAAGTCAGCCACACCTCATCCAGGCATCACTCCATCCAAGCATCTACGTCTCCGCCGCTGTTCCCACTGCCTTTGCCCCAAACCGCTTGCGGATCTTATCCATGGCCTGTAGCAGACGTTCATCTTTCTTATCCTGATCAAACAGGTCCAGTTGCGGGCTGCCGTGTACCAGGCCGCTGAAGCGTACGCCCACGAGACGCACCAGTTGGCGACGCTCATATAGCTTATCGAACAATTCGTGCACGTGCCTGAGGATCATCGTGTCACTGGCGGTGTAGGGTATATGTCGCTGCCGGGAGAAGGTATTGAAATCCGAGTAACGCAACTTGACGGCAATACAACTGGTGAGCTTTTGGCTGTTGCGCAGTTCAAACGCCAGCTTGCTGACCATCCCGCTTAGCTTGTCACGCAGAAAGCGAATATCTGTCGTATCGGTTTGAAAGGTGCGTTCGGTGGAGATCGACTTGCGGTCGTGGTAAGGCACCACCGGACTGCTATCGATCGCATTGGCCTTCTTCCACAGGCTAAGTCCATGTTTGCCAAACTCGCGCTCCAATAATCGGGGCGGTATCTGGCTTAAGGTACGGATATCGCGAACGCCCATAAAGCTGAGTTTCCGGTGCGTAGCCTTGCCGATCGAAGGGATTTTACGCACGGGTAGCGGAGCCAAAAAGGCTTTTTCCCGCCCTGCATCCACCAGCTGAGCCCCATTCGGTTTGGCTTCCCCTGCACCAACTTTGGAGACCAATTTATTGACCGATAGACCTACGGATAAAGGGAGTCCTGTCTCGTGAATAATCTTTTTTCGAAGCTCGCCCGACCACCTCCAGCAACCAAAATGCCGATCCATTCCAGTAAGGTCTATGTAAAATTCATCGACAGAGGCTTTTTCAAACAAAGGCGCTTCCTCTGCAATGATCTCGGTAATCATCTTGGAAAAGTTGGAATACGATTCCATATCGCCCCGCAATACGATCGCATCCGGGCAAAGGCGGAGGGCCATACGCATAGGCATTGCAGAATGGATCCCGAATATGCGTGCTTCGTAGCTACAGGACGCCACCACGCCACGGCCACTACTGCCGCCGATCAGTAAAGGTTTCCCTTTTAAGGCGCTGTTCTTCAAGATCTCTACGGAAGCAAAAAAGGCATCCAGATCGAGATGGAGTATCGCTCGTTCAAACATAGATTGATGGTTTCTCTAGTATGTTGGGTAGTTCGTAATTGAAATGTTGAACTACTTGACTGGAACCACAATTTAAAACAATTTGTTTTAAATATTCAACTATCATTTCAACGTAGATAAGCCCATGAAGAAAGCGCGTGGAAGGAGTTACCGGCTGGTGATCGATGTGTATTGGATCGTCAAGATCTACCTGCTGAATTGGCAAAGGGAGCATCCTGATCCCGTCGCAACCATTCAGCGACTGATAAGTGAAAGCCGGTTGAAGGAAGCTGCCTCTCGGCTGGCGGAAGAGACAACGGGTGATGCCGAGCTGCATCGGACGGCCCTACAGCTACAGGAGCGCATACATCGGCTCGATCAACAGGAGATAAAAGGCCTTCTCTCTCCGAGTGAGTCCAGCGTTGAACAAAACCGAATTAGCGAAGCCCTGCTACGGCTGACAGAACAACTAAAGCGAGTGGATTGATGCTGAACTCTCTTGGTATCGGGATGTTTTGATCATTTGGCGTCACTGCATCCCGACATGACCACACCAAGAAATCAATTCAATTCCATGCAGGCGCATGGCCCGGGTTAACGAGCCGGTTATTTGCTTTGGTAAGTGCGAAAATCTGGGCCATATCATCTTGATCCAATTCGAAGTTGAATATTTCCAGATTTTCTTGAAGCCGTTTCAGTGAAGCCGTTTTGGGGATAGCAATAACCCCTTCTTGCTGGATTAACCAACGCAACGCGACCTGTACACAGGTTTTGCCATATTTACTCCCAATGGTAGCCAAGGCCTGGTTTTGAGAAACCCTTCCCTGAGCCAACGGGCTGTAAGCGGTAAGCGTCAAACCATGCTGTCGACAGGCCTTCCAGACCTTACGTTGATCAATAAATGGGTGATACTCGATCTGATTATTGATCAGGTTTGGCGCAAAATTAACTGCTCTTGCGATCTGAATGGAAGTAAAATTGCTGATGCCGATATGCTTGGTCAATCCTTCCTCCTGAACAGCGACAAGGTCTTCCAAATAGTCCTCCATCCGAATCTGAGGGTGGGGCCAATGAATGAGGAGCAGATCTACCTGCTCCAGCCGCAGTTTACGAAGGCTTTCCTCTACCGATTTATGAAATTTGGTACGCTCCAGGTTGCCAAGTGTAACCTTGGTCGTGATAAACAGTTCTTGCCGAGGCACTCCAGAGCCTCGGATAGCATGACCGACCTCGTTTTCATTGCCGTACATTTGCGCAGTATCAATATGCCGATACCCAATTTCGAGTGCATTTTCAACCAGATCTTTGGCATCAGTTCCTTCCAAACGCCAGGTACCCAGCCCCAGAGCAGGAATTTTTGCACCTTTTATCTCCACAAACGTCATTATTTGTTCAATTTTAATGACAAGCAATAATCTAACATGGTGGATACAAAGTAGGTTGTTCGATCCAACATTATTGTTTTGTAATCTGGTTTTTCAAAAGTGAATCCTGAAAATGGCTGCCTTTTTTAAATACAACCCGGACCATCACATCCAAACCAACAAATATCTGTTGCTGCTAATGGCTCTGATCGGTATTCTATCCGTCCCGGCAATAGGGCTTCTCTTCAACTTGGAAAACATATTTTATCAAATATGTTTTACTTTTCTGTTGTTCTCCGGATCCTACACCACTACTCAGAGCAAGAAAGGCCTTTACTTAGGGTTGGTATTAAGTTTTTTGACGCTGGCATTTTTCTGGATAGGGGAAATGACTGATCATATTGGGTTCAAATTCTTAAGCCTGGTTTTTTCGCTTTCTTTTTTTCTCTTCCTCCTCACCCTTTTGATTCGGGCAGTTTGGACTGCCAGGCATGTTGACACGAACGCAATCCTGGGTGGAATAGTCGGCTATCTGATTCTTGGACTCATTGGTGCATTACTTTTTTCCTTCCTGGAACATTTTCAGCCCAATTCACTTCAGCTGTCTGCCCTGGAGGAAAGCAACTTCCAATATCTTTATTTCAGTTTTGTGACCCTATCTACGCTTGGATATGGGGATATTTTACCGGCTACGGCACCGGCTATGTCTCTGGCTATTCTCGTTAGCCTTTCCGGCCAGATCTATCTAACCATTCTGATTGCGATCCTGGTTGGAAAATATATTTCCGGAGGTCAGCGCATTTGAATCGATTGACCAATACTCGCTTGCAGGTCGGTATAGGCAATACCGTCTTATCCTTCTGTCTCCTTATAGAATTTCCTGACTGTCCGTTTGACATACAGGAACCGAAGCAAACCGAAGGTCAATACAATGGGAGCCAATACGCTTAGTCCCCAACCAATTTCATAGATCTCTTCCAGTGATTTCAGTTGGATTACAGACAGGCCACTGGCCAGGAAGACAACAGATGTCCTGAAATACGCCAGGAACGTGCGTTCATTGGCCAGTCGGGTGCGCTCGATAGCCAGATAGTCTCTGGTGATCAACTGGGTCTTTGACATAGATACCGCTATTTGGGATCCGCAAAATAAGTATTTATACCCCTCCGACTATGTGACTTTGTTCTCATTCAATCCCGTTATTTATACTCCTGCTGCCAATCGTTCCTTTGGGCGGTATCCGTCCCGGCATTACCCAAATTGACTATCTTCCCGTTTAAATCGTATTTCATGCCCAAGCCTTTTCTCTCCTTTTTTTTCCTATGCTTTTGCTTTAGTCTCTATGCTCAATACTATTATCCGGAAAGAGGACAGTGGGAAACCAGAGCGCCTGACGAAATGGGTTTTATCCCAGACTCCCTTGCTGCAGCTATTGATTTTGCTAAATCGCATGAGTATAGCGGCGATTACGATTTACAGATCGCTATTTTAAAGGGTTTTGCCAGGGAGCCTTACCACAAGCTATTAGGCCCTACCAAAGACCGCGGGAAACCTGCTGGCATTATTCTTAAGAACGGATACATCGTTGCTCAGTGGGGGGATGTAGAACGCGTTGACATGACGTTTTCCGTGACTAAAAGCTACCTGTCTACCGTAGCAGGCCTGGCCTCTGACGAAGGCTTGATCACTACCGATGATCCGGTAGCCAGGTATGTGTGGGATGGTACTTTCGAAGGGGATCACAACCAAAAGATCACTTGGGAGCACCTCCTTACCCAATCCTCCGACTGGACGGGCATCCTTTTCGGGCTGAACGACTGGGCTGACCGGCCACCTCGCGAAGGCGGCACGGATGATTGGAAAAATCCTACCCTTCGGGAGCCGGGTACGGCATTTGAATACAACGACGTACGGGTAAATGTGCTGGCCTATTCTCTGCTCCAGGTCTGGCGACGTCCGTTACCGGTCGTATTGAAAGAAAAGATCATGGACCCGATCGGGGCTTCTACTACCTGGCGTTGGTACGGTTATGACCATTCTTTTGTAAATGTGGACGGCCAAATGATGCAGTCGGTGAGTGGTGGCGGACACAGTGGCGGAGGACTGTTTATCAATACCTTGGATCACGCTCGATTCGGACTTTTGTTTCTTCGGGACGGAAATTGGAACGGGAAACAACTGCTATCAATGGATTGGATAAAGCAAGCCACTACTCCCTCCGTTGCTAACAAGAGTTATGCCTACATGTGGTGGACCAATGCCCAGGACGGCAGTCGACATATGGAAGGGGTGCCGAATTCGGTATTTTATGCAGCCGGCTTTGGAGGAAATTACATCGTTGTTGATCGCGAGCACGATCTGGTGATTGTGACTCGATGGCTTGAGCCCAGGTATATGGCCTCAATGGTGCAGAAGGTGGTGCGCTCAATTGAATGAGGGAATCTCTTCCCTGCGATCCGATCTAGAATTGAGAATATCGGGTTACGATTTTTTCCAATTGGATTTGGTATTGCTGTAACTGTCTGAAAAAAGTAAACTGATTTCTGGCCCGAACTAAATTTTGCGTTGGATAGGTTGTTTTATAGTACACGTCACCGGCCAAAAAATCGGTTAGGAAACGAATTGCTTGTTCCAACAGGATATAAAGGGCTCCCATCAGCAGGCTTTCTTTTTCTTCAACCGTGATACTTCCCTTGAGTGCCTGAACATACCCTTTCGTAAGAGCTTCGAAGTGGTCGAGCCTTACAGAAATGCGGGAAAGGTCTTTTTCATCTTCCTTAACTGCGCAAACCAGTGTTCGAACCAAATCACCGTAGTCAAATGCCAGATGACCAGGCATTACGGTATCCAGGTCAATGACAAAAGTTTGCTGTTTTCCGAAAAGGATATTTTCCAACTTGGCATCATTATGGGCAAGGCGACCATATGGCTTGGAAAACAGTGAATTAAGTTCGTCTATCAATGACCATTGGCTTTCCAGTGCTTGAATCTCTGGAATAGCTTGGTTTAACAGATGGGCAGGAGCAGTGGTTTTCGTTTTTTGAAAGACGGATCTCCTGTGGTCCAGCGCATGAAATTGATGGATCGGATACAGAAAAGAAGAAGGCTCCAAGCGGTTTAAAAACCGCTGGAAGCCTCCAATAGATGTTGCAGCTTGAAGGGACAGGCCTTTTTCTCTGCTCGTAGCGTAGGTCTTTGCGCCTTCAACGAATTCGACTAAACGCCAAGCTGCCCCTTCTTTATCCTTGTAATGTATCTTTCCGAAAAGGGTATCCTGAAAGGATGGTGTCAGCTTGACCTTTTGTGCTCGTTGGTAAGCTCGAATAGCGGGTATTAATTGATCGTAATTCGCTACCAACGAATCTATATGGAATACCTTCGGGTTAACTCGTTGTAAGATATAGCTGGCAGCGTTCCCTTTTAGTTTAAAGGTATCATTGATGTTCCCCGCTCCAAATCGGCTAACTCGCAACGGTTGATCGATTGGCCAGATTTGTTCTCCAGTAAGCCCATCAATTCGAAACACGAGAACCGTTCAGGATGCCTTCAATCATTTCTTATGCCACCGTTTCTACCCATAAATTTTCTGGGTATACTCCTTGGTCAACGAGCTCACGGACCTTGGCAACGGTTATCGGTTTATCTTCTTTGTAGGTAACTCCAAACCAGTTATCATGGCTGGTCAAGACCTTACAGGTTGCTTCACCTTCTTTGATCAGTTTATTGACCGTAAGCGGAATGAAGAATTCAGATTTGAGTGCTCCGCCTTTTTCTTGCAGGAATGTTTCGAAATCCGAACCGCTTTGCTCGAAATACTTGGGAGTGAATCCCCAGAAGTTCATGGAGACTACGGAGTCCAGGTCAATAGATTTCTTTTCTCCGTCTTCCTCAAAGACCGCTTTATCTCCTTGCCGATGAATGCTCAGTCGCTCAACTACATCTACTAGTAAACCATTTTCGGCTACTGAAACCCCTCGGTTTACGGTACCATGATCAGACAAGGTATTTTCTAATACGTAACCCACCATCGCATAGTCGGCGGAATCATTGGAAACGTTGGAGAGAAAATCAGCAATTAGTTTGAAACCGCTCTGTCCGTAGAAGTCATCGGCGTTGATAACGGCGAATGGTTCCTGAATGACTTCTTTCGTAACCAAAACAGCATGTCCGGTTCCCCAGGGCTTCACTCGATCCGGATGTACATTAACTCCTTCGGGAATATCCGTAAGGCGTTGGAGGACGTACTCGGTTTCGATTTTTCCAGCTAATCGAGGCTGATAGATAGCTTTGAAATCGTCAATGATCTTTTCGTTGAGAACAAAAACGACTTTCCCGAAGCCTGCCTGGATGGCATCATATATGGAATAATCGATAATACTTTCACCGGAGGGGCCTACCTGGTCCATTTGCTTTACTCCGCCATACCGGCTTCCTAATCCGGCAGCTAGGATCAATAGCGTTGGTTTCATTTGTGATATTTTCTCTTTTAGTTTACGTTATTCGCTAAGATAAGATAGTAAAGATTGAGCCCGGAGACCAGCCCTGCCAATAGTACTTCCCGATTTTATAATGGCAGGAAAGAATTGGGATGAACAATAGCCGGCATTTCGGGGCTTACAACTGCCGGCCAACGAAACATTTTCGATTATGGGAAGCTGGTCCATAGAATAAAATTTCATATACGAAATATAGCTCCAATTCTTTCGTCCAGTTAGTACTGCAACAATACCTCTAATGTGCAAAAAGCCCTAAATAAGCCTTTGAAAACCAAGATAGCACCGTAAATTACCCGTTGGATCAGTTGTAATGCGTTTTGGCGGTAATTCAACTTAACGATTGGTCCAATTTCCATACACTCTAAGTGTAAACTTTCTCATGGACGCTACCTTGTTTGCTCAATCCATTGATACCTACAAGATCTTTAAGGACTTCGACCTTGAGGTAATTCAGCAAATTTACAAAGCGAGCCCTATTCTGTCCTTAAGCCCTGGCGAAATCCTTATTACCAAGGGAGAGCAAAATGATAATCTATTTCTCTTGTTGGAAGGGATGTTGGAAGTCGTTTTGGAAAAAGACGGAACTCAAATTGCGATTCCAATAGATGTGGGTGAGTGCTTAGGCGAAATGTCCCTGGTCATGGGCATTCCAACTTCAGCTCTTGCACAGGCAAAAGCTACCTCTAAGGTACTGTGCATCCCGAAGGAAGTCTTTTGGCAAAAAATGACTACCAGTCGCCAGGGGATCCGCAATTTGATGGATATGATGGCACAACGGCTGCGGCGTACCAATTTTGCTTTGATCCGTGAGGTAGAAGAGCAGTTGAAGTACAAGCATCTGGAAAAAGAGTTGGAAACAGCGGGAAAAATCCAGGCTAATATGGTTCCGGACGGAGCCAACCTATTCCCTAACCGGCCTGAAGTAGAAGCCTTTGGACTCATCAACCAGGCCCGCATGGTGGGCGGTGATTTTTATGATGCCCTGGCACTGGACCATGAGCATATTTATTTTTCCATTGGTGATGTTTCTGGTAAGGGAATGCCGGCTGCCTTGCTCATGGCACGTATCATTACCTCCCTCCGCCTCACTGTTAGTGACCGCACCGATTTCCGGGATGTATTCTCGACCGTTAATCACCGACTTTCCAAGAAAAACGATGACCTGATGTTTGTCAGCGCATTTGGAGGGGTATTGAATGTGAAAACCGGGAAGCTTCGATTTAGCAATGGTGGCCATAATCCACCCTTTGTAGCTTTACAAGGGTCGGAATTCCAACTTTTGAAGTTACCCTCTGGCGGTACTCTATTGGGTGTATTTGAAGATAGCAGCTACGACCTGGGAGAATTGCAGTTAGAACCTGGTGATTCCCTAATCCTATATACCGATGGAGTGACCGAAGCTACTCGAGGGGACCAAGAAATGTTGGGTGAAGATCGGACCCAAAGCTATCTGAGAGCATGTAGCCACGACCGGATGGAGGACCTCGTTTTTGGTCTTGAAAGCTATGTGAGTCGTTTTGTAGATGGGGCACCCCAAAATGATGACCTGACCATCTTTGGCATCCGGTACCTTGGTTAATCCATTGAACTTAATTTTGGATAACCATTAAATCGTGTTTGGTTTCAATTCGGATTTCGTTTCCCACCACGAAGGAATCGAAAAAACGTAATGCAATAGCTTCGTCCAGCGTATTTAAATATTGTGCAAAAAGAAAGCGTAATAGGTGCATTCTATTTGCTTTACAATCTGAAAACTGAATAGAATAGGCTACTTTTTGCCTCTTAAATGGATAGCCCAGCTTTTCTAGAGCGGCTAATAGGTCATCGGCTGTAGAATAGGGGATAGGTATATCCAGTAATTGAAAACCCTGTTGCCAAAACTGGATCAACTGATTATCGCTTCCGGCCATGGTAACCAGAAGTTGTCCATTCGGCTTTAACCTCTCCTTTAGCTGGACAAGGGTAACAACCAAATTTCGGACGTAATACAAGGAATGGTTAGCTATTATCAGGTTCCATGTTCCCCTTGGTAAATCGGATAGTTGGCGGCAATGACGAACCGGTTGTTGGGTGTGTACTTTCAATGTTTGAACTGCTACATTACGGCTGATACTACCAGGCTCAATCAACGTAATATGGAGTAAATCCTGCTCCACTTGCAATGCCTTCAGGAGCCTATCAGTGAATTTTCCCGTTCCGCAGCCAAAATCGAGAAAATGGAAAGGGACGTCCGATTTCCACTGGTTTTTACAATATTTTAAGTAGCTATCAAGATCTTGGTCAGCTTCAGTAGAATGGTTTTCAAAAAACGCATAATCCTCTGCAATTGGGTCGAAATTTTTGCTTTGCTTGCCGGGTTCGTTCATTGATGATGAGGGGCTATTATCGAGGGACTTACCAAGCCGTTATTCAAAGTGTAGATGAACTCAAAAATCAAATCGCGCACCACGAAAGACCAAATCAAATTGTGCCCAGGATTTTTCTTTCGTACCCAATGCGTCTTTAAAGTAAATGTGAGCTTCAAATACTTCCCGGTTGTCTGGATAGGTTATTTCAACCAATTTGGCATGGGGTGGAAGTGCACTGGCACGGACATTGCCAGCCGTAATTAACCGATTACCTGTTTGAGGGAGTGGATCTACCTCGCTGGTGATTGGTGAATACAACTCCAGTCCTCTTTCTTTGCCGTATTCCCAGACTTGTTGTATGGTTTTCTTTTGAGGGTTAACACTATATTCTACAGCTCTGGAATACGTCGGCCCTGTTTTAAAATTGCGCATTAACCCATTATCAAAAAGGAGCACGTTTCCATTATCCAACCATTGGGCGGCATGCTGACCCGTTGGCCATTCAAAGTATGAGCCAGTCTGGAGTCCGTTTTGAACGGAGGCTGGATACGGATTGCCGTCGGCATCTATGGCAGTCAATAAATAGTCGGTGGTATTGACACCCTTACGATCCCGTCCTGCTTTGCCCCAACTGCGATGTGGGGCCAAAATCCATTGAAGCGTATTGTTTTGATCTACGTGGACTACCCCCTGATTCCGACCCGATACCAGCAGGCTGTTGTCCTTGGGGTTTAGGGCTATCGAATTGAGATGGAACCAATCAGCTGCAAAATCCAATGAATAATCAGGCGGATAAACAGACCGATCAACATCCAGGACTTCGGCCATATCCCATTCCCGCACCATTCGTCCCTGGCCAGATCGGTCCCAGATTACTACGTGGTCGAAACGGGTTGCCACGGGTTGTCCATTCCGGACGATCACAGCATCTTTCTTGGAGCCGCCCATGAGTAGGTTTCCATCATTCAATTCAATAAGCTCGTGATTTCCGGCATGTCCCCACATCTGATCCTTTCGCTCCAGTCGGCCAAGCTCGTTCACTTCTTGTAAATCGATCCAATTCAGGTATAGCCAATTTCCGTTCTGGATACGGTGGGCCGAATAAGTGATCTGACCATTGCTACTCATATCCATGTACCAACGCACTTCTCCCTCGTCATCAAACAGGATCGTGTAGGACAAGAATTTACCATTATTGGCAACGAGCATATCGATTAGATGCAAACCCGGTTCCATCTTTGAGCGATCTGCTTTAACGACCTCAATAGTTGGAAAACTTGGAGGCAATGGAAAGGTTTCGATTTCCAGTGTATCCTGAAAAGTCCGATTATTTTCTGTGGTTAGGCTGACAACAACCTTGTTGGTTCGCCCCGGATACAATCCGACTACAGCAACCTCGTGGTTCTGAGTGAATTCTGAATAGGACCGCCTGATAGGTATTTTTCCAAGCACTTCCACATCTACCCTGCATTTTTTGACGGTAGCAAAGGAAAGGGATGCTCCAAGGGGGACCTTTTGATATGGGTTTAACTCATGATTAATTGTTCCCTGGACTAGTTCTTGTATGCTCCGTAGCCTTTGATTACAAGAGCTTAGCATAAAGACTAGCGCAAAAAAGGAGATATAAAAAGCACGCAACTTCCCAGTCATTTGCTACAAATTAAACCTGCTCTACAATAGCAGATGTCAAATAATAAAGAGACGAAATAAGGCACATATTTGGAAACTTGAATAATATGAAGGGTACTATTTTGCCTCAAACTCCGGACAATCAATCCGAATGTTTTCTTTTGCCAGGTCCATTTTTAAAAAACGGCAGTAGTGCTTTTGCTGCCTCTTTTCATAAAACTGACATCCAAAACAGATGCGTTGCACTTGTAATATACCAGCCTTGTTCAGCGCATATATGAGTTCTGACAAAGAGATAAATAAAATTTCTTGATGTTTCGGATCCAGGCGACTAATTTTTTTCCGGATAGGATTAGCAAACGATCGTACCCGGTTCACCACATCCAGACCTTTTTCAGAAAGGAAAATGGAATAAGCCCTGCGATCCGAGGTAGAAGGAACTTTTTTGATCAATTCTTTTTTCTCCAGCACTCGTATGGCCTCACTAATGGTTGGTTTCGACAGATTGAATTCCTTTGCCAGATGCGTGACATGGCTCAACTCTTCTTTGTGATGTACCAGGAAGATGAGTAATTGGATTTGCATTGGACTCAATCCAATGGCCTTTGCATGATCCCAAAGTAATACCCGAAAAACTTCAGAAAGCCGTTCCAAACCTGCAACGATCTTGCTTTGCAGATCCCCGGCTTGGACCGCCGGATCAAAAACGCTTTTATTTTCCATAAGTAAAGCCTGCAGTGTTCAACTGCAGGCTAAGTTAGTAGTCCTAATTTAATAGTCGAAATTTTTTTCTTCTACTTATTTAGTAACGGCATAGGGCAGGGACAAATCTCCACTCCCTATGTGGTAAACCTCGTACACTCCCAACATGGGTACATTGTCGTTACTGGTATTTACCTGTAGGTAGCAGGTGACAGCATCAAACTTGAAATCCAATTGGTGATTAATCCGGTAATCCGGTACGGTTACCCGGATCACATCGTTCTGAACCACGACGGGAAACCCGGGAGAATCCATGTACATAGGCATACCAGGATTAGTTGGCGGTAACTTGACGGACGTATCACCCGGAGTAAACTGGACTACCGAAAGCCCTCCCTTGACACGAGTATCTTGTTGCAAAACTACCCAGTGGGGATGCCAGACCGCGCCATCGTTATCAAATACGGTATCACTGTTCTCATCCCACAAGGGCGTATCATCAAAATCCGGATGGGACGTAAGGGCCAACGCCAGAATACCCTCGACATCGCCGAATCCAACCGTTGCTGGTGCTAATGTGGTTGGAAAAACATAACCAAGTACGGGTGCTCCATCCAGTTTGCCTGCTGGCTCAGGAGTGGTAGCCCCGGCATTTCCTTTTACCTGAATTTCCCAAACGGTCATGCCCAGTTCTGCTTGGTGGGTAACCCGGGTATGAAGAATCGTAAAATCAGCTCCTTGGTAGTTTAACCCATCGGTATAGACTGGATTGGATGGTATGGTATTGAAACCAAACAGGAAGAATGCAATAAAAAAATTCATGATCTTGGATTTGGATTAATTTAATTTGGAGTACTAACTTTTTAGGACAAGCCTTCTGTGCCAATTTATTCTTAGGCAAAGGTAGTTAGTAATACTAACTATATAAACTATTTTTTATCTAAACCTATTTGGACCATCTCGTCTATTTCCTAGGAAAAAGAAAGAGTGCTTACGGAATGGTTTTGATAAAGCTACACATATGATTTTTGGCGGTATGAACAAATAAGACCTGGCCGAAATTTGGACAGGCGTATGAATTTCCCGAGGAAGGAAATGTTCCTTCAAGCTATGGAATACCGACATTAAGGCAGGCTATCTCCAGAGAGCAATCTTTTTTCCTTCTGCAAAATGCGCCCCTCACAAATGGCTAGGCAGCAAAAACAATCAAACCAAGGTTGAAAGGGGATTAATCTGATTAGGAAAATCCCTTAGCCTTTCCATTGGTATCCAGCACTTCATCCAACCAGATTTTAACCCCTTTGAATACCGCATTTCCAGAATTGGTTTTCCAAAACTGGAGAAATGGAGCATCCTCGACGTGGATCGAGGGCAAAAATAACCCCATGAACAGCCTTTTTCCGTCAATAAGAACGAATGGACCTGTAAAAAGCTCTTTCGTATATTTTATTTCAAACCTGAAGTCATACTCTTCGTTTCCTTTTTCAAAATGCTCAGATAGCTCTTTTTTAGGGTCGGTAATACCCAACTGTTTTTTTCGGTTTTTATAGGCCGAAGATTTTGGGTCAGCCAGAATCAACTTTACGGATGTTCTTACATTATTTTTCAAGCAGTACTCGATACCTTTTTCCCACTTGTGTTCTCGTTCTCGCAAAAAGAAACAATCATGTACGATTAACTCCTCCTCTACCATTTTCATTTCCTGGTAGATGATTTCATTTCTGGCATAACTCTGCTGCCATAATGTGCCCACTAACTCTCTAGATTCCCTGCTTGCACTGTCCAACATGTTTAGCAAATAGGATCGAATCTGTTCGAGTTCCAACGTTCGACCCTCTAAAGAGATAGATCCTCGGATCCCCTCACTGATCAAAGAATTGTACCTCGAGCGAAGCATCATCAATTCGGTGGAATTCGGATAGGAGTTCTCCATCATTTTTAAAACCTCCAGGGTGTTTCCCTTGGATATGACATTTTTGATGCTTTCGATATAGGTGTTCATGAATTTACTTTTTGAACAAACGAAATAGTTAGGTCGGGTAGCACGAAATTACAATCCTTTATTCCTCAAAGGCTTACTTTTCAGTATACGGAATATAATTCTCCCATTTCCAGGGGGTATAAATGTCTCCTATGGCTATTTCTAAAAGTTCTTTGAAAATCCCTTCGCCATTGTCGCTATTGGAAAAGATGATGATTCCCAAATCCCGATCTGGAAATAGAATGGAGTAGTGCTGGAAGCCTTCTCCATGGCCTTCTTTAAAGGCTCCATACCCGTACGGGGTTTGAAGTAGCCCCCATCCCAATCCATAGCTGAGTTTTATAGAATCATTTTCAGTAGTTGGCACTCTGGATTTCGGACCAAACTGAGCCTTGGATCGGATGCGGATATTGGGCGCGAACAATAATGTGGTGATGGGTGAATCTGTTTCCGTTAGGTCCAGGATATGTGCGAAAAAGCGGGCATAATCCTCTGGTGTAGTTTCCAAAGATCCAGCTGCATTAGCCTCATCTTCCTTGTCCTTGGGCAACACCTCCGCCGAAATAGTATGCCCATTGCAATAGTTACCCTCAAACCGTTTTTGCCATCGATAGCTGGTATTCTCCATTTTCAGTGGCCCAAATAGTAATTCTTGTGCCAATTGCTCTAATCCTTTTCCAGTCAGGTGCTCTACAACATACTGAAGTAACAGAATACCTTCGCCTGAATACCAGTATTCGGATCCAGGCTCAAAATGGATCTCTAATCGTCCATTGGGATCAAAACCTTGAGCGGTTAAAAAACGCCAATTTGGAAAACCCGTTGTGTGCGAGAGGCACATGCGGGCGGTAATTTGTTGGTGTCGCTCATCCAATCTAAGGTCCGAATAGCCTCGCCACGCCTTTTCAAATTCAAGCTGAGTGAAGTCCAAATATTGAATGAGTGGGCGGTCCAGATCGATGATTTTTTGATCCACTAGTACAGCTACTATATACCCAAATATGGCTTTGCTGAAGGAGGCGCCATAGAATAAATGATTAGTACGGAGCGTATCTCTGGAAGGATGATGGCTAAAGCCAAAGGCTTTCTGATAGGCGATCTGATTATTGTTCAAGATGGTGACGGCCAGTCCGGTTACGCGTGCTTCCGCCATTAGAAACCGAATTCGATTGTCCAAAGCAAGGGGGGCTATAGTAGTGCCGTCAATCTTTTGCAGCGGTTGCACAGGAGCGATGGAGATAAATAAAAAGAAAGAAAATAAGGGAAGGAAATAGGTCATTAGGCGATTATTAGCTCATCGTCATTGAAAAATGCCCCGCTGTTTTTCTTGTTGCATATAAACCCAATCGCCAATCTTTATTTCCGAACTTCCTTTGGACTATGCCCAAATTCTTCTGAAAACGTTCTTGAAAAATAAGCCGGGTCTCGAAATCCGACCTCATAAGCAACTTGGGTTACGTTTAGGTCTGTAGTTCGCAGCAATTCCTTCGCCTTATGTAATCGAATGGTTCGGACAAAAACGGAAGGGGAATGTCCGGTTAGCGCTTTCACCTTATTATGTAATTGAGCCCTGCTTACCCCGATAGCCCTTGCCAAGCCGGATATCCCCAGTGTTTCGTCGTCCAGATTTTTTTCCAGTTCCTCACGTATACGTGCCAGGAAAGCATCTTCCTGTTGTATGGCTTCATCTTCCGAGGGTTCTAATTCTTCTACATTTCGATACCGAGCTTGTAGTTTTTTTCGGTTATCCAGTAATTGTTCGAGCCGGACTAGTAATTCTTCCCGATTAAACGGCTTCGCCAGGTAAGCATCAGCTCCTCGTTTTAAACCCGAAATCCGGCTTTCCTGATCAGCTTTGGCTGTAAGCAATACAAGCGGAATATGACTGGTTCGAATGTCAGCCTTCATCGCTTTACAGAGATCAAAACCATCCATTTCCGGCATCATCACATCGCTCACTACCAAGTCTGGTACTTCCTGGATTGCCATCTCCAGCCCTTCCTTTCCATTGTAAGCTTCAAACAACTCATATGATTCTTCCAGGCAGGACCGAATGTAGGTCAATACATCTGGATTATCTTCCACTAGTAGCACTCGTATACGGCCTTCCTCCGCAGCGGATTCAGTGCTGGGTTGCAATGCAGGTTCTTCAGGGATAGGCGCCTGGAAATGAATCGGGTCTATTGGAGGATCAGCCTCTCTACGAATAGGCAGGGCTACTCTAAAGGTCGTACCTTTTCCCTCTTCACTTTCCACCCAGATAGTACCCTCCATTAATTGGATCAACTCCCGGGTCAAAGCAAGGCCAATGCCGGAGCCTTCCTGCCCCGGATGTGCTATTTCCTTTTCTTTGGATTCAACTTGATAAAAACGGTCAAACAAGAATGGAATGTGTGCACTTGGAATCCCAATTCCAGTATCAGTGACTTTAATAAAAAGTAATTCTGGAGTAGGAAGGTCAGTAGTTTCCGGAAAATTCGCTTTCCTTTTTTGGTTAATCTCAATTTCTATTGAACCTCCCTCGGGGGTAAATTTGATCGCATTGGAAATTAGGTTTGAAACCACCCACTGGATGCGTTCGTAATCGTGGTCCATCAGTAGGTCATTCGGATAGCATTGAAATTCCAACGCGATCTTTTTCAAGGCAGCCAGCGTTCGAAACGATTCAACCAGATACTTTAGGTAGGGGATCACGTCATCCTGCACTAAACTTAACTTCAGTTTGCCGGACTCCAATTTGGCCAGATCCAGTATTTGGTTTACCAGATTCAGAAGCCCAGTACTATTGCGCTTGATCATATGCAAGCCCTGAACCATCCATAGGTCCGGTTTTTGCTCAATTTGCTCCGCCATACCACTAATGACTGTTAGTGGGGTGCGGAATTCGTGGGAAATGTTGGTGAAAAAGGTCGACTTTACCCGGTCTAATTCCCTCAGTTTTTCATTGTTTAGTTCAAGATCCCGGGCCCGGGCGGCTTGTTGAACAATTTGGACCTCCTCCAGGGTTTTTTTTATGGTCGCATCAAGGTCTTCAAAATTGATCGGTTTGGTTACGAAGTCGAAAGCCCCCAGGTTCATAGCAGCGCGAATATTGTTCATATCCCCATAAGCCGAAACCATTACTGCTTTGGTCTGAGGAAAGCTTTCGCGCAATTTTCCTATGAAAGTGAGACCATCCATTTGAGGCATATTGATATCACTTAGGACAATGTCAAAGTCTGCCTCTTTTTCTAACAAATCCAGAGCTTCTTTCCCGCTGGTAGTAAACACAAAATGATAGTCCCCCTGCTTGATTTGTTGTCGAAACCGTTGCCGAAGTAGCCGCTCCACCTGCGGTTCATCATCCACTACCAAAATTTTGGCTTCCATGTACAGCGCGAAAGTTTTGAATCAAGGTGTTCGAAGCAGGAATCGCCATTGGTAACACGGCGGGCCTGTTCGAGATCATAAACAAGTATCTTACCCATACTCACTTAATCCCCTGAATAAATTAAGAGTTTAATAGACTAATCAGGAAGCTTGCCCTGGTTAAAGATAATTGGAATCAATCGCCTTTTTACATTCCGCTTCATCCAATTTAGCCTGGAGCTCCTTACCAAATACTTGCGCAGGCTTAGACGCTCACTGGTTTACTTTTTTTTCGCTCTTTAGACGTTTTAGAGTATCGAGGCAAGAAGACCAGAAAGCAAGCATATTCTCCGGGAATGCTATCGAACTTTAGTTCCCCGGCATGCCCTTCTACTACAATATCGTGACTGATGGAAAGTCCGAGTCCGATATTGCCCTGACCGGTAGGTTTGGTAGTGAAAAATGGGGTGAAAATTTTATCTCGAATATCTGTCGGTATTCCAGGCCCATTATCCCAAACTTCTATGGTGACACCTTCTTTCTCGTAGCGGGTAGTTATTCTAAGGATGGGTTCGTATTCCTGTGTGTTGGTTTGCTGTTTTTGGTGGAGTGCATGACAGGCATTATTGAATAAGTTGAGAAAGACTCGAGAAATATCTTGGCTGACAAGCTCGATTTTGGGAATGAACGATTCGAATCGTTTTTCGATTGTGATATTAAACTCCGGCTCGATTGCGCGAAAACCGTGGTAAGCCAGATTGATGGCATCCTCAATGAGCAAATTGATGTCAGCGGGTTGGGCTACACCTTTTTCACCGCGTGCATGTTCCATCATCCCATGCACAATGCGATCCATCCGGTGCCCGTTTGACAAAATATCTGAAGCATTTTGTTTAAGCTCCGTAGTTAGCTCTTTGAGGTCCTCATAGTATTCTGAAGACATCTCCTTTTCCCGACCTTCCAGCAGTTCGGCAAGTTCTTCCGACAATTCTGCAGATCCTTCTGCAAAGTTATTGACAAAATTTAGCGGATTCTTTATTTCGTGGGCTATACCAGCGGTAAGCTGGCCAAGTGAGGCCAGTTTTTCCTGCATGAGTAATTGCTTTTGCATACTTATGCGTTCTTCGGTTCGCCTTCTTCGCTCTCGCAAGGCATACCATAAGAAGATGGCGACTAGAGCTACCAAAACTAAAAGTGCAGCAGTAAGGGATTGAGCAAGCCTCTGCTGTTGTACCCGGGCTTCATAGCGACTGATTTCAATTTCTTTGGCTTGAACGGCCATCTGATTCCGCAAGGCTTCATTCTCTAATTCCTGAGCTTTTTTCTCCAGTTCGGCTCTTTTACGGCGGACGCGTTCCAGTTCCCTTTCCTTGAGCAGTTTTTCCTCTCGGGTTAGCTCCAGTCGATTGGCGATTGTATTTTTCTCGCTGAGGATATCCTCTTTTTCATCCATGATCCCCTCTTTTTCTACCTGGAGTTGCAGTTTTTGTTGTTCGGAAAGCGATAGTTCACCATCCAGAGAGTCCAACTCGCTTTGTAGCGTATTCACCTCCTGGGATAGCAACTGCTGATCGATCTTCCCTTTCAGTTTTCGGTATTCCAGTTCCGTTTCTACGAATTTTCTTTGTCGATTGTCGCGCTGGTAAATAGAAGCCAACAGCTCGAGCGCATTGAGTTCGGCATCCAGATTATCAAGCCTCCGAGCTATTTCAAGGGCGTCTTCCGTATATCTGGCAGCCCTTTTGTAGCGGCGATCCTCCCGTTCAAGCTCACCCATTTGATATAGGATGTCGAACCTGGCAAGTCCTTCACTGGTTGTCAGTTGCTCCTTTAGTTGATCCAGATTGCCTTCTTGACTGTAGGACCAGGAAAGGCATAGGGTGAGCAAACAGCAGCAAATAAATATTTTGTGAAAAGATGTTAACATGAGCCCTTAGACTGGGAGTAAAGATCTAAGCCAGAATCTTGGCTTTTAACCCTTTAAAATCAATGGGTTTGGTAAGATAACCTTTAGCGCCTAACTCCTGAGCTTCTCTACGACGGTCTTCGTCGTTGTAGGCAGTAACCATCATTACAGGAAGGTCTTTGTATTTCAAGCGTAGCTGCGCTAATAATTCCAGCCCATTCTGTTGAGGCATATTGATATCTGTTAACACCCAAGCCAATCTATCGGTATCAGTGCGTTCCAAATAGGATAGAGCTTCCTCGGCAGAAAAGGCAAAGTCAAATTCAATAAGGCCTTTTTTGCGTTCTCGACGAAAGCGCTGCTCGAAAAGACGTTGGACATTTTTCTCATCGTCCACTACCAAAATTCTTGCCGGCATGGAGCCAAAATTGAGGTTACAATTCAGTTGAAAAGATAAGAAAAAGGAACCGTATCTGCCCGCTATTTTAGCCATATGCGTAACAAGCATCCATCCGACTGGATAAATGTTAAATCGCTCTATGTTGTTCTGTAGAATTTGAAACTGTGCCTCCGAGTGGTTACATACTGCCCCTATAGTCGACATTAGTATACAGGCCGCTTTACTATTTTACACTGACCCAAGTTTAAAATGACCTAATTTAAAAATGAGAAAACAGCCAAACTTGATCTGCCCTGACGATAAGTGCAAGATGAAGGACAGTAAACCGTATCAAGAAATGCTTTTTTAAGGGACAGACTATTTTCAGCTTTAAATGGTATTGTTCGTGGGCTTTTTACAGAATCAGCTCAATGAAAAAGCCCTCCTCCCAAAATCAGGAAGAGGGCCGAGACTACTTTTCGCTAACTGTTCATGGAATTACGGGGCAGCCGGGCTTTAGTGTGTATTGTTTTCCTATCCATCTATTGACTGCACCAGCAATTATTTCAGTAGTCCCTTTCATTCTGACTCTTACCAGAGGAGAATGACTGCAACACAAATTTTGGGTTTAGGCGGATGAATATTTCCCTCATCAGGGTCATGGTAATATGATCTCAATCGCGTTATCTTGAACTAAATAAAATTCCTTTTTTCAGGCTCTTTTAGTGGCCGAAATCCGCTCGGGTCCGATATACCGGCTTTGAATATGATCCGGTGTGGGATTCCGAAGCGTAACCGATCTAAGATTTCTGCGTTTTCTTCTTTCTAAAACCTGCTGTCCATAGTGGGTGAAATAGCACTGGGCACGAAAAAAACGAATATTTAAAGTCCACCAGGTCTTATTGGAATAAACGCGCCCCAGCTTGCGTTCCCACTCTTTGCGAAGCAGCAGGCTCTTTTCTACAAATTCAGGACTGGCCAGGTAATAGAAATTAGCATCTCGAATTACTGCTTCCATATGATTTGAAGGCTGTACAGACCATTTAGTAGCTCGAATACATCCAACAACCGAATCTATTTTTCGCTGATCCATTCCAAGATGCTCCAATAGCTCAATAGCGATAGTCACGCTGTACTCTTCATAACCTTTATACGCATGAATAAACCCTAGACCATGCAACCAGGCAGCAATTTCCACAATTTCAATCTCCGACTTGGAAAGCCCAGAGCGACGTCCGATGAGCTGAACTGCTTCTACTACTTCATGGGTGTGTTGGAAATTGTGATAGCAAAGATTGCCCGGTAATCCTTCAAGGATTTCCGTTGCTTTTTGCCGAACTATTTCTAGTGTTTTCATAGTTTCCTGGAATGATGCATTTCTAATTTTTTTTCACTGACCTAAAGTTGTCAACCTTTTTTAGGATCCTATTGGACGTATGTCTCTAAATTTTGGACTTATGTCTCAATAAAGGAAAAACCGGATCTATAAACCCATTTTCCCCGGGAGCCGCAATGGGTTTGCTCCAATAGTAAATCGCAATTCAACAGATTATCACCTTAAATGTGGCTGTTTTCCGTACTTCATTACCTGAGACTTGCCGGGCTCCGCATAGCATTCTATTTCCAAAAAAAATTGGATGTAAGCCGAGCTAGAATTTGGCTCCAACATATACTCAAGCATTAATTGATGTACTAAGAACCCTTCGTTTACACTAAGGTGACGACCCAATTTTTGGTTTAGTGGAAGGGGTAAAGCCGGAGGAGGGCTACCGATTACTCCCGAATCCAGGGTAGGTATTCTTATATCTCTAGAGTCAACCCTACCATATAAAAGGGGTATTTTCGCTTGTCAAACAGCAATAAATTGGGTGCGTAATTTATATGGCAAAATAAAATTTAGACATATTTCCAAAAAATGAAAACATACGTACAAAAGTGCCCTGCTCAATGGGTACACCTTTGTATCAACACCTCAACAAATCAAAACCACTTAATCCAATTTAAAACACCATTTCATTCACTAAAATTAAGGATCATGGTTGCGTACAGAGCTGAATACGAGGCGATAGCCCAGAAATACCAACAGTCAAAAAAGTTGTCTTTTCGGAAATATGTAGAAGAGCATACCTTATTTTCCATGGCTCGCAACCTCAACGGAAAGGTAATTTTAGACTTAGCCTGCGGAGAGGGCCATTACACTCGAAAGTTGAAGCGAGCTGGCGCAAAGCAGGTGCTGGGAGTCGACCTATCCTCGGAGATGATCGAATTGGCCGAACAGAATGAGTGGGATCGATTTACTGGATGTCGCTACCTGGTGCATGATGTGGCTAAGTTACCTGTCTTGGGTAAGTTTGATATAGTTACGGCTATGTACTTATTGAATTATGCCAGAACCAGGGAGGAACTGGTGGCTTTCTGCCGAGCTGCCTATAAACAATTGACACCCGGAGGGCGATTTTTGGGGATGAATGATAACCCAGCCAACCACCCTCGCTACTATCACTCCTATATCAATTATGGATTTGTAAAGTATTGTAACATGGATCGTCAGGAAGGAGATGCCATACGTTATACCTTCTTTAATGATGATGGTTCCCGCTTTCACTTCAATAACTATTACTTGTCGACTTCCACCTACGAATCTGTCTTTGAAGAAGTTGGGTTCAGCAACTTTACCTGGGAAGGCCCCTATTTGGCACCCAGTCAACAACATAACTCTTTCTGGGCCGATCTAATGGAACAGCCACCAATAATTGGATTTTCTGCCCAAAAGCCAATTGCATAAAGTCGGGGAGTTGAATAGGGAGCGAGGGTTGTAATAAATCAGGATGGATGCTGTGGCCCTCCTCCCTGCTCCAACTTTGCCCATAATCGCATATCAAGTTACCCTAAAATCACAATCATCATGTCTAAAAAGTCAAATGGGTTCTGGAAGAGGAAACCCTTTTCCCAGCCTTCCAATAAAAACAACGGATCCACAACTGCCTCTAAGTCGACCCATCAGCCAACTGGTAACCCTCATGCTGCTCCTGTGGGTAACTACATTAAGCCAGAAAAAAACACGAAACAAATGGAATCAAGCCGGGGGTGGGATCTGGACGGTGTGTGGCCTTTATTCTGGTACTTCTCCTGATTTACAAGAATTGTCCTCATCAAAGGATGAGGCTTCTCCCAAAGAATGGGATTGTAGGTGCTCTTGATCTAGGGGCTTCTTCGGAAGCCCCTTTTTTTATTTCAACCAAAGAAATTTGCCATCTGGACATATGTCCAAGCCTTTTTGACATATGTCCAATTGCACTCTCCAAATTCACCCCATCTTGCAATCAAATCCTGTAGGTCACCTGAAACCAAATGAAAATCAAGTTACTAATGTGTTAAAGGCTTCGGTTCCCATTTCCTCTGTGAAAAGTCATGCGGAAAACCGATAAGATGATCTTCGCAAAGGAAAATGGGTACCGAAATTTCAAAGACAACTGTAAAGTGAAATGATTCCCGAGTATCGGGTTACGAATAAATTGGGGTTTAGTAGAACTATTGTTCTGGGTCTCTCTTTTTGGGAGACCCTTTTTTATTTATAGCTCCAGCTATTTTTGTAAGGCCCTGAAAAATATCTAGTTGAATACCCTGTTCTAATAAATAAGAAGTGTGATTTTAACACTTTGATAGTGAATTATGATGCTCTAACTATAAGATCCGCACCCAGTCAAAGGTAGATCATCTTAATTGTATGTACTTTTGTATTGCAAAAGCAAATTAATTGGACTATGAAACGCTATCTCCTTCCAGCATTGCTGGTCCTGACCCTATCTGTAAACCTCTTTGGTCAGTCTACCACTTATCGAGTTCGAGTCGGGACTTTTGTTGATCCCAAGTTGGAAAACTTCAATCGAATCCGAACGCTTGGAATTGTATATGCGGAAGAACAATCCTCGAACTATTTTACCGTATTCCTTGGAGGCGGTATTGCCTCTGCCCAGGAAGCACAGCAATTAGCTCAACAGGTCAGAAACCTGGGGTTCCTAAGCGCAGAGCCGGAAAGCGAAGTTGCAACGGGTACTGTTGTGAATACCATCCAGTTTTCCTCTTTAAATGCAGCGTCTAAAGTAGACTGGGAGAAATACATTGATCTTGGGTACCTCTATTTTTCCGTCCAAGGCAAAGTAGTGAAATTACTTGCCGGAAAATTTCCAGAACCAAATGCAGCAAGAGAAGCGCTAGCGAAGGTCAGAGCCGCCGGCTTTTCAGATGCCTTTTTAAAACAAATGGATGAAGCCTTTATGCATCAAATTGGTCAGTTTGAATTGGCAGGAATAAAACGGCCTTTGATCCCTCTCTCTATAAATGAGCAGGCAACTACCAATCCTGCGCCAACTCCATCTACCTATTCACCCACCCCGCCAAACAACTATTCGCCTACGGCCAGAGGAGGTGTAAATACTTTCGCCGGTAATACCTCAGTCCCCGAAATTCGAAGAGATATTCGGCGCAATTCAGCTTATGAGCTTCAAAAAGTCTTAAAGGCGGAGGGATTTTATACCGGAAGTCTTGATGGCTATTACGGGAGAGGTACCGGTACTGCCTATCAACAATTTATTGAGCAGAATCGCGCTATGCAACAGTATGCCATCCTGGCTCGAAATCTGGATTTCAGCATCAAAACGGGGCCGGACGACCCTATTCAAAATGCAATCAATACGCTCCATACCAATGCTTTTCAATCTATTCCAGTGTTGGAAAGTTCTACTACAGCAGTGGCATTTGCCTATCGGGCCTACTATTTGCTTACTACACAGGGGCCGAGCAATCAGGTTAACAATCTTATGCATGAAGCCCTGAAGCAAGCCTTCTCCGACAAGGTCCTGGGCCAGCGGCTACCCATCAACATTAATAGTCCTTATGCCTATATGGATTTGACTCAACTGCTCAACCATCTGCAGTACGTTCATTCTGCTACGAATAATACTTATGTAGTGCCTTGTTGGTTGTATTCTAAGCATCCTCAGGAAATAGCAGCAGCCCGGGTTGGTTTCTTTGACTATGCCAATGATAGCTATGCCCTGGAAAGTTGCGATGCATTTACCCAATGGGAGGATATTCGCATAATGATTGCCGTTGCAGATGATTTGGGTGGAAAAAGCGCCACCGATGACCGAACCACCTTGATTCAAAATGCCTCCAGAAGAACCAAACTCTATTTCCTTCAAGGGCCTATTCAAAACCAGGAAATAGCCAAACAGGTGCAAACCTGGAACACCGACCTCTTCAAAGGCCTTGAGAAGTGGGCTGGTTCTGATCCCCTGCACCAAAAGCTGTTGTTGGCGTTTAAAGCTGGCTACTTTCAATCCCTGGTTCGCCTGGAGGATTATTTCCTGGACAAGGGATATTCAGAACGAGAAGCAAGAACGCTGGGTATTGCTACGATCCATACACTAGTTAGCTACCAATTGGAGCGATTTGTTTAGCCCTGCTATTGGACGGCTTCGAAAGTCATGTCAAACCGGCAATCTATTGTTCCGGGCGTCGGGCGGTTAAAATTGAACACCAACTGCAGGTGGATCACCTCTTCTCCGAATTCGTCCTTGACATTTCGCAGGCCCGGTTGAAGGTTAATGATGATGTCTCCTCTTCCCAGCAGTTGATCAATGAAGAAGATTTCGTCTCCTAACAAAGAGCACTCTCTTGTCCCCGCTTTGCAGAGCAATACTTGTATGGAATTAAAGAAATCAAGTACGGTACCGTCGCGTGAGGAGAGGCGGGCCCGCAAGGGAAATACACCTGCCACCAAGGCGGTATCTACACCGTTTTGTTGGGCGAGTGCTGTAAAAGCGGAGGTCAATGCCGGATAATCCTGGACCCAAAGTGAAGTAGGCGGTACACCGGCAGGTAAGGTAAAATCGAGAGGTGGGTACGGAATTTCAAATAATTGCTCTCGCTCAATCTTACTGCACCCAACCAGTAAAAGCAGTTGTGATAAAGCCAAGCCTAAAAGGATAATCTGATTAATGCTCTTGGTCGGTTTCAATAGTTTTACCCTTATGGAAGTAATTAAATCGGAAACGGTAAAGATAAGTAACGTTGGTATGGTGGCGTATTGGTATATCCAGTTTGGGCTTGGGAACTACTTTGATAAGAACCTGCCGTTGGATAAAACTTAAACGGCTTTCAAGATTTATTATAAAATAGAAAGCAGGCCCAATAATCAAGGGCAAAACTGTTAATTTGGCTGTTCTTAGAACAACCTTTACACCATCACTACCAAATAATATTACTATGCCATTTGATCTGGATATGATCCAGTCGTTCTATGAGACCCTACCTCAGCGACTGGAAGAAGCACGAAAACATCTGGGACGCCCGCTCTCATTGACCGAAAAAATCCTCTACACCCACCTTCATCCGGAATCGCCACTTCAAAATTACAATCGAGGTAAAGACTATGTTTTCTTTGCTCCGGATCGTGTAGCTATGCAAGATGCAACTGCTCAGATGGCCTTGCTGCAATTTATGACGGCAGGCCGCGATAAGGTTGCTGTGCCAAGTACGGTCCATTGTGATCACCTGATCCAGGCTGAGGTAGGTGCCGACCCTGATTTGAAAACAGCGCTGGATATTAATTCAGAAGTATATGACTTTCTGGCCTCCGTATCCAACAAATATGGAATTGGATTTTGGAGACCTGGGGCAGGGATTATTCACCAGATCGTATTGGAAAATTACGCTTTCCCTGGTGGGATGATGATTGGTACTGATTCTCACACACCCAATGCTGGAGGGCTGGGTATGGTTGCTATTGGGGTAGGAGGGGCTGATGCAGTAGACGTGATGGCAGGTATGCCCTGGGAGCTGAAAATGCCAAAATTGATCGGGGTGAAACTCACCGGCAAAATGAGTGGCTGGACCTCCTCTAAAGACGTCATTTTAAAGGTTGCTGGAATTCTTACCGTAAAGGGAGGTACCGGTGCCATTGTTGAATATTTTGGCCCCGGGGCCCAAAGTCTTTCCTGTACAGGCAAGGGGACGATCTGTAATATGGGGGCAGAAATTGGTGCCACCACTTCAACCTTTGGTTACGATGAAGCCATGGGGCGCTACTTGCGCGCCACCGAACGCGCAGAGATTGCGGATATGGCGGATAAAGTGGCCCCTCACCTGACAGGAGATGAAGAATGTTATGCCGAGCCGGAGAAGTACTTTGATCAGGTAATCGAAATTGACTTAAGCACGCTTGAGCCGCATATCAATGGACCCTACACTCCCGACCTGGCCTGGCCGATCAGTTCTTTTGCCAAGGCTGTTAAAGAGCATAATTATCCGCAAAAACTGGAGGTTGGCCTAATTGGATCTTGCACCAATTCCAGTTACGAGGATTTAGACCGGGCTGCTTCTTTGGCCCGACAGGCTGTAGAAAAGAAATTGAGAGTGAAGTCTGAATTTACGGTCACTCCAGGTTCTGAACAGATCAGATATACCGTTCAACGAGATGGCCAACTCGAAGCCTTTACAGAAATGGGGGGCTTAGTATTAGCCAATGCATGCGGCCCTTGTATTGGCCAGTGGGCCAGGCACACCGACGATCCGGATCGGGCTAATTCTATTATTACTTCTTTCAACCGAAACTTCAGCAAGCGCAATGATGGAAATCCGGCTACCCGTGCATTTGTTGCCTCTCCGGAAATCGTAACCGCCATGGCTATTGCCGGCGATTTGACGTTTAATCCGCTTACAGATACGCTGGTTAATGAAAATGGGGAGGAAGTTAAGCTGGATCCTCCTCATGGGGTAGAGTTACCAGCCAAAGGGTTTGATGTGGAAGACCCGGGCTTTGATCCGCCTGTGGCAGATGGTAGTGGGATAGAAGTTAAGGTAGATCCGGGCAGTAACCGGATTCAGATTTTGACACCCTTCCAGCCGATTACCCAGGACCAGGTGGAGGGTATGCGTTTATTGATCAAGACGAAAGGCAAGTGTACCACAGATCATATTTCCATGGCCGGCCCTTGGCTTAAATATCGGGGGCACCTGGATAACATCTCTAACAACTGTTTCATCGGTGCGATTAACTATTTCAACGATGAAATGAACAACGTGGCCAACTTTGTAGATGCTACAGAACAGGCTGAATTCCTTCCAGTCCCGGATTCTGCGCGCAAGTATAAAGCTGCTGGTATCAGCACCATTGTTTTTGGGGAAGAAAACTACGGAGAAGGTTCCAGCCGGGAGCACGCTGCTATGGAGCCTCGCCATTTAGGTGTAAAGGCCGTAGTTGTCAAATCCTTTGCCCGTATTCACGAAACCAACCTCAAAAAACAAGGGATGCTAGCGCTTACTTTTGATGATCCGGCTGATTATGAAAAGGTTCGACAGGATGACCTGGTGGATATAGTCGATTTTAGTCAAATGGCTCCTGATCAACCGCTTACTATTCGTCTGCGGCACAGCGACGGTTCTTTGGATGAATTTAAGGTCAATCATACCTACAATCAAGCACAGATCAATTGGGTGCATGCAGGTTCGGCCTTGAATAAGATCCGGCAGGAACTGGCAAATGCGTAATTAACGCTCAGCTAGAGTCGTGATTAACCGCGACTCTAGCTCAGTATCTCATCCAAAACAAAACACCTCCAGCTCGGCCCGGGTCATTGGCCCTGCGTGACGTTGTATCTCCTTTCCCTTTCTGAAAAGCAGCAGTTGAGGTAGGCCTTTGATGCTATACTTTGTTAGCAGCTTGCTATTCCGATCGGCATCAATACGCACTACCTGAACCTGATCTGTCGATTGGGCGAATGATTCCAAAATGGGGTCCATCATAAGGCAAGGCCCACACCAGGTGGCCCAAAAATCCAGCAGCACTAATTCTTCTTGCTTTAGGATGGCCGTTAAGTTTTCCTGAGTTCCTTCCAATATGCCTAGAGGTTGAGCTTTCTTCTTGTTGAACATGCGGAATGGAGCCGAAAATCCAGCCAGGAGGGTAGATCCAAAAAACAGCAAAAGAGCGATACTGAAATGCATGCCGGTCCCCAGAGTCTTCCGCTCTTTGAAATTGGCTTCTGACCGGTTTTGATAGGCGATTAATTTTTCATTAAAGGTCATAACCAGGATGTCAATACTTCTAAAAATAGAATTATTATAAAGCGATACCGTTTGCCGTTAGCCGTTTACTGCCAACTGTTTTATAAACTCGTCCTCCGTCCAGATCTCCACTGTTCCCAAGGCCTCGGCTTTTTTGAGTTTAGAGCCTGCCTTTTCACCTACCACTAAAATATTCAGGTTGGAACTCACGGCACCCAAACTTTTAGCCCCTGCGGCCTCTGCTTTCTTTTTAGCTTCGTTCCGGGTCATTTGCTGTAAGGTGCCGGTAAACAAAATGGTCTTGCCGGACAGAACACCATGCTCAATCGCCACTGCCGGTTTATCCTCTTCCGTAGGGATCATATTGACACCCAGGCGCTCCATTTCTTTTAGCATAGCTACATTGGAGTCCAAGTTAAACCAGGCCCTGACATTTTTGGCTACGGTAGGACCAATATCCTTTATGTCAGTAAACTGCTCTTCATCCCATGCTTCCAAATCCAGTACATGCTCAATTTCTGCTGCCAATAATTGGGCTACTTTTTTCCCCAAATGGTGAATACTTAAACTATGCAACAGACGGGAGACTGAATTGGATTTGGCTTTCTCAACGGCTTTCCTGAGATTTTCTGCCGATTTGGGCCCAAACCCTTCCAAAGTGGCAATCTGCTCGTAATCCAGTCGGTAAACGTCAACCATGGTTCGGATCCAACCCAACTCCCAGAAGCGTTCGATGATCTGCTTTCCCAGCCCATCGATATCCATTGCTGATTTGGAGACATGAAAAATGATTCGCGCCAGGTCTTGTTTGCCGCAAACACAGGTTGGGCATCGCCAGGCAGCCTCCCCTTCTTCCCGGATGAGATCAATTGGTGTATTTGTATCGTTTACCGGGCACTGGGAGGGGAACTCGATTGGGATTTCAGAACCATCGCGAACATCTGCCAATGCTTTAACGATGTAGGGAATCACATCGCCGGCTCGCTCTACCAATACCTGATCGCCTATCCGAAGGTCTTTTGCTTTGATGAAGTCCTCATTGTGAAGCGAAATAGAACTAACCGTAACTCCAGCCAACTGAACGGGCTCGATTTTCGCTACCGGGGTAATGGAACCGATTTTTCCAACCTGGTATTCGACTTTGATCAATCGGCTGGTGGCTTGCTTGGCTTTGAATTTATAAGCCATTGCCCATCGAGGATGATGGCTGGTGCTGCCGAGTTCTTCCTGGAGGGTTCTGCTATTCACCTTTACAACCATCCCATCAATCTCATAGGGATAACCTTCTCGCCTGGCTTCCCATTCCTTGCAGAAGGTAATCACCTCCTCAATATCTTGGCACGCTTTCAGTTCTTCACTAGGTACCTTAAATCCAAGCTGACGGAGCGTGTGTAGGCTTTCCATATGGGTATCAAACTGATCCAGTACGCTATTTCCATTTTCATCTTCGGCGTATCCAAGCGTGTAGATAAAGGCCTCCAGTCCCCGTTTGGCCACTTCTTTTGGATCTTTCATCCGAAGCCCGCCCGTAGCCGTATTACGGGCATTAGCAAAAAGCGTTAGCCCTTGTTGTGCCCGTTCCTTATTGATCTTTTTGAATGCTTCTGCTCGAATCAGCACTTCTCCGCGAAGTTCGGCTTTTGACACACCGAAAGTGGAAAAAGCGATTTTGAGGGGAATGGACCGAATCACGCGAGCGTTAGCTGTGATCTCTTCTCCCATTACTCCGTTTCCTCTTGTGGCTGCCCGAACCAGTTGGTCATCTTCGTAAATTAATGCGATGCTACCTCCGTCGTATTTAGGCTCTACGCCGTAGACGATCGGTTGATCCGGCTCCCATTTGAGCAGTCGTTTCAATTGTTGGTCCCAATCTCTTAGGTCCTCGGCATTGTAGGAATTAGCTAATGAAAGCATTGGCACTAAATGACGGACCGATGGGAAATCTGCAGTAAGGTCAGCGGAAACCCGTTGGGTAGGAGAATCTGAGGTAATCCATTCGGGATGAGCTTCTTCGATGGATTCCAGTTGCTTATACAGGATATCATATTCATAGTCACTAAGAATCGGTTCATTCAATACATAATAGCGCCACTCGTGAAAAACGATCAACTTACGCAGATCCTGTAGTCGATTTTTGGCATCGGCCTGACCTGTCTCAACGGGTTTTTTCAAAAATTCGCGGGAAAGGGTCTGCAACCGACGTTGCTCTTCTGAACTGTACATATGGAATCAGGGAATTTCAGATCGAATAAAATTACGACTTTTGGAAAGAGTTGATACAGACAAACAAAGGCATCTATTGTATGATATCCTTGGGAAAACGATTTGAGAAATATACCGGTTGGCTCCGGCGTCTCAAACTGGTCTATGTGCTTAACAATCTAATGAATGCCCAACAACTCAAGCACAACCGACAGTTGTATAAGGATTTTGGCTTGAAGAAGAGTATTTATTTACCCATTGGAAGTCACGAATTAGAAGGGCCTTTTCCCATTCCGTCCCCATTAGCCGATCAGGAAGACGCTCCACGTTCGTTTCAGGCTCATGCCAACTGGCCCGCCATTGAAGCACGTTGGAAGCCTGCCCTACTGGAATTTCCAGAAAAGGGTTATTTGATCTTGCGTAACTTCTTCTCTACCGCCCAGGTTCAGCAGGCCAACAAGGCAATAGATCGCTTGCTCACTCAAAAAATTGTAGACTTTAATTATACCGGTCGAAAGGTATCAAATGCCCATGAGTTTTCAACCGAGATATTAGACCTGTATACGGATGAAAAGCTCCTAAGCATTCTTACTGTTCTACTAGGACGGCAGGTAATCCCTTTTCAATCCTTGAACTTTATATACGGAAGCGAACAGGCTATCCATTCAGATGCTATCCATATGAGCACAGCCCCGAGGGGCTATTTGATTGCGGCCTGGATTGCTCTGGAGCCGGTGACCGTTGAAAATGGCCCCGTTACTTATTATCCCGGAAGTCACAGGCTACCTTACCTATCGACACGGGACTACGACAGTGGGAATACCAGGTGGATGATTGGTGCCCAGAGTAATAAACAGTATGAGAAGTACATTGCTGCAAAGCTGGATAATTTGGACCTGAAACCTGAAATTTTCCTGGCTGATCCAGGGGATGTTTTAATCTGGCATGCCAATTTATTGCATGGTGGTTCTCCGATCAAAAAAGAAGGGACTACCCGCCGCAGCATGGTAGCCCATTATTTTGGTGCGGGTGTAATTTGCTATCACGAAATCACCCAGCGACCTGCTTTAATAAATCATTAATGCTTGAAAACCTGGCGACTAGTCACGCCTTTACCATTCAATAATTGAATCACATACAATCCGGCAGGTAAGGACTGGAACGAGAGCGTCCGATTGTTTTTCCCTTCCAGAATCTCCCATCTTTCCTCCTTTACAATTCTTCCGTCGGGAGCTAAAACACGCAAGGTCAAACGATCGCGCTGCTTGGCAGTTAAGTTAAGTTGAATCGGCTGATCGAAAACAGGATTAGGGAATACGGATAAGGATGTAATCGAAGCAATTTCCCTGACTTGGGTGGCTTGGCCTTCTGACAACACAAATGCGGATTCATTTCGCACTGGATTATCTCCACTGTTCGAGCCATTTCCATTGACCGCATTGCCGGCTACCCAAAATTCCACGTCTCCAAATCCGGCTTCAGGGGCCGTCCAGTCGGCCTCAAAGGTATTTGTCGAGCTTCTGGTAGAATGGGTGACATATGATCTATCACCTATATCCCTCGTACGTACATCATCTCCAGGATTGGAGAACGACCCAGCCCCTACAATGGTATCTGCCTGGAGCGCTACTGCCTGAAATCCATAACCGGCGGGTGTACCGCTGCCAGCCTCAATAGTTACTCGCAGTCTGTAGGTAGTACCTGGGGCATAGTCTGTAATAGCCTCTTCACCATCTAAAATTTCGATGGATAGGGAAGGGTCAAAACTGCCTGGCGCTCCGCCATGGCAAGCCGGATTTCCGCAGAATTGACCTCCGGATGCAGGCCCACCTGTGGCATCGGAATTAAGGCCTCCGGAAAAGGAGATTTGAGAAATTGCTGCCGCGGCAATAAAAACGGGTAGAAGTCTTTTGAGCATGGGTTTACATTGAAAGTGAATAAAGAAAGCAATTAGCTGCTTTTTCTCCAGCTAAACCAGTCCTTTCTCGGGATGTTTTCCTCTAGAACCCTTAAAGAAGTCCAAAATCTGGGGTAAGTCAGCCTGAATGTCGCCAGATGTATAAAAGGGTTCACTAAATGAAATGATCCGATTACCCCAATCCATCCGTGTAAGTACCAAGGGTACCCTTGCTCCATTGGCAATGTAATAAAAGCCTGTTCGCCAACGATCCACTTTCCCGCGCGTGCCCTCGGGTGTTATAGCAAAAATCAATTCATCCGTTGCATTAAGGGTTTGTATGACTGCCTCCACAAAATTGGTACTCTTCGTGCGATCCACCGGATAGCCTCCCATTTTGGAGAAAATCCATCCATAAGGTGGTTTGAATAAGGAATCCTTCGCTAAAAACTTATAAGGTTTATTCATGATACATCGAACCGTAATGCCCACCATAAAATCCCAATTGGAAGTGTGTGGAGCCACTACAAAAATGAATTTCTTGAGGTCTTCAGGTGGTTTATTTCCCATTTTCCAACCCATCCATTTAAAGGCCCTGCGGCAAAATGATTGTTTAAAAGACATGGTCTTCCTGCTTTTCTTTTGATAAAGAAACAGGAAAACCCTCAATTCATAGGGAAGTTATTGGTTCATAGGGCATTTTATCCTATTTTGAAGGTTGCAACTATAGTAATGGGTCACAGAAACACTATTTTCGGTTTAGTGCCTCTACTGTTTCTTACAGGATGGGGTGCCCTTTGGTCCCAAGGCGATGAACATCTCCCCATTGTGCTCTCTGCTTCCTTGGATGGCGGATACTACGAATCAGAATTATACGTCGAACTGGTGAGTAGCCCTGGGGTTACAATTCACTACACGGTCAATGGTTCCCGACCCACCAAAAGTAGTCCTGTTTACAGCGGACCTATCCATCTAGTTAAGACTACACCCCTGCGTGCTATTGCCTTCCAAGGAAATTATAGCAGTAAACCTATTGGGCACACCTATCTGATCAATGAACCTGCAACAAGCCTTCCCACGGTTTGTATTTCGATCCCTGCTTGGATTCTTTTTGATCCGGACAAAGGCCTCTTTAATAAGGGGCCGGGAGCCAACGATTCAATTTTGCGGCAGCCTGGTGCCAACTTCTGGAGCAGGAGAGAAATGTACGTTCATACTGAAATCTTTGATGAGCATGGGGAGTCTGTGTACAGTAGCCCTTTAGGTATGCGCCTTTTTGGGGGCATGAGCCGGATATTTCCCCAAAAGTCGCTCACATTGGTGGCCCGTGACCGGTATGGGCAGAAAAAAATTCGGTACCCGATATTTGGTCAAGACGGTCCCCGAAAATTTAAATACCTGGTGTTGAGAAACTCGGGCAGTGATTGGGGTAAATCCCATATCAGGGATGCTTTTTTTACCAGTCTACTGGATGGTTGGGATATTGAAAAACAGGATTATCGGCCTGCTCAGGTATATATTAATGGTCAATATTGGGGGTTGTACAATATCCGGGAGAAGATCAACAAATTTTTCCTAGAGGAACACGCCGAGGTAGATTCAGACAGTATAGATTATCTGGAACACCATATGACCCTGAAAGCGGGCAATCGATATCATTATCAAAGGTTACGTCGGTTTCTGCTTGAACAAGATATGGGTAGTCCGGAGCATTATTCCTGGGTCAAGGAACAAATGGAGGTAGATAACTTTATTGACCTTCAGGTGGCTCAGATCTATTTTGACAATCGAGATGCTGGCGGTAATATTCGATTTTGGCGTCCACGGCGTCAAGGGGGACGATGGCGCTGGATAATCTATGATACAGACATGGGGTTCGGATTGCATGATCCGAATGCGGTTGCATTTAATAGTTTAGCATTTCATACGGATCCAGCAGGTCCTGACTGGCCAAATCCACCATGGAGTACCTTTCTATTACGTAAACTTTTGGAAAATGATGCATTCCGGCATCGTTTTATTAACCGGTTTTGTGATCACCTTAACACCAGTTTCAAGGAGGAACATGTGGTGCAACAGTTGCAGGATATGGTTGCGGTGATCCGCCCGGAAATTGGTCGGCACCATCAAAAGTGGGACCTATCCCCTGAATTCTGGGAAATGCATATCCGTCGAATGCAAAAATTTGGTATTCAGCGACCCAACAGGGTACGCAGATTTTTACGTGAGAAATTTGGCTTGAGTGAGCCGGAAGCGCTTACTCTAATAACAGGAGAAGGAGGAAAAATCAAATTGAATAGTCACCTGGCCTTGGCAACCGGTAGATTTGAAGGATTATACTTTCCAGATATTCCAGTCACACTCGCTGCCCAACCCCAGTTTGGTTATCGTTTTTCTCACTGGGAGCACCTGGGTAAAAAGAATAGTCCGGATAAGATCGTGATTCAGCCTGGCCCAGGTAGTCCCATCTATAAGGCTGTGTTTGAGCCCTATAAGCATCCCCTTGATGGGAAATTGGTAATCAATGAAGTTGGCCCTAATAACCCTAACCGGAAAGGAGGTGATTGGATAGAAATTTATAACAGTACCAACCGTCGGGTAAGTCTGGAGGGATGGACCCTTTCCGATGGAAATCATCAATTTACTTTTCCCAAGGTGAGCGTTCCGCCAAAAGACTATCTAGTCGTTTGCGAAGACTCTGTAAGCATGCGTCAGAACTACCCGCAGGCCTTTCGGGTTATCGGAGGGTTGAATTTTGGGATCAACAAAAGGAAAGAGCATCTGGCACTTTACAATGAATTTCGGGCAGGCATTGATAGTGTAGCTTATCAGTTGATTCCTTCGGATTCTATTTTTTCGTTGAGCCTGCTGCTTCCTTATCTGGATAATTCCGACCAAGAAAACTGGCAAATTATGCTTGGAGGGGGTACTCCAGGCTACGCTAATCCATATTATCTGGAAAGCAGATTGGTTGCTCGTCAGCATGCCTGGCTTCGAGTAGGCGTGGCTATCGTCACCTTGATTTTTTGCGTTATCATTTTGCGGCTGCGTACGCTGGAGCGATTATAAATCCCCATTTAAAGACCTAGCCAACAAGCTGTGGAAATGGTGCACGCATGGTTCCATTGTGGGTGAAAATCGGCCATGCCGATAATATCTTGATCGCGTTCCTAATTGGACACTTTGTACCACCGCCTCGTCCTCAAATTCGGTTTTCTCAATTCGGTTCAGTTCACGATCCTGACCTGTAGCCTCTTCAAAGAGATAGGTCCTGAATCGAACCCGGGTCCGATTCAAACGAACAGGCTCCACAATATTTAGGGAGAGTCCCCAGGGATAAACATTGAACATCAGGTTGGGAAATACCCAGAAATAGTAGGCATATACCTGCTTGCCGAAATCCTGGTGTCCAGTGGGTGGTTGGAAACAAGGTTGCTTTTCATCAGCTATTCCCAATTGTAGGTTGCAAAATGGAAAAGTTTCATAAGCATAACTTTTGACATCCAAAGCCTGGTTTAAGGCCGGATGCACCCATGGAATGTGAAACCCTTCCAAATAATTTTCCACATACAGGGCCCAGTGTGCATCAAATTCAAAATCTCGACTTTCCTCCGGATAAAACTGAATCCGGTCCAGTGGAAGCCAATCTAGACGATCCAGCATTGGAGCATACACTTCGCGAAAAGGAACCTTGGGCTTTATTGAGGCAAAAACTAAATTCCAACAGGTTTCAAATGGAATTTTTGCCAGGTTATCTGCCGGACCGGGAAAATCTTGGACCCCTTCAAATCCGGGCATACTTTTAAATTGTCCGTCATGATGGAAGCACCGGCCGTGGTAACCGCAACTGATTACGCGTTGGATACCTTGTTCTTCGACCAAAATTTTCCCTCGGTGGGTGCAAACGTTGGATAAGACATTCAATTCGCCCTTTTGATTTCGGGAAAGCAAAAGGGGTTCATCCAATACATCAGGTAAGAACACTGCTGGCTTTAACGCGTAAGGCGCATCCAGGCCAGAAGTATCATCCAGATAAAGCCAACTGGGAGCAAATACCTTTTCCTTGCTTTCTTCGAATAGGGTAAGGTTGTGATAAAATTGTCCAGGTAGGGTATTCGCCACCCGGATTTCCGGATGCACAAACAACTTTTCCATGCAGGTCAGGATTAATATTTTTGAAAGAGTCGGTATCCATGCATCATGAAAATAACCAATCTAGCGAATCCTTTTCGCAGACATAAGAACACCAAAGAAGATGACCTCGGCTTTGGGAACTGGATCACTCGATCTGATATCCGCCTTATTAACCCGGATGGCTCTTTCAATATCCGACGTACGGGGGTGTTAGCTATCAATCCATATCAATGGGTCATGGATCTTTCCTGGCCCTTATTCTTTCTTGTGATCATTCTGTTTTATGGTATGATTAATGCCGTTTTTGCCCTTTGTTTTATGCTCATTGGGATTGAAAACCTGATCGGTGTCCCGGACGGGGGGCGGTGGATGGACTTTGCGCATGCTTTCTTTTTCAGTGTCCAAACCTTTACGACAGTAGGATACGGTGCGATTAGTCCAGATGGGCTGGCCGCCAACTTAATTGCCTCTGCGGATGCCATGGTTGGCTTAATGGCTTTTGCGCTGGCGACGGGGCTTTTTTTTGCTCGATTTTCCAAACCGCAGGCACAAATTCTGTTTTGCCCGCAGGCTTTGATCAGTCCGCACCGGGGAGGCAGTGCCTTTATGTTCAGGATTGCCGGAAAGAATCACAAAAAGATTATCGATCTTTCAGCAGTTGTCACGATGACCTGGGTGGAAAGCAATGGAAAAGGCGCATTTACGCGTCGGTTTGCCAATATGCCATTGGAACGGAGTAAAATTGTACTCTTTCCTTTGAATTGGACTTTAGTGCATCCTATTGATGAGTCTAGTCCTTTATATGGGATGGGATCAAAAGATTTGGAAAGGCTCAATGCAGAATTCCTCGTCCTGATTGAGGGATTTGATGAGACTTATGCCCAGCAGGTGCACGCTAGCCGCTCCTTTACCTGGAGGGAGATAATCTGGGGGCATAAATATGCACCCATGTACCGTACGGGAGCTGGGGAAACGATCCTGGAATTGGATAAAATCGGAGCCCACTTCCCGATTTTAGAGGAAGAAGAATAAATGCTCCGTCCATTAAACCAATTCTCATTAGAGTAGTCTAAACAACAATCCGGAGACCCAATTACCCAATAGGAAAACCAGCAGTGGCCTTAACATTCATGACTGAAACGCCGACCAAGGATGATGAAATATTACTTCTGATCCGGAATCCTGGCAGTAGGGAGAAAGGATATAGGCTGCTGATGAATACCTATCAGGAGCGATTGTACTTTCAGGTCCGTCGGATGGTGGTTGAGCATGAGGACGCCAACGATGTATTGCAAAACTGTTTTTTAAAAGTGTTTAGAAGCATTGATCGATTTGAAGGAAAATCCAGTTTGTATACCTGGCTTTATCGAGTAGCCACCAATGAAGCCCTTAGTTTTTTGAAACAGCGGAAGCGCAAGCAAAGTCTGCCAATGGAACAAGAGGGATTAAATCTGAGTGAGAAATTGGCTGCAGACCCCTTTTTTGACGGAGATGAAACTCAGCTTTTACTTCAAAAAGCCATTCATCAATTGCCCGAAAAGCAAAGAACTGTTTTTCAGCTTCGCTACTACGAGGAAATGAGTTACAGGGAAATGTCGGCGGTGCTGGACACCTCAGAGGGGGCATTGAAGGCTTCGTATCATCACGCAGTTAAGAAAATTGAAAGTTTGATTACACAGAAGTAGGAATAATGAATGACGATCCAAAAAAAGAGTTGAAGGAGCTTTCACCCTTGCTTTCCGAGCTTCGTGCTGCAAACGAAGGCTTCGAGGTACCGGAAGGCTATTTCGATCAATTGCAGCAGGAAATGCTAGAAAAAGCAATTGGACCTTTGGAGATTGAGCGCAAAAATATTGCGGAACGGCCTGTTATCCTGGGCGTTTTAAAGAATCACCAAGCGCGTTGGATTGCTATTGCTGCTTCTGTCCTCCTGCTCATTTTAGCCGGCTGGTGGTTTTCCAAGCCCGACCTGAGGGTGGATGCGGACCAGTTTGCCTTAGTTGAAGTATCAACCGAAGAGGCCAATGCGTATTTGGATGCCCATGTAGAAGACTATGAACTGGCTCTTTTAGTAGAAGAACTGGATCAACCAATGACGAACCTTCAGGCTCCGCCAGCGCTAGATCCTCAAATGGAAGAATTGCTGGAGGAAATCGAATTAGACGATCTGGAGGAATTTTTTTAAATCCCCAATACAACGAACATGCTGTACCGATTAATAATCTCCGTTGCTTTGATCCTGACGTTTTGCGGATCTGGCCTTAGTCAAATCACAGATGATGATTTTGAAACCCCTAATCTTGCTCGGGTCCAAGCCCAGCGCGTGGCTTATATTACCCAACGACTCGGTCTCACGCCCGAAGAGTCCGGGACCTTTTGGGCAACAGTCAATGAATATGAAAACAAACAAAGAGTAATCAAGCAAAAGTATAAGCCGACTCGTGGGGTTCAACTGATGTCTGATGATGAGGCCGAAAATTATATCCAATCGACTTTTGACCGCGATCAGGAATTGCTGGATCTAAAGAAATCCTACTATGAAAAATTCAAACAGTTTTTATCTCCATCTAAAATCGCGCTCTATCCCATAGCAGAGAATGAATTTAAGCGTGTTATTCTGCGCCAACTTCGTGATAATTTCCAAAACCGAAGAGGTAGAAATTGATTGCATTTAACGACATTACCCCACTCGAAGCCACCTGGACAAAGGCCATAGTTCCTAAATAAAGTTACCTTTGCGGCCGAAATGAAAAAGCTAGTTTGGGCCCATTTGATGCTGCTTATTGTAGCTGTCATATATGGTGGTAATTACATCGTGGCAAAAATAGTGATGGAGGGAGGGTACCTTGAACCTCTTCCCTTCATTCTCGTTCGCGCAAGTGTAGCTACCCTTTTATTTTGGTTGGTTTATTCCTGGATCAGGCCGGGGCGAGTGGATTCAAAAGATCTTCCAAGACTCGCTTTATGCGGACTATTGGGGATTGCGATGAATCAAATGTTCTTTTTTACCGGCTTAGATTTAACAAGTCCGGTTAATGCGTCGCTTATCATGACCATGACTCCTATCCTGGTGCTGATGGCTTCAGCCACTTTGCTGGGGGAGCGGATTACGGGCTTGAAGTTGCTGGGAATCGCCTTGGGAGCAACGGGAGCAATCTTGCTCATTAGTTATGGGAGGAATATTCAATTGGGAGGAACCGGCCTATTAGGTGATCTTTTGGTGCTGGTCAATGCGACTTCTTATGGCCTCTATCTGGTGGTTGTCAAACCATTGATGAAAAAGTATCATCCGATTTCACTTTTACCCTGGATCTTCACTTTTGGTTTAATTTTCATTTTCCCTTTTGGTATTCGAGGCTTGTTGAATACAGATTGGGCAGCTTTCACCCCTGCTACCTGGTTGGCCGTTGGTTACGTAGTTTTCCTCGTCACTTTCCTGGTCTATCTCTTAAATGTAATTGCCCTGAAAACGGTTAGCCCTTCAGTTGTGAGTATTTATATATACTTGCAGCCCCTTGTAGCAGGCTTTTTATCCGTAATGCTTGGTAGGGAGGTGATCGATTCAACTAAACTGTTGTCTACTCTGTTGATTTTCAGCGGAGTATTCTTAGTAAGTGGAATGGGGAAACTACCGCAGCGCCGTATGGCGAATCCTATTCAAACACCCGATTAGAGCTTGCCTTCAGAAAGATCTGGCCAATTTTTTTCCCATCCTGCAGCCAAGTTATCTTTTGGCAGGATCGATAAAAGAGGTAGCTGTTAAAAAATTGGCCTTTTAGTAAAGCGGGCTTGCCTCCCCAACATATTATTGTATATTGAGTGGGCAAGAAGCATTAATTGCTGAATATGCATCCAGAAAACCTCGGGGCTAACCTGGATATACTATCCTTGGTAGCCGACTATGAGGCCATGAAGCAAAAAGGTGAAACTCCTTACTTTGGTGAGGAAACCTTTTTCCAAGTCATTGGCTACTATGAATGCGAAAATCAACTTGACCTCGCTATCGAGGCGGTGGATAGCGCGCTCATTCACTTCTCTTTCTCTTCCGATTTTTACCTTAAAAAAGCACAGCTTCTAGTCGGGGTTCATCGCGACAAGGAAGCTTTGGAGGTGCTTCAAAAAGCTGAAATCTTTGCTCCTTCTGAACCCGGTATCCGGTTGCTTCGGGCAGAGGTATTGGCCTACGAGGGCCAACATGAGGAAGCATTGGCCTTACTGGCTGACTTCAGAGATCAAGTAGATCGGGAAGAGTTGGATGATTTCTTTTTTACCGAAGCTATGGTCTACGAATGCCAGAGCAGGTTTGAGGAAATGTACTTCTCTCTGGTCGCCGCACTTGAATGCAATCCGGATCACCACGAAGCGCTTGAACGGTTGAGCATCAATCTGGAGGTCACTCGAAAGTATGAAGAAGCCATTCCCCTTCTGCTTCGAATACTTGACCACAACGCTTATTCTTTTCTGGCTTGGAGCAACCTAGGTCATGCCTATACTTATGTCGGCCAATACCAGCAGGCCGTCGATGCTTTCGAATATGCTTTCTTGAGCAACCCCTCTTTCGAAGAGGCTTATCGGGATTGTGCGGACCTCTGCCTGCAATTGCGACAATACCAGCAGGCTCTTGATATGTATAAAGAGTCGATGGATCGGTTTGGTCCGGATGCTGACCTGTATTTCCATATGGGCCAGTGTTACCAGGCTTTAAATCAGCCTTCTTCCGCTCGCACCTTATTTCAGGAAGCGCTTCGACTTGACCCGCTGGATGATGAAATTCATTACCAAATTGGATTGAGTTGGGCTTTGGAGCGGAGATTCAATAATTCCATCCGATTCTTCAAGCAGGCGATTCAATTGGAAAGTAAAAAAGAAGAATATTATGAAGCCCTGGGTGAAGCACACCTGGAACTGGGGCAGTTAGAAGAAGCCGAGGCCAATTATCGATTGGCAATCCAGCAAGCGGAAAGTAATCCTGAGCTATGGCTGAACCTGGCACTTTTGTTTCTGGACCAAGGTTTGTACGAGGATGGAATTAGCGTGTTGGAGGAATCGATGGATTATACCAATGGGGTTGAACTTGCCTATTGTAAAGTAGCCTTACTCCTGCGACTTGGACGTAGGCAAGAAGGTTTATATTGGCTTCGGGAAGCCTTGGAAGAAGGGTTCGAGATGCATTATTGTTTGTTTGAATACGTACCCGAACTTCAAATTGATCCTGAGGTTTCGTATCTAATCAATAGTTATTCATTGCACTAAGGTGCTCTGGTATTTCCAGAAAGCATAATAGGCGGCTCCAATGGTGCCGGCTCCATTCCTGTGCATAGCGGGTTCTACCCGGATTGGGACATCAATTTCCTCCGAGAATTGATCAAATTGTTTGCTTACCCCTCCTCCCAGGAGAATTTGATCAGGTGAAATAATGCGGTTGATGTGATGCAAGTATTCATTAAACCGTTTGCCCCATTCTTGCCAGTTTAATTCGTTGTGCTCTCTAGCCCAGTTAGAAGCATATTTTTCGGCAATATCCCCTTTGAGAAAAAGGTGTCCAAATTCTGTATTGGGAACCAGCTTTCCGTCCACAAATAAGGCTGACCCAAGACCAGAGCCGATTGTGATCAACAAGACTGTTCCCCGCTGCCCTTCTCCTGCTCCAAATTGGACTTCCGCTACACCGGCAGCATCCGCATCGTTAACAGCTACTACCGGTAAATCTACGGCTTCACCCAAAAGCTTTTCTACATTGACTCCAATCCAGGATTTGTCAATATTAGCAGCCGAATGTGCAATCCCTTCCTTGATTATTGCCGGAAAACCTACACCGATAAGCCCCTCCCATTTATGGAATTCTACCAATTCCTTAAAGGTCTCGGCGACAGCAACTGGAGTTGCCGGTTTGGGCGTAAGAATTTTTCGCCTGTCCGCGAGTAATCGGCCTGCTTTCACTTCTACAGGCGCGCCTTTAATACCGGTCCCCCCGATATCAACTCCTAGCACAATGTCTGATTGATCCATATCAGAAAAATACTCTTTCTATCGGATAATTCGAATAGTCATCCAAACATCTTGTTTTGGCCGATCACCGGAACCTGTAGCTACTTCTGCAATTCGGTCGATTACTTCCAGTCCTTCCAATACTCTACCAAAAACAGTATACTGCCTATCCAAAGCTGGAGTTCCTCCTATTTGCAAATATTTTTCGCGTTCGGCAGAACTGTACCGCTTGTCCACCCTGGCTTCTGTGGCATCTAATTGTTGAGGAGTAGGCACCAACCCATCTACAATATAAAACTGAGATCCGGAACTCCGCCGTTCCGGGTTTACCTGGTCTCCGGTTCTGGCAGCCGCCAGAGCGCCTTTAAAATGAATCAAGCTATCTACGAATTCGGCCTCAATGGTATACCCAGGCCCGCCTGTACCCAAGCGTTTTTGAGGAGGTGCATTCTTTGAATTAGGATCCCCGCCTTGGATCATGAAGCCGTCAATCACCCGATGAAATAGCAGACTGTCGTAAAAACCTTCTTCGGCCAGTTTCAAAAAATTATCCCGGTGTTTTGGGGTGGCATCAAATAATTCTATGACCATATTGCCTTTCGGCGTATGCATTTCAACCAGACACTTTTCTGGCGGGCCAATCTGAATCACTTGAGCAGTAGAGCGTTTTTTCTTCCCTCGTATGGCGGTCAATTGGACTTCATAATTTCCAGAACTCCCAAAGCGATAAGACGGGTTCTCTTCTTCTGAGACGGTTCCATCACCAAATTCCCATTGATATTGTTCTGCCTTTTCTGAACTATTCGAAAAAGCAATAGTCGAAGGGGCGGTTGGAGAACCGGAATAAGTAAAACTCGCAACAGGACGATTACAGGACCATATCAAAAGGGTAACTGGAATGGCTAAAAGAAGACGATGCATACGTATTGTATATCAGAATTGATAGCGTGATGGATGGAGTAATAGCCCGGAAATGTTGTCGGATAATCATTCTTCCTCATCCCAAAGTTCCGGCGCTTCCTTTTTCCAATTTTCAAAATATCGAATAACAGCTTTTTTAAGCAGTTCGCTCTGTTCTTTTAATCCTTCTATTGGGATTGGCCTGACCAATTTCCAATGTGGCCAGCCATCCGCATCTCTTCCTTCAAAGGTATAGTACCCATCCAAACTCAGCAAGCTACACACCGCAATATGCATTAAATCCTGCTTCTCCTCCTTAGAGAAAGAGGCCTGCCATCTACCCAATTCCTGCAGTCCGATTACATACAGGATGGCATTTAGATCGGGTAGCCCTTCCCGGTTAAAAGCCTTCTTGACAAAATGACGAACCCGGAGCCATTCAAATTCTAATTCCCAATCTTCCATTCCCGGAAAGGTCCATTTTTTAAAGCAATCAAATATACAAAATCAACCCTCCCGTAAAATAGCGGGAACCCGTTTTGCCCTTCGGGCTGGGGGCCAGGAAGCTAATAAACCAATTCCCAATACAGTCAGGAAAACCAAAGCAAAATCAACCCCTCTAAGACTGATGGGATATGATTGGATTATGAACTGCCCCGGGACTCCAATCAAGCCAAATCTTTTTTGTGCCCAAAAAAGAACTAGAGCCAATACAAAACCGACTAAAATACCGACCATAGACAGGAGCGCACCCTCCAATAGGAAAATTCGTTGAACGATACGGTCTGTAGCACCCATTGACTTTAAAATGGATATATCCTGTTGTTTCTCCAGGACAATCATCCACAATGCACCCACCATATTAAAGGCTACCAACAACATCATTAGGCTTACGATGGCAAAACTCAACCATTTTTCGATCCGCATGAGCTTGAGAAAGGATTCCTCTTGCTCAAAACGATTGTTGACTTGAAACCCATCCCCAAGAAATTGCTCAAGGTTTTCCTGCACCAATTCCAATCGCTGTTCCCCATTTAACTTCAACTCCAAGGCGCTGGCCTCCTTTGGCTTTCCCATAAGCTCCCGGACGAAGGCTAAAGAGGTAATGATGTATTGATTATCAAATTCCTGTTGAATAATAAATGTTCCTCCCGGATACAAAAATCGTCGGCGGAATGGCTGTTGAAAGCCCGAGACTGCCTCTTTGCGAGGCATATATACTGAAATAGGAGAAAAAACATCTCCAATGCTTAATCCCAATCGATTTCGCATACCCACTCCTGAAATAGCCATGTTCCGTTCTCCCTCCAGCAGCCGAAAGGTGCCTTCCCTTACCGTGGTATCAATTCGGGTGATATCGTCAAAATCAGGTTCCACCCCCTTGAGCATCCCAAAATCCTGTTTATCCTTATACTCGAAAAAAGCAATCTCTTCCAGGGTGGGGGCTACCCGTTCTATCCCTGGAATGCTTTCAATATTCGCCAGCAGACTGGAATCAGCGGTGAAGGTTTTCCCTTTGACAGGGGTTACCTTTAGTTCCGGATTGAAACTGTTGTACATGCTCGTAATCAGATCTTCAAATCCATTGAAGACACTGAGAACCAAGACCAGAGCGGCAGTTCCTATGGCGATACCAACCACCGATATTCCCGTGATGATATTAATGGCATTAGTAGTCTTTTTGGCAAATAAATAGCGACCTGCAATTCGGAGTGGTAGGTTCATAAATTCAAATATTCCTTTCTATTCCTGAACTGAAGCCGGTTTAATAATTCCGCTTCCTGCAGGACTTTCAGCAGAGATAGTTACCGGCAATTTCCCGGATACAGCTTGCCTCCCCAAAACGATTTCGGAGGCTACCTGCTGAGCTAAAGGGTCATCTTGAAAAGTACACAATAAGGAATAAGGTCCATTTAAAAATGCCCCGGCATAAGGGTTACCCATTAAAATTACCAAGGTCGGATATTGATCACCTATGCTGGATAAGACAGCTGGAAAAAGCGGCTTCAAGCCAAATTTATTGGTCGGATACTGCCTTAATCCTTCCAAGGTAACCAGTACATAATCCGGATTTTTGGCGTCTATTCGGCTTAAAGTACTTTCCAGAGGTTCGTTACCAGAAAGCAAAATTTGTTCCGCATCCGGTATCTGTCTTTGTATGGAATTCATAAATGCTGATCGGGAACCTCCTCCCATTCGGACAATTAAAGGTCGTTTATGTGCTCCTGCCTTGTACGGTACCAGGTCTTGGTCATCCCGGATTAGCGTAGCTGCTTTGGAAAAAAGTTGTTGTTTGAGTGTCAAAGAGGCTATCCCATTCAAATCTTCATACAGGCCTTTACTCGGTATCGGGGTAAAACGGGAGAGCCCCATCCGGTACTTTTGCTCCAAGACCTTACGCACACTCTGCACAATTTGAGCGCGTTTTAGTTTTCCTTGTTGTAGCCATGCAAGCAAGGTGTCCATGGTTGGTTTGATCTTCAGCGGAATAAGCACCATGTCGTTTCCTGCGGCCAAAGCTTCTGCTTCGGCTCTTCCAACCGGTCGAGATTTAGTAACGCCTCCCATGTCCATCGCATCTGTAAATACCAATCCGGTATAGTTAAGCTGTTCTTTTAGAAGCCCGGTTACAACGGCTTTAGATAAAGTAGTAGGCTGATTAGCAGCACTATCCAAAGCGTGTACCTGAAGGTGAGCGATCATGATGCTGGGGACTTGGTTGGAGAGCGATCTGAAAGGAAACAATTCAAGGCTATCCAAGCGATCCCGATCGTACGGAATTACCGGTAATCCGACATGTGAATCGGTTTCCGTATCTCCATGACCGGGAAAGTGTTTGGCACAGGCCATCACCCCTGCCATTTCCAATCCTTTAATGTATTGAAATGCCTTTGCCGTTACTTCATACCTGTTCTCACCAAACGACCGGTAATTGATGACCGGATTAGCGGCATTATTGTTAACGTCTACCACTGGGGCGAAATTAATGGTAGCTCCTACTCGTCGAAGTTGGCGTCCGATTTCCTTGCCCATTTGAAAGATCAAGTCATTGTCCCTGACTGCACCCAAGGCCATCTGCCTGGGAAAATCGATGGTACTATCCAATCGCATGGCTAACCCCCATTCGGCATCCATGGCAATAAACAACGGAATATTAGCCAATTCCTGATATCGATTGACAAGCTGAAGCTGGCGTCCAGGGCCTCCCTGGAAAAAACAAAGCCCACCTACCTGATATGTGGCTATTTGATTTGCCAACTGGTCAATCTGATCTTTGTCCCAATTGGAGTGCGCACGTAGCATAATAAGTTGCCCCAACAAGGCAGTATCGCTCATCTGGGCTAGGATGGAATCAGACCATAGCCGGGCAGGAGGTATAGTATCCTGGGCATGGAGCTTGACACCAATGAAAAGCACATTTATAACTGTCGCAACTAACCAAAATGAAATCTGCCTTTGTGTATAAGCAATAATACGCATGAAACTTATTTTCAGTGTTATGCAAGCCACTTTAGGATTTCATTCCCAGGCTAGTGAATAGACAAACCTTAAACCTAAAAATCGGATAGAGTAGTATCTCTGTATATACAGGTGCGTTACACTTAGCGCTCCATATTCTGGCTTAGGTTTTATCCAGATCAAGTTGTTGATTTTGAAAATTAGCTTCAAATCTACCCTTTCCGGAACGGGTTCCATTGAATTCGATTTTACCCTTCAAGGCTTCTTGTTGTTCTATAGGTAATTTGATGAAGTCAGCACATTTTTTCGAACAACAATGGTCATAGGTGGCAGCACAATCAGGACACTGAATAAACAACAAGTGGCAAGAGGTATTGGCACAATTGGTGTGAACATCACAAGGCTTCCCACATTGGTGGCATTTTGCAATTACCTCACCTGAAATTCGTTCGCCTAGCCGTTCATCAAAAACGAAATTTTTCCCAACAAATTTATTGGGTAGGGATTCTTGTGCACATTGCCTGGCGTATTCAATAATACCGCCGTCTATCATGAATACATGCTGAAACCCTTTGTGGAGATAATAAGCGCTTGCCTTCTCGCAACGGATTCCCCCGGTACAATACATTATAATGTTATTCTCTTTTCGCTCTTCCAGCATATCCTCTACTACAGGCAGGGCTTCCCGAAAGGTCTCTACATCCGGGCAAATAGCGCCTTCAAAATGGCCGACTTCACTTTCATAATGATTGCGCATATCTACGATGATCGTATCTTTTTGCTTGAGCAAGTGGTTTACCTCTTTGGCTGACAAATGCTTGCCTCTGCGAGTCACATCAAAGGAGGCATCGTTTAGCCCATCTGCTACAATCTTGGGTCGTACTTTGATCTTCAATTTGAAAAAGGACTTTCCATCATCATCAACAGCTGTATTCAACCGGGTCCCATCTAACCAAGTAATGCCATACATGTCCGATTTGAAAAGCTCAAATTGTTCTTTGGGTACGGAGATCTGTCCATTGATCCCTTCTCTAGCTACATAGATACGGCCATAGACCCCCAGAAGATTCCATCGTCGGTATAGTTCATTCCGAAAGGCTTTCGGATCTTCAATTTGATGATACCGATAAAAGGAAAGGGTTAGGCGCTCCTCTTCTGACTTGAGCATGCGTTCGCGCAATTCCTCGTTATTAACGAGGTTGAATAATCGCTTCATATGCATTGGGTTGTCAACCAATTGGCAGTTTCAAGAAAATAGCCATTGGCAGTTTGCAGGACTGCTGTCAACAGACCCTATAAATCAAAACGCAAAAATAAGA
>CAZXLD010000028.1:0-60377 GCA_964641965.1 uncultured Saprospiraceae bacterium | reverse complement strand
GTCTGAAAGAGCGAGTGGATGCGATTGCTGCTCAAAAGTTAGAGGAGTGGTTGAAGAAGAAGCCTTACGAGAAGACTGCCGACTTTGAACGCAGAAAGAAGAACCAGGATGCTTTTCTTGCGGATACCAAAGACGAGTTGGTTACCCAGATTATCGATTATTATTCTGATCGGGTTGACTGGTCCAAAGAGGCCATCCTTGGTGACTATAATGCAGATACCGAGATGTTTAGCCTGGAAACCAAGTCATTTGGTTTGCTTTTCCTGAAGGTACCTCGTGGGGAGGCAGAATTGTTTCGTGAAAACTACGATCGGGTTGAGTTTAAAAAACTGAAGCTCAAATACCTGAATGGAATTCTTAGTGTCGACTCCATGACCGCATTTGTCAAGGGAATGAACCGGCGATACCAGGTGATCAATTGACCCCAGTCGCGATCTGATATTGCCGAATAGCTTTTTGTTATTGATTGGAATTGATCAGGTCAGCTTAAAGGTGGACCTGGTCAATTTCTTTGGGTTTGGGCAATACCCTTGCGTTACAAGCGGAGCAATGGTGGTCGTGAGGCACATAACATAAAGGTAATTTAGGGTAGTACCCATTAAAACTTGAAAAATCTGATTTACCTTTTTCGAGCGGTCAAGCAGGCAACTACCAAATTGACATCTACGCTGTCGGCAGCGGCAAACCATGCATACGCAAGAAGGAAAGCCGGTCCCAATACCCGCGCTGGAACTTAATTTTCCTGTTTTCAAATTGAAAGAACCCGCACCCTCTCAAACCTAATGGATCTTTCCATTCCAATATGCCCCAATTGCCGTCCTGGAAGATGTTTTCAACAATACAAGTCATATCGGCCTGCTCAAACTCATTCTTAAACATCTCTTTGATAGCTTCCTTACCGACCACAGAATCTTGATTCACCTGGTGATTAACGCCATCCTCCTGATAAAACTCGGCCAGTGTGTCTGCATCTCCTTGATAGAAAGCGTCTACCGTGCATCGTCCACCGTCCACCGTCTACCGTCCACCGTGCATCGTCCCAAATCAATACTCAATCACCGTATCAATTTCAAACTTGCGGCTAGCCTCCCCATTAACCAATTTATATTGGATCTGTCGGGTGCCGCCTGATGGATTGGCATTGCTATCTCCATCCCGATAAATGGGGAATCGGCGGACCAGGGTGCTCTCTACGATGGCAAACTCATCATGCCCCATATAGCCTTCGGAAGCTTCGGCATTGTTGGCAAGGTCCGGTAGATAAATCTGGCTCATAGACTTTCCGTCATTCACAGAGTACCCAATTACGGAGCCATAAGAACCGCTTCCGGCTAAAGTTACATAGACGAGTACCTCTGCCTGTCCGTCAATATTGAGGTCTCCGATTTCTGCCCTGACAACGGATCCGTCGATGGCATGTTGAACCGGCCGATTATCCGCTGCCAATCCTCTCGGGAGAATGGATAATTGATCCTGCTCCACTTCAATATCAAAAAATTGCTCATTCATGGCCAAGGTTTTGACATACGTCCGCTTGTCTCGCTGTTTTTCATCCAGGGATTCATCGATGCGGATGTAACTGCCCGCCAGGCTGCCTCCACCGGAGCAAGGGTAATATAAGGCGCTTTCATCCTTAGCTGATTTTGCGGAAATTATTAATCCTTCGCCAGCGAAATCAAATACCACACGCTGTCCATTGATAAAGGATTCCAAGGTATTAGCACCGATAACCTGAGCATGGTCATCAAAAGTGCAGGTTGGCTTTTTCTTGTCTGCACGCGACCGCACAGAGAGTCTAACCCGACTACCGGCCAGGGGAGATATTGTAACCGATACCCAATCAAAACCCTCAAATCGCCGGGTGTAGCCTTCAGTAACGTAAATCCCAAAATGGGAATCGCTTAGGGCTGGAGTTGTAAAAGCTGCTTCGCCCTCGACTAATAGGCTGCCGGTAGCCAGGGTCTGTTCTCCGTTACCCCAGAGAAAATCATCTCCCTTTAACCAAAAAAAGTTGCCGTCATCATCTTCGTACTTTTCTCCACTGGCAGAACGAACCCGCATTAAATCATAAAAAATACCGGAATTCAATTCTTGAATACGAATGCTTCCATCTCCTTCATCCGACCGGGAAAGTAAGGCAAATAAAAGGGTGCCGTCTTCAGAGGCATAGGTCAGGGTATCTTCTTGTGGTGCGTTAAACGTTTGACCGCCACGGCTTTGAGGTCCTTGACAAGACCAGAACAAAACAGCAAAAAGAAAAACTACACCAATTTGAATTGAGACTTTTTTCATAAGGCTTGATTAGGTTTTAGTAGAAAAAGTTTTTTAAACATATGAAAATAGGGCATTTGAAAATAATCTGGAATTGAATTGCGACCAAGTTACCCCGTTTTGTCAGGTAGGATTCACACCTGCCAGGTTCCCAAGGATTATTTTGCATTTTACCTATACTTATACCTGCACCGGCCTTCAAATGTTTTTGCCTTCAAACGCTCTGTTCACTTATGCGCTTCGCGATTATTCGTTCCATACTAGTCGGGGTGGCCTTAGTCACTATTTTAGGAGGATGTACCAAAGATCCAACTTTTAGCTCCGTTGTTACCACAGAACCGGTCATCCAATATAATCCATCCGGCTATAATCCACTTGCAGCTTCTATTGAATTAACCACCTCCGAGCCTTTTTCGATTGAAATCCGGGTAAAAGGTCGACATGGGGCCCAATCCGATGTGATTAAGCGATTTAACAGCGCCTCTACAGAGCTTGATCTTCCCATCCTAGGCCTCTATCCCAATTTTGCGAACCAAATTGAAGTTGTTTTTTACACGGCGCAAGGAGATTCGATAGAATCGCGCAATTTAACGATCCGGGCACAAGGCCTGCCACTGGATAAACCTGAAGTTACCATCGACCAGCTCGAGCCGGGTCGACCAGTCGAGGGGTTTAACCTGGTCAATTATTTTGGTCATAATGGCTCCTTTCTGCCCCAACGCCCCTTGATGTTTGATGCCTTTGGGGATATCCGATGGTACCTGGATTTCACCAGTCATCCTATCCTCTCCAACCTGTTTTACGATAATGGACTAATCGAGTTACAAAATGGAAATTTAGCCTTTGGTGATGGAACTTCAGATGCCATTTATGAAATCGATCGACTCGGAAATATCCTGAACACCTGGGACCTGATGGGCTTTGGCTTCCATCACCATCTCCTGGAGAAACCGAACGGCAATTTTCTGGTTACGGTCAACGACAATAGCCTGCCAACCGTCGAGGATGTGATTATCGAAATTGATCGAAACTCCAGGCAAATCATCAATACCTGGGATCTGAACACCTCCCTGGATAATCGACGAAGAACCTGGGACACAGATATAGCGGATCTCAATGTCGACTGGTTCCACGCCAATGGATTAGCTTACGATGAACGGGATAATACCATTATCGTTTCCGGACGGACACAAGGCACTGTCAAACTTACGGCCAACAATGAGGTCGTTTGGATACTGGCTCCCCATAAAGGATGGGCAACTGCCGGTAATGGAGAAGATTTGAATCAATTTCTCCTTCAACCATTGGATGCAGGTGGTCAACCCATTTCGGATCAAGCTATTTTAGATGGCGATATCAACCATCCTGATTTTGAGTGGTCCTGGTACCAACATGCGCCTATCCTGTTGCCCAATGGCAACCTCATGCTGTTTGATAATGGGGAAAACCGGAACTTCACGGGCACTAGTCTTTACAGTCGGGCGGTTGAATACGAAATTGACGATGCCAATCGAACCCTGCGACAGGTATGGAGTTATGGCAAAGACAGGCGCCAGGAGCTCTATTTGCGCATTGTATCCAAAGTAGCCTTTTATTCTTCCAAATCGCATGTGCTGTTCACCCCTGGTGCTATCCGATTTGGAGGACCTACCGGTTCGGACAACTTCGGTAAAGTGATTGAAGTGGACCGCACCACTAGTGAGGTAGTCTTCGAAGCTTCTGTGATGGCGCCAATTGCCCCTTTTAACATTACGTTTCACAATGCGATCCGGGTACCGCTATATACCAGATAAACCAGCCAAAAGCTACAAGCCGGCCCACATGTGAAGGTGTGCTGCCAGCTTATTTTTAAATTTTCTCGACGATTTGTACACTTTTTGGACCCAGATCAGTTATACTTCGGAAATGATAAGCCTGGGCCAAGAAAGAAGCCAACAAGATTCAGCACTTTCCATTTCTTTTAAGTCCCTACATTGCCTCCCTTTAGACCTATTTCCATAGGGCAATGGAGCAATCCATTCCTGACGTTTCCCTATTGTGAGGTGCCCAAAATAGAACAGGGTATTTCCCATACGAGTTATTAGGCCTATCCTTTTTGAGGCTTTGCAAAGGAAAGTGTATGCAAGCAAACTAAACGAATGCAAAATTTAAGGAAAGTAGTTGTGATCACAGGTGCAGGATCGGGCATCGGAAAGGCACTGGCTTTACAACTGGCCCAGCAATCCATCACCTTGGTTCTGGTAGAATACAATGAAAAACGACTGGAGCAACTGGAAGAAGCTATTGGTGAGCTCACCCCCCATTTCAGTACCCATTTTACAGATATATCTCAAGAGGACAGTATTGCGACACTGGTTTCAGAGGTAGTGAACTTACATGGGAAGGTAGATATCCTGATCAATAACGCTGGAGTAGCTCTGGGAAGAATGGAGTTTGAGGAAATAAGCCTGGACAATTGGGAATGGATCATGAAGGTCAACTTCTGGGGTCAAATCTATTGTACCCAACATTTCCTGCCGCATTTGCGCCGACAAAAACAGGGACACATTGTAAACATCGGAAGTATCTACAGTTTTGTAGCGGCTAAAAACAGAGCAGCATATGTTGCTTCCAAATTTGCCCTTCGCGGATTCTCCGAATCGCTGCGTCAGGAACTAAGCGATACGAATGTGGCTTTGACGATCGTGGTTCCGGGAATGGTCTCCACCAACATTACACGCCATGGTCGAGGGTGGAAGTCGCCCCAGGAACAGGCCCAGGCAGCCTATGTGTTGAGGACCAAAGCCCCCACCTCCCCTGAGAAAGCCGCCCGAAAAATCATCAAGTGCCTGGACAGTAGACAACGCTTTCTGCTTATTGGCCCGGACTCCAAAATTCTCTACTGGATGTCGAGGATACTACCGAATGACTACGACAAAATCATTAATTTCTTTACCACGCGCTTGGAAAAAACGCTTGGAAAAAGGATGCAACACGCAACCAAATCAACGCAAAGAGCCCCAATTCTGGATCCCATACCTGTAGAAAAAGAAAAGTAATCCCGAATTAACCTATAGATTCAAAGTAGTGCTCCAAACCACACATTTCGAGGCTTCGCACCCATAGTTCTAACGCATCCGAGCGTTCATAGGAGGCTTTGGAAGACGGTTTAGGTTTCTGATTTGCCCAATAGGTACCGGATTGCCCCCATACTTCAGGTGCCGTAGCGAGATAAATTTGTGTGGCAGCACCTTCCTTAGGACTTAGCCCGCCCTTTTTACGAAAAGACCAAGCCAGCCGATGCAGCCAACTGGTGTGTTTTAAGCCTATATCCGTATTGACAAAACCGGGATCCAGTGCATATACTTCAATCCGATTCAACCCTTTCTCTTTAAGCCTACGGTCCAACTCATAGGTAAATAGCAGGTTGGCCAATTTGGTACGGCCGTAGGCTTTCAAGATGTGGTACTCGTTTTGAAGTTGAAGATCCTCTAAACCAATCTCAGCCCGATAATGATTGTTGGAACTAACATTTAGAATACGAGCTGCTTCGGCCTGATTTAATACCGGAAGCAGGCAGTGGGTCAATAAGAATGGAGCCAGATGATTGACAGCCAATTGCAGCTCATAGCCGTCCACGCTTTCCCGACGACGAGACGAGAGCATGGCTGCATTATTGAGGAGTACGTCCAGCCTGGGAAATTGGGCTACGATTTGACGGCTTGCCTCCCTTATCTGTGCTTGGATCGACAAGTCACATAGGATCAGATGTACTTTTTTGTTTTGAGTAGCAGCGATAATCGCTTCGCGGGCAGCTTCCCCTTTTTCTGCTGTTCGACAGATTAGGATAAGCTCAGCACCCCTTTGGGCCAGTGCCAATGCAGTTTCATAACCGATTCCGCTGTTGGCTCCGGTGATAGCGCAAATTTTCCCATTCATACTGCGGAAAAGTAGGTAATAAGACGTAAAAGCGGTAGGCCTATCGAATCATAAGGCCCCCTATCAAAAAAAGCTTTCGATGAAGTAACCGAAAGCTTTTTGAGTGGATGTAAAATAAGAGTGTAAGTGGACAATAATAAGGCTTCATTTGATACGGAGATATGCTGACGAAATGGTCTTCAACACATTTCATATCAACATCTCTGATTTTGGCCCTCCTCCTTATTACCCTACAATCAATTTTCCTTTCATCAGCGCATAATGTCCGGGGAAGGTGCAGATGTAATCGTAGGTTCCTTTAGCCGGAGCATCAAATCGAATGGAGGTTTGCTCTCCGCCTCCAATCATTTTGGTATGTACGATGATGGCATCGCTTTCTGGTATGTAGTCATTGTCTTTGTACTCAAGCGCTGCTGTAGCAAGTGCTGCAATATCCGTTCCGGGTTTAAGCAACACAAAATTGTGGCCCATCACTTCAACCGGCATTTGACCGGAGTGCTTTAGGGTAAGATTCACTTGCTGCCCCTCTTTTACGCGCAGCTCATTCAGGTCGTATTGCATTTGGTCATTCCCATTTAGGGTGAGAAAAACCTGCTTGGCATCAGTTGTTGCTTCTTCTGTGCTGGATGAAGAGGCGGTATCTGTGGTGCTGGTAGTAGAGGATTCACTTCCACCTCCGCAACTCATTACCGTGCAAATCAAGGCAGCTGCCATTAAGAAATTTTTCATGATTTGATATGTTTAGGTCTTAAAAATGTGACATTTTAATGCCTCAAATGTTCAAAAAGATTGAAGAATCAGTCCGCAATCTTGGTATGGATGAATTGATTTTACATTTTTCTGGTTATCCCTCCGATTGAAAGGGCATAATCCCATTCCAGGTCGGCTGGCATCCGTTGTTCATTTTGATCCTGCATTCAGTACCTTTCTTTCCCCTACCCCAGCACCCTATCCAGAGCGATCTCAAAAGGGCATTTCACTGATCCATTGGCAGGAGTACCAAACAAACCTGATTGCTTTCTAATTCAAATTTGTATAAGCAGTTGTGAGGTTTTATTTCTTCCCTGTAAATAAATAATACCGATTAATACCATCTGAATTTGCCTCCACAACATCCCAATATCCATCCTGGTTTACATCTGCAAATTTGATTTTATAGGTATCAGATTTTGTTTTACCCAGGTAAAGCCGATTGAACGTCATGCCATCGCCCTGATTTACGAATACTTTATTCCTCTGCCTGGAGTTACCCACTACGATATCCATATCTCCATCCTGGTCAAAATCAGCCACATCCAATGAAAAGGTTCTATCTTTTTGCTTATCCAGGACAATACTATTAGAAAAAGTCAAACCCTGGTTGCCAAAATAAATCGCATTAGCTTGTTTGATATTCCCAACGACCAGATCTTGGAATCCATCTCCATTCAAATCTGCAACCGCAATAGACCGGCTATCCTTGCCTTCAGAACCGATTGGAATTTTTCGCTCGAATTTGAGCTTATCATTTAAGTAGATAAAATTTTGCTGCCCATTTCGATTGGCCAAAGCTAGATCCTGGTCCCCATCTCCATCAATATCGACGGCTTGTATTTCCAGCGTAGCATCGTCCTTCGCCCCGAAGTGAAGGATTTCGGTAAAATTGCCTTGACCATCATTCAAACAAATTTCGTTGGCATAAAATCGGTTGCAAACCAGAATATCCAGATCCCCATCCCCTTCCATATCTGCCAGGGTAATATTCCGAGTATTTCCGTCTGGGACTCCGAAAGTACCACCTGCCGAAAAAGTACCTTCACCATCATTCAGGAAAATGCGATTGGGCGCCCTGTCATTTCCAATAGCCACATCCAGGTCTCCATCCTGATCAAAATCGGCTAACTCAATGCCGTAGCTGGTGGACTGAAAGCTGCCCAGGTCCGAAGCTACCCGAAACCGACCATACCCCGTGTTGTAAAAGATCTTATTCTGTTCCGGCCAGTGCCGGCCATTCGCGATCAGGATATCCAAGTCGCCATCCGAATCAACATCTCCCACATTTACCCCTGCAGATTTGCTCTTGGAATCCCCAAAAATGAAGGTATTCCAGGTATAAGACTGACCTTGCTGTGCAAACCCCGTTTGAGCCAGGTACAAAAACAACCATAAATAGGAGGTAAGTTTCAGGAGCATAGTAAGCGTGTTTTTGAACCTAATTTCGGGCACAATCACTAGTTCCGTATGTCTTTTAGAAGAAATCAGCCGTTTAGTCCACTAAAATGACTTTTTCTGAATACCGGCTTCCATCTACACTTACATGTAAGCTGTAGGATCCCGCAACAATGCCCTTTGGTAAGTCTACCTGTAAGGTATCTCCAGTTAGTTGTTCCACCTCCTTATTCAAAATCAGTTTTCCGGATGCATCCATCAATTGCAATCCAACCCGTTTTGCCATAGCCTCGTCTGAAGGCCATTCTATGGAAATCGAGTCGCGTGCCGGATTCGGGAACACTTGGAGCTTTCCTGATTTTACCGGCCTTTCCAGGGTATTTACCGTTACAGATGTATTCAAGACTACCACCGTAGCGTTGATCTTCGGAGCTGCGGCCGGAAATACCTCGGTCCCTGCAGCTCCCGCAGCTTCCAGATAAAATTCGAAGTCGCCAGTTGGATTGGGAATGGTAACCTCATAGACAGACCGGGCAACGGGTGTAATCGGTATAGATTGGAAAGAGTTGGTCCCCAGATAACGCCAATATAGCATCGGATTTTGCAGCTCGCCCATCACCCAAACCTTCAATCGGTAGTCTTCGCCGGCATAAAGTTGCGTGCGCATAGGCGTTGCCCGGATGAAAGCTTTTCCAGTATACATACCAGCTGGATTTGCTTCCTCAGGAATTGGGGTACCCAGGCCTTCTTTCAACTCCTGATCCCATTTTAACTCCATCAGCTGATGCCAATTCAGGATTTCCAGATTGACAATTTCACCCAGATCGCTCGCATTTACGGTTTTCTCTATTTCCAAGGTTTGAATCTGCTCAAATAAACGGGCCATCTGCTTCCGATAGTCAAGTGCCACAGGCCAATTTCCCGCTTCCATTGTCACTTCAAACTGGTAACGCAAAACCCCATATTCTGCCATCAGTCGAAAGACTTGCATGGTCTTCAGCCAGTAATCAAAACGGTCCAGATTAGCTGCCCCAACTACCCTGGGGCGTATGCGTTCCAATTCCGCCACAAAGGAAAATTTGTCCTTTTCCTCACTCCAAGAATTTTCGTTTGCGGTAATAGCCCCAGGTGCAGCATTATTACTATCCTCATCATCGGTATCCCAATCCGTAACTACGGGAACTGCTCCCGGCGAACCGGGTTCTCCGGCTTTATCAAGGTTCGCGAAAAGTGTGGCTATCGGCTCGGCAGCTTCGGATCCAAAATTACGGGTTGCCCAGTCGAGATAAAATTGATCGATCCAGGTGTTTGAAACCGGAGGTACAGTAGGTGTAATGGTAGTTCCGGTGCGTCCGTAGGTCCATTGGAGCGATTTGAGCGAACTGATATTGGCCCCCAGTACCCTGGTCCGCCAATGCTTGGCAATAAAGCCATGACATGCTTTTTCTTGAGCGGCCTTGGTGTCTTTGTAAAACCGGTGTAGTTCCAATTGAGGTTGCAGCAAGCCCCAGTCCTCCTCAGGCCAGGTAGCAGCCCATTTGATTCGTTCGGGTTGCAATTGTTCAAATCCTTCAGCTTCATCCCACAGCCCGAAATAGGGTGCTTCAGGAGGCAAGGTATTATCAAATTCAGCATGATTCTCCACCGTACCAATTCGCCAGCCGGCCAGCCCCAATTGGAAAGGATTACCCAGTTCATCCAGGACTTCCTGGGCCGCTTTAATATCGAACTTAAAGGCATTGATCTGCTCTGGACTAACACCAAAATTGGACCATACCTCCCAAGACCACAACCAATAATAATCCAGAGGATGAGTTTTCATGATCCGTTCAAAAATGCCCCGATAAACCTTTTTTACCGCCGGGCTGGTAGACGGATGAAGCCCCTGTTCCAATAGGCGATCCTGTAATTCCAAGGGCATTACCCGAACCCAGTTTTCCCCGACTTCCGGCCCTTTGGGTTCTTGTCCCAGCGTCAATTCCGTACCTACCGCTGTTTTCACCCCCAGGTTGCGCGCATGCGTGAAAGCTTGATCAAACAGCTCGCCGACCCGATTAAATACGGCGTTACTGCTGGCCATATCGGTTGGGATACCCTGGTCAAATACTTGTGATCCGAATTGGTTGTTGGAGAATAGCTGTTGGCTTCCGGCATGGAACTGGTCGGTATTTAAGGTAACCGATCCCCAGATCCGGTGGGGCCGGTGCGTATGGGCATAAAAGGCGGGATAGGACCAATTAACCGTTCCATCTGCATTGATATCCTCCGGTAAACCGATCCATACATTAGGTTCAGGCCCTTGCCGCACGTCCAACACTCTTTCTTCGGTAGTAGAATGCCTCGGATAGGTGTGGAACCCGATAAAATTCATACCCAATTTAGGTAGCTGGGAGATAATCGCCTGGTAGTCACCCAAGCTCCAAAAGTCAGGCCCTTGGTGAAAGTCGTGGAAAGGCTGTATACCGCGCGTTTCGAACAGCGGCACCCCAACCTCGTCGTAGCCGGACAGATCAAGATTGATCTTGGTATCCGGAATCACATCACCCGACAGATCAAAACTAACCCCTAGATACTCTACCAGTCGATAGGACGCATGTAGGGTGGCTATCGCATCTGCTCCGGAAACGACCAAGATTTGGCGCCCCCCAGCCTGGATGGATTTTATCAGGATGGCTCCAGGGGATAGGGTATGCCCGATAAGGTCTTTGATAGGGTCCAGGATAGGATTTCCTTGCGGAGCAATCAGAATGATATCAGTACTATCTGGAATTCGATCCAAGGCAGTCAGGCTCCCCCAGGCATCCGTCCGCAAGTACACATATCTACGAACTTCCTGGGCTGCGAGCACGACTTGGGTGGAAGCCCCATTTGGATATCCAATGGAAGGTTGCTGGGCCCATAGAGAACCTGGGGCGATTAGAAAAAACAAAAGAACTTGAAACAAATACCTCAGATACATGCCAAATTATTTTAAAGAAAAGACGCCTAAATTTACAACTTACTAACCAATGTTTAGAAAGTTTAATTTTGTATCTTTTGTGCCTCTAACCAAATCTGTAAGCCAAACCAGACCAATGCACGTTCTATCCAATTTATGCATACTGCTTTCCTTGATCTTGTGTATCCCACTAACTGGTCAGGAAAATACACTTTACCCGCTCCCTTCCGGCCCCGAGGGGCCTGGGCCATTCGGTGCTTTCTATGCCCACCTGGAATACGATCCGGCTTGGGACAAAAACTGGCGGGTCGCAGCGCATCCGCATGTGGTGGTTCGATTCGACGATGGCGGCCATCGATTCGTTTTCTGGCGAGGGACCAGCTTTATCCCCTGCTGGGTGACGGAAAACGGTATTTGGTATACCAACGAATTCGTAGAGCGTCGGGGCATCCACAGCCCAAACACCAACAGCATGGTGGAGCCCATGAGCGATAAACAATGCCGGTACTCGCACGTACGGATTATTGAAAGTAACCCGGCTAGAGTTGTAGTGCATTGGCGATATGCCCCCGTTGATGTGGAATACCAGCAAGCCTTTCTAGATATGGAGACCGGCTGGGGGGACTGGGTGGATGAATATTACACCATCTACCCGGACGCCAGCGGAGTTCGATCGATCACGGTGCAGAGCAGCGGCCTCCAAAAATGGGTAGAATTCCAGGAAAGTATCGTAGTCAATCCACCCGGCACCTTACCCGACGATAATATTGAACCCGGTGCCGTATCGGTAGCCAATATGGAAGGCGAACAGGTAACCTACTATTGGGACGAAGATGGAGGACCTGCTTTCGATAAAAACCCTCCCCTGGCCAATATCCTGAAGATCAATTTAAAAAGTAAACGGCAACCCTATGCCCTGGTAGCGCCACCGAAGGAATTCGACAACCTGTTTGCTTCCTACCGGGGGCATGGCCGGCATTCTATTTTTAACTGGTGGGACCATTGGCCGGTTTCCCAGGACGCCAGTGATGGTCGTGGAGCTCGCACGGCAGATAAACCTTCTCATTCCTCTCTCTGTCACATTGCCTTGCCTAAAGACCCACCCGTTGATTGCTGGGGTACCTACGGCTATGCCAATGTAATCCGAAATAATGCCTTGGAATGGACGCTTACCCAGTGGGGAGGCCTTAATATTGATATGGACAAGGAGGTCAAGGTTACACAACCGATCACCCTTTCTTTCGATTATGCCGAGCTGTGGACTTCTGAGGTAACCTTTGAATTGTATGGCCCCGACGGGACCTTCGAGGATATCGCATTGGACGCCTCCCAATTAAAAACCAATCAGCAAGAATGGTATTCCTTTGAACAGACCCTGGATTTGTCCGCCTGGTCAGATGAAATAGACTCCAAAGCGCCCCGGATTGCCGAATTCTATTTGGAAGTAACTGGAAACTCAGCACCACAAACCCTTCGCCTGGATAACCTCCAACTCCGGTTTGCCAACGGAACACCTATTTACCAGCAAGACTTTGACCAGCCCGACGGCACTATCATAGAGGAGCTTGACCTCCCGGACCGAGCCCAGTGGGAACCTTACCGGGTAGAAGCGCAGAAGGTCACCAAACTCATGCTGCACGGCTTAACCGAAAAGGCCATACAAGACCTGGTGCCCTTGGCAGAAAGCTGGGTTCATCCGCCTATGCTTAGGGTGGAAGGGAAAGGGTTTGAAAGCCAGGGATACGACCCAACCCAGATGGCCTATGTCATTAAGCAAAACTCGGTTTCTGGTACCGACCAACTCACTTTAAACCTTCAAGCATCTGAAGCATCCCCTTTGGTAAATCCGGCTTTTGTGTTGAAAAATTGGGGTAAAAAGGAGGTAAGCTTATCTCTTAATGGTCAATCGCTCGAAGCAGGTGAATCTTTCCGCCTTGGAAAAGAAATTCGCTTGGAAGGGACCGACCAGATCATTTGGTTACCTCTGGCCACCAAGGAACCGATACAATTGACCATTTCCAAAAAGCCGAATTAATCCTTTTTATTCCTCAAGGACACGCACAAAAATAATGAGCCAGTGAAATCATGTGGCCTACCTAAAAGCGATACGAATCACCGATCCTTGTTACAGGAGATTTATTCAGAGTGCTAACACTATATCCAAAATCAATGCATGCATACCCTCTTAATTTTATAGCGATACTCGTTCTATTCAGCTTTACTGCTCTTCACGGGCAGCAACCATTACTCTTAAAAAATCCGGGCTTCGAAGCCCCGGGAGATCCCTTGACAAGCTGGGCTGGAGGGGTTGCCAAAAGCACCAACAATGGATATTATGCCCCACCAGAGGGCACCCAATACGCCATTCAGCAAGGCAAGGGCGAATGGATTACCCAAAGCACGCCCCACCGGCTTGAAGCAGGAAGGACCTACACCCTGACCGCTTGGGTCCGAAGCATCAATGAAGCCAATAATACCGCAGCAACTATTGCAGAATTAGGCTTATTTATTGGGAATAAGCAATTGGGAAGCATACAGAAGAACGTCAACGCCCCTGACCTGAAAGGAGCCGCCGCTACCACCCACAATGACGATGGAGCTAATGTCTGGATCGACAAGGGTTATCGGCATCAGTTTGCAGATCGACATATGATTCAGGCCCTGGATAAAGATCCCTTGACGGAGCCATGGAAATTGCTGGAAGATAGTGGCTACGACGCCCTGGAAAATCTGGGCTGGGCAGTTGGCAATGTGATCGTAGGAAATGAAAAGTTTATTTACGGAACGTTATACCGGGATATCCCCGGCGATTTCTATTCCTCCATCACACTTACTAAAGCCACAGCAGATCAAGGCCCAGACTACGACTGGACTACCCCGGTAGTTATTCTGGATCATAAAAAAACAGAGTTCCCCTGGGTATTGGACGCCCATGGCTATTACGACGAAGCGAACGGCCGGTTGTGGATGAGCTGGGGCGGCGGGATCTGCTATGTAGCCGAAATGGATCCTAAAACTGGAGATTTTCTCAATCCTCCCCCGGATACGGAGTACGATACCCACCCGAAAGACATGCATCACCCGGTGGCCACTTGGCCGGAAACCCGGGACGAATGGTGCGGCGATGCCTGGTCCAGCTGTTGGATGGAAGGCCCGGCTTTGTACAAGCGTAATGGCTATTGGTATTTCCTGGCTTCCTATGGCAACCTGGGTGCCAATTACACCATCCGGATGGGACGTGGCGATAGTCCCACCGGACCATTTTACGATAAAATGGGCGTTGATCTGATGGCATTTGACACCAGCCGAAATACCTATGGAAATAGCCTATTGCTTGGAGATGAAGGTCGACAACGTGTACCGGGGCACCCGCACATCTGGGAAGAAGAAAGTCAATTTTACATGGGCTATGATTTTCGGGAAAAGCCCGAAAGCGAACCCGACCTGATGGGAATTCGAGCCCTGTATTGGTATGACGACTGGCCTACCATTTGGATGCCGCTTGAACTAACCATCAAGGCGGATGATTTCATGGATCAGATCGGACAACCCCTCCAAATTGGTTTTCGCAATAGCGGAGCACCTGCATCCCAGTTGGCTGTAGATGCTATTTCCCTTTCCAGCCAAGAATTTTAAAAAAGGTAGCAGGTAACTCGGACTTACCGGGTAACTTTCCACCAAAATCCTAAACTGCATTATGCGTTATTTTAAAGAAATTACCCATTACTGTACCCTGATCCTTATCGGGATGCCCTTGCTTGTGTTCGGACAGGTAACCACCAACCTCTCCCAAGACCAATTGGCAGAAGCAGAAACACTGTATCAGGCATCCTGCGCCGGCTGCCATGGCGTAAAAATGGAAGCCTTTACCAGTTGGGAATGGAAATATGGCGAATCCGAACAAGAGATCTACGCTTCCATTGCCGAGGGAAGAGGAAAAGGAGCCATGCCGGCCTTTGGAGAAGCCCTTTCTGAAGACCAGATCAAACTCCTCGTCGATTACCTGGAGTATGGCTTGGCTACTTACGAGCAATATGGCTATGCCGACGATTACGATCCGCCTTCCACGTTTGAGGCTTTGGGGCTCAAGGTCAATGCTGAATTAATGTTCGAAGGCCTAGGCTCCCCCTGGGGAATGGCTTTTCTGAATGAGGAAGAACTGTTGGTTACCATCAAAGAAGGTAGTGTATTAAAACTTAACCTCGATGGTACCAAAACGAAGATCAAAGGCGTACCAGAAGTGAATGACGAGGGGCAGGGCGGGATGCTCGATATCCGGCTGCATCCGGAGTTCGAACAAAATCAATTGCTCTATCTGTCCTACTCCAAAACCAAAAAAGAAAAGGGCAATCGGGTGAACACCACTGCCGTATCCAGATACCGGTTGGAGGGCAACGAACTGCAGGATGAAAAGCTGATTTTCGAAGGGATGCCGTACTATGAAACAGAGCACCACTATGGGTCTCGGATGGAGTTCGATAATGAGGGCTACCTGTACATCACCATTGGGGATCGAGGTCGGCGGGAAATCAACCCCCAACGCCTGGATTTGTATCCCGGCAAAGTACACCGGCTGTATGACGACGGTTCAATACCGGAGGACAATCCCTTTGTCGACCAGCCGGATGCGATCAAAAGTATTTACTCCTTCGGGCACCGCAATCCACAGGGGCTTTCCAAACATCCCGAAACCGGCCAATTGTGGGCGCATGAACACGGTCCGCGCGGGGGCGACGAGCTCAATATCATCCAGCGAGGTGCCAATTATGGATGGCCTGTTATTTCATACGGTATCAATTATGACGGAACCACCTTTACGGCTAAGACCGAGCAGGCCGGTATGCTCAATCCGGTGACCTATTGGGTGCCGTCTATTGCACCATGTGGCATGTCGTTTGTAAACAGCGACCGGTATCCACAATGGAAGGGGCATCTTTTGGTGGGTTCGCTCCGGTTTGAATACGTAAACCTTTGCGAACTAAATGGCGATGAGGTGGCTAGTGAATCAAAGCTAATGACGGGGATTGGCCGGGTGCGGAGTATTGTAGAATCTCCCGACGGATTCATCTATGTAGGCTTGGAAGAACCTGGTCGGATCTACCGGTTAGTCCCTATGGAAAATTAAGGCTGTAGAGAAGCCCATGCTAGATAGGCCTGGGCCATGCCAGGAGGTCACGAATTGAATCAAAAATCAGGCGTCATGGCCTGTATCGGTTTTAGAGATGCTATGTTTAGCACTCAAGCAAGTTCTCGTACGAGCTTGTTTCAAATTCGTAAAAGAAGGCAAAGATTCGGGATCGTAGCAGCGCTATGAAGCCCGGTTCTGCAAGGCCTATAACCAAAAAGTGACCATTTGGTCGTAGCGTACAAATTTGAACTAGGCCCTTATGAAAGAATGATCCGTATAAATAGGACATTCTTTCCTAAAATCGGTATTATGATCAAAAGTTGCTTATAATGTATTGATATAAACAAGCATTTATGAAATTCATCCTCATTGCATTACAATTATTCGTCGCCTTAAATATTCTTCGAATCTGGTTAGTAACAAACAATAGAGCCAGCATCTACCGGGGTGGCGATGGCAAGGCAAAGACCTTACGCGAGGAATTTGAATACTACGGATTACCGCTCTGGTTTATGTACGTAGTTGGAAGCCTCAAGGTTTCAGCAGCCTTAGTTTTAATTCTTGGTATTTGGATGCCAGATTTGATTCCCTACGCTGCAGGTGGTTTAGTGATCCTCATGCTAGGAGCAGTTGCCATGCATATCAAGGTCCATGATCAATTGACCACCTACCTGCCTGCACTTCTAATGCTCACTTTATCAGCAACCATACTCCTACTGACCCTTAATTAGGAAAGAATAACTATGCTGAAATCAACATTTCCAATCCACAACTTCACCTAAAACGGCACACCGACCCAAATCACTCTAACATGCCCACTTCCCCTTTGATCCGCACATTGCGAATCCAGATCGTTCCACTGGCAGCAAACAAGGCAATTCGGCTTTGGTCCTGAGCACTGAAATCAGCTTCAGCCCCATAAATACTGCCGGTTAACTTGTTTTTCAGCTCTGCACTGCCCAACTCGTACGATAGAATCCGATATCCATTCACCCAGTGTTCCACCTGGCCGTCGGTTACCACCAGACGAAGATGGTTATAGGTATTCGCTGGCTTGGACAAGGTATACTCAGGTTCTAGCAAATCGTATAATGCTCCGGTCTTGTGGGTGTGAATGTTCTTGGCATCCTCTCTGGTCCGATCATCAATGAACTGAAAGCGTGGAGAACCGGACAACAACTGATCTGCATTCGCAGCAGCTGGGGCAATATTATACAATACACCTCCTTCCGCACCTGTCTCTAATTTATACTCCAGTTCGAGCTCGAAATTTCCAAACTGGTTTTCCGCTACCAACAAAGCCTGCTCGCCTGAAGGAATCAAATGCTCTTTTTTCGCCTTCCAATCCGAAGCTCCATCTATTGATTGCCAGGCTTTAGCCGTCTTACCATTAAACAATGAACTCCATCCTGCATCTTTTTCCGGTACAGCTAATTGGTTGCTTTTTTCCTGAAAAGCATAAGGATTTACTCCCCCCGTTTCGTCCGGAATGTTATTCATCGTATACCAGCCTTCGTTGGACCAAAGCGGATCATTTTCGGCACTCAGGAAAATTCCGGTTAGCTGTACATGCAATACGTGCTCTGGTTTCATATTTCCTAATTCCAGGAATACCTTCTTGCGATCTTCGGATAGGCTAACTGATCGAATCGGCAAATTCTCCAATTCGCGCTTAGCCTGGCTTTCTACTTCTTCAGTCCAATAATAATACCATTGTTGGACCAGGTAATCCTCTGGCGAAATTCCATCTCCAATGCGCAGCGGTTTGGTAAACTCAATCTCCAGCCCGTTGGCTTTTGCCCGGATTGCCAACATTTCAAAAGCCGGATTGCCATTGTAGGTCAATCGCTGCAAACCAAATTGATGGTTCTTATGGCCGTAGTCCTGGGCACCGCCTAAGCCGGATACGTACAAGGCACCATCTGAACCCCATTCCATTCGGTTGATTCCTGCTTCCAGCCCTTGGGAGAATCGGAAAACAGCACCTTGATATTCTCCATTTACCTTTTCAATAAAGTCCCGCTTAATTCCACCATGGGTAATCTCTCCGTGGATCATTTGGCCTTCATAGGGCCCGTGGTGCAATACAATGGGCTGGGAAGGTGAGTTTCCGATTTCATTTTGTGGCAACCAGATCGCAGGTGGCTTTTGCTTAATGCCCGGAGGCAATGAATCCGCTTTTATAGTTTCATTCCCGTAAAAAGGCTTTCCTTCCATTGGGATATGCATAAACTTGGGTACCGGAACAAATTCGCCTTCATTTTCGGTGACAAAAAGCTCGCCGTCTACCCCCAACCCGATACCGTTGGGCTCTTTTAACCCGTACGCAATGTGGCTGTACGAGCCATCCATTCCAATTTTAAGCGCTTTGCCACGGTCTACATGCTGGTCGTCATGAAATGGCCCCAGGGCAATCCCGGTCGTCGCATAGAAAAAGCCATCTTTGTAGACGAGTCCAAAGGTCCATTCGTGAAAATCAGCCGTGGCGCCCCAGGTTGCTATTTTTTGGTAGGTGTCGGTGATTTCGTCTCCGTCCTCGTCCACCAGCTTGGTCAATTCCCAGCGCTGGAGCACATAGATGTCGCCGTCAACCACCTCAATACCAAGTGGCTCGCATAAGCCGTCTGCAATTTTAGTCACCTTCGATTGAGAAGGATCGGTGGTGGAAAGGACATTCTCCATGATATAAACCTCGCCATCCCAAGTACAGAGCACCAAGCGGCCATCTTCCATAAACGTATGATCGCCCACACGTGGCTCAAAGCCTTCCGGCCGGAGCGGGCTAAGATCAAAGGACGGGTGAACCGCTTCCAGGGAAGCACCAAAGCCGGGCGCACGGTTCCGCACAATCTCTTTGATGCCTGGCGCAGTCGGCTGAATATCGATTGGGTTATGGGAGAACGCCGTAGCAGGGATCAATTCGTAGTCCTGGGAACGATCGGTTCGCCATTTTAGAATGAGGTACTTTCCAAAGAGATGATGATAGAAATCAATATGGATTTTATGCAATCCTTTTTTGAGGTAGATGGCTTGCTCACCCACAAAAGTGCCTTCGTATCGATGTCCCTGGGTGATCATTTCTCCATCGATCATCAGCTTGCCGCCATTGTTGGCAATGAACTGAAAATCGTAGGTAGCTGATTCTGGCACCTCTAGAAACCCGTCTACCGTCATGACGAAGTCGATGGTAAAGCCACTGAAATTCTCATCGGTGGCTTGTCCGATATCGGGATTGCCCGACTGGAAATTGATCTGTGGATACACCTCTGAGACATTGGGGCTTTGACCGGCCACTACCTCTGGCAAACTGGCCAGGGGTTGGCTGATATCATAGAAATTGACCGCCAGACCGGGTTTGCGTTCCATAGCATCGTCCGGGACCGTAGAAAGGATGTACGCTGCCATGGCTTCAGCATCCCCTTTACTGACCATAGGGTGAGGGGCCATGGCGCGTTGCCCCCATACACCGCTTCCACCATTGATGATCTTATTGCTCAACTGATCTACGACCTCAGGCGTAGATTCGTATTTCTGGGCAATCATGGAATACGATGGCCCAATCACCGATTTGTTCATCGCATGACAGGCCGCACAATCGCTTTGGGCAATTACTTTTTTCCCTTTTTCAGCCAACAGTCCCATGTTATCATTACTCACCGTGATCACTTCGGGCTCGGCCTCTTCCATTTGCTCCTCGGCTACCAGGTCGGATTGTTCTTCTTTAGTCTGGATATGGGCTGTAGCTTTGGGCTCAAAATAGGTTCTGATCCAGGTAGTTAAGTTGGAATTGAGTTTGGCTATGCCTTTGCCTGTCAGGCTACTTCCCCATTCGAAAGATTGTTCGTTGAAATTTCGCTCTACCCATTCGCCATTGGTAGCCAGATCGCTTTCGCTTTGCAGATGTTTAAAAGTAAGGGCAAGTCGAATCTCGGCTCCCTTCGGCACGCCAGTTGTCTTTATGACGCGCTCAAAACCAGGCCGGCCATCTGAATTGCGAATGAATTCCGGCGTTTCTTGCAAGGTGATCGTTTCACCGGAAGGGAGATCCAATTCGTAGGTTATTGTGACTTGATTATTGGCAAATGTGTATCCCTTATAGTCCAACCATACCGGCCGGGCTTCTCCACCTCTTTTGTAAAACCAAGGCGATTCCTTTAGTTGATCTTCCAGATAGGCTTCTCCCCTGCTGTAGGGTTGTTCTCCATGAATATTATCAAATACCGGTCCCGTTAAATGGATATCGCCTTTCCAAACTTTATAAAGGGCTCCCAGACGAGCATCATAAGCCGCATACAACTCTTGGTTCAAGGCGAGCGCAATCATATTGGAGCGCTCATCCAGGTTGATGCGCATCACCCAGGGATCCAGGGACCGCTCAATTTGGGGAGACGGATTACATCCGGTGAAAAAAAGAAACGCTAGAATTGGAAAAAGGGAAAAAACGAACCGTTTCATGAAGCTATCGGTGGTGTAAGATTAGGGAATATTTCTAAAGGTAAGAAAGGATAAGAAATTGAGCTATATGGAACGATCGGCTAACGTCACAATTATGCAATAGTGCTCAGAAAAATAAGATTTCCATAGGATTTATTGCACACGCTGAGCAACTAATTTTTGAAGCAAAATCTCAAAAAATGACGGCCAATCCACACAGAAGCCTAAAGCCTTTCTAAAGAATCGTAAGTAAGTAGGCCTTTTTCAGTATCTTTCCACCATTAACCTATAAAATCGAAATAATACTTTGCATTATCTTTTTTTGTATTGACCTTCGATTGCATTCCTTGTTTTCGGCACATTTAATTTTGTGGGATTGAATTTTCATAAGCTTATGTCCATCATGTCTAATTCTACATGCTTTTCTTCCAAGAAGCACCTACTCCGGATGGTGTTGTTCGTGTTGATCGGAGTTTTCTTCTATTCCTGCACTCCTTCTGTTCGCGAAGAAACCCGATTGCTGGTCTTTTCCAAAACAGAGGGGTTTCGCCACGGTTCTATACCTGCAGGTCAGCAAGCCTTGAAAAAATTGGCTAAAAAGAACCAATTCCAGGTTGATCTGACCGAAGATGCAACAATCTTTACGGAAGAAAACCTGGCCCAGTACAGCGCAGTCATATTCTTGAATACCACAGGCGATGTGCTTAACACCAAGCAGGAAGCTGCTTTCGAACGCTACATCCAGGCCGGCGGGGGTTTTGTGGGGATTCATTCTGCTACCGATACCGAGTATCAATGGCCCTGGTACGGAAAATTGGTTGGTGCTTATTTCAATGATCATCCACATCACCAAAAAGCGGATATTTTAGTAACCGATAAGGATCATCCTTCCACTTCCTTCTTGCCAAGTCCCTGGAATATCTACGAAGAGTGGTACAATTTTAAAGACATTAACTCAAGCATCAACATCCTCCTTACCGTAGATGAATCCACCTACGAAGGCGGCATACATCCCGATAATCACCCCATATCCTGGTATCAGCAGTATGATGGAGGGCGGATGTTCTACACCGGCTTGGGTCACATGGACGAAACTTTTGAAGACGAGCTATTCCTCAAACACCTGGAAGCAGGTATCGCCTATGCCATCGGCTCCAATCAAACCCTCAATTACACCAATGCCTACTCTCAACTTCCACCGGATGAGACTCGCTTTACCAAAACCGTTCTTACCCAGAACCTAAATGAGCCCATGGAGTTTGAGATTTTGCCCGACGGTCAGATTCTGATCATCGAGCGGGAAGGCGATATCAAATTATTAAATGAAACTTCCGGAGCGATCAAGACCATTCAGCATATGGATGTAGCCCTGGAAGCAGAGTCTGCCGACGATGATGTGGAATTGGAAGATGGCCTGTTGGGCTTGGCCTTGGATCCGAACTTTGAGCAAAACAACTGGCTTTATTTGTTTTACTCCTCCTTGGAAGGCGACCCCAAACAGCACATTTCTCGCTTTACCTACCAGGATGGAAAGCTGGATATGGCTTCTGAAAAAATACTACTCCAAATTCCGGTTCAACGAAAAACCTGCTGCCACTCGGCCGGTTCAATTGAATTTGGTCCAGACGGCAATTTATACATCGCTACCGGCGACAACACCAATCCATTTGAATCCAATGGTTTCGGGCCAATTGATGAACGTCCGGGCCGCAGTCCGTTCGATGCACAAAAATCTTCCGCCAACCCGAATGACCTCCGAGGGAAAGTACTGCGCATCAAGCCACAGCCTGATGGCACGTACACCATCCCGGAAGGCAACTTATTCCCGGAAGGTACGGCTGGCACCCGGCCGGAAATTTATGTCATGGGCTGCCGCAACCCGTTCCGGATCAGCATAGACCAACGAACCGGGTTCTTGTATTGGGGAGATGTAGGCCCTGACGCAGGCAATAATGAAGAGGATAGGGGGTCAAGAGGTTACGACGAGGTAAACCAGGCTCGAAAAGCCGGCTTTTTCGGATGGCCTTACTTCATTGGCAACAATCAGCCTTACCACGATTATAATTTCGTTACTAGAGCGTCCGGTTCGCCATTTGATCCCGAAGCTCCTGAAAACGACTCCCCTAACAACACGGGAATCCAATCGCTCCCACCTGCCCAACCCGCCTTCATCTGGTATCCCTACGCGCGTTCCACCGAATTTCCGCTCATGGGGGCCGGAGGAAGAAATGCAATGGCCGGTCCGGTTTACTATGCAGATGCCTACAGTGCCGGCGATGGGAAATTTCCTGACTATTACCATGAAAAGCTGTTCGTTTACGATTGGATCAGAGGGTGGATTCGCGCCGTAAGTATGGATGAAGCAGGCGATATAACGAAAATCGAACCTTTTGCAGAACATTTGGATTGGCATAACCCAATCGATATGCAATTCTCCAGGAATGGAGTGTTGTATGTATTGGAATATGGTAAATCCTGGTATACTCAAAACCTGGATGCCCGTTTGTCGAGAGTCGATTTTGTAGACGGCAACCGGCCACCCGTGGCCGAGGCAAGTGCTTCTCCATTGGCAGGTAAGGCTCCATTAACCGTTCAATTCACGGCAGATCAATCCATGGATCCAGATGGGGACGATTTGTCTTACAACTGGTCCTTCTCCGATGGTCAACAAGCCACGGACGCCAATCCAAGTATTACATTCGAAGAAGAAGGTACCTACACCGGCGAGCTTACTGTAAAGGATCGTGGCGGCTCCAAAAGCACAGCTGAAATCAGCTTCCAGGTCGGCAATTCGATCCCCGAGATCGACTGGACTGTCAAGTTTGCGAATACTACCTTTTACTGGAATGCGCCGCTGGAATACGAGGTGCAAGTGTCGGATGCAGAGGACGGTTCAACGCAATCCGGCCAAATAACGGCCAAGGATATCCTGGTCAACATAGGCTACATGGCTGAAGGCGAAGACCTTTCCGCCGTGGCCCAAGGGCATGAGTTTTTTATGAATCAACAGGCCGGGGCTAAATTGGTAGAAACCTATAATTGCACGGCTTGCCATCAGGTAGACACCGGTATTGTAGGGCCGTCCTACCTGGATGTAGCCAGACGATACAAAAGCGACCCAAAGGCTCCCGACATGTTGATCACCAAGATCCAAAACGGCGGCACGGGTACTTGGGGTGACCGGGCAATGCCTGCCAATCCGCAAGTGACAGATGTCGAGGCTCAAAAAATTATTCGGTATATCATGGCGCTGGAAGACACCGAACCAGAAGCCAAAAGATTGCCATTGAAAGGGACATTTTCCCCAAAGGAGGTGGCCTTTGGGGGTGAGGAAGAAGAGGAATTCGAATTTGATCCGGATAATGCAGAGGGCATTTTCTTCCTGAGTGCGACCTATACAGACAAAGGAAATGGTGCTATTCCAGGATTTACGCAGACCAAAAGCCTCACCTTACGACCAGCAAGGATCTTAGCGGCATTTTTTGATGATGCCTCCAGTTTTGTTAAGCCGTGGGAACCGGAAGAAGACGAAGAAGAAGATTTCGAAGGGGTTTTGGACAATTGCCGCAACGGGGCATGGCTTAAGTTTGAAAACCTGGATTTAAGCGGGGTAAAGGAAGTCCAATGCGGCTATGTCGATACTGAGGTCGGTGGGTCCATTGAAATTCGATTAGGTAGCCCGGAGGGAAAACAAATCGGAACCATTGAAACTGCAGGAACTGACTGGGGTAACTATGCGGAAAGTGCTGCTGCTATCGCATCCACCGAAGGCATTCACGATATTTTCTTTGTCTTTCGGAATGTAGAAGATCCGGATGAGCCGGTTTGTATGCCGGATTACTTTTACTTCAGCAACCGGAGCTTGCTGGCTCAGAAATAATCGGCTTTCACCAAATACCATTACCCTCAACGAAAAACCCACATGCACTATAATTTTCAAGATAAAGTCGTTCTGATTACTGGAAGTAGCTCAGGTATTGGTAAAGCTGCTGCCCTTTATTTTGCCGGGGCTGGCGCGAAGGTCGTATTAGCCTCTCGAAACGAAGCTGCCAACCAAGCCTTGCTCCAGGAAATCCAGTCCAAAGGCGGCGGCGAGGCCATTTTTGTACAAACGGATATCACGCGAAAAGAGGATGCCAAAAATATGGTGGACCAAGCCGTCCAGGCATTTGGCAAACTGGATATTGCTATTAACAATGCCGGACACGAAGGGACCCCAGGGGTTAGGACAGCTGATTACGACGCTGATATGTGGGACCGTACCATTGCTATCAATTTAAATGGGGTGTTTTACTCCATGCATTATGAACTGCAGGCTTTACTGAATAACGGCGGCGGCATCATTGTCAATATCTCTTCTCTGGCCGGCTTGCGCGGTGGCGGGGCCGGAGCAGCTTACCATGCCGCTAAGTTCGGCGTAGTCGGGCTAACTGAAGCTGCAGCCTGGGAATATGCACAAGACAATATTCGCATCAATGCTATTTGTCCAGCGGTAATCGAAACGCCTATGGCCGATCGCGCTTTTGATGAATCCGAAAAGCGGGAGCGCGCCATTAAAATGCACCCGGTGCGACGCTTCGGGAAACCGGAGGAAGTGGTAGATGCCATTGCCTGGCTAGCCTCGGATGCCAGCTCATTTACCACCGGGGCTGCTATTCCGATTGACGGAGGGGCGGCGATTTAGAGCTAATAATGCGACTCAATTAACCAAGTACGCGCACTTGAAAGTGGTAAAGTAGGTGTACTACTCGTCCATAAACTGGAATAAGCCTTAACCAATAGGTACTACCGCCTTCGGCGCGTTTCTCGACCTTTAGCCGGATCTATACGGAAAGGGCAAGGACGTTATCCTCCATTTATACAGACTTGATACTTATGCTGACGCAAGTTCAATTGATTTAAAAGCACTTAAAACCTTGGGTTGACTACATTATTGTAGATGGAACCAAAGGTGAGTGAAAAACCGATGCGGGATCCATAGAAATAATTGGTTTCCAACTGGCGAAGCTCCAGCAGTATATCTTCCCGGCTTAAATCTCCTTTCGGCAAGGAGAGCTGATCGTGTATGCTTTCGCCTTCCATGGCCAGAAATACCGACAGTACTTTGGTTAGCCGTACAGAAGCTGACATGTTGGCTGAAATCCGATATTTCGAAAGGTCATGTAAAAAGGAGGAACCCCGAATACTAAACTGAATGGTCCCCCAATTTTGGCGCGTGACAAAATCTACCCGTAGCTGTTGCCGTCCTAAAAACTCGCTGGTCTGATCAAAAATAGTTTCCTCAATGTAGCTTTGATAGATTGGCCCAACCCGATATGAAAGCGTAAATACCTTTCGATCCGACCAATCCCAGGGAAATAGGTTATACTCAATACCGAAATCGGATCGAAATTGATAGTTCAAATTCGAAAAGGTACTGGCGGTAAAGCGAGGAAATGCCCCAAGCGACCATCTTGGCCCAAGAGAATACACAAAGTTCATATAGCCCCGCATAAATTCTAGCCTACTTTTGATGGTAGCATCATCATCTTTGAATTCTTCCAAGGTAACCGAGTAGCGAAAGCCAGATCGAAACTTGAACTTTTCAGTGATGCGGTCCGCATTTACTTCACTGAATAAGCGGGTGCTCATTTGACTTTCCTGCATGTTGAAGCTGCCTGAATTATCTATCTCAAACACCCAATAATTCCAGGGATCACTATCAGGATTGCTGGTTAGTGTCTCTTCCTCACCGTCTTCTTCAACCAGATAATCGATTTCGACTTGATCCAGGCTACTATGTGTGGCTAAGAATGGCAACAGCCCGGCCTGCAATGTTTTTAATAAGCCATCGCGAACTTCCACATCCGTATTATAGGCATAGGCCGTATAGGTGATTTTGTAATTGATCTCTGCCAGGTCGCCCGTTCCGGTGAACGCAAAATAATAGGTCCTGCCGTCGGCCCCGGTGGAAAGGTCGGTCACTAAAACCTGGACATCAGCTAATTGAGGAGCACGCACGAAATTCACCATTTGAACATTGCGCCGGAAATAGGAAAAGTCGCATTGATCACAGTCCAAAAACAGCTGCAGTCCGGAACTCGATTGCGGATCTTTAGTTTGACAGCTCGGACACAGTGGAATTCCGAGGCACAAGACAGTTAGAACGGGTACCACCCATAAGCGGGTACCCCAATTAGGAGTGTAGCTAAGAAGCATGGTTATTCGATTCGAGGAAGTAAAGTGGGTAGACACAGGTAGAAATAATATTCTGACTTAAAAGTTTCTAACGGTAAGAAAGAAAAGGGTAAATTTAGTGTAACCCTTGTTAGCTATCTGGCTGGGCAGCATTAATTAATCCTTAGATTCGGTAGGGTGCCTTCCGGCTAAATCGTTGTATTAAAGATAAGCACGCCACCTATTTTGAATCGTGACATTCATCAATTCAACCACATTCGTAAAGCTATGCGAAACCTCTACTACCTTAATTTTTGCTTCTTTCTCACAACCAGCCTGTTGTCCGTTCCTGCCTACAACCAAAATACAGTAGGGCTAATTTACATCAATGCTGATGCAACCCAATCGGGATTCAACCTGCTTTACCCGCACAACCAATCCAATGTGTATCTGCTCAATGCATGCGGTGAAATTGTCCATCAGTGGGAAGGCGACCCCGATACCAGACCCGGAAACGCAGTTTACCTCCTGGAAGATGGCCGATTGGTCAAAACCTTGCGTCCCGCCAGTGTTGTGGATGATCCGATCTGGGCAGGCGGTGGTGGAGCCACCATTGAAATCCGGGACTGGGATAATAACCTGGAATGGAGCTATACGTTAAACAATGATACGGCACGGCTGCACCACGATATTGAGATCATTGAAAATGGAAACAATCTCTCCATCCTGGCCATTGCCTGGGAAAAGAAAGACCTGGCGGAAGTAATTGCGGCAGGTCGGGATACCTCTGTCCTGCAAGACGATGAACTCTGGCCCGACTATATTTTTGAGATTGACCCAACCACCGACGAGATTCTCTGGGAATGGCATGCCTGGGACCACCTCATCCAAGATCGCGATTCCACCTTGGCCAATTTCGGATCTAAGGCTTCCAATCCAGGCCGGATTGATATTAATTATGATTTCGATGGTACGGGCGACCCGGATTGGATGCATTCGAATGCTATTGATTACGACCCACGATGGCGCCAGATCATACTCAGCGTCCCCAATTTTCACGAAGTCTGGATCATCGACCATACTACGACTACCGCCGAAGCAGCTACAAATCGAGGTGGCCTTGGCAATAAAGGTGGCAACCTGATGTTCCGCTGGGGCAATCCACAAGCTTATCAGCGAGGAGATGCCTCCGATCAAAAGCTGTTCTACCAACATGATGCGCAAATCATTCAGGATTTTATTTCCCCCACAGACCCGCTATATCGCAGCTATTTAGTGTTTAATAATCGTGTGAGCTCGACCTTTTCTACCGTTAATACGTTCCGCCCTACTTTTATAGAATATGGTTGGGAGTTCCAACTCAATCCCGAAGGGTTTGCCCCTTCTGATTTTTCCAGTACCATTACCCATCCGGTTGATTCTTCCCTATTATTTTCGACGATTCTTTCGGGCGCTCAGTACCTCCCCAATAGCAACTTTCTAATCTGTGTCGGCCGGTTCGGGTACACCTTTGAGTTAAACCCGGACAATGAAATTGTATGGGAGTACGTCACTCCTTTGCGCGGGGGGCAGCGGGTCAATCAAGGAGATGCACTCAGCATCAATGATAATCTAACCTTCCGAATGGTTCGTTTCCCGAAGGATTATCCGGCCTTCACTGATAGAGATCTGAGCCCTATTGGTACTATCGAGAACAACCCCACTAATTTTCCTTGCGACCTGACGACCTCTATTGCCAATTTGGAAAATCTGGATCCTGTTCTCTTGTTTCCCAACCCGGCTTCAGACCAGGTTAACCTGAGTTTGCCTACCGATTTTAACCCGATCCGGATGGGATTGTATGATATTTCCGGAAAGGCCCTGATCCCTAATTTAAACTGGCAACAGCAAGGTGAACAGGTACAAATTGACATCAGCCGAGTTGCATCCGGACTCTATCTGTTACGCATTGACACTCCAAACTCCAGTACTTCCTATCGTTTAATCATCCAATAAATTGACCCATGCGAACTTCTATACTATTTGCGATCTTCTTTTTTTGTTGGTCCTTGTGCTCCCCATCCTGGTTGCTTGGGCAAGAACCCAACCTGGGCCTCTTATTTCAAAATGAAAAGAGTTATCCTGGTTATACCCTGTTTGCCCCAAACTCATCCCGCAATACCTTCCTGATCGACAATTGTGGGTATATCGTTCATGAATGGGAAGGCAGTGGCTTTCCGGAGCTTTCGGTCTATCTGTTGGAGGATGGCAGTCTGTTGAAGGCCTCTCGCGGTTTTATTGAAAAACTCAACTGGGAAGGCGAACAAGTCTGGCGATTTAATACGGAAAGTTTTGGCGATAATCACCACGATATCGAACCTCTGCCGAATGGAAATGTCTTGGTCATCATTACTGAATACAAGTCCAATTCATCTGCCATTTCAAGAGGTAGAATCCCTAATGCCCTGGAAGATGAGGCGTTTGGGGTAGATGCCATCTACGAAATTGAACCCTCCGGTCCGACAGGAGGTAAAATTGTTTGGAAATGGAGCTTTTGGGATCATCTGATCCAGGAGGAAGACCCTGAAAAGCCCAACTTTGGTAGCGTCGCAGATAATCCACAGCGCCTCGATATCAACTACAATGAGTACGGGTTTCCTTTTGACTGGTTGCACTGCAATGCGGTTGAATACAATGCGGAGTTGGATCAGATTATCATTTCATCCCGGCACACCAGCGAATTATACGTCGTGGATCATTCGACCACCATTGTAGAATCTCAACTGAGTGAAGGCGGTCGATATGGAAAAGGTGGAGATCTCCTATGGCGCTGGGGCAATGATGCGGTGTATAATCAAGGCACTGCACAGGACCAAAAGCTATACCAGCACCACCACCCTACCTGGATCCCGGATGGCTATCCGGATGCCGGTAAGATTACCGTGTTCAACAACCTGGCTGAATTTGATTTTGACGGAGAAGAACCCTTCAGTAATATTCATATTCTAGATACAGAGGTAAATTCAGATGGGTCGTACAGCTTAAGGCAGGATGGCACCTTTGGCCCGGACAATTTTTTCTGGACCTATGGAGATGAAGTATTGGGGGAGCCTTTCTGGAGTGAAATTGAATCCGGTGTGCAGCCCCTCCCAAACGGCAATTTTCTAGCTACGCTAGCTGTGGGGGGTAAATTCGTGGAAGTCACCCGAGATGGAGAAGTCGTATGGGTATATCAAAACCCGGTTGCTTTTTTTCCCTTGGAACAAAATAGCCCGCTAGAAGGCTTTTTGGATGTTTTTCGAGTAGAGCGGTACCCTGCCGATTACCCGGCGTTCCAGGGGCGCGACCTGAGTCGAAAGGGCTTGTTGGAAGGTGTCAATCCGGTTTCAGAAAACTGCAATCTCGTAGTTTCATCGGCTACCCGAATTCCAAATTTGGTCGAGACGATCTTCCCAAACCCTGCCAGGGAGCAGCTGACGGTTTTGCTCAAAGCCGGACTCGTCGATCCTGTTATCAGCCTGCGGGCACTGGATGGGCGAACCGTGGCAGCTGATCTGGAGGCAGCACAACAGGGCCAACAAGTTACCCTCCACGTAGGCCGGTTGCCGGCTGGTTTGTATTTACTACAGGTTATGTCCCGGGAAGGCACCAGGGCTTATCCGGTGGTACTGGGAGAATAGACAAAGGCAATCTCGTAGCAAGGGAATGGACCGAAGAAAAACCATTGCTGATATTCAAAATGCTGCGACTGCAAATAGACTTATGTTCTATTGCTTTTGTTTTCTTTTAGAGGCATAGGGCTTGGTTTCATCTAATACGATGGCTTCATGTAAAATTGCTTTAATCGCATCCACAGGGATTTCTTCCACATCAGAAAACTCAATGCTCCGGAGTTGTTTCCGCCCCTTATACCGTTTTAAAATGAAAATGACGTATGTAAACGGCTTCTTTTTCCCCTACTCAGCGTTAAAAAGCCTCGCCGTAGCTCAGGCTATGCCTACGTTTTTTGCCTTGATTAGCAGAAAAATAAGCTCGTTTCTATTTGCGACCTTCTCAATTTAAAACGGTATTACTTTGTAAAATACCCTGAACGTTGGACAATTCATTCCCTCTCAAAAATGCCAGTTCCACCCTGTCATTTTTTAAGGGTTTTAAATAGCAAATCCAGCTTTTATTGTAATAGCAAGGATTCTTAAACGTAATTTTGGCTGTTAGGGCATACTCGTTTATCAGCATGGTATGAAAAAAGAGCATACACTCTCTTTGAGTACCATCCAACCGATAGAGTAAGTTTTCAACCTCGGTCATCGTTTCATGATTGTTTCCTGCGATAGGCGCACAGATGTAGGATATTGGTTTTAAGGTCCGTTAAAGCATAGAATGGCTTTGCCGAACACTTTCAAGTCCTCTCCGGCTTCCCTTTATCGATTCGTCCAGGCGCTTCCATCTCAATGGTCCTGCTTCCTGAATCACCCCTTAATCACCATCCGACAATCCTTTTCGATTACTTGCTTCATCCAAATCAACAGCTGATTGTCTTCGGTGACAAAGCTGCGATATCCTTCGGTTGGAAGTGCTTTCCCATCCAAGGTAATGGCTGAAACCGAACCATTCGTCCATTTCCTGATCTCGATGACCGGATTGATTAGTAAGCTATTAGATGGCTCCACCTCCAATTGAATGGCACACTCCCCAGCAGCCTTGGCTTCAAATACCAGGGCTTTTTTCTTAAAGTCCACTTTCGAAAAAGCAACATTTGCATTGGCAGGAGTAGCTTTTCCATTAAATAACCAGGACCGGGTCTGCTTCCGCATGCTTTCATATTCCTTCGATGCGCTCAACCCGACCAGCGAAACCCATTCCCGGTATTTACGACCATCTGGATTTACTTTAAAATGATCCTCCCAATCCATTCCATCCCGTACGCCCCAACTCAACACGCAGGCATGGGAGACCTCCGCTTCCCAAAGGCCACCCGAACTAAAGGCACTCGTGTACGGCCGTTTGTTGACCGGCCAGTGTACGGCAGCCATTTCCGTATTGTGCCAAGCATTTTCGTAGCGAATTTGGTAGCCGGAGTACGTTTCAGGATATGCCTTATCCGTAGACCAGGCACAAAACACGTCCGGCAGGTTATTCAAATGTACCGCCAGGATCTGTTGATTCCAATCATCAATTGGGGAATAGTAATCAAATTTAGGCCCCGGATGAGCATCTTGTACCTCGCCTTCCAGATTGAGTATGGTCAACGCAGGTGAAGCATAAAATTCCTCAGAATCGTGCTTAGATCCAGCAATAGAAATAAACTCTCCCAGCTCATGGGCTTCCCGATGCTCACTATCCAGTTTTGGCGTGTACACAATATGTCGGGTTCCGGAACCATCCGGATAGAACGTCCAGAATTCGTCCACTTCGGGTAACTGCTCACCAGTCTCATTTTCGGGCACCTTATAATCCGGATCGCACAGCACGTAGTGCCAGTGAACCTGCTTTCGAACCGGATTATCTTCCAACACCTCTACCCTACTCCATATTCGCAATCGATCACTCATAGGTTCGTGACAACCGGGGTTACCACCGCCCCAGGTTTCCACAAATTCATAGGTGTATAGCAACTGGTTATTTAGGTGCCAGGCCGGGATGTAGTTCATTTCCGACCAGAATACAAATTTCATATCCTGGTCCTGATAGGGAAAGAAGTCGTCAAACGTGACAACTACCGCATCTCCAATGAAGCCCGACCAGTTATATTCCCGCTTTTTAACCTCAAAACCCGTAGTCCGATCGTCTTGATCTTGTGCCGGCTTTTGTTCGGCTACCATGCCATCAAATGTGGCAGTCCCTGTATCCAAAGCCACCAATCCAACGAAAAAGGAACTTCCTTCGGGTGCCCAATCTTTGGAGGGACGCAATTCCATCCAATCAGTCCCTTCCTGGCCTCCTATGGTGGCCCTGACCCCATAGTAATAGTGAAAAAAGCCCGAATTGCTATCGCGAAGAATCCGAAGCCTTTTGTCTGTACTTTTAAATGGAAGAGAATAGTGCGTACCAGCCAATACATGTGCGTAGCCATCTTCGGCAAACAGGATTTCCTCTTCCTCATCTTGTTCCGACGCACGCTGCCTTCTCCGTTCCAACCATTCGGTAAACTTGCCGGTATTATCCAACACATTTTCCTCTCCATTCTGCCGATCACAGACCGAAACCCTGACCAATCCGTCGGCTTGTTCATCCACCACCAGCATGGTATAGTTTTCCGGATCAGGCTTTCCCGCTTTTTCCTGAAGCAGCAGAAGGCCGACATTTCGATCTTCCAAGAAGTCGGCTTCTACAGCAAAATGACCAGACAAAGTTTGTTCATAGTAAACACCAAAAGTACCTGCCATACTGGTCAGCGATAGCCTCCCCTCTTCCAGGGCATAGGTTCCAGATGCACCCGCTAAAGCGAATGGTTTCCAGGCAACATTGGCTTGGCTAAAATCATCTGTAAAAGAGCCGGCCACTGAAGTTGGTTCAGGTGAGGGTGTACAACTCCAGCCTAACAAAAGAAAGGAAATGAATAGTAGGTTAAATCGCATAGCTCTATTAAAAATCAATCTTTATTGAATTTACGAACTTATACCGGTTTCCCTATTTCTTGATTCCGTTTTCGGAAACCAACTCCAATGCCTTCGTATGATCATCACCCAGCATGGCGGCAAAGCCTTTAACATCCACAAAAGGCATCGAAATAAATACAGGTTGCCTTATATTTATTCCATTAAATAGTACCTAAAACCCTTCGACGTATGTCTATTCAAGTCATAGGTGCCGGCCTTGGCCGTACCGGCACTGCCAGCATGAAAAGAGCTTTAGAAGCACTCGGATATGTCAAATGCTACCATATGGAAGAATTGATCAATGACCCGAGTAGATTGCCCTACTGGAAAACCCTGTCAAAAACCGGCAGTACGGATTTCCAGGCCTTATTTGAAGGTTATCAAGCTGCCGTTGACAATCCCGCCTGTTTATTCTACAAAGAAATATTCGACGCCTATCCGGAAGCCAAGGTTGTGCTTACGGTTCGCGATCCGGAAGACTGGTATGAAAGTACAAGCCGGACGATTCATGCAGTCTCACCCACCTCAATTAGTGATGTTCTCAAATTGATTTATAAATCCGTCACCAATAAAAACGTCCGAAAGATCGCTCCCGTCTTTAAATTTGCAGATGACTCTGTCTGGAAGAAACAATTCCGGGGACGATTTAAGGATAAAGCGTTTGCGTTGGATGTATTTCAACAGCATATCGAGGAGGTAAAAAATACGGTGCCCACCAATCAATTATTGATTTACGAGGTCAAGGATGGATGGGAACCACTTTGCAGCTTTTTGGGAAAGGAAGTTCCTACAGAGGATTTCCCATACCGGAATACTCGTGGGGAATTTCAAAAGAGTATAGAGCGCCTTTTCAAAGAAGGATCTGTCGATTTGTAATAGCAATATCTCCTGTTAGCTCAAGCAAAACTAGAGACCTCAAAAGCCGTTCTCAAACTTTAATATTTTCGAGATAATCAGTGAAAGGGCTCCGATCAAGGTAGCATCATCGGCAAAAGAGGATGGAAGCAGATGCACTTCCTCACTCAGGGTGTCCATGTTGTGCTGGAAGGTATATTTCCGAAGTTTATCAAAAAAGACCTGGCCGACACGGGTAAGCCCTCCGCTTACTACGACGGCTTCCGGATTGAACAACTTCATTAAGCTGTCCAGCCCAATGCCCAGGTAGCGCATGGCGTCATCAAAAATTTCTTCAGATAAAGGATCTCCTTGGAGCGCAGCCTCAATAACTTCTTTGGCTGTAATCGAATCCAAGTCACCTTTCAATTGTTCAAGAAGTATACTTTTCTCCCCATTCCGCAAACGGATTTTAGCAATTTCAGCAATCCCATACCCGGAAGATAGCGCCTCCAGGCAACCCCGTATGCCATCTTTACCGACGTATTGGCTGGATCGATCCAAAACGATATGCCCTACTTCACCGGAATACCCTTTGCTTCCGAAAAAGGGAACTCCATTAATGATGATTCCCGCTCCAATCCCGTAACCGACATTCACACAAATGAAATTTTTGTGCTCTTTTCCTATGCCGTACAGGTATTCCCCCAGCGCCGTAACCCTTGAAACATTATCGTAGTAAATTGGAAGGTGAATGTGTTTTTTAAGCAACTGTTTGAGATCCACCTTCTTCCAGTCAAAGACCGGTGAATATTCGACCACTCCGGTTTGACTGTTGATCAGGCCGGCCACTGCCAAACCGGCCCCCATAATCTTGGCTTCGGATACCTTGGAGCGTTCAATTAACCGATCGATTAAGTCTGCCAGCTGGATTACCACCTTTTCCACGCCTCCGGCCAGATCGGTAGGGGTTTCAATCTCTGAAATAATGGCTCCTTCCAAATTGGAAATACCAACCCGAATACTGGTAGACCCCAGGTCAATCCCGATCACAAAATTATTTGTCCCATCAAAGCGGACCAGCTTGGGCGGACGGCCTCCCGTGGAGTATCCCTCACCTACCATCACAGCCAATTGATCATTGATCAAACTATCTACAATGCGAGTAACGGTTGGAGCACTTAGGTTGGTCCGCTTTACAATTTCAGCTCTGGATATTTCGTCCGATTCACGGATTAACTCTAATACCTCTATCTTATTTAATCGATTGATATAAGAAGCATCCTTTTTTTCATTCCCCTGATAAACCATAAGGATTATTGCAGTTAGATTTAAGTAAACTGTTGAAAATTAGCTGGTAAAGCGGTTTTCAGTCTGCAAAAGTACGTTCTATCTCCCCCAAAAACAATAACAATCATTCATGTAGTTGGGAATACCCTGCCAAAATACAGGCTACTTCAGCCCAGACCAGAACTTATATCCATTTCGGACAGCATCCTCCTTCTGTCTAAATGGGTCCATAAAGCCTAATTAATAGGAATCCCGAACCAGCTGAACCATATCTTCATAGGTGGCTACTTTTGGATTGTTCTCATAGTCGGGTAATACCATACTCTGCTGGGCTAAATCTTCTATTTCAGCTTCCGGCATCTGCACCTCATGCAACTTCTGATACAGGTTTACGGACTTCAAGAACTGTTCCACTTCTACTGGTGCTTGCTCCGCAGCTTCTTGATCACTTACCTTCTCCAACTCCGGGTTGCAGGTGCGGGCAAAAAAGGCGTATTGAGCTACGGCATCCTGCCAGGTAAAGCTGGTGCAGGCAGGATAAACCAAGGCCAATGCCTGTCCATGAGCTACATGCGGATACATACCACCAATGGCCATACCCATGCCATGCGGTAGGGTCACTCCGGCATTGGCTATGCATAAACCGGCCATAGTGTCTGCCCAAGCCATTTTTGCCCTCAATGCTACATTCTGAGGATCTTTCAATACCTGGGGCAAGTTGGGAATCACGGTCCGAACCGCTTCCTGAGCCAGCAATTCTACGTAGGCGCCTCGGTTCGGATGCAGCAAGCTTTCAAAAGCATGGCAAAAAACATCAAAACCGGTAGTGGCAGTAACGAAATCCGGAACAGTAACCATCAATTCAGGGTCTACTATAGAGACCCTGGGGTATAGAATACTGTTGTATAAGGCCGATTTGTCGCGGGTTTCAGTATGGGTTACCACAGCAACTTGGGTCACTTGCGATCCGGTACCTGAAGTGGTGCTGATGGCCACCACCGGAAGCGTCTTTTCAGTGGGCTGCTGCTTGTAAAAAAGGTAATCCCAAGCAGATCCCTCATGGGTAGCCTCCACAGCAATGGCCTTTGCCGCATCCATGCTGGAGCCTCCTCCTAGTCCCAAAATCACATCCGCATCAATGGACCTGGCCAATTCAGCTCCTTTGCTAATATCCTCTACAGTTGGATTGGGGGTCACCCCATCAAAGTGGCCTACCCGAACACCTTCTGCCTCTAGCAAGCCTTTGATCCTGTCGTACATTGGGGCCATCACTTCAATAACAGGTGTAGTTACCAGCAAACAATTCGACCCAAATTCTTTTACAATGCTTCCAACCTCCGCTACCCTACCTGCTCCAAACACAATTTTAGTATCCTGAAAAAAATCAAAGCTTTTCATTTTTATCTTTTTGAAGGTTAAGCTGTTTTTAAAGAAAAAATATCATAATCAAAAGGGTGCTTTTTTCTTTAAAGTGAAAAGAGTTCGGGTTAAAAAAAGAACAGCTCAAAAAACCTTCATTTTCTAACTCCGTACTATTTCGGTAGAACTAAGAGCCTATTTTAAATTTGTACGCTTCGGCCAAATGGCCATCCTTTTCGAATTAAAAACAAGCTCTAGAAGTCAATGATCACTTTTAAGGATTTATCCGCTTGTTGATCGATATATTTATACGCATCCAGGTATTGTTCAAATGGAAAATGTCCGGTGAACAAGGGTTCGGTTTTAATCTCACCGGATTGAATCATTCGAATCGCTTCCTCATAGTCTTCATGCTTGTACATCAGGGTACCGATCAAGCTGAGTTCACGGTCGCCGACAATAGCCATATCCACTCTGGGGCGATCGCCATACACGGCCACAACTACGATTTTACCTCCTTTATTCACCTGCTGTACCGCCTGGTCTAGGGTTATTTCTACCCCGGCACATTCAAAAGCAATATCGAAACCCGCTTCGCCAAAAACCCGTTTCGAAGCATCCTCTATGGACTCCTTTGTCGCGTTTGAGGTAAACTCCACTCCACAAGCTTCCGCCTTTTCCAATCTAAAATCACTGATGTCTGTAATCAGAAGTTTAGCTGCTCCCCGGGCAATGGCAAATTGAGCCACCAGATTCCCGATGGGCCCGGCTCCAAAAACGACTACATTTTTTCCTGTCAAATCTCCCGCACGGAGCGTAGAATGCGCACCAACAGCAGCTGGTTCTACCATGGCACCTTGTTCATAGGTGACAGCATCCGGTAACTTCAATACCCGGTCCTCCGGAAGAATAAAGAGATCCTGGGCGGTGCCCGGAGCCTGAAAACCTTCTACCTTTAGCACATTACATATATTATAATCGCCCCTTAAACAAGGTGGACATATGCCACAAACCTGCTGGGGCCGTCCAGTCGCTTTATCTCCTACTCGTACCTTCGTCACTGATGCACCGACTTCTACCACCTCGCCGCTATATTCATGCCCTTGTACTACTGGATAGGGCGTAAACGGATGCTTTCCATGATACACATGGACATCGCTACCACAAACACCTATTTTCTGGATCTTTAATTTAACCTCATGGTTTTTCAAAGCCCTCGGCTCAGGCACCTGCCGGATTTCAATGGCCCCGGGTCGGATCATTATTGCTTGTCTCATATCTACTGTTCTTTAATGGGTAATCGTTCTACTTTGCGATCTCAACCAAAAATCAAATACAAGATGATCATCAGCCCCAATAAATAACCTGCCAACAGCCGAACGTCCGTAGGTCCTTGGATTGGACCGCGAAAGATATCCCTGGGATCTGCCCAGGTAGTCTCCTTCAATTGCTCCGGATCGGGAGCCGGTGTCAGGTTACTGATGACGATAAAGAGTATTGCTGAAAAACAGAACACATAGAATCCCCGCATTAAGAAAGGAACTCCCAATCCCTCCGTGATATATTTATAACCGCTTATCGCTTCAAAATCAGAGATAAACAGGATAATTCCCAGGCCGAATCCTATCAACAAGGTGTAAAAGGAAGCCTCTTTCGTTCCTCTCCTATAAAACACCCCCAAAAGAAAAACAGCCGAAATAGGCGGTGCAATAGCTGCGGCTAAATCATTAATGGCCTGGAAAATACTGCCAAACTTTCCACCCTGGGTCGACCACAAAATGGATATGATCATAACGACCACAGCCGTAATCCGGCCATACCGAACTTGCTGCCGGTCCGTGACTTCCGGTCGAATCCGCTTGATAATATCAACCGTGACCAGAGAGGAGCAACTATTTAAAGCAGCAGCTACCGTACTCATGAGAGCTGCCAGTAGCGCAGCTGCAAATATGCCCTTCAATCCAACCGGCAGAAGTTGATTGATCAAGACAGGCAGGGTCTGGTTCGGGTGGGTGATTTCTTCCTGGAATAAGGCAAACGCGAGCACACCCGGGAATATGAGGATGAAAAGCGGTAAAATCTTAAGCAAGCCGGCAAATAAAGCTCCCCTTTGCGCATCCAACTGAGATTTAGACCCCAACACCCGTTGGACAATAGTCTGATCGGTACACCAATACCAGATACCTAAAACCGGGTATCCCAGGAAGAAGGCATACCAGGTATACCCTTCTTGACCGATGGGGGAATTCGTAGTGTGCAGCATTTTCAACTGATCGGCCCGGAGCACTTCCTGTAAAGCCGCCCAATTATCAATACCGATATTCTGAACTGCGCCTATGGCAATAACGGTCAATATGATAGCGCCTAAAAGCAATATGACCGTTTGAACATTCTCCGTGACTACCACCGCTTTCAGCCCCCCTACAACTGTATAAATAGTAGTTAGCAAGGATACTACGATGATGGATACAAATACATTTACCCCAAAAAATTCCTGAAAAACAATGGCTCCTGCATAAATACTTATTCCAATATGAATAAAAAGGGCTCCTATAATAGCCATAAAGGCCAGAATAGTACGAGAGCGGGAGTCAAAGCGCCGTTCCAAAAATTCGGGAAGGGTTGAAATTTTAGTTTTTATATAAAAAGGCGCAAAGATCAAACCTAACAACAGCAGGGTGAAAGTAGCCATCCATTCCCAGTTGCCTGCCACCAATCCAAGGCGATACCCATCGGCTGCCAGACCAGTCAAGTGAATGGTGGAAATGTTGGAGGCAAATAAGGCAGCCCCTACTGTTGGCCAGGAAAGCCCTCGTCCAGCGAGAAAATAATTATCGGCCGTCAGTTGCTGTTTTCGGGTCGAATAAATACCCAGTCCGACAATTCCAACCAGATAAAAGAGGATGATGCCAATATCGATGGACGAGATTTCCATACTACTTACTAACGTTTAATAACAAAGCTAGATAAAAATTCGCAAGGACCAACAGCCAATAATAGATGTACACAAGAAAGGTTATTTTTACCATATTCAATTTTCTTTACCCTCCAAAAAATAGTTTCTTACCGTAAGAAAATTAAGCAGATCCTTATGAAACTCCCCTTTACCCTACAGATTTCAGCTGCCATGATCAGTTTTGCCATCCTTCTGGCGGCCTGTGCACCTTCGACACCAGAATCCAATACAGCTACTTCTGCCCAAGAAGCCACCACGGCATCTGCACAGGTTAAACGGGTCGGTATGGTGATCCGATTGAAGGAAGATATGATCGACGAATACAAGCGCCTGCATGCTGATGATCAGCCCGGTGTCCGAGATCTCTTATCTAAATACAACATGCGCAACTTTTCCATTTTCCTGCATAAACTGGACGACGGAAATTATTATGAATTTGGCTACTATGAATATGTAGGATCTGATTTTGAGGAAGATATGCGCAAGCTAGCAGCTGAACCCCGAAATCAGGCATGGCTCGAAGTGTGCGACCCCATGCAGGTCCCGCTGGAAGGGTACACGGGCTGGGCTGAAATGGAACAGGTCTACTTCAATGAATAAAGTACGCAGACCAACGAATAGCCTGCGTACTTTGCCGTTCCCTTTTCCCAGGTCTTTTAGTTCTGTTGAATCTTAACCGGGACCGGCTCATCACTCTGATAAGGAATCCAGATCAGGGTATTGATTTTTCCTTCCGCATTGCGGACTTGCGCCGTACGGGTATCCTCAATCACTGTCCCATTAATTTCTACCTCCGGCTTGCTAAACGCATAGTTTTCCAGTACAAAACAAGGGTTCACTACCGGTGATTCCGAGGAAGCCTCAATCGTAAAGGCAAGATCGCCTTTTACGTTATTCAGGTAATAGGCCTTCTCTTCGGTCACGAACGATTTAGCAGAAGCTCCGGTTAAATCCACTATTGCCGGGGGATTTTGCCAATAGCGGGCCTTGGGAATCAAGGCTTCGATTGACTCGTTGGTGAATCCATAATGCACTACGCCGTCATGCTCGGGTGCATAATCGTTGGCACCTAACGCAAAATGGGTGACCCGGTCATTGGCCACGGCATACCTGCCGTCGGAAGGTACCAAACTGATGGGCCAATGGTTCCAAGGTCCGGCAAATGGATCATCCGTATACTCGGATTGCTCAAAAGAGCCCCAGGTGGAAATGCCGGGGCCTTGAAAAATCAGGCTTACCTTCCAATCCGATTTGGAGTTCAACCATTCAATGGTAGCATCCTCCAAGGCTTGTGGCGGATTCTTATTGGGTTTTTCCCAAACCAATTCCAGGGTTTTCCCATCGGCATTGGCCACGGTCATGGCATTGATATGGACCACATCCAAAGCAGTTTCTCCCGGGTTAGTAAAGAATTGAACATCTTGAAAACCGGGTGCTTCGGTATTGTTGAATACCACCTTCCGAACCCCGGTACCATCGGGGTAGATGGTGTGGTATTCATCTGAAAAATTGCGTCGGTCTGTGCAAATGTAGCCTACATCCACACAAGGATAGCGCCAGTGAACAACCACCCTCGCATCGTTATTTTCGATGACCCTGGCATAGCTATGACGAGTCTGTTTGTCGGCCATGTGCTCCGAGCATCCGTGCTTAGTGAAGATCTCTGAGCTCTGATCCGCCATCCAACGGTTGTTATCCGTCACCCAATTGGCAGCAAAATTGGTACCATGCCAAAACACCACACTACCCGGATTATTCTCAAACTTGACCACAATGTCCGTATAATCGGTCAGGCGCCACATATTATCCCAGATCTCTTGATAATCGAGGGTTTTGTAATAGGCACCAAATTGATCCGCTGCGCCTAACTCACCGGGCAATACCGCTTTTTCCAATGGTGATTCAAGATTTTCAGGTACAAAGCGGCTATACGATGCCGTGATCTCTTCTCCGGAAAGCGATTCATCATATACTTTTACCTCATCGAGCAAGCCCTGAATTCCGTAAATGAACGTAATATTCTGCATAGGGCTGCGCACATAGTCTGTACAACGTTCCTTCTCCGTATTTAATCCAATCATCAAAGGCGCATCCGGCGTTGACATTTTCCCGGAAAAGGAACCGGAAGCAACTTCTTCTCCATCTACAAATAGGCTAAGCGTTTCAGCACCCACGACTGCTGCCACATGCGTCCAACGGTAAAGCGCAATAGGTTCTTCTGACTGGATGGTGTTGCCTTCAACCGTCAGTAGTAAATGGCCGTAAGGTCCAAGTCCGAAGTAAAAGCCCTTCGCTCCAAATCCTTCTGACTGATGCAGGATTGGTGCCGTATTGAAAGGATATACATCCAAAGCGATCCAGGCTTCTATCGAAAGCCCCTCTCCCGAACCAATTGCCTCGCGTTCCTGGTAATAGGTATCTCCGGTAGATGTAGCAAACTCGGGCACCTCAATCCCGGTATAGTACCCGTCAAAAGCCAAGGCTGTACCGGAAACGCCTTTTCGAAAAACCATACCATGCCCCAAAACCGAATGCACCTCTTCACCTTGCCATTCGACGACCATATCCACGAACTCGCCGCTTTCTTCGCCTAAATCACCTGGAAAAGAATTCATGCCTTCATCCAGCTTCCATTCCATGGCGGGTTCGACCAATCCTGCCGTTTCTACAATCGGGTTTCCAGCCAGGGCGGTACGTTCAGGGAGTTGGGAATCCCCCCAGCTTACGGGGTCGTATTCAATACCGGACTCCTTGAGGTAGAAGGTTTGCCGATGCGCATAATCGTCCTCTTCCCAAGCCTCAATTCTGGATCCACGTGCATCTTTCACCTCGCGTTCTACTTTTCCATCCGGATAAATGGTATACAACTCGTGTACCACATTCGTAAACCCTTCCATAAACGTTGGCTCAAGCCTGGCATTTGCTTCGTCGATTTGATCGATGTCAGGCATATACCGCCAGTGCACCACGATTTTATCCGGACTTTCCTCCAGTAGGCGTACATAATTGTAATTGAAGGCATAGTCAATATCTCTGCCGGGAAAAAAGGCATCCACCGGGAAAGCCCCTGAAGCCGTTACCCATTGAGGCGCATATTGGGTCCTTCGAGTAAATTCGAGCTGTTTCCCTTCCCCAAGAACAATGATCAGATCGGCGTACTTTCCGAAAAAATCGGTGGAGGTATGTACCAATTTGGTGTGATAGGCATAAAATTGACTCGGCTGTTGGGCAGCCAGCCCGCCGGAAAAGGCGATTAGGACCAATAATAGCTGGATCATCAAACGCATAGATTCAGATTTTTTCAATGGTTATATGTGTTGGTTTGGTTGTTTTAAGATCCATCCACAAGACCAGCTTGTCACTGGGCAAGTGCTGGGGAATTCCGTATCGAAAGTCTGAAGTACCTAGTGACACTCCATTTACCAAAACTTGAACCGCCTCACCGGTCCAATCCTGCAGGACGAAAGCCGGCTGAATTAAAGGCTGATCGGAATTGGCTAGTACCGTAAAGGAAAGCTTGTTGGCAGTAACCCTTACATGGTAGGCATTTTCCTCTTGTACAAATTCGGCTGATGCCGCTCCTTTTTCTATTTCAATCCCAGGAGGATCATTCCAGCTAATAGCTTTGGGAACTAAGGCATCGATGGGGTGATCGGTCATTCCATACATGAGGCAATCTCCTTCCGGAGCACCCCAGGCCAGGGAAGAATGAGCCATTCGATCTGCCGCTTTCGCCCCTCGGCCGTCACTTGTGATCTGACTTACCGGCCAGTGGTTCCACCAATGAAAATGGGAGTTAGGGTTGTGCCCACCGAAAATTTCTACCCCAGAGCCCGAGGGAAAAATATTGTACATGCGGTAATCAGACTGGGAGTTGACCATCGCCAGCAGGTGATCTTCCTGTTCAAAATCCGGAGATCCATCTTTCCAACTAAGATCCTGCCGTTTACCCGACCCGTCGATCAAACTGAAAGCCTGCATGGTTACATTATCTTCCGGCTTGGTCCCCGGTGCATTCAGAAACATCGTTTCCACCCATCCATCACCAAACACCTTCCCCCGGGCAAGATGCCGAACAGCCGACCCGTCCGGATAAATCGTCCAGTATTCATCCGACCAGGTCCCAAAACCCGTATTGGCAGGGGAAAAGAGATAACGCGAATCCACTAGGCCGTATCGCCAGTGAATGACTATCCGTGCCGGATGATTCTCAACGATGCGGACATGGGAATGTCGACATTGCTTATCGGACATATGCTCCAAGCACCCTTCCGCTTCACCTTCATACTCGATCAATCGATAATCCTCGTTACTCTGGTCTCCGATCCACTGGTTGTTTTCAGTGACAAAGAAGGGACCATAACTGGTTCCCCGCCAGAAAACCAACTTGGCAGGCATATCGGGGAAATGCACCACAATATCTGCCTGATCTCCCACGCGCCACAATTGATCCCAGCTTGAGTGGTATTCCAATGTTGTATATTCCGCCTTGAATCCACTGCTTTCAGGTAATGCTGGAAAATCTCTCGTTTCGAGATCAGGATTGGGAAAGTCTGGTATTGTTTCCTTTTCAAATAGCCTGCGTACCTCCGCTGCCTGGAGGGATTTTGGAAGTAGTTCCACTTGATCGATAAGTCCATCCAGGCCAAACAAGGAAGCATATTTACCAATTCGGATTCGACCCTCGATAGCTGGCATCTTTTGAGTATTCAGGCCAATGCTTAGCGGAGCATCTGATTCGGATAAATCTCTTGATCCTGAGGCTGAGCTAGCCACTGATTGTCCATTTACATATAAGCGAATCGCACCATCGGGTTCAAAAGAAGCAGCCAGGTGGTGCCAGGAAAATAAAGGCAAGGAGTCCTTCCCAACCAGAGAAACCCATTCCTCCCCGATTTGAAAATGAAATCCTGGAAAGCCTTGTTGATCTACCCCCAGATAAAAACCCGATTTTCCCCAGTCTGCCTGCTGTATCAATGGTGCCCAATCGAACGGATAGGCGGCCAGAGCCAGCCAGCCGGAAACCGTCATGCCCTTTTCCGTAGGTAACTGGTCGACAGTTGGAAAAATCAGCCCTCCATAGTAACCATCCAGTTGCAAGGCAGATCCAACTATTCCTTTTTTCCGAATAGACTGATAACCAGCGAGCTCAAAGGATCGGGAAGAAAGTTGTTCCACCACCGAATCCGGATCTCGACCTTCAAAATCAAATCGGAAAGGCAGCGGTAATGGAAAGGTAGGTTTAGGAGTAATGGAGAAGTCTTTCTTGTGTTGTTTTACGGCCTGCTCTCCTATTGGTGAGATGCCGTTTTTACTCAACTGGTATTCGTATGTTCTGGTAGTCTTTTGACTTCGCCAATCCTGGAAACGCAAGGTTCCAACGCACAACTTTCGAGTCACTTTACCAGTAGGGAAAAAGGTAAAATATTCTTCTACTATCCCATTCCATTCCACTTGTTGAAAATCCGGATAATAACGCCAATGAATACAAATGGAATCGGATGAAGCATCCAAAATTCGGACATGTGCATATCGGCTGATTAAATCGGGGCGCTCGGGAGGGCCGTCACCTGCACGTACTATAAGCTCTTCAAAAACCCAGGTTCCTTCGGGAGTGACCCAAAGCGGTAAACTGCTGGTCGAACGGCCGAATTGGACCTGCCCTAACCCATCCATAGCCACAACCACATCCTGATATTTCCCAAACAAGGAATCCTGGAATGGTACCAACGCGGGCTGGGATTCACCCAGGTTGGTATAATATGCTTTAAAATTACCTGGAGTTGGGTCGGCCTGAGCAAAGGATGGCTTCCAAGCTAGCAAAGCGCACCAAAATACGAGGTAGTAAGATAGCTTCATGGAAATGACTCTTCCGTAGTAAAGGACCAATGCAATAATACTTATTAACGGTTAGAAACTTAATGTAATAAATACACCAACCTGCTGTGACGTGAATGAATTCGACCAATCACTTGAGAAGAAGGTTTCCCTCTTTCCAACAGCAAGATTTGACACAGAGGCCCAAAAAACAGGCCTTCTCAACGAAGAAACAGCTGCCGTATAAAAGCAGGTGAAGCAATGAAACACAAGGAATATGCCAGGAGAAAAGCAATGAACAAAATCACCGATCACCCCTTATTATGTTTCTTTAGAAGAAATATAATTGGGAGCGTATGCTTTTGAAAAAACTTTTTTGTCTTATGGGCAATAAAAATAAAATATAAACCTGTTTGAATAGTTAAAATTCTTACTTTTGGACAATTAGAAAGTATTTTTCGTACTTTCTAACCTCAGTCTGGCCCATGGAAAGATTGGGTCCCCCACAAACCAAAAGGGTCTGGCGGTCAAGCCAGCCAAACCCTGCATGAAAACTTTGGAGCAGCAGTCATTAACCTACTTTTTATACTCACTTTGAACCAAAGATTTTTCTATGGGACCTACCAAAGCCAAACGGCTATTTTTTAGATGGCCCGTCCTCCTAATGCTGCTCTTCAGCACATCGGGGTTTCTGTACGGCCAAATCGAAGTTTCGGGCATCATTACCGACAGTCAGTCCGGCGAGACGCTTCCCGGGGTAAACGTGTTGATTAAGGGTGATGCATCCGGAACCATTACCGATTTTGATGGATCTTATACCATAACCGCCGACCCCAATGACACCCTATTGGTCAGTTACACGGGTTATGGTACTACAGAGGTTCCAATAGCCGGACAAACCAGTTTGGATATTGAGATCTCCTTTACCTCTCAGCGACTCTCCGAAGTTGTTGTAATTGGTTACACTTCTCAGCAACGCTCCAAAGTAACCGGTGCCGTTGCATCCGTAGATATTGAAAATCTCGAAAAAAGGGTTACTCCGGATGTCACCCAATCCTTGCAAGGAAACGTAACTGGTGTGCAGATCAACTATACTGATGGTTCGCCAGGAGCCGGGGTCAACTTCAATATTCGTGGGATCAGCTCTCCCTTCGGCCAATCCAATCCACTTGTAATCGTGGACGGGGTACAGTTGCAGGGATTGCAGTTTCGAGCCGGCGAAAACGTTCAAGGAGAAGCAGGGATTGTTCAGTCAACAGGCCTTGAAAACCTAGACCCGAATGATATCGAGTCTATTCAGATTCTGAAGGATGCTGCAGCCGCGGCAATTTATGGAAACCGAGCTGCAAACGGAGTGGTACTGGTGACCACCAAAAAAGGAAAAAAAGGTCGGGTTAATCTCGACTACAACGGAAACGTTGGGGTTTCCACACCCTATGCCGGCCCGGATTTAGCCAACTCCCAAGAGTACATCCAGATTCTTCAAAGCATGTACGGGGATGACCTGAGCCAAGGCGACCTGATTCCTCAGGCAGCACTGGATTATCTGGCCAACCCTAGTCAATTTGACGATTACGATTGGTATGATCAGGTGTTCGATCCGGCATTCCAGACCAGCCACAACCTGGCCGTATCCGGTAGTGGTGACTTTGGAAACTATCGGGTTTCTGCCGGTTACAGAAATCAGGATGGTATTGCACTAGGAACGGCCTATGAGCGATTCAACGTGCGCGGGTCCGGCGATTTCAATGTTGGCAAGCGACTGAAGTTTGGACAGACCATCGGACTTTCCACCTCCAATACAGATTCGGAACCTTACGCTTTTAGCCGTTCGGTCTATTACAACGCGATTGTAATGTACCCCTATTTTTCCCCCTTTGGAGTGAACCCGGACCCTGCCAATGTGGGTGACCGGCCACGAAATAGTTCCTTCTACTGGGGAGGCGGTGACAACCCGGAAGCCTTGATTCGTAACCCTCTGGATTACAATGAATTCTGGAGTCAGGATATTGGAATCAATAACTTGCAATTGAGCACCTACGGGCAGCTTGAAATCGTAAAAGGGTTGAGCTATAAATTAACAGGTACCTACAACTTGAGCCAAATTCGCCTCAGGACCAGGACAAGAACCTTTAGCCAGCCGGAAGAATATTTCGATCTGGAGCGGTCGATCGATGAATCCGAAAACCAGGAATCCAACTGGACACTTGAGAATACCCTTACCTACAACCGGGTGTTCAACCGGCATTCGATCAATGCCTTAGTCGGTTTTGTAGCGCAGCAGTTTGATACGCGTGGTTTGGGTGGTTTCAAAGGAGATTTCCTTTCTGACCTAACCAGCACCCTGGACGGCCCGGGAGCGAATCCCAACTTTACCGAATTATTCGGAAGTGAAACCAGAAGTCGACTAAATTCTATCATTTCCCAAATTTCTTACTCTTTTGATTCCCGCTATTTGGTAACGGTTAATTTCCGCCGAGATGGTACTTCCAGCTTTGTACCCGACGAGCGCTGGGGTAATTTCCCAGGATTCTCTTTGGGATGGCGCATTTCACAGGAACCGTTCTGGCAAAACTCGCCAGGTTTGAGTCGGGTAATCAGTGAATTAAAGATCCGGGGTGGCTACGGTGTCTTGGGCCGTATCAGTTCGGGAACGTATCCTCCGCAGGCCATCTTGCAGTTCGTGGGGTACACCTTCAATGGAGCAGCCGCCAATGGGTTGATCACACCTGGTCCAATCAACCCATTCATTAGCTGGGAAGAATCTCAATCCACCAACATTGGCTTTGACTTCGGTTTGTTCAACAACAAGATCACCGGTTACTTTGACTGGTTCAACCGAACAACAGATCAATTGCTCTCTGCCATTCTTATACCCCCTTCAGCAGGTGGTGGTGAAGTTTCTACCAATGACGGGGAAATTCAAAATGAAGGGGTCGAATTTGAAATCGGCTACAACGATAGCTGGGGAGACTTCAGTCTGAATGTCAACCTCAATATGACCTATATCAAAACGACCATGACACGGGTGCCAGAACCCTTGATCATTGGAGGAGAACCCGAATTTGATGTACCGCACGTGCAACAAACCCGGCAAGGACGTTCACCCGCTGAATTCTGGTTGATTCCAACTGATGGTATTTTCAGAACCCAGGAAGAAGTCGACAATTATGTAAATGCAGACGGTGAGCCCATTCAACCCAATGCCCAACCTGGGGACGTTCGATTTGTAGATGTGAATGGAGACGGTGAAATCACGGATGAAGCACAAGGAGGTGACCGGGTTTTCTCCGGTCAGGCACTTCCCAAGTGGTCTGGTGGTTTGAACATTACTATGGACTACAGAGGTGTTGACTTTACCGTGAGTATGTTTGGCGCTTTCGGACATCATATTTTCAATGGCCCTCAATACCTGATCGAGCAGCCCTATGGTTTTTCCAACTTCAGTACCAATATGGTGAATGCCTTCGATCCGGTATCGAATCCGAATTCCAGTTTCCCTCGAAATAATCCACGCGACCTGGAAGAGAACTGGAACTCCAGACCCACTTCCGATCGCTATTTGGAAAAAGGAGATTTCGTAAAATTCCCGCTCATTCAGATTGGGTATACTTTGCCTGATGCTACTATGGAACGATTTGGTATAAACCGGCTTCGATTCTACTTCACCATGCAAAATCCATTCGTAATCACAGGCTACTCCGGTATCGATCCTGAGCAAGGTCGCGATGGATTCTTTAGTGCTGGTATCGACCGGGGTACGGTCCCAATGTCACGCAGTTTCCTTTTTGGTGTAAACCTTGGTTTGTAACCCACAAAAACGAAAAAACATGAAATTCATCAATAAAATCTTGATCGTTGGGATCATCTTGACCAGTGCAGCCTGTAAAAGCGATTGGCTGGACCTGCAGGATCCCAATGTGCTTACAGCCGAAACCTTCTTTCAATCGGAAGAGGATTTCAACCTCTCTCTTACTACCATGTATCCGGTCTTCAATGGCGTATGGGGTAGCGCTTCTTTTGCTGCCAACTTGCGTTCGGACGGGATCCGCGTTACGACTACAGATTTCGTAGAACCTTCCCAATACCGAGCCTTTGTCAATTCCGCTGAAGGTGATTTGGGTGAGGAGTTTTGGGGTAGCTCATATACCCTGATTTTTCGTGCCAATACTATACTAAGCCAATTGGCAAATGCTGATTTCCTGGATCCAGAGGCAGCAGCTTTAATCGAAGCAGAAACCCGTTTCTTTCGTGGGGCGGCCTACTTCCGTCTGGCTCATGGGTTTGGCAGGGTTCCTATTGTACTGGAACCAGCCGAAACAGTAGATCAATTTGATAATGCACCTTCAGAAACGTTTGAGGAAGTTTGGGACCAGGCTATTTCGGACCTGATAGCCGGAAAGAACGGATTACCCGAAGAGTCGCCACAATTGGGTCGCGTCAACAAGTTTGTAGCTACTGCCTGGTTGGGTATGTGCTACCTCTATCGCGCCGGCTATCTGGAGGACAATAGCTTCTATGCACTTGCTGCTGCTGAATTTCAGGAAATCATTGACGCTGGTGTATATGCTTTAGAAGAAGAATGGGTAAACAATATTTTGCCGACGAATGAGAATAATGGTGAATCCATTTACGAAATTCAGTATGGCTTGTTTCCAGGGGTTTATTCTGCCACGCAAGAGCGCGCATTTGTAGGTAGTGTACCCGGTATTGCCGGTGAAATTGTTTTTGCACCAACCCAGTTTCTTTACGACGAAATGTCAATGGAACGCACCGTCGATGGCGAATTGGATACGCGTTTGTTAAACACGCTATTCTTTCAAGGTGGCTATTTACTATTCGGACAGCGATTCTCTGAGCTTGAAGAATTACTGGAATGTCAGGATGGCGGGAGCTTTACCTTAGATGGTGATGAACTGACGGAGGACTTTGAGGGCTGGTTTCGCAAATACCTGAATGTAAATCAGGCCTGCGAAGACCCAGAAACCAACACCAATAATGACCGGATCATGCGGTATTCGGATGTCCTGTTAATGTATGCAGAAGCCTTGGCTATGTCGGGCGGATCTCTGGCCGATGCGGGAGATGCAGTGAATCAGATCCGGGAGCGGGTAAACCTGGCCCCATTGACCTTCGGTAACGTAGATGAACTCATGGCTGAGGTTGAACACCAGCGCATCATGGAGTTTGCTTTCGAAGGAAAAAGGTACTACGACCTGATTCGTTGGGGCGTACTTCAAGAACGGCTGACCGAAAACGGACAAGAGTTTGCAGGCAACATTGAAGAGAAACACCAATACCATCCTTATCCGCAAGATGAGGTGCTTCAAAATGCTTTATTGGACCAAAATCCACTCTGGCAATAAACACAAAATCAATTTTTGATCAATTTTGGAACGCAGTCCAGCAATGGGCTGCGTTTCTTCCTTTACCCTCGAATTCAAAGCAACCATGTACCCTAAGTCCATCCCGTTAATCCTTCTCGCACTGACCTTTTTCGCCTGCCAGCCTACCAACGATTCCAATACAGGGGCGGGTACTGAGTTTTCCAAGACCGAAAAACAGGTATGGTCCAAGGAAAAGGCTAATCAATGGTTTGCCAAGCAGAAATGGATCCTCGGAGCCAATTTTACTCCAAGCACAGCGATCAACCAGATCGAATTCTGGCAAGAGGCTTCCTTTGATCCCGAAACGATTGACCGGGAATTGAGCTATGCAGCAGCTATCGGTTTCAATACCATGCGGGTGTACTTGCACTATTTGGTATGGGCGCGAAATCCCGCCGGCTTAAAACAACGCATGGAACAATTTCTGGATATCTGTGAGAGGCATGACATCCGGATCATGTTTGTACTGTTCGACGACTGCTGGAATGACAATCCAGACCTCGGAAAACAACCCGACCCAAAACCCGGTGTACACAATTCAGGCTGGGCCCAATGTCCCGGTGGTTCACTGGTGGATGATGAGGCCTTGTTCCCGGTATTGAAGGCTTATACCCAGGATATCATTGCCCATTTCCGAACCGATGAACGGGTACTAATGTGGGATCTATACAATGAACCCGGGAATTTTGATATTCTGGAACGTTCCCTACCCTTACTGAACAATGTGATCCAATGGGCCAGGATGGCCGAGCCGGTTCAGCCCATTACCATTGGCTTATGGAATTGGGATCCAGCATTCAACAACTTTAATACGATCCAGGAAGAAAACTCCGACATCATCACTTTCCACCACTACAACGAGGTAGACGACCTCCAGGATCGGATACTGGAGTTGGAAAAACTGGGACGCCCGATGATCTGTACGGAGTATATGGCCCGGACCAGGAACAATACCTTTCAGAGCCACCTTCCCGTTTTCAAGGAAGAAAACATCGGAGCCATCAATTGGGGGCTGGTCAGCGGGAAAACAAATACCATTTTCATGTGGGATTCAGTATACACTGCAGAACCTAACCCCTGGTTTCATGACATTTTCCGGCCGGATGGCACCCCTTTTGATCCCAAAGAAATTGAGTTGATCACACAATTGTCATCGGAATAGTGGTTTAAAAGTGATAACTACTCCTGGAAAGGAATTCCACCTTAGCCCTGGATTTTCCAGTAGTTCAAGCTTGAAAAGATCCCAGACAAATACCAACCGATTAAACGATGTCGAACACCCAAATCGCAGCCATATCATTTGCTCTATGGGCCCTGTTTTTCGGGCTAGCCTGTATACCTAACACCCAATCATCCATGTCCATACAAACATCCGCTTTCGGTACCACCAAGGAGGGCAAATCGGTTACCCAATATATGCTATCCAATGCCAATGGTATGACGGTGGGTATTCTCAACTATGGAGGAATCATTACCCATTTGAAGGTGCCGGATCGGAAAGGGTATGTGCAGGATGTGGTACTGGGTCACAACAACATAAAAGGCTATGAGGAGGAAAACGATTACTTCGGTTGTATTGCCGGGCGATACGCCAATCGGATACAAGGCGGTACATTCAGCCTGGATGGGAACACCTACCAATTACCCAAAAACAACGGCCCAAATGCCCTGCATGGTGGCCTGAAGGGGTTCGACCAACAAATCTGGGATGCTATCCCCTACTCTGCCAATGATAGTGTAGGACTGGTCTTATCCTATACCAGTCCGGATGGAGAAGAAGGCTATCCGGGCACGCTGCGCACCACTGTCACTTACACCTTAACTCAGCAAAATGAGCTACGGATTCATTATGAAGCTGTAACGGACAAACCCACCATTCTAAATTTGACGAACCATTCATATTTCAATTTGAAAGACGGTGGCGCTTCTGACATTCTGGACCATGAACTCCAGATCTATGCCTCTCGGTTTACACCGGTGGGCAAAACACTCATTCCGACAGGAAGCCTGGATTCCGTGCAAAACACCCCTTTTGACTTTACAAAAGCTACTCCTATAGGTCAGCGGATCAATACCAACCACATCCAGCTCGAGTACGGTCAGGGCTATGACCACAATTATGTATTGGACCAAATCGGTGATCAACTCATGCTGGCAGCCCAGGTTAGGGACCCTGGTTCCGGAAGAGTCCTGGAAGTATGGACTACTGAGCCCGGAATTCAATTTTATTCCGGCAACTTTTTAAAAGGCGACATCACAGGTAAACAAGACATCGTATACAAACATCGGGCAGGCTTCTGCCTGGAGACTCAGCATTTCCCCGATTCACCAAATCAACCGGATTTTCCGACCACTGTACTTCGACCCGGTGAAACCTTTGAAAGCACGACCCTATTCCGTTTCAAAGTTGACTAATGCTGTTTATCAAAATACTTGAATCATGAAAAGTTTATCACTTCCACTACTGATTGGAGTCTTACTGTTCTCGGTTTGGGCTTGTCAGGACACACCCTCCCAAACCAGCCATGAATTCCAGCTAGGTACTTTTGGTGCCTTTTATACTCGGATTCAGTCTGGCGAACCATTCGAGCGATATGCTCGGGTAAAAGAACATGCAGATATTGTAGTTGATCTGGGTAAAGATGGTTCATCCTTTGTTTTCTGGAGGGGTTCCAGTTATCTCCCTTACCTGGAAACCCCCTCGGGCCGTTTCTATGTAGAAGAACTTGTACCCCGTTCCGGCGATGGCACCGACCAGATGCCCGATCGAACCAATGCCTATTCGGTAGTCAAAATTATTGATAATACAGACGAACAAGTAATCATTCATTGGAGATATTTACCCGAGTTTATAGGTGGGAATCCTCAAATTGGGCCTGCCCCCGATCGATTTGTAGATGAATATTTCTACATCCAACCGGATGGATCGGTGAAACGAACCGTGAAAAAAGGTACTCCTCGCATCGATGCCTGGCAAGATCCCGCCAATAAAATGGTGCAGGCCTTCACCCTGACATCCAAGGGTATTCAGGAGGTGGCGCTCGAAAAGGCCGGCTCAAGCATCCAGCCACAAAAGGTCGACGGATCGCCAAAGGTAACGGCTACCCCTTTAGCCCCGGTAGCTTGGTGGACTTTTGATGAAGCAGAAGGAAATGCCACGACCGAATCCATATCCGGTTTGGAAGCTGAGGTAAAAGGCAGTAAAACCCTGTGGCGTAAAGGCGTTTCCGGAACAGCGCTCCAACTAGATGGCTACTTCTCCGAGATTGAAATGCCAAAAGCCAATGCACCAGAACTTTCTGACGCTATTACCCTGGAAAGTTGGGTGGCTATTGGTGCCTATCCCTGGAATTTTGTACCGCTAATCCAACAAATGGATGACAATCCCGAAGTCTTACTGGAAAAGAAAGGCGGCGAAGCCTTCCTGAATGGAGAAGAAGGTCGGGAAAAGTATGAGGCTGAACTGGTCAGCGATGAGGACGAGAAAGAAGAAGAGGAGGAAGAGGAAGTTTTTGAATTCATCTTGCAAGAGGAGGATGACAGCGGTTACTTTTTAGGTATTGACGGCTATGGCAACCCTTCATTCAAGCTTCGTGTAGGCGACCAATGGGAACAACTCAATACGGATTTTCATCTGGAACGCCGCACCTGGTACCATTTGACCGCCACCTTTAGCCAGAAAGCCGGCCTGATGAAGGTCTATGTGAACGGAAAGAAGGTAGGCGAAAAAACAGTGGCCAAAGCACCGATCCAACTTTCTAGCAAGAATATTCGAATCGGAAAAGGAAAGGACCGTAGGCCGATACGCCCGGTACGAGACAACACCTTTTCAGATAGTTATTCCCTGGATGGACTTATTGATGAGGTGAAGATTTACAATGTGGCGCTTAGCGACCAACAGATCGCCAAGACCTTCCAACAATACCTACCGAACCTCACCGCTTTGGATGCTGTAGATATGGATCAACGGGTTCTGCCGGATGGAGAAGACCGAAATACTTTCGGAGCCTATTATACCCACCTGAAATTTTACGATACCTGGGATAACCTCTGGCGCTTCAGTGCGCACCCGGATGTGGTGGTCGAATTCGACGAAAACCCTTCCAAGTTTGTGTTCTGGAGAGGCGTTGGCTACATCCCCATGATGGTAAACGATAAAGGACAGTGGTACAGCAATGAATTCAACGAAACCTGGAACCGCTCCGGCGGGGAAGGCTGCCAGGAACCCATGTCCGATAAGGAATCTTATAACAACCACACCCGGATCATAGAAAACACCCCTGCCCGGACAGTCGTTCATTGGCGTTACCCCTTGCTCGATGTGAAACACGTGATGGCCAATTTTGATTCAGAGACGGGATGGTGCGACTGGAGCGATTGGTATTACTACATCTATCCCGATGGTATTGCGGTTAAAACCATGCATTTATGGACGGACGGCGAACGGGATCATGAATGGCAGGAGTCCATGGCCATTTTTGGACCGGACCAACATCCCGAACAGATCATCCATACGGAAGACGCGCTTTCCATGCTTAATCTGGACGGACAAATGGTTACTTATGACTGGGTGAATGGTCCACCTCCCAACGTGGAAGAACCCGAAGGTCAATGTATCCAGTATATCAATTATACCGGTGCTTATAAGCCGGTTACCATTGGCGATTTCGAATGGTCGGATGTGTATGGCGGCGAACTGACCGAATACGCAGTATTTCCCACCTGGAACCATTGGCCGGTAGCCCAAATGCCATCGGATGGCCGCTACGCCACCTATCCGGACCGGACCGCCCATAGTTCATTAACCCACGTTCCTCCGGCCACCTACAAAGAGGTCAAAACCGGCCCCACCCCCTACTACCAGAAACTATTGATGGAAGGGATGCTAAACAAGACACCCGAAGAATTGGTACCTCTGGCCAGATCCTGGATGAAAGCCCCTGAACTAGCAAACTTGAAAGGTGCCAATGGAGCTTACGAACCTGGGCAACGCGCCTACTTACTGGAGTCCGACCAGGAGAACATCTCCTTTTCCATTGAAGCCAGTACGGCCAGCCCTGTGATCAACCCCGCTTTCGTAATTCGGGATTGGAATCCATCCAAACAGCCTGAAGTCACTCTTAACGGCGAGCAAGTAGAAAATCGGTATGGAATTAAGCGGGATACAGATGGTTCGTTCACACTCATACTCTGGATGAAACAACAATCGGAAGAACCCTTAAGCATGGAAATCAAGCCAATTTAATGCACATGCGTACTGTTGGAGCTGGAGATCGGACTTCCTGTATCTAACCGGAATGAACGATCTCCAGCACAATCGAATTACACGGACCCAAGTTTAAAATCACCTACTTAAAAATGGAGAAAAACAGCTAAACTTGGTCAGCCCCGACGACAAGTGTCGGGATCAAGGATATTATACCATTTCAAGAAATGTTTTATTTGAGGAACACGCCATTTTTAACTTAATAGGGTATAACTCAAAATAAATCAACCATAAAAGAAATCAACACATGAAAACCCTTTCTTTTTCCGATGGCGATCAAATGCCTGCTCTGGGTTTAGGTACCTGGAAATCCAAGCCCGGGGAAGTCTACGAAGCCGTATTGGAAGCCATTCGGGTGGGCTATCGACATATCGACTGTGCTCCGATCTATGAAAATGAACCGGAGGTAGGCCAGGCATTCAAAAAAGCTTTCGATGATGGGCTGGTCAAACGAGAAGAACTGTGGGTCACCTCCAAGCTGTGGAATGACTCCCACAGAGAAGAAGATGTAATCCCTGCCTTGGAAAAAACGCTGTCTGATTTACGGTTGGATTACCTGGACCTCTACCTGATCCACTGGCCGATAGCTTTTAATAAAGGCGTTAAATTTCCCAGCAAAAAAGAAGATTGGCTCACCCTGGCCGAACGGCCCATCCTGGACACTTGGGCAGGCATGCAAGCTGCCAAACAACAGGGCAAAGCCAAGCATATAGGTGTATCTAATTTCAACCTGAACAAGGTGGAAAATCTCATTCGGGAAGCCGATCACCAACCGGAAGCCAATCAGGTGGAAATGCATCCTTATCTCCAGCAAAAGCAATTGTTCGATTTCTGCACCGGTAATGGGGTTCATATGACAGCCTATTCCCCTTTGGGATCGCGCGACCGAACCAACCGGGGCAAGGACGAACCGAACCTGATGGAGGACCCGGGGATCAAAGCCATTGCCGCGAATCACGGTGTCACCCCGGCTCAGGTTTTGTTGGCTTGGCATGTTAATCGAGGCGGATCCGTCATCCCAAAATCGGTAAATCCAAAGCGCATACAAGAAAATCTGACTGCCGGTACTATTGAGCTAAACCCAGATGATATGCAACGTATTGCTGATCTGGATCGACAATTTCGATTTCTGGATGGTGTGTTTTGGACCCTCAATGGAAGTCCGTATACCTTGGAAGGGCTTTGGGAACGGTAAAACCGGTAGTTCCAACCCACAACTAAGGGAGCTTTCCTTTGCCAAAGTCTTGTTATCTTATTAGCCTTGGTTTTACAGTCTAATTGAGATGACAAGACTTACATTGCTTATAGGCATCTGGTTCCTCTTTTGGTCCGGCAACAGCTCGGCCCAAAATCGAAAATTAGTCGATAGTCTGGAACGGGTGGTACAATCCGATGCGCCCGACACACTTAAATTGAAAGCCTATTATGGGCTTACCTGGCAAAATTTACGGTTCGACCTTGCTAGAAGCCGATCCTCAGCCGGGCATGCACTACAACTTGCTCGGAAACTAGAAGATAGCACAGGTATGCATCGGGTCTACCACTACTGGGGTTTAATCCATCGATTAGAAAGTAATTATGACTCTTCTCTTTATTATTTTCAACAGGTGGTTGATTTTTTCACGCGTCGTGGAGAACCCAGTCGAACTCTTCAGGCCCGTTTTAACATGGGGGTGGTAAGCAGTTTCCAGGGATTATACCGTCAAAGCTCCGAGCATTACCTGAAGGCACTCCAATTAGCCGAAGCGGTTAGCGACCCTTATATGAAGGCCGAAGTCCTCAATAGCCTGGGGATCATCAACAAGAAACTTAAAAATTATCCCAAGGCGTTGGATATGACCTTTGAGGCACTGAAAGTGGCAATAGAAATAGGAGACTCCAGCCAACAAGCTAACTACCTGAGTAATATTGGCGGCCTGCACGCTGAAATGCAAAGCCTGGATAGCGCCTTACTCTATTTCCACCAAGCCCTTGCTATTGATTCCGCCCAAAATATGCAATGGGGAGTCGGACACCAACTGACCAATATAGGGCAAGTCTATATGGATCAGGGAAACTGGCTCCAGGCTTCACATTATTTAACCAAAGGCTTGGAGATCCGCGAACAACTTGGGCAGCCCAAGGAAATCGGAGAGAGTCTGGCTAAGCTGGCCACTCTGTACAACCTCCAGGATAAGGGCCGGCTGGCTCAAATTACAGCAAAACGAGCCCAGACAATCGGTCTGCAATTGGGGGATCGTCCATTGCTCAGGGATGCGTATCAGGAATTGGCAAAAGCCAATGGCAATCTGGGAAATTTCAAACCAGCTTTTCAATTCCAGAAAGCCTATTCCACCTTGAATGACAGCATTCTTAACGAATCCACCATTGAACAAATCAACACTTTACAAATTCAATACGAAACGGAGCAAAAGGAAAGTGAAATTGCCTTGTTAAAACAAGATAAAACGATTCAGGAAGCGACAATCCTCCAACAGAAAACAGAAATCAATGCATTGATCGGCATTTTCATATTGAGTTTATTGCTAACCGGACTACTCTATTTACTTTACAGAATTCGAATCAAACACCAACAAGAAATTCAAAAACAACAAGCGGAGCTCCATCAACGAGAGCTGCTTGAGGTCAAGCAAAACCAAAAAATCGTTGCCATGGAGTCAATGCTTACGGGGCAGGAACAAGAACGCAAACGCATTGCCAAAGACTTGCATGATGGATTAGGGAATTTATTGGCTAATGTTCAAATGCAATTCAGTACCCTTCAGGAAAAGTTGCCCTCCGAAAAATTACCATCTTATAATACGACCTATCGACTTTTGACCGAAGCCTGTGGAGAGGTCCGCAAGATTGCCCACGATATGATGCCCAGTGCATTGACTCGATTTGGTCTCGTTGATGCTTTGCATGACCTGGGAAAAGTCCTAAAGAGAAGCACTGCGCTAGACGTTGATATCCAGGTGTATGGTTTTACTGAACGACTGCCTGAAAATCTCGAAATTGCCTTGTACCGCATATTACAGGAATTGTTGAATAACATCCTCAAACATGCACAAGCGACTAGCGTTATCATTCAATTGTCGAGGCTGGATAACGAGCTCAACTTGTTGGTAGAAGATAACGGAATTGGATTCGATCTGGAACAGGTTACGCAGCAAGCCGGACTTGGGCTTCAAAGCCTGCAAGACCGGGCCCGGTCAATGGACGCCACCTTGGAGTTGGATACCGCCCCTGGGCGAGGGACTGCCGTGATCGTGCAACTGCCTTTCCCAGTATCCAAGCCAGAATCAATTGCCAATTAGTGTTTCATGGGAACAGAAAGCTCAGACAAAATCAAGGTATACATTATTGATGATCACCAGATGTTCGTTGCCGGTCTATTTTCCATATTTGAAGGAGATAACCAAATCGATATGGTAGGGTCAAATATGCAAGGAAAGCTTGCCTTGGAAGAGCTTAGCCAGCTGGATATAGACATTATTTTACTCGATATTAATTTACCAGGTATTGATGGAATTAGATTAAATCAATTTATTCAACAACAATTACACGGGACAAAGGTCATTGCACTGACCATGCACCGCGAGGCCGTTTTTATCCAAAAAATGATCAAGGGCGGGGCCAAAGGCTACGTGTTGAAGAATAGCGGCAAGGACCAATTGAAGGAAGCCATTCTAACGGTTGCTGCAGGTGGAACCTGGTTTGGAGATGATGTTAAGGAAGCACTTATGCAGGATTTGATGCCGGGTTCTTCCGATACAGCCTCCGATAAATATGCTCCATACATACCTAAATTATCCAGAAGGGAAAAAGAGGTTTTGCTCCTCATCACCCAGGAATTCACTACCTCCGAGATTGCGAAAAAGCTCTTCATCAGTCAGAATACCGTCGAAACTCACC
>CAZXLD010000027.1:0-62030 GCA_964641965.1 uncultured Saprospiraceae bacterium | reverse complement strand
TACAATTCACTTGGGCTCAGCGAACGATCACCGGTACGGTTACGGATGCCCAGACGGGAGAACTCCTGATCGGGGCTAACATATTGGCTGTTGGTACCAATTCGGGTACGGTCACCGACCTGGATGGAGCTTTTTCATTGGACCTGCAAGAAGAGGTCAGTGAAATACAGATTTCTTATACCGGTTATACGGGGCAGACCATTGAGCTGACCAATGCTGATACTTACACCGTTCAATTGGATCCGGGTTCTGTACTCGGTGAAGTGGTGGTTGTAGGCTACGGTACCGTTAAGAAAGGCGACGCTACCGGAGCAGTTTTGGCGCTGGAAGAAAAAGATTTCAATCAAGGGGTAATTGCTTCTCCGGAGCAGCTTCTTCAGGGACGGGCCGCCGGTGTACAAATCACGGGGGCTAGTGGAGAGCCGGGAGCCGGAGTCAATGTCCGGATTCGGGGTACATCCTCGGTTCGGAATGGAAACAACCCGCTCTTCGTAGTCGATGGAATGCCGCTCGATGGCCGTGACATTTCAGCCAATGCAGGAGGAGACCAAGACGAGAGCTTCTTTGGAGCTGGTGAGTCCTCTTCACGTAATCCGCTCAACTTTATCAACCCGGCGGATATTGAAAATATTTCCGTCCTGAAGGATGCCTCTGCTACTGCGATTTACGGGTCTCGGGGTGCCAATGGGGTTATTCTGATCACGACCAAGTCGGGTTCGGGCGGAAATCAGGGATTGACATACCGGGGAAGTGTAGGTCTTTCTACGGTAACCCGCCGCTACGATCTGCTGACAGCAGATGAATTTCTGGCCGGGCAGGAGGCTGTCGGTAATGATCCCAACAGCCCAGCAATCAATCGCGGGTCCAGTACGGATTGGCAAGATGAAGTACTTCGTACAGCCATTACCAATCAGCACGACCTTTCTTATGGGGGCGGAAATGCCGAATCCAACTACCGCCTTTCAATAGGATACCTCAACCAGGAAGGTGTTGTAGAGAACAGTGGACTTCGCCGCCTCACCGCCCGCCTGAATGCGCGTCACAAGGTCCTGAATGATCGAGTTACCCTGGCCGGAAACGTTACAGTAGCCGGTGTACAGGATGAGAACCCCATGATCACCAACAACTCCGGCTTTGAAGGGGACATCATAGGTGCTATGATCTCAGCAAATCCAACCCGGCCGGTAAGACTGGCGGATGGTTCTTTTGATCAGCCCAGTGTCGACCAGTTGAACCCAGCCGCCATCCTGGAATTCTATGACGACCGCACCAATACCACTCGAGTTTTGGCCAGTGCCAGCATTGATGTCGAAATTATCCGAGGACTCAACTATAAGATCAATGGAGGTATCGACCGATCCAGTTCTACCCGCCGCACGGCCTCTTCCGGTAACTTGGTAATGAATAACATTGCCAACAACAACGGTCGAGCTTCGATTAACGATATCAATCTCACTTCCTTCCTGATTGAGCATACGCTGAATTACAACACTACTTTTGGCCGGAGTCAACTGGATGCCTTGGTGGGATATTCCTATCAGGATTTTGACTTCCGCAGCCATACCGTACAGGCGCAGCAATTTCAGACCACAGATACGGAGATCATGCTCAATAATCTGACCTCCGCCGATTTCAACAATTTTGCCAATGCCTACCGGAATCGCTCCTCCCGGACCTTTGATAACTTGCAGTCCTACTTTGGTCGGGTGAACTTCACACTAGCTGGAAAATACCTGTTCACAGCTACGGTTCGGGCAGATGGGTCCAGTAAATTTGGATCTGACAACCGCTACGGTATATTCCCCTCCGGTGCAGTTGCCTGGCGGGTGAGTGAAGAAGACTGGATGTCGGATGCCTTTTCAGACTTCAAATTGCGATTGGCTTACGGTATTACGGGTAATCAGGAAATTCCCAGTGGTCAGAATGTAAACCGATTCCGCTATAATAACGATGGAAACCTGGAACGGGTAGCCTTCGAAAACCCAAACCTTCAGTGGGAAGAAACCTCTCAGATTAACGGGGGTATTGACTTTGGATTCCTGAACGGCCGTATCTACGGTTCGATCGACGGATACCATAAAGTTACTACCGACCTCCTAATTCGGGTGGTCTCTGCTGAACCGGCTCCTCAGCCTTTTACCTGGACCAATCTCGGGGCCGACGTGCTCAATACCGGTTTTGAATTCATCCTCAATGGCGCGGTAGTTGAAAGTCCGAACTTCACTTTCGATGTGGCTTTCAATGTAGCCTACAACCGCAACATTGTACGGGGTGATGTTGGACTTATCAATACAGGAGGGATTAACGGTCAGGGCTTGACCGGAGCTTTCGCCCAACGGATTGCAGACGGCCAGCCGCTTTATTCCTATTTCATGCGGGACTTTGCCGGTTTCGACGAAGATTCCGGAAACTCACTTTACCGAGATCCAGATGGAAACGTTCTTCCTGAGGGACAAGACCAGGTCTTTTTCGTCGGCAGGGATCCTCTGCCTGAATGGACAGGTGGTTTGAACTTGGCATTCACCTTTTTCAATTTCGATGTCAGTGCCTTCTTTGATGGCCAGTTCGGAGCCTGGATTTATAATAATACTGCGAATGCCTTCTTCACAAAGGGGTCTTTCAACAATGCACGTAATGTCACTACCGATGTTCCCGGAAATGCCGAGGGGTTGCTGAATGCGCCCGATGTGTCAACTCGTTTCCTGGAAGACGGTTCTTTCGTCCGTTTTACGAACCTTAACATTGGTTATACGTTTAACGTAGCGAACATAAATGCGATCAGTAATTTGCGCTTGTTCTTTACAGGCCAAAACCTGTTCATAATTGATAGCTACAGTGGCCAGGATCCTGAAGTCAACACCAATAAGTCACTCGACGGTGTGCCTTCTCTGGGAATTGACTTCACTGCCTACCCCAGGTCGCGAATCTTCAATTTTGGTGTTAGTGTAACCTTCCAATAAAATCAATGATCCAATGAAATTTGAAAAAATTCTAATAATGTCCATTGCTATTCTGCTGACGGCAGCAGGTTGTAGTTTGGATTATGAGTTCACAGATTCCATCCCCGGGCAGGATGAATCCGGCGGGTCCCAAATTCCGGTCGATGAATTGCTCACTACCGCCTATAGTTCTTTGGGAACCGTTTGGGGTTCTCAAGAGCAAACATTTGCCTTATCTACTCCGGCCTCCGATGAGATGGTAACGCCCACCCGGGCTACTGACTGGAGTGATAATGGCGTCTGGCGTCAGCTTTCCAGTCATACCTGGGATCCAACGCATCGCGATGTTCGCGAGGCCTGGAACAATCTGAACCGAGGCCTTTTCCGTACTATTGAGGGATTAGCCCGGAATCCGGATGCCCAGCAGACCGCAGAGTTTAATTTCCTGCAGGCCTATTACATGTACTGGCTGGTAGACTATTACGGTGTAGTACCCATCCGGGAGGCGGATAGCGGCCCGGAAGATCTTCCGACCACATTGAGCCGTAATGCTGCGACGGATCGCATCATTCAATTGCTGGAATCAGCGATTCCCAATTTGCCGGAAACTTCCACCGTTGGGCGCGCTAACAAGAATTCGGCTCGTGCCTTGTTGGCCAAAGTTTTTCTGAACGAAGCGGTCTTCCGCCAAAACGATCCCTTGGCTGTAGAAGAGGCAAATCCAGGGCCCTACAATTTCGACAATGCTAAAATGCAGCAGGTAATCGATCTAGTCGATGCAATCCAAGGATATGAACTGGCCGATAACTATTTCGACAATTTCATTCCGAATAATGCAGAAACCTCTCCTGAATTAATCTTTACGATTCCTCACTTGCGGGGTGCTCAGGTAGGCGGTGAAAATGCCCGTACGCGTTACTACATGACGCTGCACTATAATCAGAGCCCGGGCGGATGGAATGGCTTCGCTACACTGAGTGAATTTTACGCCACCAACTTTACGGATGATAACGATCAGCGGAAAGGTTCCGACATTCCCGGTGTGACTGGTGAATTGACTGGTATTCGGGGAGGATTTCTTGAAGGGCAGCAATTTGACCAAGATGGCAATGAGCTGACTGACCGCGCGGGTGCCCCTCTCGTCTTTACCAATGACGTACAGTTGGGTGGTAATAATGAAAGCCAGGGCGTCCGGGTGATTAAGTACATTCCGGATTTCGAAAACCTGGATTCTCCCGAAAATGATTATGTACTCCTACGCTGGGCAGACATGCTTTTGGTCAAAGCAGAAGCTTTGCTTCGGCAAGGAAATGCGGGTGAAGCGCTTACCATCGTAAATGAACTTCGGGCCCAGCGTGGAACTACGCCGCTAGCCTCTTTGGATGAAGCATCTTTGCTGGCAGAACGTGGTCGAGAAATGTATTGGGAAGGCTGGCGCCGAAATGACCAGATCCGCTTCGGTACCTTCCTGGCACCGCATCCGAGTGATCCAAGTGCCGGATTCCCACAGGTAAAAGGACAATCTGAACCCTTCCGGGTACTTTATCCAATCCCCCAGCGGGCATTGGACTCAAACAGTAACCTGAGTCAGAACCCAGGGTATTAATCCCATCCCGGATTAATTTGGTTCTGATTCCCAAAATGGGTGGATCGTAATTGGGCGATCCACCCATTCCATTTTGAGCTCCCTTTTAGACTCGCTACATTTGAGGTCAGGCTATTTATGGGTCGTTGTCTGCCGGAAATCACTCATTATAAACTGCTTATGAGTTGGAATTTAAAGGCGAAACTGATGTTTATTCGATACGTTCAGACCTTCCTTTTCATCTTGTTTATGGCTTTCGCTGCCTGCAGTGCGGAAGAGGATAACCCAAAGGAAGAATCAGGGCCTCTTTTTGAAGAAAAATCTCCTGAAAAGACAGGGATTCAATTTCAAAACAGCATAGAGGGTGCGGAAGGATTCGATGTGTTTCGTTACCGGAATTACTACAATGGCGGGGGGGTGGCCATAGGAGACCTGAACAATGACAGCCTTCCGGACATCTACCTAACCTCCAACACCGGGGCCAATCGTCTGTACCTGAATCGAGGTAACTTAACCTTTGAAGATATTACGGAGACGGCTGGAGTAGGCGGACAAAAGGCCTGGTCTACGGGTGTGGCTATGGTTGATATCAATGCAGATGGATGGCTTGACCTGTACGTTTGCAATTCGGGAAATATTGGGGGTGATGACAAGGAAAACGAGTTATTCGTCAACAACAAAGACGGGACCTTTCGGGAAGCAGCTGCCGAATTCGGCCTGGCAGACCGTGGCTTCTCCACCCATGCGGCCTTCTTTGATTTTGACCGGGACGGCGACTTGGATTGTTACATTCTCAACAATTCCTTTCAGCCCATTTCTACCCTGGGCTTGCGAAACCTAAGGAATACCCGGGATCAGGAAGGAGGAGATAAATTATACCGGAATGAAGGAGGAAAATTTATAGACATCAGCGAGGAGGCTGGCATTTTCGGTAGCGTGATCGGTTTCGGCCTGGGCGTCACGGTTGGCGATGTCAATGCAGATGGCTGGCCGGACATCTACATTTCCAACGACTTTTACGAAAGAGACTATTTGTACATCAATCAGCAAGACGGTACCTACAAAGAGGAATTGACCCAACAAATGGCTCATACCAGCCATTTCTCCATGGGGGCTGATATGGCAGACCTGAATAACGATGGGTACCCGGAGGTTTTTGTAACGGACATGTTGCCGGAGGGTTTGGACCGTCTCAAGCGGACTACTCAATTTGCTTCTTATGACGATCAGCTTCGCCGCTATTGGAACGGATTCCACTACCAATACATGCGAAATACACTTCAATGGAACAACGGAAACGGGACTTTCAGTGAAGTCAGTCAGTTAGCTGGAGTGGATGCTACCGACTGGAGTTGGGGGGCTTTGCTGGCCGACTTCGACAATAATGGATATCGGGATATTTTCGTTTGCAACGGTGTTTATAAGGACGTAACCGACCAGGATTTTGTCAATTACATGGCCAACGAGGAGAACTACAAAGCAGCCCAGTTGGGTAAAGAAATTGATTTTCAAGATTTTGTAGAACGGATTCCTTCCACTCGATTATCCAATTACGCCTTCGCCAATTCCGGGGGCATGCAATTTGAAAATGTTAGTCGAAAATGGGGGTTGGATAAACCCACTCACTCCAATGGAGCAGCCTACGGGGATCTGGACCTGGATGGTGATCTCGACTTGGTTTTGAATAATGTCAACGATCAATCGGTCCTTTTTGAGAATCGGTCAACCGAACAGAATCCCCACCATTACTTGTCTTTCCTCCTTAAAGGAACCGGAAATAATACGCAAGCCATCGGAGCTCGGATTGAGGTTTATTCTCCCAAGGGCGTATCGACCTATGAGCATATTCCCAATCGGGGTTTCCAGTCTTCCATGAGTTTTCAGCCTATTGTGGGACTGGGGGATTCAGACTCGGTTGATTCAATTGTGGCCCGAGACCCCTACGGAAACGAACTCTACATCTCCGGACCTATTCAGGCTGATCGCAGGATAGTGATCGACTTTGGAAAATCGAATCGAAAAAACGCCTCCGGTATGAAGAAGCGAATTTCGGATCCCCTCTTGATTCCTGCCGGAGAAGCCTTATTTCCCGACCGGAAACCCTTTCACGAAGAAAACCAGTATATCGATTTTGATCGCGATAAGTTGATCTACCACATGGTCTCTCGCGAGGGTCCCGCTTACTGTCAGGGGGATGTCAACGGAGACGGCAACCCGGACTTTTTCATTGGAGGGGCTCATGAACGACCGGGGCAACTATGGGTGTACGACGGGGCCGCTGATGCTTTCAAGCTAGTCGATCTACCTGATTTGGAACAGGATGCCCCCTTTGAAGATGTAGCAGCGACTTTTTTGGATGCAGATGGAGACGGAGACCTTGACCTTTATGTAGCCAGTGGAGGAAGCGAATTCCTGCAAAACACACAACTGCTGGAGGACCGTTTGTATTTCAATCAGACCTACGGTGGAAAAATAGCCTTTCAAAGAAAACCGGAGGCGATACCGCCTCACAAAAAAGTAAGCGCCTGTGTGGTGCCATTCGATTTCGACCGGGACGGAGACCTTGACCTCTTTGTGGGCGCCCGAATGAACACCCAGGGCTACGGTTTACCTGAGCAAAGCCTGTTGCTTGAGAACGATGGAAAGGGCCGCTTCGAAGATGTAACTACCTTCAAAGCTCCGGTTTTGAAAGAAATGGGAATGGTGACTTCTGCACAGGCTACCGACCTGAATGGAGATGGTTGGGAAGATCTGGTAGTGGCCGGTGATTGGATGCCGGTTGGTATTCTGTCGAATCAGGAGGGTAGCTTCCCGGTGTCTTCTCGTTTCAACATACCGCATTCTTCGGGTTCTTGGCGAAAGCTGATCATTGCTGATATGGATGCGGACGGCAGGCCTGATATTCTTGCCGGGAATCTGGGCCTTAACTCCCGGCTCAAGGCCAGTGAAGAGCATCCTCTTCGTCTGGTTGTCAATGATTTTGATCGAAACGGTTCGGTGGAAACTATTTTCTGCAAATGGGAGGACGGCCGCTATTATCCCATGGCCCTTCGGAACGTTTTAGGGGGGCAAATGCCGGTGATCAATAAACGGTTTACTTCCTACATGGCCTATAGTGACAAAAGCATAGAAGAAATTTTCCTGCCAGAGGAGCTAGAAGGGTCTGTTTCCTATGAAGCCGAACGTTTCGCCACAACCCTGTTTTTGAATAAGGAAAAATCAGAATGGAAAGCGATCGAATTGCCCCTACAGGCCCAGGTAGCTCCCGTCTCAGGGATGCTGTTGCGGGATGTTAATTCAGATGGGCTGAAAGACCTTTTTCTGGGGGGCAATTTTTATCCGGTCCAACCGGAAATTGGTCGGTACGATGCATCCTATGGTTCCATTCTCCTGAATCAAGGAGAAGGGATATTTCGGGCATTGTTATCCCGAGAAACCGGATTCTCCATCAAAGGACAGGTCAGGCACATCGATGCCATCGAATTATCAGATGGCCGGGTAGCTCTTATCTGGATTAAAAACTCAGATCAGCCCGAAATCTTTTTTGTGAATACTGATTTTCCAATCCCAACATTCATACAATAAATCGAGAGGGGTTTTATGATACAGTGTGGCAAGCTAGCGAGAGGGGTTCTCTTCTACTGTGGTTTAATTCTGCTAACTCAATCCTGTCAGCAGGAAGGAGCTCAAGATTTTCCGGGCTTTACTCCTATGAAACCTGAGGATACCGGAGTTGATTTCGTCAACCGGATAACCTCTACCCTCGACCTGAATATCCTGACCTACATGTATTTCTACAATGGAGGAGGAGTGGCGACCGGTGATTTCAATCAGGATGGGCAGCTGGATATTTACTTCACGGCCAATCAGGAACCCAATCGCTTGTACATCAATGAAGGAGATTTTCGGTTCCGGGAAGTAAGCGAAATTTCAGGTGTCGAAGGGGTTGCCGGATGGGCAACCGGCGTCGCTCTGGCCGATGTCAATGCAGATGGGCGCCTTGATATTTACGTAAGCCAGTTGGGAGAACATGAACGGGTACGAGGTCGCAATCAACTCTATATTAATCTGGGAAATGATCCAGACGGGAATCCGGTTTTTGAGGATCGGGCTGCTCTTTACAACCTGGATTTGGTTGGTTATGGGACCCAAGCCACTTTTTTCGATTACGATCGCGACGGTGACCTGGATCTCTTTCAACTCAACCATTCGGTACATCAAAAAGGTACTTTTGGTATCCGTTCTACTTTCGACAGCACCTACGATGATCGGGCCGGAGATCGTTTATTCCGAAATGACGGGCGGACTTTCACAGAAGTTACTCGTGAATCCGGAATCCGCAGCAACGTGCTGGGCTATGGTTTAGGTGTCGCGGTTTCAGATTTCAATCGCGACGGATGGGCGGATATTTATGTCGGAAATGATTTCCACGAAGACGATTACCTGTATCTCAATAATGGCGACGGCACCTTTACAGACGCAGGAGCGACTTCTCTTCCGCACACCAGTCGCTTTTCCATGGGCAATGATGCGGGGGATATCAATAATGACGGGTATCCCGACCTTATTTCGCTGGATATGCTTCCTCACGATCCGGAAATCCTGAAAGCTTCGGAGACGGAAATCGCCTACGATCTGTACGACTTTCGGCTGGGGTATGGCTACGGCTATCAGTATTCCCGGAACACCCTCCAACTGAACCTGGGGAAGCTTCCTGGGGAAAAAGGAGTACGATTCAGCGATGTGGGCTTGTTGAGCGGCGTGGCTGCCACGGATTGGAGCTGGTCGGGCCTGCTGGCCGATTTTGATCAGGACGGAAAGAATGATCTGTTTGTCGCCAACGGGATCGTAGGCCGGCCCAACGACCTGGACTTCATCAATTACGTGACAGAAGAGGAAACCAAAATCCGGATTCATTTTGAGGAAGCCCGAGAGAGCGACCTGGAATTGATAGAGACGATGCCCCAGATCAAAGTTCCCAATTTCATGTTCCGCAATGAGGGTGAGCTGGCTTTCCGGGATGTCTCCGCGGAATGGGGACTGAATCAGAATTCCTATTCCAACGGAGCGGCTTATGCCGATTTGGACAATGATGGCGATCTAGATCTGGTAATCAATAACATCAATCAGCCCGCTTTTCTCCTTCGCAATGAACTGACTCAATCAAAACTACCGGATCGTCATTTTCTGCAGATCAAACTCGAAGGTGGGGCGAAAAATCCATTTGGAATCGGGGCTCGGATAGAAGCTCGGCTTGGGGATGAAGTGATCTCTCGAGAGCAATATCTTTCCCGGGGGTTCCAATCATCTGTTTCTCCATTATTACACCTGGGACTCGGAAAAGATTCTCTGATCCCGGAACTGGTCGTCATTTGGCCGGATGGTAAGTGCGAGCGGAAAAAAGAGGTACAAACTGATCAAGTCATTACTCTCCGTTATGCGGATGCCCAGGAGGATTATGCTTTTCCCGGTAGGGATGATACCCCATGTCAGGATCCCATTTTCTCCCCTTTGCCTTCGCCTGCATTCGTACATCGAGAAAATAAATTCGTGGAGTTCAATCGGGAACCTTTAATTCCGCATATGAACGCTACGGAAGGGCCTGCCCTGGCCGTGGGGGATATCAATGGAGATGGAAGAGAGGATTTTTTCGTCGGGGGTGCTAAGGAGCAGGCGGGCGAAGTCTTTTTTCAGTCGATGGATGGCAGCTTTACCTTATCGGATCAGCCGGCCTTGCGCAAGGACAAACAGATGGAAGATGTGGATGCCGTGTGGGTCGATGCAGATGGGAATCAAAGCCTGGATCTCCTGGTGGCCAGCGGAGGGAACGAGTTTCCGGAATCCTATCCGCAGAATGCCGTTCGACTCTATTTGAACGATGGGAAGGGGGGCCTGAAAAGGAGTCCTGATCATTTGCCCGAAATCACCTTGACGGCTTCCTGCATCCTAACCGTAGATATTGAAAAGGATGGCGATATGGACTTCTTTGTCGGTGGCCGAGCGGTGCCTTATCGATATGGAGAGCCGCCGGCAAGTTATCTTTTAATCAATCAGGGAAACGGCAAGTTTAAGGAAAGGCCACTGCCGGTGAGCACTTACGAAAAAGGATTGGGCTTTATCCGGGATGGCGTATGGGCGGATATGAACGGAGATGGATGGGAAGACCTGGTGCTGGCCCGGGAGTGGGATACTCCCCTGATCCTCTGGAATGAAAAGGGTGAATTGAGCTTTGAGGTAGATATGTTTACGGGTCAGGAGGGCTGGTGGAGTAGCGTGGAAGCCGCAGATCTTGATCAAGACGGAGACCTTGACCTACTTTTGGGAAACATGGGCCAGAATGCCCGATTGAAAGCCTCCGAACAGGAACCTGTGACCCTCTATTATGATGACTTTGACGGGAATGGAAGCAAAGAGCAAATACTCACCCACTATCATCAGGGTAAAGAAATGCTTTTTGCCACCAAGGACGAACTATCCACTCAGCTGCCTTATCTGAAAAAGAAGTTCTTGAAATACCAGGACTTTGCCCAGGCCGACTTTAACACCATCTTTCCCAAGGCCAAACTGGAAAACGCCCGAAAGTATGTGGCCCGGAATATGCGTTCGATGGTAGTCTGGAATAAGGGCAACGGGCAGTTTAGCTGGGAAAGACTCCCCTTGGAAGCCCAGTTTTCCCCCATCGAGGATTTCATGGTGAAAGACTTTGATGGAGATGGCAATCTCGATGTCCTGGCGGTGGGAAATTTCTACGAATCCAACCTGCAAATGGGGCGCTATGATGCCAGCATGGGTAATCTGTTAAAAGCCGACGGGCAAGGCGGCTTTGTTGCAGTAGACGTTTGCAGCTCCGGATTTTGGGTCGAAGGCCAAGGTAGAAGGTTGAGAAATATCCTTGGCCCGAATGGGGAAATGAGTCTCCTGATTGCCAGAAATAAGGACTCTCTCTTGCGGTATCGCTGGAACAATGGCCCCTCTTCACCGTCCATGATCAGCAAATCAAGCCTCCGGTAAACGGAATCAGGCTTATTTCTACATCTTGATTCCGTAATCGGTTTTATAACTTTCGGGCGCGCTAGTGAAAACCGGATTGTTTCGATCGGTGAGTAATACCATTTCAAGGATATAATGACCTTTTCTGATTGGCTTTTTATCCTTGAAGTCTTGGTAAGTAGGGGGACAATACTAAGGCTGCATTAGATACGAAGGTATTTTGGTTTTGCTCAAGGCGCCAAAACCGCACCTAGCAGCCGCTACGTAAGGCTTTTAGGAACGATGAGCAGAAGCAAAAGATCGAGCAGATAATATTGCCTTATTGTTGGCTCCCTACTTTTAAGAGATCGAAATACGAAAATCCATCTTATGAAAACCCATGTCCTGTATATGTTCCTTGCTGCCTTCGCGATGGTATCCTGCTCACCCGGTCCCCGTTTGGAAACGATCGTTTCGCCGGGCGAACAAAACCGAATTCACTTTTTTCTGACCCCCACGGGCCAACCTGCCTACCAAGTCTATCGCAACGGGAACCTGATCGTAGACACCTCCAAACTGGGGATGACTTTCCAGGGTCAACCCAAATTGGCCGAAGGGTTTGAGATTATAACCGTCAACGTTTCTCAAACGGACGAAAGTTGGGAGATGCCTTGGGGCGAAGTAGAGACCGTTCGGAATCAGTACACCGAGATGGAAGTCAATCTCCGAGAAATAGACAAGCCCAATCGGGAAATGGACTTATTTTTTCGGGCTTACGACGACGGAATCGCCATCCGCTATGCCTTTCCGGAACAAGAAGCCCTACAGGATGTGGTCATCCTGGATGAGAATACCGAGTTTGCCCTCACCGGAGATCATACCACCTGGTGGATTCCAGGCGACTGGGATATTTACGAGCATCTTTACAACAAGACCTCCTTTAGCCAAATTGATGCGCTCCGTAAACGGGATCACCCCAATTTGGCCCAAACCTACATTCCCGAAAATGCAGTCAACACTCCGGTGACCCTTAAAACTGAAAATGGACTTTACCTAAGCTTTCACGAGGCCAACCTGACAAATTATTCCGGAATGACGCTAAAAGTGGATTCGGAGGCACTTCGGTTTACCAGCGGGTTGGTTGGGTCTGCGGATGGAAGCAAAGTAAAAACACAGACGCCTTTCCAAACCCCATGGCGTACCATCCAGATCGGAGATCGAGCTGGTGATCTGATCGAGTCCAAGCTCATCGTAAATCTGAACGAGCCCAATAAGTTAGAAGACGTAAGCTGGCTACAACCGACCAAATACATGGGGATTTGGTGGGCCTACCATTTGGACAAATGGCATTGGTCCCTTGCCAGTGGCCGGCATGGGGCAACTACTGAAAATGCCAAAGCCTATATCGATTTTGCTGCTCAGCAAGATATCCCCGCCTTGTTAATAGAAGGTTGGAATACGGGTTGGGAGGTATGGCGGGACGAGGATAAAAAGGAAAAGGTTTTTGATTTCATAACCCCTTACCCGGATTTCGATTTAGAGGAAGTAGTTCGTTATGGGAAGGAAAAAGGGGTTGGCATCATTGGGCACCATGAAACCTCGGCTGCAGTACCGCGGTATGAAGAACAAATGGATACTGCTTTCCAATTGTACCAGCGGTTAGGGATAAATTCTGTTAAAACGGGTTATGTAGGAGAAATCATTCCCAGGGGAGAATACCACCATGGGCAGTACATGGTGGAACACTATCGACGGGTAGTGGAAAAAGCTGCCCAATACAAGATCATGATCGATGCTCATGAGCCTATCAAGCCAACGGGAATTCGTCGTACTTGGCCTAATATGATGAGCCGGGAAGGATTACGCGGCCAGGAGTTTAATGCCTTTTCTGCAGATGGGGGAAATAACCTGGAACACACCCTGGTTGTTCCCTTCACACGCATGCTGGCTGGCCCAATTGACTACACTCCCGGGGTATTCAATCTAACCCTAGATCCTTATAAACCCAACAATCGGGTGAGTCACACGCTGGCACATGAATTGGCACTGTACGTGATTATTTACAGCCCTTTACAAATGGTTGCCGATTTGCCGGAAAACCTGGATGGACAACCCGGGATGCAGTTTATCCGGGATGTCGGAGTGGATTGGTCCGAATCAATGGTATTGGACGGTGAGGTCGGGGAGCATTTGACTATTGCCCGAAAAGAACGAGGGAGCGGGAATTGGTTCCTGGGCTCTATTACCGGCCAGGGAAAGCGGACGGTACAGGTTGAATTGGATTTTCTCGACGAAGGACAGGAGTACGTAGCCGAAATTTTTGGAGATGCAGAGGATGCGGATTGGAAAGCCAATCCACACGCCATGCAGATCACGAATGTCAAATTCAAGAAAGGAGATGTATTGACCTTGAATCTGGCATCCGGCGGAGGGGCAGCCGTGAGCTTACTCAAGTAATTGGAATTGAATACCTGACCATTGTAAACCCATACCTATGCCTCGAATAAGACTTCATTCTCTTTTGTGCCTTATTTTATTTGCTGCGCCTTCTTTTCTGCTAAGCCAGGAGGAAATGTCCAGCTGGGAAGTTGTAGCAAAAGATATTGATCCGGCAAATTACTACGGTGTAACTTCTGCGAATGGAATGGTAGGGTTAGTAAGCTCACCTGCGCCTATGAAGGTAAAAGACGTCGTACTAAATGGGGTGTACGATTATTACCAAAGAGGACATGTATCCAATATCCTTAAAGTGTTCAACCATGTGAATATGGACCTGGACATTGACGGTAGACGGGTTACGCCCGAGAATATACAGGGATTCGCCCAAACTTTGGATATGAAAGAAGGGAAGCTGGTCACTACTTTTGAGCTGGCGGGAAAAGCCCGTGTTAAGCATGAAATGATGGCATTGAGGCATCTGCCCTATACTTCCCTGGTCCTATTAGAGATTGAGGCCTTGGACGATATTCGCATTACCCCGATCAGCGAAATTTACGCACCAGACCATTTACAACAACCGCGTAACTTTTTTAGCCATATCGATCGGCCTCACGTTAAAATCCCACTTTTAACCTCCACTGCCAAAAGCCCATCCGGACGCTATGATGTTGCTGCTTCCAATAGCTTTATCTTTGAGGAAGAGCATGGTGAGGAGCCTGAACTTGTCCATGAGGATTGGGATTTTAATCGGCACTTGGTCAAATTCGATAAGGAGCTTTCAAGTGGCCAAACTTACCGCTTTGCCGTAGTGGCTTCAAGCATTACTTCCGAGCATGTAGAGCATGCAAAGAGCGAAGCCGAGCGACTTTCGATCTATGCCAAGCTAGAGGGAGTGGATCGCTTGTTAAAGCGGCACCGGTCTGCCTGGAATAAACTCTGGGAAAGCGATATAATCATCGAAGGGAATCCGGGTGACCAGCGGGATGTACGCTTTGCCCTGTACCATTTGTATGCTTTCGCTAGAGAAGGAACAGCCTATAGTCTTTCCCCTATGGGGCTAAGTGGATTGGGTTACAATGGCCATGTGTTTTGGGATACCGAGATCTGGATGTACCCTCCCTTGCTTTTACTGCAGCCTGAGATTGCACGATCCTTACTTGAATACCGTTTTGAGCGCTTGGGAGCTGCTCAAAATAATGCTTTCGCACACGGTTATAAAGGCGCTATGTATCCTTGGGAATCTGCTGGCACGGGTGATGAGGATACGCCGCCCTGGGCTTTAACCGGTCCCTTTCAGCACCATATCTCGGCAGATATCGGATGGGCCTTCTGGAAATATTATCAGGTAACAGGGGATAAAACATTCTTAAGGACTCGAGCCTGGCCGGTCTTAAAGGCAGTAGCTGAGTTTTGGGTAAGTCGGGTGGAGCGGGAAGGAGAGGACGATTACCACATCCGGAATGTTATTGGAGCAAATGAGTGGGAGGAAAATATCGATGATAATGCCTTCACAAATGGTATGGCAATAGTAGTCCTTCGGTATGCAGCCGAAGCAGCTCGGGCCCTCGGCTTGGAACCTGATCTAGACTGGGAGCATTTGGCGGACAACATCCCTATTTTAAAGTTTGACAATGGGGTTACGAGGGAGAATGCTACTTACGATGGGGTCAATATCAAGCAAGCGGATGTCAATTTGTTGGCGTTTCCTATTGGACTAATTACAGATGAAACACAAATTCGTAAAGACCTGGAATATTATGAGCCTCGTATGGATCCGGGAGGACCGGCGATGGGGTTTTCTGTTCTGTGTGCCTTGTATGCCAAGCTTGGAGAAGCTGAAAAGACCTATGCCCTGTTTAAAAAAAGCTATAAGCCCAATGAAGTTCCGCCTTTCGGGGTTTTGGCGGAGACGGCGGGGGGTACTAATCCCTATTTTGCCACTGGTGCCGGTGGTATGCTCCAAGCTGTGTTGATGGCATTAAGTGGTCTGGAAATTACAGATAAAGGTATTGTACAAAACGGAGGTTTTCTTCCGGATCAATGGTCCAGCATGACCATCACCGGGGTAGGCGTTAAAGAGGAATCATTTAGAGTAGAGAGAAATTAAGGGCCTTGTCAAATCAATTTACATAAGACTAGAGAGTAGTTTCAGCCTCCGCCACCAAACGCACAAAATCCAACGAACTAATCATCCCAATGACCCGGCCTGACTCCTGCACGATCAAATGGTGAATCTTTTTATTCAGCATGATGCAGGCAGCTTCCTTGGCTTCAGTATCAGGATCAACAGCCAGCACCTGTTGGGTCATAACCTGTTCCACACTGACCGTATCGTCGTACACACCCATTAAGTCATCGGAGGTGACTATGCCCTGCACTTGAATTCCATTTCCTTCCGTCACCTTTACCAGTGGTAAAGCATGGCAGTTTTTCTGGTTCATCAAGTCTCGGGCATCTCCAACCTGCGCTGGCAAGGCAAGAGTGGTTACAGGTTGCTGCATAAACATCTTTACAGGCTTATTCATAAGGCATGTGGTAAAAGGATCCAAGATAGAGGTAGGTATAAAAGATCGATGGATATAGGCAAAACAAGGATGATAATGATCATTTTAAACAGCCTACTGTGTCATCAGATACGCGCAGCGGAGTGTAGTTAGACTGCCAAAGGCCTTCCTTTTATATTAAATCTTTTTACTTCTCCCCTCCATACACCTCCAGCATCCCTTTCAGGTCTTCTAGTGTATTAGCTTCTTGTGGCGGCTTGTCTTTGCGCCATCGGCTAATCCGCGGGAAACGCAGGGCGACACCGGACTTATGACGAGAACTAGCCTGAATCCCTTCAAAAGCAATTTCGAACACCCAGGTAGGCTTGACAGAGCGAACCGGACCGAAACGCTCAATCGTATTTTTTCGGACCCAGGCGGTAATCTCGTTGAATTCCTTGTCGGTGAGGCCGGAATAGGCCTTCGTAAAAGGGACCAGCGTTTCATCGTCTTTCCAGACGGCAAACGTGAAATCGGTGAACAGATTGGCTCGGCGGCCGTGCCCGCTTTGCGCATAAATCATCACAGCGTCGATTAGGAGCGGGTCCACCTTCCATTTCCACCAATCCCCCTTCTTACGGCCACTTTGATAGGGGCTGGCTTTGCGCTTAAGCATTAGGCCTTCACTTAAGTATTGTCGGGAATTTTGGCGTTCCTGCTCAAGCTGATCCCAATTATCGATGGTAACGGTTGGTGATAAGAGCAGCATGCCTCCCGTAGGATAATTTTCAACTAAATTCTCCAGTAGTTGTCTTCGCTCAGCCATTGGCCGCTCCCGAATATCCTGCCCCTCCCACTCCAGTAGATCATAAGCCATCAGGATTACAGGCGCTTTTTCCATCACTCCTTTAGTTACTTTTTTTCGGCCTATACGGGTTTGCAGGGATTGGAAAGGAAGCGGTTGTCCATCTTTAAAGGGTAGGATCTCCCCGTCTAGAACGGTTCCATCCGGTAATAGGTCAGCAAACGGCCCGTATTCCGGAAATCGATCGGTTACCAATTCCTCACCTCGGGACCAAACAAACAATTCTCCCTGCCGTACGATCAGTTGCCCTCGAATACCATCCCATTTGCGTTCGGCTTGCCACTCGGTCGGGTCGCCCAATTCCTCTTCCGGCGTTTTTTCCAATGCGTAAGCCAGATAGAAAGGGTAAGGCTTGGAAACATCCTCTAGCGGATCCTCCGTGAGGATGAGTTTTTCAAAGGTGGTAGTATCCGGAGTCCAATCGCCCATGATCCGATGGGCCAAGGTATTTTCATCAATCCCGGTGGCCTTTGAAAGAGCCCGTGTCATCAGCTTTTGGGATACACCGATTCGAAATCCTCCAGTGATCAGTTTGTTGAACAAAAAGCGTTCGGTCGTATCCATTTGCTCCCAAGCAGCGAGCACTTGTTTCTTTTTCCCGTCTTCCTCTAGATCTCCCAGGTTTTTAATATACTCGATCCAAAAGGATAGCGGTTGTTCATTTCGTTCTTCTTCTTTCGGCAAAACCAAGGCAATGGTCTCCGCCAGATCACCTACAATAGGATAAGATTCTTCAAACAACCACAATGGAATTCCAGCCATCTCAGCAGCCCAATGTCGCAGTAAGGTGGTATTGACGGTTCGCTTCGGCCGCCGATGCGATAAAATGGCCACTGTCCACAGCTTATCGTCTGGCCCGGATTCCCGAAAATATTGAGCCAAGGCCTCTACCTTTGTATTGGTTTTGGTGGTTTGATCGAGTTCAGTAAATAGGGTGGCAAAGCGTTTCATGGTTTCCTTGTTTCATGGTTTCATTGCTTCTTGGAATTAGTATTTGAGTTTATCATTGGTGAATTTGATTAGTTGGTTAAGCAGTTGTGGCATTTCTTCCAGTTCTTTATTTAAAAATTGGAAGGTACTTTCTTCAATAAGTCCCCTGACATATGCCATTTCAATCCAATCTTGTGTTTCCTTGAGGGAACCAAAACTGTATCGAAAAAACTGGATCTTTTCCTTTTTGTAAAAACGGCCCCACCCTTCAGCGATTTAGCTGGGTTACTATCAGCTGAGGAGGTCAGTTGCTTTCCCACTGTCCATTGGGCTAACTTATCCCAATTCATGACTAGTTTCCAAATTTGATTACTCAGATCGAAGGACTGCTTGTAAGCGTCCATGTCTTTGAGGTTTAGATAATTCATTTCGTTTTTTAAAAAGTAGATCTTTTGTACCGCAGCTTTCCACAAAAACCATGGAACAATGGAACAATGAGACAATGGATCTACTCTTCCTCTTTAATAGCGTCCTGTTCTTCCTCTCCTCCATATTCCGTGGACACGATGTGTGCGTCATATCCATCTTCTTCCAACCATCTACGAAAAATATCGGTATAGCCATGCGTGACGAAGATTCGTTCGGCTTCGGTGGCTTTAATTGCTTGGTTGAGTCCATACCAATCGGCATGATCACTAAGGACAAAACCCCGGTCTGCCGCTCTTCGCCGACGAGCTCCACGCAGGGTCATCCATCCGGAGGCTATACCAGTAGAAGCTTTTCCGAAACGCTTCATCCATGGAGATCCTAAGGCAGAAGGCGGGGCAATTATGATGGCCTGATCGAAATCCTGCCGCTTATGATGAGCCCGTACCTGAATGGTATCTTTTAGATCAATTCCCTGTTTGCGAATAACCTGATTGGTATTTTCCACGGCACCATGCGTGAAGATGGGGCCAATGGATTCATCCAGATGCTGGAGTACCCGCTGAGCCTTACCCAATGCATATGCTGAAATGACGCTTGCTCGGCCGGCGGCTGCATTGGTTCGCCACCAGGCATTGATCTCTTCCATCACTTCAGCCTGGGGCTTCCAAGTGTAAACCGGCAGGCCAAAAGTGCACTCGGTGATAAAAGCGTGGCATTTGACAGGCTCGAATGGTGTGCTGAGTCCGTCATTTTCAATCTTATAATCCCCGGAAACGACCCAAACTTCCCCCTTGTACTCTACGCGAATCTGTGCTGATCCTGGAATGTGTCCGGCCGGATGGAAAGAAAACTTAACCCCATTTATGGTAATTATCTCCTCATAATCGACTGTTTGAAGCTGAATATCGCCGAGTCGATATCGAATTACCGGGGCGGCAAGTTTTGTGCACAGATAACTACGGTGGCCCCAACGGGCATGATCCGAATGGCCATGCGTGATCAACGCTCGCTCCACCCTTCGCCAAGGATCAATATGGATCCCCGCCTGCGGGCAAAAGATACCTTCTTCCGTAAATTGTAATACAGCCACGGACGCAAAACAAGACTACGGGAAGGTAGGTTCAGTAAATTGTCGGGGAGTAAAGACTACCGGCTGCCCGGATCGAACAGCCGGTTTGGTCATCTTCACATGATAAACACTACAATTAAATGGATTCTTAATCCGGTATACAGTATGCATTGTTGAGCTGAAGCTCTGTTTCAGCATAATCGATCCAGTCTTCGTCGGCCCCTGCACCACAAACATATTGTTGAGGTCGTTCCTGCCCAGGTCCAGGCTCATCGGCAAAGCACGAAAAGCACTCCTCTTCCTCCTCTCCCAGGTTTTCACAGGAACAGGCACTCTCCTGACTGGAAAACAGTACAAATATTCCAAGGAAAGCAGTGAGGGTTAGTATTCGGTGATAGTTTAGGTTCTTCATGATAGGGATGATGGTATTAGGTTATGTTTATGTGTGTTTGAGATTCAACAGAAGAAGTCATCAGGGAGCTAGTCGGAAACGCAACGGTAAGATGTAACTAGTTTTAACGGGATGCCCAGCGTAACTACCTGGAATCCAGTTTGGCATAGCCGAAATAGCTTTGGTCGCAATTTCGTCCAATCCGTGCCCCAGACTACGCAATACTTCCACTTGCTCAGGTGATCCTTCAGCAGTCAGCACAAGGCGCAGGATCATTAAGCCTTCTACCGCATATTCGCGTGCAAGATCCGTGTAATCCAAATGGGCATCGAAATAGTTGGACAATGCCTGTTGCCCACCTTCAAAAGCAGGCTGGGTTTCCAGTGCCCAAATTGGGACCATTGCCTCCGATTCAGCATCTGGTTCATTCACTAATGAAAATGGTACCGGTGGAGTATCATTTTTCAGGGAAGCAAAGGTGGCTTGTCCTTGGATAAGGATCGGGAATCCTCCGATCAGGACCGCCCATAGCATAAGCGTTTTTCTCATGGGTAGGTGGTTTGATTTCACTATTATCAATATAGGTTCACCTCCCATACGAGGTTTTCTATTATGTCTTGAATGTTTGCTCTTATGTACTTATAGATTTAACTAATTGATTATTAAATATTTATAGTTGAATAAAAAATTTTCTAGGTACAAAGCCCACTTCACCGATCTCGATTTGTCGGTATGTCGCAAAGGAGGTGCAACATGGTTGTTTGAAATAATCCACGTTCCTGATATAGGTTGACCGGATAAGCACCAATACTATCCTGTGTTAAAATCCTCAATGCCTCAGGCTTGGAGTATCAGCGATACAGACATCAACAGCGTCCATAATCACCCTGTAAGCGTCGGTATTTACTACACCCATCTGTTTTTATTGGTACAACAACTCGCTGGGTGGAAAACCAAACTGCTCATGGAAGGACCGAGAAAAATAAGGTAAGTTGGGGATGCCTACCCGGAACGCTACTTCGGTAATGTTACCTTCTTTTTGTTCAAGTAATTTGAACGCTTCCTGAAGTCGGATGCTTCTGACAAAGGCTGAAGGGGAATGATCTGTAAGCGCACGCAACTTCCGATGCAATTGGCTTCGACTCATACCAATGATCTTTCCCATTTCCTCAATCGTGAATTCAGCATTATCCAGATTGTCCAAAACCACTTGCTCAACTCGTTGGAGAAAAGCTGCCTCAGTAGAGCTATAATTGGATGTTGTATCCGAAAGCAGGCTAATTCCCTCCGCAAATTTTTTCTGAAGGATTCGCCGCTGGTCAATCAGGTTTTGAGCAGTGAGCTGTAATTCCTCTGTATTAAACGGCTTAGTCAGGTAAGCATCAGCTCCTGAGGTAATGCCTTCAAGTCGTTCAGCCTGGTCGGCAAGCGCCGTTAACAGAATGACTGGTACATGGCTGGTGCGTTCGTCCTGTTTGATACGTTGGCAAACTTCCAGCCCATCTATTTCGGGCATCATTACATCCGAAATAATCAGGTCAGGAATAGTTTCGAAAGCCTGCTCCAGTCCGGTTTTCCCATTTCGAGCCTCTACGACTTGAAATTGGTGATTCAATTGCTCCCGAATATATTCCCGCAGGTCTGGATTATCTTCTACTACCAGCACCTGAGGTTTTCTGCCTTTTGGACCTTTTGCTGTTGAGTCCGATTCTATTTCAGGCACTGCTTCAGGCTTTACCATGGAAACTTCCGATTGACCCACTCGCTCCACTCCCACAGAAGTGAATGGTAAAATCACCCGAAATGTAGAGCCTTTTTCCAGTGTACTTTCTACTTCAATCGTTCCATTTTGCCATTCTACCAGCTCTTTGGTCAATGAAAGTCCAATACCACTACTGTAGGCGTCGGGTTCATTAAATCCGCGGCTGTAAAACCGGTCAAAAATATGTGGCAGGTAATCAGGAGCGATCCCGGGCCCAGAATCTTGTACTAAAAATTCGACTTTTGCGCTTTCAGGGGTTGATTCCAGGGATTTCATCTGAAATATCACCCGTCCCTTTTCCGGAGTGAATTTAAATGCATTGGTCAACAGGTTGGAAAGAATCTTTTCGAGTTTATCGATGTCTGCTTCAACCGCAATGGATGCAGAGGGAAATTGAGTTTGGAAGTAGATTTGCTTGCGCAACGGCCAACTTTCAAAGGCGTAAACGATAGCCTTGACCACCTTTACAAGGTCGACAGGTTCCAATCTGGATTCGGCATGTCCGCTTTCTAGTCGAGCGAGTTCCAATAATTGATTTACCAGGCGCAGGAGCCGTTCCCCGTTTCGGGTCATGAGCTGATAGGCCTTGGAAGGATCTCCCTGGTAGGTGCCCTGCGCCAGTTGCTTGAGGGGATTTAAGATCAAGGTCAGAGGAGTCCGAAACTCGTGGGAAATATTCGCAAAAAAGTTAGATTTCAACTTGTCCATGTCTCGCAATTGGCTTGCTTCGGCTTCTTTAAGCTGAAGGTCCATCTGGGCCTGCTTTTGGCGCATTTGAAGTCGATATCGGAAATAGAGCAATAACCCGATTCCGAATAGAAACAATACGATTCCTCCGGCTAAGTACAAGTTTTTCCGGTTGCTCTCTTTTTGCAGGAGCAATTGCTGCTGAGCGATTTGTGCTTCCTTTTGTTGGGTTTCATACTGGATGGTCATTTCAGAAAGATCTTCCTGAAATTGGATTCGGTTCAACGAATCCTGATACTTGCGCTGGAGGTCCAGGTAGGTAAAAGCCTTCTCATACTCTTTTTTCTGCTCAAAGATATTTGCCAGCAGCGCATACATCTCAATCTCCAGCTGCAAATCTCCGAAAACCCTGGCTTGATCAATGCCTTGCCTGGCAAAATAGGCTGCACTATCCGGTTGTCCAGCCTGTTTGTGGTATTCAGATAAAATCCAGGAATGGAAATAGGCACCCCGGTCATCGCCTTCAAAACCAAGCTGACCTCGTTTTTGCAAATACTTTTTGGCGTTGGCAAGGTCGTTCAGGTGTAAATAGGTTGCCGCCAAATTGCTGTAAGTAATTTTTTCATTTTGTAGCCGACCGTATCGTTGAGAAGCCTCTAACGCTTCATGCGAGTAAAACAAAAGGGAATCAAAGTTTTCAATTTTCTCGAAATATTGCTGATAGGATCCAATGGTGTACAAAATGTTGAAGGTATCATTCCTGGAACGGAAATAGTGGTAGGCTTCATTGAGATAGGGCTTGACTTTTTCAAATTCCTCCGTTTTAAGGTTGATCATGGCGATTTCAACCTTTGTTTCATTCAAACCTTGTTGATTGTTGGTTTCCTCATACCAGGTAACAGCTTTCAGATATTCCTCCATAGCGGCGGAAAATTCATTTTTGTAGGCATAGGCCAGCCCAAGTCGAAACCGGCTTTTTCCCAGCCTGTTGCTATCCTCCAGCTTCTGCGCTAATTCCAGGCTTACCCGAGCCCACTTCATGACCGAATCCGTCTGGATGTAGTTGTAAGCAAAGCACAGTTCTTGGGTAATTTCCCAGCGAATTGAATCATTCTTGACCGTGTAAAAGGCCTGGGTAAGACTATCAACAGTGGATAACTGTTGGGCCTTTGTTGGAAGGTAGGCTCCCAATACAAGGGAAAAAACAAATACAAGTAGACAAATTTTATTCATGGGCCAAGGGGAGTTGGATACCTGGCGGGGACACTTTCCTACTGCTAAAGCTACTTCTAAAATAGACTTTTTTCTACCTGGAAATAGAAAAATCGTTAGAAATTGAATCCCCTGTGCATACAATATCCCTTGGAAATCAACAGATTTCACTACCAGGAAACGATATATTAAAGGTTTTATATACCCTTAACTCATTATAGACTCATAAAGTGCCGTGAGAATCGCTCAGCCGGTTAGGTTAGGAATGGACTTACTCCAAGCCTAACAACTTCCGATTCACCGACTCATCCGGATCTTGTCCTGCAAAATCGTCAAATGCTTTGGTGGTAGCCTGAATGATATGACTCTCGATGAACGGAGCACCTTCTGCCGCCCCTTGTTCCGGAGATTTTAGCACGCACTCCCATTCGAGCACGGCCCAGGAATCATAATCATACTGGGTAAGCTTGCTGAATATGCCTACAAAATCAACCTGCCCATCGCCTGGTGAACGAAAGCGACCTGCCCGGGTAAGCCATGGCTCATATCCTCCATAGACGCCTTGCCTGCCGTCCGGGTTGAACTCGGCATCCTTCACATGGAATGCCTTGATTCGATCATGGTATAGGTCGATGAAATGTAGGTGATCCAGCGCTTGCAATACAAAATGACTGGGATCGTAGTTGATGCAGGCCCTTTGGTGCTCATTGGTTTCATCCAGAAACCGTTCAAAGGATGCTCCGTCGTGCAAGTCATGGACCGGATGCAATTCGTAGCATACATCCACACCCTTTTCATCATAGAAGTCAAGTACTGGCTTCCATTGGCCGGCAAAAGCTTTAAAGCCTTCTTCAATCAATCCGGCCGGACGCTGGGGCCATGGGAAAATGAAAGGCCATAAAAAGGAACCTGAAAATGTAACACTTGCTGTGAGCCCCAAATTATAGCTGGCTTCAGCAGCCCATTTCATCTGTTGGACACCCCACGCAGTCCGAGCCTTAGGGTTGTTGTGGACTTCTTTTGGTGCGAAAGAGTCATACTGGTGATTGTAGGCCGGATGGACGGCTAATAATTGACCTTGTAAGTGGGTAGATAATTCGGTGATCTCCAACCCATAGGAAGCGATCTTCCCTTTCAGCTCATCACAATAGGTTTTACTTTCTGCCGCCTGCTTCAGGTCAATTAAACGGTCTTCCCAGGTAGGGATCTGTACCCCAATGTAGCCGAGATCTGCTGCCCATTGACAAATGGCATCCAGGGAATTGAATGGGGCTTCATCACCCATAAATTGAGCAAGGAATATAGCTGGACCTTTTATGGTTTTCATGAAATGAGTTTTACGTTTTTGTTATTCGTTTTGGAAAGAAGTTCATTCGAAATTCCGACAAATAGCATGGTGAGTTTAAACACATTGGGCTACACTAGGCAAATTTTATCCTGCGCCGCGTTTCTTTTCCATTACGTAGCTATGGCTATGTGCCTTCAACGGACTAAAGTGGAGTTAAGGGTTCATTTTAGTCCATTTTTCAGTACGTTGTCCGGACTGAACGACTGCTTCGATAAACTGCATTCCGCGCAATCCATCGTCAACTGTCGGAAAATCCAAATACATAGGGTCGGGTTCTTCTCCAGCCAGCCGCGCCTGCACGCAATAGGCAAAATTCCGATAAATATTAGCGAAGGCTTCCAAATATCCTTCTGGGTGTCCAGCCGGTATACGGGTATGAGCCTCCGCCTCCGGATACAAGTTTGGCCCTCCGGTCCGGTATACTTCAACGGGTTTATTTAACCATCGGACGATCAGTGTATTCGGCTCCATTTGGCGCCACTCTAATCCGCCTTTTTCTCCATAGACCTTTATATGCAGGTCATTCTCCTCTCCAGCGGAAATTTGGCTGGCATACAGAATCCCCCGAGCTCCATTATCAAAATGCAATAGCACATTACCGTCGTCGTCCAATTGCCGACCTTCCACCATAATAGATAAGTCTGCACAAAGTGCTTCAATTTGTAAGCCGGTAATATATTCCGCCAGGTTCTCCGCATGGGTTCCAATATCACCCATAGCACCGGCAGCACCGGACCGGGCCGGATCCGTTCTCCAGGAAGCTTGTTTTTGGCCACTCTCCTCGAGCAAGGTGGTCAGCCATCCCTGTGGATAAGCTACCATAATCTTCCGAATCGCTCCCAAGTCCCCTCTGGCAACCATTTGGCGGGCTTGCTTAACCATGGGGTAACCGGTGTAATTATGCGTTAGCGCAAAAATCATACCGGTCTGCTTAACGACCTCCACCAGATCTTTAGCCTCTTCGAGATTGAAAGACAACGGTTTGTCACAGACTACATGAAACCCGTTCTCCAGAGCCATCTTGGCTGGACCGTAGTGCACGTGGTTGGGGGTAACGATTGAAATGAAGTCCATCCGTTTGTCCTCCGACAGTGTCAATTCTCGTTCGATCATCTCGGTGTAGCTGCCATAGACGCGATCCGGAGGTAGGTAAAGGTCTTCTCCCGACAAACGCGATTTTTCCGGATTACTGCTGAAGGCTCCACAAACCAGTTCAATTTGTCCGTCGAGAGCCGCGGCCATTCGATGTACAGCGCCGATAAAAGCCCCACGGCCCCCACCGACCATTCCCATTCGGATCTTTCGTTTCATGTGTTTGGGTTTTAGAGCATGATGAGATTTAATACCATTTCAAGTTGAAAATGGCGTTTCCCTTACATACAGCATTACTTGAAATAGTATTGTGTCCTTGGTCCCGACATTTGTCGTCGGGGCTGATCAAGTTTGACTGTTTTCTCCAATTTTAAATAGGTAATGGTAAACTTGCATCAGTATAACACTTTGGGCTGCACTTGCCAAATTTTATCCTGTACCAGGTTTTTTTTCGGTTTCGAAGCTAGTATGGCTATGTGTTTCAAGAAAAGGCCCCCTACCCCTTTCTTGAAAATAAAGTGCCTTGTCCAGATGCTTGCATGCTGACACCCGAAGGGTCGTCATGTAACAAAATCTGGTGTCATTCACTCCAAAAGCTTAAACTCAACCAGCTCTTGGTTATGCTGAGAAAAACCAATTCGGTTTACCCTATTTCAAAAATCATCAATCACAATTCTCGAATCTTGATGTTGCGAAACCAGACTGGATTGTCATGGTCCTGAAGCCCGATTCGGCCTTTTTTATACTTGCCAAATTCGGGTTCATTCTTGAATTTACTCGATGCAACCAGGTCATTCCAATTATCGGTCCACATCTCGGTTTCCACTACCTTTCGGCCATTAAGCCAATGTTCCAGATGCCCATCCTTAATTCGGATACGCACCTGATTCCAGCTTCCTGTCGGTTTCACGGTTTCGTATTTGCACTGGATCAAATCGTAGAGATCTCCAGCGCGATGCTTTTCGATTTTAGCATCTGGATGGCAGGAATTGTCAAGCACCTGCATTTCAGGAGCCGATTTCCAAGCCACGCTGATATCCTCAGACTCTTTAATGTTGTAAAAGATACCGCTATTACCACAAGGGGAGATTTTCCATTCCAGGGCAAGTTCAAAATTTTGAAATTCCTGGTCGGTTAGAATATCACCTCCGTCCGGAGCGCTCCAGTTGCCTTCTGCATTTTGTTTGGCATTCAGATAAATCGCATCCTCTTGGACAATCCAAGAGGAGCCGACCGTAGTTTTGTTGTAATTGTGCCAACCTTTCAATGATTTTCCGTCAAAGAGCAATTTCCAGCCTGCTTCTTTTTCCTGCTCAGATAGTGTATTTGGTGGAATCGGATTCGGGGCTTCTGTTTTGAATCCTTCCCGACCCTCAGGTATGTTATTCAATGTATACCAAACTTCGGTAGTCCAAATTTCCTGATAATTTTCACTGGTCCAATTGCTAGGTAAATTTACATATACCACATGCCCCTCCTTTATGCCATCCAATTCCAGGAAAACCTTTTTTCGGTCCGCTGAAACATTGGCGGAAAGAACATTCAGGTCTTCCAGGTCCATTTTCGGTCCGCCGTATTCAGCTGTAGGTTTGTACCACCATTGTTGTACCTTATAATCGAAGGTATTCCAACCAAGCCCTTCAGCTAGCGGTTCGGTAAATTCTATTTCCAGACCATTTGTCTTTGCTCGTACTGCGAGCATTTCAAAGGCAGGGTTCCCGTTGTATGCCAATCGCTGGAGTCCAAACCATTGCTTGCCACTGTGCTGCCAGTTGCCGTTAGATCCCACACCACCGACATAAAGTGCGCCATCCGGTCCCCAAACGATTCGATTGACTCCTGCCTCAAGCCCTTGAACAAACCGGAATAAGGCTCCCTGATACTGTCCATTAACCTTTTCTACAAAAACCCGCTTAAGCCCGCCATGGGTTACTTCTCCGTGGATCATCTGCCCTATATACGGGCCAATGTTAAGGTAAGATGGTGTGGAAGGAGAGTTCCCAATCTCATCCTGGGGTAACCATACCACGGGTTTTTTCATTTCCAATTCAGCCGTCCCCTCCGGATCAACTGCTTGGGATCCAAAGAAATCACCTTGCTCAATGTGTAAAATTTTGGAGGCTGGGAGCCAATCTCCCTGATTATCTGCTACAAAGATTTGGTCATCGATACCGATTCCAATTCCATTGGGGGTTCGAAGTCCGTGTGCTACGAACGTATATTCCCCGGTTTTTGGATCAATTTTAATGACTTTCCCCCGATCCGGAGACTGTGGATAGGCACTCGCTCCACCAGGCAGAATGCCGATGGCCAATGTGCCATACAGAAATCCGTCTTTTTCAACCAGCCCAAAAGCAAATTCATGAAAATTAGAGGTGACCTCCCAACCATTACAAACGGTCCGGTATTCATCAATGATATCGTCTCCATCGTGATCAATCAATTTGGTAAGCTCTTGCTTTTGAAGAATATAAATTTCGCCCTCAACTACTTTTAAACCCAAGGGCTCTGCGAAGCCGGAAGCGACCTGTTTAACCTTGATTTGTGATGGATCTCCCGATTGTACGCCATCTAGGACATATACCGCCCCATCTGATGTCCAGGTACTAACTACGAGTCTGCCATCAGGCAAAAAGTCCAAACCTCCAACTTTGGGTTCGAAGCCTTCCGGGCGAGCCTGGCTCAAGCTAAAGGAGGGATGCACCTCCTGCAGTGCGTAACCGGAGCCTGGAATAGGCTTTCCGCCGATCATCGGCGGCGGCGGCAGGGCCATACCGCTTAGTTGGTCCGGATGATGAAACATGGAGGTAGTGGGAATTACGGCGAATTCTCCATCATCAAATGACCGCCATTTCAGGGAAATGCTTTTGCCTCCGCCATTTTGAAAATATTCCAAGCGAAATGGATGTAAACCAGCCTTCAGGGCGATTTCACCATCCTTAACCCCTGCTCCATGCAGCCCGTCATAGTCAATGATTACCTGATCATGTAAGGTTAAGCGAGAACCATCGTCACTGCTAAGTCGAAAAACATAGTTATTGTCTTTGGGCACATTAAGATACCCTTGAGCAAGTATAGCAAATCGATTCTTCAAGCCTTTAAAATCACTATCCGTGAAATGGATCTCCGGTAAAGGCCCTTCATATACAGGTGTTGCCCCCCAGTTCACATCCGCCAATTCTCTTAAGGATTGTTCGAATTGATAGATCTGACTGGCTGCACCGGGAATGAGTTCATCCAAGTTCATCCCAGCCGAAGCCCCCACCAACTTTGCCAACGGGTTAGAAGCCTTGGCCTTTTCCTCGTTCGCATCCATTGCCAAGATGTATCGAACCATCTCCTCCACATTTTCCTGGGCCAAATGTGGATGTGGTATCATCATAGCCTGACCCCACACGCCAGCTCCTCCATTGATAATCTTGGAGGTAAGCAGGGTCAGGTTTTCTTCAGAATTCTCGTACTTGCGAGCTACCTCGATATAGGCCGGTCCAACTGTTTTTACCAATGGATTGTGACATGCCCTACATCCGCTTTGGGCAATAAGCTGTTCGGCCAGGGGCGTTTCTTCGTCCTCGGATGCTTCTTCTGCAATTGGATTGAGGATGGCAGGTTCTTTGATCAACCAAGCAGTAAATTCAGTGGATCCTTTAGGGTTGAGAGTTAAAGTCCCGGTTAAAGTCACCCACTGGTGGTTGTTTCCCGTGTACGCTTCCTCTTTCTGAATATCAAACTTGCCATTGGTTTTTACACTTTTGGCGAAAGCGATAGAGTTTACTCGGGTTTGAAGCTGTAATTCCATACCGGATGGCAACTTCCCGTCTATGCTAAAGATGCGTTGAAAGCCAATCTGCTGGCTTTCATTGAAGATGGCTTCCGGTTGTTCAGAAACCATTAATTTTTGTCCATCAGGAAGGATTAATTCATACTGCAGTCGGGCATGGCCATCCTCAAACCGATGTCCTCGATATTGAATTGAGATGGGGGTGACTTGATTGCCCGACTTGACTTGCCAGGGTGATTTAAAGGGATTTTCCATCCAAATATCCCCTACCGTTTCAGGTTGGGGGCCATGTTCGGTGGTATAGACAGCACCAGCTAGGTTTACATTGCCTTGCCAGGCTTTGTACAGCGCGCCGGATTCGGTGTGATAAGCTACCCATAGATCCCGATGTAAAGCCAGGGTAATCATGCGAGGCATACTATCTAGTACAGATCTAAAAACCCAAGGATCTGCAGGACGTTCGGGTGTGTTGGGTTCAGGCTGACATCCAAAGAAAATTCCAATGAAGAAGGCGCTGAACAACAGAAATCGAAATTTACCGGTCATGGAGCTGTATGTAGGTAAAGGCAATACATTTTGCGGGCTTGAATTTACAAACAAAAAGAAGCCACAATAGAATTATTGCAAAATTTACACTAAGTAGGATCCGGGGTAATGGAATAAAGACTTGAAAATGACAGCTTACTCTAATCTAACGGTAAACTGAACAGGTTGCCTTGATTGTAGTTATCAAGATATAAATCGGTTTTGATTTGCCTGAAGAACAAGAATCAAGTGTCGAAAAACCCAGCATTGTCCTGGTGTGGTTGAAACGAGACCTCCGGATGACGGATCATGCCCCATTTCGCTATGCTATAGAAAGCGGGTTCCCTGTACTTCCTTTATATACCTTTGAACCTACTTTAAAACAGCTCCCGGAGTGGAGCCCCAGGCATTGGCGCTTTGCCTGGGAGTGCGTTCAAGAACTCAAAGCAAGGCTGGAAAACCTGGGAATTCATCTCCTTGTTGCCCATCGAGAGGTAATCCCTTTATTGAACCTGCTTGATTCCATCTTTCAAATTGAAGGCTTGTACTCCCATCAAGAAACCGGACAAAAGAAGACGTTCGATCGGGACAAAGCCGTAAAAAGCTGGTGCAAATCCAAAGGAATTAGGTGGCAGGAGTTTCGGCAAGATGGTGTATTTCGCGGATTGCGGAATCGGGCAAACTGGCAACGAGATTGGCAATACGATATGAATGAACCGGAGAACCAGCCGGATTGGAAAAACGCTACGAGCCCATCCATCCCTCCCGATTTATGGGATGTCTGGAAGGGGAGTCCATTACCCGCCGAAATAACCCTTCCCGCTCCAGGCTTTCAACCGGGCGGCATGCATGCGGCTGAAAAATACCTGGCCGGTTTTGTTGACCAACGAGCCTACCATTACGGTCGCCACTTGAGCAAACCCGGCCCTAGCCGCCGAAGTTGCAGCCGTTTTTCCCCTTATATCGCTCATGGGTGTCTATCCGTAAGACAAATATTGAAGACTACCCGACCGCGATTGGCAGAGCCAGACCTGGGCTGGAATTTGAAAAACTTTCATTCCCGGCTTTGGTGGAGGAGTCATTATATCCAGAAGCTGGAATCGGAATGGCAAATCGAGTTTGAACCCATCAACAGAGGTTTTCTAGCGTTGGATCGCAATCACGATCCTGTTAAGTTTGAGGCCTGGCGCACTGGAAATACCGGTATCCCTATGGTGGATGCTACCATGCGATGCCTGCGTGCCACCGGCTGGACCAATTTCAGGCTTCGGGCTACTATGGCCACCTTTGCAACTTTTGCTTTGTGGCTTGATTGGAAATTGGTGGCTGAAGAATTGGGTCGATTATTTACGGATTTCGAGCCGGGCATTCATTTTGCTCAAATGCAAATGCAAGCTGGATTGAGTGGCTATCACCCCATGCGCTTGTTTAATCCGATTTATCAAAGTGAGCAGCATGATCCGGACGGGTCCTATGTACGGCAATGGGTACCTGAATTAACCGAAGTACCAGCACCGCTAATCTACCGTCCCTGGCGAATGACTCCGCTAGACCAGGCTTACTACCAATGCAGACTAGGAAAAGACTATCCCTACCCAATCCTAGATTATGATGCCGCTGTTCGCATAAATAAGGAACGGTATTGGAAAATAAGACAAACAGCGGCTGTACAGGAAAGGCTGCCAGCCCTCTGGGACAGGCATTGCATTCCTGAAAACATCGAGCAGTACCGAAAAGGAGAGCCACCAACAGTGATGTAAATTCAAGCCGCGGTTACAAGGCTTTTTTTGCGCATTTGCCAAATGGTGTAGCCCAAGGCTGCAGCAGCTAGCCCAAGTCCTAAAAATTCTCTGGTAAATTCTATATGGGGCTCCGTAGCTTTCATTTTACCGGTGATGGTGGGCATGCCCATGCTTATCCAATTGATAAACTCCGGGAGAATGGAAAGCATCCATACTACACATATGCCAATCCCCAACCAAGCAGCCCAGGAGCGATAATAACCCAAGGCAGCACCGCCAATGACAGCAGCCACAAAGAGATACAAGGCTACCCAAAGCCAAGGATCCACATCATTGAGTTGAAGTATGGCAAATAGGGCAAATAGGGCGGAAAGCGTAATGCCGACTATCTTATTCATTTGAACGTTGTTTTGGAGTCCCAAAACTAAAGCTTACTGGTCACCAAAAAAGTGAGTTTTGTCAAGGCTAGTTCAATCCTTTGCTGAGATACATTCAGTGATCTGCATCTGAAAAGATATAGAAATCAGAGTAGTATATTTGCACCGAAAGTAATCCCCTATGGAAATCTTCAAGGAGTTCACCTTTGATTCTGCGCACTATTTACCTTTTGTTCCCGAAGATCATAAATGCCGGCGTATGCATGGGCATACCTATAGGGTCAGAATTGTGCTTGAAGGAACTTTGCACCCAAAGCTGGGCTGGGTAGAGGACTTTGCCAGCTTAAAGGAGGCATGGAAACCCCTGGAGAAACAGCTGGACCATCATACCCTGAATGATATTGAAGGTCTCGAAAACCCAACTGCAGAGTTCATCGCTATTTGGATATGGGATCGGCTAAAGGGTACCCTTCCACTCCTCAGTCGGATCGAAGTATTTGAAACACCAACATCCGGAGTGGTCTATCGGGGAGAAAAGGTATTTTGAGTGCGTTAACCAACATCCAGCCTTACTGGCCAATCAGTTCTTTAAAGGCTTCAATCTTCTCATTGGGTACCAATAAGGCCAGGTTATAGTGCTTGATCTTCCATTGTCCTTCCGCCTTCTGGATAACTCCTGATCCGCGGCAGGTTCCCATCCAGGTATCCAACTTTTCTTCAAACCAAAAGGTGTTTTTGTCTGCTGTAGAATACAGCATTCGATCCGAAGGGGTAAATGCCCAGGCCGAAGCCTCCCTGAAAGCAGCTTCGGCCCATTCCCGTAGTTCATCCCGAAGCCAACGTTCAGAAGCATCTGTACCGAGATAAATTCCATCTTCAGCCATGGCCCCAAAGAAGCCGTCTGCATCCGCCTGAGTAGCAGCTTCATGCCAGGCATCCAAAAAAATATGAATCTCTTGCTCTGCAAGCTGTGGATCAGTTATACAACCCAGGTTTCGGCGCGTATCTGTAACTTGATAGACTTTCCAGGCTTCACCTTGCTTTACCAACTGAAAGGCATTGACACCACAGTGGTGGAGCTCATCACCCAGATAGAATGAATAATCCATCCAGGCATTGGCCAACTGACCATCTACCCGGATGTCCAGATTATATATGCGTTCGTCGTAGACCTTTTCTCTTGGAGTCCCTACTCCCTTAAGCCAACCCTCCATAGAGCCTTCCCGGACTACTGTCTTTTTATCCTCATCCAAGAACACCGACTGCAACCTTGCTCCTGGCATAAACAAAGGGCTCATACGGGCTGTATCGGATTCCCGCATGCCATCGAATAAGGTTTGGATCAAGATCGAAATTTGTTCTTCATCGGTTTGGGTTTGCCCTACACCAACACATGACAAGACAACACCGACCACCCAAAAAAGAGGAAGCAGATTTTGCATAAATTCTATTTTACAGTGTTCATTGCGGATAAAGTATCACAAAATAGGCCTTGCTGTCCTATTTATACCCTAAGAATAGTACTTTCAACAGGATCCGTTTCGTTTTTCCGTAAATTGAGTAGCCAAGCCGGTATTGTCGATGGATATCTACGCCCAAAAAGATCGTTGGAAGATCTATCTCGCCATAGGTGGAATTGCCATTATCCTGGTTTCTATTTTCTATACGAATTACCTGGCCCAAGCTCTGGGAAATGAAGAACGAGCTAAGGTCGAAAATTGGGCCTTGGCCCAACAACAGATTATCGAAGGGAAGGCACAGGAACTCCAGTTGCACCTCCAGGTAATTACCTCCAACAATACCATACCCGTAATTTTGGTCAACGACCGTAATCAAATCGAATCGGCTGCCAATTTTGGCCCGGAACTCGACCTGGATGAGGAATTTCTTCAACAAGAGCTAAAACGCTTGCAGGATAAAGGAGTGGAGCCTATTCGAGGTGATGTGTATTCCATTTATTATAAGGAATCGACCTTGCTGCGGCAGTTGCGTTACTTTCCTGTCATCCAATTTTTCCTTATCGGGGCATTCATCTTTTTAGGGTACCTGGGCTTTTCTTCAGCCCGGAAATCCGAGCAAAACCGGGTTTGGGCGGGTATGGCTAAAGAAGCAGCGCATCAATTAGGTACCCCCATTTCTGCGATTTCAGCCTGGATGGATCATCTGAGAGCACTTCGGGAAGACGACCCCGAAGTAGTTGAAGTAGTCGAAGAACTGGAGCGGGACTTGGGTCGGTTGGAACTGATTACCGAGCGCTTTAGCAAGATCGGCTCCCTTCCCGAGCTAAAGACCGTAAATCTCTATGAAGAGATCGAAAACGGTAGGCAATATATGGAACGAAGGGCACCAAGGCACGTGCAATTCGATTTTCCCGACCCTAAACAGGAGCTCTTGGCTCGGATCAATCCACCACTATTCAACTGGGTCTTGGAGAATTTACTCCGAAATGCGCTGGATGCTATGAATGGTAGGGGTACCATAACCGTACAAGCTTATATGGTAGATGATAAAGTTGCAGTCGACGTGACGGATACAGGAAAAGGCATTCCTAGCGGGAAGCGCACTTCGGTGTTCAAACCTGGCTACAGTACCAAAAAAAGAGGTTGGGGATTAGGTCTTTCTTTAGCCAAACGGATTATCGAGCAGTACCATCATGGGAAGATTTTCGTAAAATGGTCTGAAGAAGGAAAAGGCACTACCTTTACATTGCATTTGCCAGCCGGCAATCCCTCGATTGTGCCAGATCCCCAAAAAGCCGAATTCTCAGAGGCTTGACAACCTGGCTGGCAAGGATCGGAAATTCAGGTGCTTATCTATGTGGAAGATTTGGTTTTGTTTGTTCCTGTTAATGGGAGCCGGCAAAATAGCTGCGCAAGGTTTAAAAGTATATGTCATTGACCCAAGCGGGATTCCGCTAGAGGGTGTCTCTTTCTTTGCCCAAATCCAACAAAAAGAATGGTTTTCAGATCCTGATGGGAAAGTTGAACTAGATACCTCCATTCGAAATGACAGTTTGATAATTGCTGCATTTGGTCTTGAAACATTAAGGCTTCCCGGAAGTGAATTGGAAGATACATTAGTAATGAGGCCCTTACTGGAAACCCTGGATGAAGTCATTGTGACAGGTAGGCGGGATGATCCGGTAGATCAATCCATTCAGGCTATTCGCTTAATTTCAAAAAAGGATATACAATTCCGGCAAGCCACCTCTACCCCCGCGGTTTTTGAGCAAAGCGGTTCGGTATTCGTGCAGCGGAGTCAGCTGGGAGGAGGCAGTCCCATTTTGAGGGGCTTTGAAGCCAATCGCATTCTTCTGGTAGTTGATGGCGTTCGGCTTAATAATGCAATTTATCGAAGCGGCCATCTCCAGAACTCCATGACGATTAATGCCCAGGCTTTGGAACAAACCGAAGTCATTCTGGGGCCAGGTTCTTTACTCTATGGTAGCGATGCGTTGGGTGGGGTAATCCATTTTCGCACCCAGTCTCCACCTCCTGTCACAGGAACGAAAGGGGGCACCATGACTGGCCAGGCTGGCTATCAATTTGGCTCAGCAGCCAATTCATCCGTCTTGCATGCCCAGACTATGTATTCGGGGCAAAAATGGAGCGGTTTAATGAGTGCAACCTGGTCCAGGTTTGGCGATTTGAGATCAGGTAACAAGAGGCCCAATGCCTGGCCTGAATTTGGCAAACGAAACTGGTTTGTGCAGACTATTGATGGCCGGGATAGCGTAATCGCAAATACAGATCCCAATCGCCAACGATTTTCAGGTTTTGAGCAATTGGACCTAGTGCAAAAATTACAATTTCGCCCTACCCGATACCTCAGTTTGGAAAGCAATCTTCAGTATTCGAGGAGCACGAATATTCCACGTTATGATGCCCTTCTGGAAACCCGGAATGGCCATCCAAGGTTTGCAGAATGGCACTACGGTCCACAGACCCGTTTACTAGCTGGCATTACGGCCAAGCACGCTGCTTCCAATCCATTTTACGATCATGCACGCTTTCAACTTTCGTTCCAATTTGTGGAAGAAGATCGGATCTTGAGGCGCTTTCGGGACCCTTGGAAAGAATTTAATCTGGAAGATGTATTTGTGGGAGGATTCACGATCGATCTCGATCGTTCCCTGGATAGGCGAAAGCAATGGATGCTAAATTACGGAGCAGAATTTCAGTTCAATCAAGTCAATTCGAAGGCTTTCCGAGAACAAATCGTAGAGGGAGAACGCATCTTTGATATCAACACCCGATATCCTGGAGAGGGTAGCCAACTTTGGCAAGGAGGTCTCTACACCTTGATTCGATGGCATTCCATTGACTCAAGTTTGCTTTTGGAAGGTGGACTGCGCTATTCTTTTGCTCAGCTACATGCTCGCTTCAATAATCAAGGCCCGATTGATTGGCCGGGTTCTTTTCTGGCGGGCATCGGTTCTTTTAATCAAGCAGTTACAGGATCAGGAGGCTTGCGCTGGTCACCAGGAAAAGGGTGGTCCGTATTTTTGCATTCGGCAAGCGCATTTCGGGCTCCTAATGTGGATGATTTTGCAAAGATTCGAGAAAACAATGGCTTTATAACCGTACCCAATACCGATCTTAGACCCGAGCAGGCCTGGACATCGGAACTGAGGGTCCATAAATCCTGGGTCTGGGGTAGGAATCGCCTGGTTTTTAGCGCTGGTGGCTTCTACACTCGAATAAGAAATCTAATTACCCGGGGTAGTTTCGTCCTTCCAAATTGGGATTCCTTTTTTGTAAGTAGAGGCGATACGCTTTTTGTCCAAGCCAATTCAAATACAGACCAGGGAAGGATTTGGGGGGCAAACGCAACGGTTGAATGGCATTTCCAAGGCTGGATCGCCTTTACCTGGACACATACACTGACGGTTGGAGAAAAACAAGTTACTGTGCCTTTTTCAGGACAACCGCTATGGGTTCCTTTAGAACATATACCGCCTCAATTTGGCCGTATAGCCCTGCGGATACTGCCTGGTAAATTTCAGATTGAAGCTGCTGTTCGATATCAAGGGTCCAAATCAGTTCAAGATTACGGCGTTGTCAGTATCGAGAATGATCCCAATTGTGGCCTGATATTCAATCGGGAGGGGTCTCCGGATAATATCGAATATGGCCTGATCCAATCGAATGTGGAGCCATGTGGAAGTCCATACCAAGGACTCTATGGATGGGCGACCCTCGATCTTTATACAAGCTGGCAAGTTACTACCAAGTTATCATTGAATTTTGCTGTAGAAAATGCGTTAGACCAGCATTATCGGACCTTTGGGTCCGGAATAAGCGCTCCCGGGAGGGATGTGCGAGTGGGAGCTCGGCTGGCTTTCTGAGCGTAAAGGGCCTGGATAAAAACCTTTGAAGCCCAATGGAAATGGGAGTTTGAGAACAGCACTAGACGATTAAACACATAAACTATTTTCTGATGCAGCGGACTAGCTACTTCTATCTGTTAATCCTTGCCGCAATCTTGCTTGTCAGTTGCGGATCTCGGAACTCGATATCTCTCGACCTGGAAGAAGCTACAGATGAGGTGAGGCTTTTTGGTGAGGGAGTGCTTTCCACCCCGCTTTACGAGCGGGATATCGCTATAACGCCAAGTGGAGATGAGATTATTTTCACTTTGGGAGATCAAAAACAACGGCGCAGGATGCTCGTTGCCTTATCAAGAAAGAAAGGAAGATGGTCCGCACCTGAGATTTTAAATATATCGGGAAAATACCAGGATATCGAACCCTTTTTAGCCGAAGAAGGAAACCGCCTTTTTTTTGCGTCCGACCGACCGCTTCACAGCACCTCAAGCCGAACGGACTACAATATCTGGTATAGCGATCGGATGGGCGATCAATGGGGCGAACCGATTGCCCTACCAGCCAACATCAATACGGAGGAAAATGAATTTTATCCTTCCGTAAGCAGGAATGGCAATCTTTATTTTACAGCTACACGATTGGATGGGGTGGGGCGAGAAGACCTTTTTCGGAGCGAATGGAAGGAGGAAAAATACCAGGATCCTGAACCCCTGGACACTGCCATTAACACCATCTTTTACGAATTCAATGCTTATATAAACCCAGATGAAAACCTGCTCATTTTCAGCTCCTTCGGCAGGCCGAATGATATAGGAGGTGGTGATCTGTATTACAGTAAAAAAGATCCATTTGGTAATTGGATACCGGCTCAACCATTAAGCGAAAAGGTCAATTCCAAACAGCTGGATTATTGTCCGTTTATAGATGAAAATCGAGCTATTCTTTATTTCACCAGTGATCGGAGTAATCCGGCTCCAGATACCCTCCAAACGGTTAAGCAAATGGTGGAGTGGGCTAACCAGATTGAGAATGGATTTGGTAACCTGTATCGAATACGGATGAATGCATTGGACCTGGAATAGTCTTCCTGTTCGATCCTATGCCATAGTTTATCTAAAGAAAAAGGCACTCCTGACTAGTCCTATTATCTTTATCTGGAAATCTGAGGTAACTGGATAGGCCGATCCGAGATTAAAATAACTGGCCTTTTATTTTCAATTGAAGATTGGGTCACCAGGTAACCCACAAAACAAGCGTAGCTCAATATAAAAATGGATGCATTTTTCAGCTTTCTGAAGGTATTGGTGATAGGAGTGGTGGTTGTATTAGTCGTCTTTATGATTTTAATGGCTCTCCCCAAGAGTAAGCTTCGCAACCTGGTGGTTGAGTATTTGGGGTGGGGTACAACTGCCGTTTCTGCAGTTTCAGTGGTTAGTCCGGTGGATATGATTCCGGACCTCATTCCTGTGCTCGGCCAAACTGACGACATCGGCATGCTCGTTACGGGCTTGGGAAGTGCCTTTTTAGCATATCAAATGCGCCGTCAACGCAAAAAACTGGAGTCAGAGCCTAGCGGCTAATTGTACTGGTAAGCGAACTTATGGTTGATCATTTCTTCTTTGTGTACTTGGCGGCTCCTTTATGTACTTTGCGGTGAATAGGGAACTTCCCATGTAAGCCGCGAAGAACTCTACTAAGGCGCTAAGAGTTTAGTGATAAATGGACTTTTCCACAAGATGGATTGTCAGTACAGCTAATGATTGGGAAATGCTTGGCTGCTATCCTGTTGCTCTTGCGCAGTAAGATTCTTAATTCCTGAAAATGGACCGGAACAATCAGGTTTTCAAAACCCACGGTCCGTCTGCTCCGTTAGCATTATGGATCGATATAAAACCATAGCTCACCATGCCCACTACTAAAGAATATACAAACGGAGAAGTAACCATAGTTTGGAAAGCAGATCTGTGCATTCATTCCAAGAACTGTGTCAATGGATTACCTGAGGTATTTGACATTGACAAGCGGCCTTGGATTAATGCACAAGGTGCCACCTCTGAGGCTATTTTAGCCCAGGTTGCCAAATGCCCATCAGGAGCATTAACGGCTTATCGAAATGCAGATAAAAAGGCGGAGGAAGAATCCGTTGTTGCACCATTATCTTGTCAGGTTGTGCCTAATGGTCCGTTGTTAGTAAGCGGAGCCCTGCAAATTGAACTCTCGGACGGAGAAACCGTTGATCGTACTAAACGTACTGCTTTTTGCCGGTGTGGAGCTTCCAAAAACAAACCCTTTTGTGATGGCTCACACTCGGAAGCTGGGTTTATTGGCTAAAAAATTTAGGCATGGCAACTGACTCCTCCATCTTACCACCAAAGGTCCTGAAAAGGATAGTTCCTGCAGAAGGTATTCGAATGGGGCCAAATTTGGTCAAACAGCCTCTTCCTGCTCCGGGCCTTCGACAGGTAGGTCCTTTCATTTTATTGCACCATTTCGGGCCCACCACCGTACACCCTGGGGAGCCTGCATTAGATGTAGGTGCACATCCACATAGAGGTTTTCAGCCGGCCACGATCCTTTTTCAGGGAGCGTTAAGACATCGGGATAGTCTGGGCAATGACGGTGTCATCCAGGCTGGAGAAGTTCAATGGATTACTGCAGGAAGTGGAATTATACACAGTGAACGAGTTTCAGACCAATTTCTAGCTGCTGGAGGTACCTTAGAAGGTATCCAGCTTTGGGTAAACTTGCCGGCTCGTCACAAGATGATGGCTCCCGGCTATCAGGAAGTACGTGCAGATGAGATCCCAATCGTAACCATAGATGACCTGAATTTAAGGGTTATTGCCGGAGAAATATATGAAACCAAGGGGCCGGTAAAACCGTTTTCCCCCCTGAGCGTAGCAGTCGGTGAATTGCCGGAAAACGGAACCTCTAGCATTCAATTACAAGCGTCCAGTTCATTTGCGCTTTATCTGGTCAAAGGAAAAATAACCTTGCCGAATGGCAGAACTGTACAAGCTGAGGAGCTAGCCCTGTTTGACGAGACTGCTGGTACACTGGATTTGGTGGCTGATGAGGCAGCTACTTTTTTGTGGCTACACGGTGAAGCTATTGCCGAACCCATGGCTCAGTATGGCCCATTTGTGATGAATCGCCCGGAGGAAATTCAACAAGCTATATCGGATTTTCAAGCTGGGAAAATGGGGGAGTTGGTGGAATAAATGAAAACCGAGTATTAAAAAAGAACATCATGGAAGAACAGCAACGCGTTTTTATGGTCGAATTTGATCTTCCGGCAGTTTTTACAGAAGAATTTACATCCAGAATTCCAAATCAGCGGATGATAATTGATTCGATGCTGGCTAAGGGCCAGATCCAATCCTATTCCTTAGCCCTGGACCGGCGAAAGTTATGGGCAATCGTGCAGGCAGAATCAGAAACAGAAGTCTGGATGCTACTGGATAAATTTCCATTGCGAGATTTTATGGAGCCCTTTATCCATGAACTCATGTTTCATAATGTTTCATCACCAAGCATGAGTTTTTCGCTGAATTAAGACTCCTTACCTAAATGGAATCTCCATCTCCAAAAAGCGGAGAACTTTTCGCTACTTCCTTATTCCAGGTTGCTGCACCCTGATTCCCTACATTTCATCAACTCTACTTCACAACTTTTTTGCGGCCAGGCAGTTTTTTAGTTGATTTTGCAACTAGTTGACATGGCCAATGCTCCTTTCAATCCGATGGACTCCCTTATTTTCCTGACCATACGCGTAGGAAAACTGCTTATCAATGGTATTCGAAAAGATAAGCGTATGGAAGCCTCTGGCGTGCAGCTCCGTCACATGAGTGTATTGGTAGACCTGTGGTCCAGAGATGGGGTCCGCCAGCAGGATCTTGCTAGCTCCAGCATTAAAGACAAAGCCTCTATCACACGCGTAATTACTGACCTGGAAAGCCTAAGTATCCTGGTGCGTACTCCTGATTCTGCCGATAAACGGACCAAACGGATCTATTTGACCTACAAAGGGAAAGCGATGAAAGAGAAGCTCAAGCCGGTGGCACAGCTCTATTTAGAGCATGCCTTGAGAAACATAGATCCACAAGAAATTGAAACCTGTAAAAAGGTTTTGATGAAAATGTATGAAAACCTGCATAACTAGTTGAGGCTGCAACTAGGAATGCAGATTCTTGTTTGCTGAAATAAAACCGTATTACAATGAGCATCCAATCCCGACGAATTTGGGTAGCGGTGGGTTTTATCGTGCTAATCCTGGGCCTTGGAGGAGCGTACTTGCTGTTCAACATGAAGGAGCCTCCTAAGACCAAACCTGAGATTGATCAAACCAAGGTTATTGATACGCTACACATTCAAAATGGGAGTATACCCGCCCCAATGAGTCTTCAGGGAGAACTGGAAGCCTTTGATAAGATTGAGCTGTATGCCGAAGTTTCAGGCACTTTACTAGAAACATCACGACCGTTTAAGGTGGGTACTTATTTTCCAAAGGGAAGCGTACTGATCCGGATTGACGATGAAGAGGCCCGCTTGAATCTGCTTTCTCAGAAGAGCAACCTGCTGAATGCCATCACCCAAATGATGCCGGATATGAAAATCGATCAGCCGAAGAGTTTCGAAAATTGGGTCCGGTATCTCGAAGGATTTGAGCTGGAAGGCAAGCTGAAAGATCTGCCGGAGTCGATTACGAAACAGGAACAATTCTTTGTAGCGGCCCGCAATATTTACAGCCAGTTTTACAGCATTCGCAGTGCTGAAGAACGCTTGACCAAATATACGTTGAAGGCTCCTTTCTCTGGTGTGCTGACCCAAACCAATACAAACCCTGGTGCATTGGTTCGGATCGGTCAAAACCTTGGAGAATTAATGAACACCAGCCAATATGAACTAACGGCAACCATTCCTCTTTCTGATTTGAAGTTCGTACGAAAAGGCTATTCCGTCAAGTTATACTCCGACGCTGTAAACGGTGCATGGAATGGCCGTATCGTTCGAATCAATGATCAGGTGGATCCGGGTACTCAAACGGTAAAAGTATTCATAAAGGTCAGCGGAAACGGGCTACGAGAAGGCATGTATCTCCGGGGAGAAGTGGTAGGTTCCGAGGTAGTGAATGCGGCTTTGGTCCCCAAAAACCTCTTGGTCGATCAGACGCAGCTTTATGTGGTGGAAAAGAATACGATCCAACTAAAACAGGTGCAGGTAATCCGGCTTTCAACTACCGGAGCCATTGTCCGTGGACTTTCAAATGGGACTATCCTTTTAGCAGAACCGATTCCCGGTGCGTATTCCGGTCTGCCGATCCGAATACGTGGAGAAGCTCCTTCCAATGTGAACTCGAGTACCGTCCCTGACAACTCAATAAGCAGCACTCGTTAAATCAATGACCTGATGGAGCGTATCATCCGCTACTTTATAAAAAATCCTATCTCAGCGAACCTGCTTATGTTCGCCATTCTGCTGATTGGCCTGGTAGGGGCAGCCAGTTTGAAATCAACTTTCTTTCCGGAGTTTCCTAGTCGAGTCATATCCATCCAGCTAATTTACCCTGGAGCTTCCCCGGAAGAAGTCGAAGAAGGGGTCGTTAATAAGATTGAAGAGAACCTCATAGCGGTAACCGGTATTGACCGCTTTGCTTCGGAAAGCCGAGAAAATGCAGGTGCTATAACCGTAGAGGTAGAGCAAGGCTATGATACAGATCTGGTACTTGATGATGTAAAGAATGCAGTTGACCAGATATCCTCCTTTCCTGTCGATCTGGAACCTCCCGTGGTCTATAAAAGAGAAACTCTGGGTCAAGCCATAAGTTTTGCTGTCAGTGGGGAGGTAGATCTAAAAACCTTAAAGGATAAAGCTCGAAAAGTAGAGGAGGATCTACGGGCAATGGATGGCCTTTCGAAAGTAAGCCTCCAGGGCTTTCCGGACGAAGAGATCGAAATTGCTTTTCGGGAGGCCGACCTTCGCAATTACAACCTCACTTTTCAACAAGCTTCCCAGGCTGTTCGCTCTGCCAACCTCGATATCACCGGAGGTACAGTTAAAGGTAAGGATGAAGAATTGCTCGTCAGAGCGCGCAATAAAGCCTATACAGCCGATGGCATACGTGGGATTGTACTCAAAACCACTGCCGACGGCAGCGTCATCCGACTTGAACAAGTTGCTGAAATTCGGGATAAATGGTCCGATTCTCCCAATCGAAGTTACCTAAATGACGAGCCAGCGGTGGTGATTACCGTCCAGAATACGATTGAGGAAGATATGATTGGTATTGTGGACCAGGTGCTGGCCTATATCGACCAATTTAATGAGCAAGAGGACTTGGTAAAAGCAACTGTGGTCAATGATTCTTCGATTATTCTTCGCCAAAGGATCAATTTACTGACCGAAAATGGAATCTTAGGGTTCCTGATCGTTTTGGCACTCCTGTCCATATTTTTGCACTGGCGTCTTGCCTTCTGGGTGGCACTTTCCATTCCGATTTCTTTTGCTGGAATGTTCATTTTCGCGAATATTTTGGATGTGACCATAAACGTGATCTCCCTTTTCGGTATGATCCTGGTGATTGGGATCCTCGTTGATGACGGAATTGTAATCGGAGAGAGTATTTTCCAATTTCACGAGCAGGGAAGATCCAGATTTCAGGCTGCCGTGGAGGGTACCATGCGGGTGCTTCCAGCTGTATTTGCAGCTATTCTGACCACCATGCTTGCCTTCTCAACCTTCTTTTTCATTCAGGGGCAGCTAGGCGACTTTTTCAGGGAGATGGCCATAGTGGTGATGTTTTCTCTATTATTTTCTTTAATTGAAGGGGGACTAATTCTACCCGCGCACGTATCTCATTCCAAAGCCTTAGACCGGAATGTTAAGCCTCCTAGAATACAACAGCTCTTCGACAAAATGATGTACTGGCTGAGGGATAAAACGTATATGCCGGCGTTACGTTTCGCTTTAGAAAACCGGTTTTTTACCTTTTCAGCTATTGGAGCCTGCCTTATCATCACCATCGGAGCTATTGGAGGAGGGTTGATCAAGACCACTTTTTTTCCGGTTATCGACCGGGACAACATAGCGATAACACTCCAAATGCCAGCTGGAACAAGGGAACACGTTACCGAGGGCTGGCTCGGTCATATCGAGCAAGCAGCCTGGGAAGCGAATCGGATAATTAGTGAACGTTATTTCAATGGGGAGAAAGATGCCATTCTGCGTATTCAGAAAAATTTGGGTCCAACGACCTATCAGGGAGGGCTCTCCATTGCGTTGTTGGATGGTGAGAGCAGGGATAGCCTCAGTGTTCGCCGTGTGATTAGCGAGATTCGAAAGCAGACTGGGCCTATTTACGAAGCAGAATCCGTCACTTTTGGCGGAGCGGGTACTTTTGGAAAACCGATTTCTATCTCGTTGATCGCGGAAGACTATGAAGAGCTTAAGCGAGCTGCCGATGCCGTAAAGGCTGAGGTGAGCAATCTCTCCGATTTAGCTGATGTTGTCGATAATAATCAGGAAGGACTGAAAGAAATTGAGCTTGAATTGACAGAAAAAGCTCGCTATTTGGGCTTGCGGTTGGACGAAGTAGTCGGGCAGGTACGAAATGGATTCTTTGGCCAGGAAGTCCAACGGCTGCAACGCGGCCGCGATGAGATCAAAGTGTGGGTGCGCTATGCTGAAAGTGATCGCTCTGATCTGACTCAGTTGCAAAATATGCGTATCCGGTTCGCAGATGGTAGAGAATTTCCCCTCTCGGAGATCGCAACCCTTCAGATAAAAAGAGGGATTACCAGCCTTGGCCACCTGAATGGGAAGCGAGAAATTAAGGTAGAAGCAGATGTTTCTAGCGACGAGGTGTCGGTCTCAGATGTGACCGCTTCGCTTAAAGATGTGATCGTTCCTGCTGTGTTATCCGATTTCAATGGGGTTACTGCCATTTTTGAGGGTCAGAATCGAGAACAGGAAAAGGCTTTTTCGAATTGGCCAGCTTTCCTGGGAATTCTGATGCTGATGTTTTTCGTAATTGCGCTATTGTTCCGTTCGGCAAGCCAAACGGTACTGGTGCTGGCGTTAATACCTTTTTCCTTAGTTGGCGTTGGGTGGGGGCATTTTATAATGGGAATTCCAATTAGTCTTTTTTCTGCTCTTGGTCTGATTGCCCTTGTGGGTATTCTTGTGAATGATTCCCTGGTTTTTGTTAGCACTTACAACGACCTAATGAAAGAGGGGCTTTCTCAAAAAGAGGCAGTGCTAGAAGCCGGATACAGCAGATTCCGTCCTATTGTTCTTACTTCAGTTACCACTTTTGCCGGATTGGCTCCACTATTGTTTGAAAAAAGCCTGCAGGCTCAGTTTCTAAAACCGATGGCAATCTCCGTCTCTTTTGGGCTGTTGGCTATCACTGCAATTATATTGGTCTTGCTCCCCGTTTTAATGGTTTTTGTCAATCGGGTAAAAGTAAATGCTGCCTGGTTGTGGAATGGAGTAAAGCCTACCTATGATAGCGTTGAACCTGCTATTCGTACCGAAAGAGGCTATGAATTTCTCTGGGGGGTATTAATTGTCTTTTTGATTGTAATGGCAGGGGTTACTTTTATGGCATAAACCAGCATTACCAAACGAAAGCCAGCAGAAAATATGAAAAAGCGAATTGCCCTGGATATGGATGAGGTTCTGGCGGATGTACTACCAAAATTCCTGGACCTCTTTGAGGCAGAGTTTGGCAGGAGGCCTCTAGAGGAGGAGTATAGGGGTAAAAAGGTGTACCAGGTTGAGGGAGCAGTACATATCCGGAATCACTTATTTGACAAGGGCTTTTTCGGTGATCTACCGGTGATCGAAGGCAGCCAGGAGGTGGTCCGGAAGTTGAATGAACACTACCAAATTTATATCACTACAGCAGCGCAAGAGTTTAGAAACTCGCTGGAGGATAAATACGATTGGTTGGAACGATATTTTCCTTTTCTCCACTGGAAGCAATACGTGTTTTGTGGGGATAAGAGTATGATTAACGCCGAGTACATGATCGATGACCACCCACACAACCTTGAAAGTTTTTCAGGTAAAGGGTTATTGTACACAGCTTTTCACAACATAAATGAAACCAAATTTACCCGGGTCAACAGTTGGGAGGAAGTCAAGCAATTTTTTGAAGCGGAACTAGGACATTCCCTTTAAAAAAGGCTCTATGGCTAGCCGGTGGAAACAATTAATTCGATTGAAATGGAAATATGCCAAGGCCAAATTGGTTTCCACTGGAGTCGATTACGGGCTCTACCTGTTGCTCGTACAGCAAATAGGAACAGAACCTGTTCTCGGAGGTACAATTGCTTATGGAGTTGCCGTTCTGGTAAGCTTTTTAATGGAGCGCTATTTCGTTTTTGACCTTCAGCGGAAAATGGCACATGCTTTTGTTGGAGCTATGCTGGTTTCCTTGGGTGGGTTGGCCTTAAATGCAGGTGTCATATGGGTTTTGGATCAGATTATTTTTTTGTCAGAGCGGCAATACCTGCTAAAGTTAGTGGCAATCGGCATTGTCTTCTTTTACAACTTTTATTTTAAACGCTTTGTCTTCGAGCGCCGATTCTTTTCAGCAGACTGAGAACCATACTACCATGAAATACTTCTTAAGCATCTCCCTCGTGATCATTATATCGAGCTTGGCTATTGCTCAACCAGAATTGAGCATGGCAGATGCCATTCAATTGGCATTGCAGAATGATTACCGATTGGAAATTAGCCGGAATGAGCTGGAAATCGCCAAAAACAACAATAGTTGGGCCATCGCTGGAAAATATCCGACAATCGACCTGGGGGTTAGTAATAATAATAGCTATGCCAATATTAGTAATCCGGCTTCGGTAGTCGTCGAAACTAACCGTACGACCTTGGGTATTACTCCGAATGCCGGATTGAACTTTATCATTTTTGATGGCTATCGCATTCGTTTCACCAAGCAACAATTGGAGCAATTGGAAGTCTTAAGCGAGGGAAATTTCCGCTTATCGATTGAACAGACTGTGCAAGAGGTTATGCTGGCCTATTTTAGTGCCTTAGCTCAAAAAGAAAATCTCACAGTACTTGAAGAAACGTTGGAGCTATCGCGGGACCGGGTCAATTATGATGATCTGCGCAGAGATTATGGACAGGCCAGTACATTCGATGTACTACAAAGTCGTGATGCTTATTTAAGTGATTCTACCAGCTATCTACTCCAGGTGACAACCTATGAGAATGCCCTGCGCAACCTCAACTTGGCTATGGGAATCGATGACCTTGAGCAGCGATACCTACTTACCGACACCTTGGTGTACGATGGTCTGGAATATAGCCTTCAGGACTTAGAGACCCGAATGCTTAGCAACAATGTAACACTCCAAAATCTGTTCGTAAACCGGGATCTGGCGTCTACGAATACTTCCTTGCAGCGTTCTACGCGCTATCCAACCCTTGGCTTGGGTGCTGGACTTTCCTATGATGTATCGCTGTCGGACGGGACCCAGACCTTCAATTTTGGAGGGGACCCCGACGAGCGACCCATCCCTTCTGTAGCGGCAAAAACATTCAATACGTTTGTCAATTTGAACCTCACCTACCGACTAACGGATTTTGGAGCCCGAAAACGACGGATAGAAAGTGCCCAATTACAGGAAGTGACAACTCAACTGGATATTAAAGACTATCAACGATTTCTCCGTACTCAACTGGCTAACACCTATGCCAATTATCTGAATCGCATCGAACTGCTGCAGGTGACGATTGCATCTCTTGAAAATGCCCAGCAAAACCTTCGAATTGCCACAGAACGATTTCGGGGAGGACTAATTAACTCTTTCGATTTCAGGTTGGTACAACAAAGCTATATTCAGGCTTCCCAAGACCGGCTCCTGGCCATTTTCAACCTTAAGACTACCGAGACAGACCTTTTACTGTTGGTTGGTGATTTGGTGCAATTCGGGAATTGAATAAATGCCTGAAAAAGATCGCTGTTCCAATAGTTTGTACTCGTTTTGAAGTCGAAACTCCTCTCGTAATCAAACGTTTTCCATGTAATACAAATAAACAAGTATGGAAAAAGTCGTAATCTTTGGAGGCACTGGTTTCATTGGTTTAAGCTTGGCCGCCCACCTTGAAACGAAAGGACTGGAATCTATTTTAATTGCTCGCCATTCACCGCGAAAGTCAATTCCTCACGAATTCAAAGCTTGGGATGCTGTGCATGTTGGTGATTGGTCCTCATCACTTGAAAATGCAGTAGCGGTAGTCAATTTGGCCGGCCGGACCGTAGACTGTATCAAAACCCCTGAAAATTGCGATTTGATTTTACGATCAAGAGTGGACTCAACCCGAACTATCGGCAGAGCGCTCAATGCAACTTCCAATCCACCTAAGGTCTGGATTCAGATGTCTACAGCACACATCTATGGTGATCCACCGGAGCAGGTTTGCACCGAAGGTTCCAGTTTTGGATATGGCCTTGCGCCATTTGTCGGTAAAGCCTGGGAAGATGCTTTATTGGAAGCTTTACCCCAAGGCATGCGATCTGTGCGGCTGCGGACCAGTTTTGTCATAGGTAGAAATGGTGGAGCCCTAAGCAGCTTAAAACGAATCGTGCGGCTGGGACTGGGTGGAAAGGTAGGACATGGACAGCAAGGGATTAGTTGGATCCATGAGTATGATATGAATGAAATGATCTACCAGGGAATCATTAACGATCAGTTTCAGGGAGCGTACATTGCCAGCTCGCCCAACCCCGTCTCCAATCACCGATTCATGCAAATCCTTAGGAAAACGATGAAGGTCCCAATAGGTTTACCTGCACCTGCCATCCTGACTCGCCTAGGGGCAAAATGGATCTTTAAAACCGACCCTGAGCTTGCCCTCTATGGTCGATATGTAATCCCAGCACGCTTGCAAAGGGAAGGATTCGAATTCAAATTCCCGGAATTGGAAGAAGCCCTGAAAGATCTGATTCATTAGGAAGGGTGGCCCTAACTGAAATGCTTCAGCATAATGATTTCGCGTTCAGAAAGTGGACGGTGAAATCCTCGGGGTAAATCTTTTTTGGTTAATCCGCCGAAATACACTCGATCCAACTTTTTCACCGGAAAACCTACATGCTCAAAAATTCGGCGAACGATCCGGTTGCGCCCAATGTGTAATTCAATGGCTATGCGCTTCTTGTCCGATAGTTCCACATAGTCAACCGCATCTACCTTGGCAGGGCCATCGTCAAGAATAAGCCCCTTGCGGATTTTGAGTAAAGCTGATTCCGGCATATCTTCTTCCAGGGTAACGTGGTATACTTTTTTAATTTGGTGTCTGGGATGCGCTAACCGCTCTGCCAATGCACCATCATTGGTCAACAGGAGCAGCCCGGTAGTATCCCGGTCTAGTCGTCCCACCGGAAAGATCCGTTCTTTGTATTTTCCACCAAGTAAATCCAATACCGTTTTTCGGCCCCGTTCATCTTTGACAGTGGTGATCACGTTTCGAGGTTTGTTCAACAGAATATAGACCTGCCGCTCCTCCGGCTGGATGAGCTTTCCTTCGAATTGTACTTGATCACCTTTCTGGATTTGATAGAACGGTTCAATCACCTGTTCGCCATTCACGTCGACTTTGCCTTCCTTAATAAGCACAGCAGCTTGCCGGCGAGAGGCTATACCACAATGAGCCAAGTATTTATTGAGGCGCATTCCTATGACCTCAACTTGTTCAGTCGTTTTCTTTAGCGAATGCACTGGAGGTCTACCCGGCTTCGGGCGCCGATTAAAGGAGGGGGCTGACTTTCGTTTTCGACTTCGATCGGGTTTGCGTGGCATTTTATCGTCGTGGATATTCAGAACGGAATATCTTCATCTGTCCGCGGTTGGGAGTCGGTATTAATGCTGGAAGGCAAGGTAATGGTGCTCCCAAAGGAGGAACTTTCGAAGGTTCCGGCTGGAATATTGGCGAAGTCGGGTTCGTCCAAATCGGAAAACCGGGCGAATTCTTTGGTAAACTTGAGCTTGACGGTAGATAACTCCCCATTCCGGTGTTTAGCCACAATGATCTCGGCAACTCCTTTCAGGGAATTTCCCTCTTCATCTTCCAGGAGATCATAATACTCAGGACGGTAAATGAATGACACGATATCTGCATCCTGCTCGATGGATCCGGATTCCCGAAGGTCACTTAACATTGGTTTTTTATCTCCACCCCGCACTTCGACTGCACGACTCAACTGCGAAAGTGCAATGACGGGCACATTCAATTCCTTCGCCATCCCTTTCAGGCCCCTGGAGATTGAGCTAACCTCCTGTTCGCGATTCCCTCTTAATTTGTCATTTCCCCCGCTCATGAGTTGGAGATAGTCTATGATAACCAACTGGATGTCATGCTGCATTTTAAGGCGCCGACATTTGGCGCGCAATTCGAAGATGTTGATGCTAGGGGTATCATCAATGAAGACCTGGGTATCACTGACCCGCTCGATAGATTCCTGGAGTCGTGCCCATTCTTCTTCGTCCAGTTGGCCGTTACGCATTTTTCCTCCTTCAATTTCGGCATCCATGGAAATTAGCCGTTGAGCCAGCTGAAGGGCCGACATCTCGAGCGAAAAAATGGCAACCGGTTTTTGAAAATCAGTCGCAGCATTCTTTGCCAGAGACAGGGTAAAGCTGGTTTTACCCATACCGGGCCGGGCTGCAATAATGATCAGATCGGAGGGTTGCCAGCCGGATGTAATCCGATCGAGTTGCGTAAACCCGGTCGGTACGCCGGTAAGGCCGTCTTCGCGATCCCGAAGCTCTTCCAACTGTTTTAATGCCTTGGAAGCCAGTGAGCTCATATTTTCTACCATGCGGCCCATGTTCCGCTGGGCAATGTCAAACAACCCTTTCTCGGCTGTATCCAGCAACTCAAACACATCGGTACTTTCCTCGAAAGAATCTTTAATGATTTCAGAGGACACCCGGATTAATTCCCGCTGAATGAACTTTTGGGCGACGATCCGGGCATGGTACTCTAAATTGGCGCTGGAGGCGACCCGGTCAGTCAGAGAAGTTAGGTAGGCAGGCCCGCCGGCTGCTTCCAGATCTCCCGTTTTCTTTAATTCCTCAGCAATGGTAAGCAGGTCGATTGGATGCGTCCGTTCATAAAGCCGCTTCATGGCAGCGAAAATAACCCGGTGGCTATCCAGGTAGAAACTTTCTTCCCGAATGATATCCAGCACCACAGACATCGCATTCTTATCGAGCATCAGGGCTCCAAGAACGGCTTCCTCCAAGGGAATGGCCTGTGGAGGAACCTTCCCAAAAACGAAATCGGAAAGCTCTTCCTGTCTCCTGCGGCTTCCGCGCAGACCAACCTTGCTGGATGTTCGTTCAGAATTAGAATGTTCCATAGTGCTGACTAAAAAAGGTATTGCAAACTCTAAACTAAACTTATTTGCTTCTATTCTTTTCCACATTTGTGTATAAGCAAATGGTGGATTGTGGAAAACGAGTGTGAAGTGTTAGCTGTTTGTAAAGAATTTGGTAATTAAATCGAAAGCCAGGAAAATCAGGGCGCATTCCTTTCATACCAACTTCTGCTATCACCCAAGTCTATATTAGCAATTCAGGAATAAATAAAAAAGTTCCGAACTCAAGTTGAGGATCTGAAAGCAAGTTGAATGTGAAAAACTAATTCAAATATTTTTTTTAATAAATTGATTGCTCTGAATGTAAGTTTTATTCCGATCCGGTACCGCCAGAAAATCACTATCATTGATATTTGCCAGGCAGCACATAACGCACACATGATGAATTCAATTCTTCTCCTCGAGGAGGTAAGCAAAACCTACGGCACTTACACTGCAGTCGATAGGGTCAGTTGTGGCGTAGCTCGCGGAAGCATTTTTGGCTTGTTAGGGCCCAATGGGGCTGGTAAAACATCTCTGATCCGAATCATTACGACGATTATCAAGGCGGATTCAGGTAAAATCTTGTTTGATGGAGTCCCCTTGAATAGCAGTCACCCGAAACAGATCGGTTATATGCCGGAAGAACGTGGACTGTACAAAAAAATGAAAGTCGGTGAGCATCTGATGTATTTGGGTCGATTGCGTGGCTTAAAAAAAGAAGAGGCCATGCAATCTATTGCAGCATGGTTTCAACGCTTTGAAATAGACGATTGGTGGGACAAAAAAGTAGAAGAGCTTTCCAAAGGGATGCAGCAAAAGATTCAATTTATCTCTACAGTGTTGCATAATCCACCGTTGCTTATTCTGGATGAGCCGTTCTCCGGACTTGACCCATTGAACACCAATTTGCTGAAAGAAGAAATTCGAAAATTGAATCAGGAGGGTACTACGATCATTTTCTCGACTCATCGCATGGAACAGGTGGAAGAGATGTGTGAATTTATTCTCCTTATGCACCAGGGTAAAAATGTATTGGAGGGCAAGGTGGACCACATTAAAGATCAGTTTAAGGAAAACCTATTTTCGGTCACCTATAAAGGTGATCTACCGGAAAACATGGACAACATAGGCCAAGTCATTCGCAGTACTCCCGGACAACTCATTTTCCAACTGACAAAGGAGCAATCCTCCAACGAACTGGTCAGCCGGTTGTTAAGAACCAACATTAACCTTACAGGCTTCAACGAAATTTTGCCATCGTTGAATGAGATCTTCATCCGTCAGGTAGAGGAAGCAGATCAGCAACCCGCTATATCTGTAACTATGTAAATGGGATGCCCATTTTAAAACGATGTATTGACCATGCAGACACTTTGGCTCATTTTCAAACGGGAATACTGGACTCGGGTCAGGAGGCGGGCTTTTTTATTGGCTACTTTTCTGACTCCATTGGGCATTGCTGCATTCATAGCCATAGCCACATTGATCTTTACCTACCAAGGCGATGACCTGAGAAGGATTGCGGTACTGGATGAGGCCCAAATCCTGAATCGCGCTCTCCCTGATTCAGACAACTTATCCTTTCAGTTTGTCGACCTTGACCTGGAACTGATGCTCGAGATCTATGATAGCCTGAGCTACAACGGCATTCTGGTGGTACCTCCGTTATCCGATGTCATGAATCAACGGCATCGAGTATATTACTATTCCGACGATGTACCTAGCCTGGATCTCGAAATCATTATCCGGGATCGATTGAGTGAGCGTCTGAGGGATTATAAGATCGAACAACTGGGCTTTGAACGAGAAGCATTACAGGCGCTCAATACGCGTATTGATATTCAACCCCGAAGGATAACGGATAAGGAATCTAAGGTAAGCAGTCTAACCGGTGCCATAGGCGCGGGCATTGGGTTTCTGATGGGGATGGTTATGTATATGACGGTTTTTATTTATGGCATGATGGTCATGCGCTCTGTCATGGAAGAAAAAACCAACCGAATCGTAGAGGTAATGATCTCAGCTGTGAAGCCTTACCAGTTAATGCTGGGTAAAATTACAGGCGTAGGTGCGGTGGGATTAACTCAGGTGGCGATTTGGGTAGTTTTGATCCCGCTGTTGGTATTCCTGGTGCAATTGATATTCGGTATTGAGAGCGACGGCTTCGCACCTCAAAATAGCTTGGCAAATGATCAGATCAATCCTGAAGATGCAGAAGCTATGATGGCCTTGGCGCTGGCTGAGTTTAAAAACCAAAATTGGTTGCTCATGCTCATCTTGTTCGTTTGCTATTTTCTGGGTGGGTATTTCCTGTACTCGTCGCTCTTTGCAGCTGTTGGGTCTGCCATGGGTGATGATCTTGGAGAGGGACAGGCATTGACCTTGCCAATCTCCATTCCAGTTATTTTGGCGCTCTATATTATGATTGCAACCATTCAATCCCCAAACTCTTCCCTGGCCATATTTTCTTCCATATTCCCTTTGTTTTCTCCAATTGTTATGCCTGCCAGATTACCTTTTAGCCCTCCGGTCTGGGAGGTCATCCTTTCGCTGGTTGTGTTGATTGCTACAGCTGTCTTTTTTGTGTGGCTATCGGCAAGAATCTACCGGGTAGGTATTTTGATGTATGGGAAAAAAGTAGGCTTTCGGACCCTCGCGAAGTGGTTTTTCTATCGAGACTAGGAGCACCGATATATCTTAGCTAGTCAGAGTTGCCAGACCGAAAAGCCAACCGGAAGAACATGGCAGCGCCGACCCCAACAGATGCGGGAAACCACCAGATCCGCATCCAGTCGTGTACATCTCCAGGCAACGTAAACCACTGCACTACCTCGCCAGCCAGATAAGAACCCACCCAGGCCATAAAACCCAGGGTGAGCAGTGAGATAAACCCTTGGGCCGTGTTGCGAAGCCCTCTTGGCATTTGTTCATCGATCCAGATCTGGGAGGCCAGTATGGTGAAATTGAAGGCAGGGCCATGCAATAGAATGCCCAGGTAAACCAACCAAGCCAGTTCATGCGCATTGCCAAAAGCAAAAAACAGATACCGTATGCCCCAAGCCATTAAGCCGAGTAGAATAATCCACTTGAACGGCAGTCGATGGAGAAAGAACGGCATAGCCAGCATAAACAAGACTTCGGACACTTGACCCATTGCCATAGTACCCGCGGGATAAGGTATCCCCAGTTCGGTCAGATAGGGATTGACAAAGCTGTAATAAAAAGCACCCGGTACAGCGATAAGACCGAGACAAACAAAAAGAACGGCGACTCTACGTCGATGGAAAAGCGTTTTTAATTCGGGACCGAAAACACTGGCTATCCCCTTGCGCACCTGCCCACCCATAGGAGGGGTATGGGGTAACGTAAAGGCAAATAGTCCTAAAAGCAGAGACCCTGCCGCTGCCAGGCGCAACGGATAGGGAGTAGGTTCCCAGCCCAGTCCCGATACCAGAATACCAGCCACTACCCAGCCTGCAGTACCCCAGACCCGGACTCGGGGGTAATCTTGGCGCGGTGATTCCAGGTGATACAAGGCAATAGCGTTGGCTAAAGAAGTACTTGGCATATAGGCCAGGGTGTACAAAACCAATACCGGGAAAAACAAACCAAAAGGCCGGATGAAGGAGGCCAATAATATCCCCCCGGCTCCGAGGATATTAGCTACAATGAGTAAGCGGTTGGCTGGGTAGCGTTGGTCGGCAATTCGCCCCAACAGGAAGGGGGTAATGGTAGCGCCAATGGCTGTACTGGTATACACAATCCCTACCTGACGACCGCTGTATTCCAATACATTCAACAGGTAGGTGCCCAGAGTGACCATCCAGCTCCCCCAGATGAAATACTGGAGAAAATACAGTATGGAGAGTTTGGTTTTTCGGTGCATAGCTGCTGCACCAAAGATATAGTTTTGTCCTTCCTATTCAGGTAAACTGAATGGCAATGCGTTTTGCCATTACGACCTCCGAATAGTGCCGGCTACACCCGAGTTTACATCCAGGTTTTTAGGTTGTCCCTTATAGTTAATGGTGCCTCCGGTATAAGCTGAAGCCTTGAGTTGCTGAGTGGCCCAAACCTTGCCAACGGCACCCGTTTTGGCACGGGCTTCTACCCTTTCGGCTTCAAGGTGGTATCCTTTATACATTCCCCCCGTAGCGACTTTCAGGCGCTGGGCTCTTATTTTACCAGTAAGCTCCACTTGGGCGCCTTCTGTCACATAGGTTTCCAAACGATCGGCATATAGTTCCAGTTCAACCTGAGCTCCCATAGAGCCTTCCAGCTTAATCTCCTCCGCTTCAATTGGCTGATCAGCAAATAGCCTAGCCCCCGCATGTACCCAGATTTCATCTAAGTCTGTATAAGTAAGAACGACATAGGTTGTTTCATCCCAGTCGGGGATCTTATCGACCAAACGCAGACTGAGTTTTTCGTCCGAAAGTTCCATTTTGAACCGCTCGGGCAAGAAATCTTCATACGGGAACTCAATGCGAGAAGCTTCGCCCTTGACCAGTCGGACCTTTAGGTTGCCAAATACAGAGAGTTTGTGGAAAGCATCCAGGTCAAGGACATACTGAGCGGATAAAGACCCGGTCATAAACAAGCACCCCATACATACAAGAAATAAACGCATATCCGTAATTTTTACCTACAGGATGCCTGAATCCAGCTCCTACCCCTATGCTTGCCAAAACGGAGGCACATCTTCCGTTACCCATCAAATTTTCACATCTTTGTGGCCTCTTTTTACGATCGAAACCTACGCTTACACTACAGATAAGATCCGCATGGCCACAACGACCGACACATTCAAAAAGCTGATCGCTCATTGTAAGGAATACGGCTTTATTTACCAGTCCAGCGAGATCTACGATGGGTTGAGCGCAGTCTACGATTACGGGCCTTATGGCTCCTTGCTGAAAAATAACATCAAGGACTACTGGTGGCGCTCCATGGTACAACTCCATGAAAATATTGTGGGGATTGACAGTGCCATATTCATGCATCCCCGCATCTGGAAAGCCTCTGGTCACGTAGATGCCTTTAATGATCCATTGATCGATAATAAGGATAGCAAGAAACGATACCGGGCCGATGTGTTGATCGAAGACTATATGGCCAAGATCGAAGGCAAACTCCAGAAAGAAGTGGATAAAGCCCGAAAGCGTTTTGGTGATGCATTCGATGACGCTAAATTCAAGGCAGAGCATCCCAGAGCCAGCAAATATGCAGCGCAACACGAGGGGGTTCGTCAGCGCCTGGCTGCCGCCATGACAGATGGAGACCTGGAGGCGTTGAAAGCCATGATCGATGAGTACGAGATTGCCGATCCAGAAACCGGTTCCAGGAACTGGACCGAGGTGCGTCAGTTCAACCTCATGTTCAATACGCAATTGGGAAATATTGCCGGGGAGGAAGGCAAGCTGTACCTGCGTCCCGAGACTGCGCAGGGTATTTTTGTCAACTTCCTCAACGTGCAAAAGACCACCCGACAGAAAATTCCCTTTGGTATTGCACAAATTGGGAAAGCCTTCCGGAATGAGATTGTAGCCCGTCAGTTCATTTTCCGGATGCGGGAATTTGAGCAGATGGAAATGCAGTTCTTCGTACGTCCGGGTGAGGAAATGAAGTGGTACGAATCCTGGAAGGAGGCCCGAATGAAATGGCATAAGGCATTAGGCACACCGGAAAGCAAGCTTCGCTTTCACGATCATGATAACCTCGCCCATTATGCCAACGCCGCCGCCGATATCGAATTTGAGTTCCCCTTTGGCTTCAAGGAACTGGAAGGTATCCACAGCCGGACAGACTTTGACCTGGGCGCACACCAGGAATTTTCTGGGAAAAAACTTCAATACTTCGATCCCGAACTGGAAGAAGCCTACATCCCTTACGTAGTGGAAACATCCATTGGTTGTGATCGAATGTTTTTGGCAGTAATGACGAATGCCCTTCAAACCGAAGAGGTAGCTGGGCAGGAGGGGAAAACACGTACTAGGGAAGTGCTTAAGATTCATCCGGCGCTGGCGCCGATCAAGTGTACCGTGATTCCACTCAAGCGCAACGAAGAAGGCTTGGTTAAAAAGGCACGCGATATCTTCAATCAACTCCGCTTTTCCTTTAACTGTCAATACGATGATACCGGCTCCATCGGGAAACTATACGCCCGCCAGGATGCGATCGGAACGCCCTACTGCATCACGGTTGACTTTGACTCCTTGGAAGATGATACAGTAACGATTCGAGAAAGAGACAGCCTGAAGCAAGACCGGGTTCCTATCCGTCAATTAGAGCAAATTGTAGGAGAACGGGTGGATATGAAGCAGCTGCTGGAAGAGTAGCTTTGAGTTATTAGTGTTGAGTTATGGGTTTTGAGTGGGATGCAATTAAGCACTCATAACTCAAAACTCCCCCCACCGTTTACCGTCCACCGTCCACCGTCTACCGTGTATCGTGTGCCGTCTACCGTTTACCGTCCACCGTGTGCTAACAGCCAATAGAATTTCCAATGGATTTTCATTGAGCCTTAAAAACTCATAACTCAAAACTCCGTCTACCGTTCACCGTCCACCGTCCACCGTTTACCGTCCACCGTTTACCGTGCGCTATCAGCGGCAACATCTCTACTGGAAAGGGCGATCATTTTCAAACGGAATCACTAAATTTCGTGATCGTAATTGAAAAAAAACCGTTATTTTTCCGATTACAATCGCAAAACATTGATTTTTCGCTATCTGACAACAAGCATTCGGAACCGTTTAAATACGGGAAAAGCCATCATACTGTTGGGGCCCAGGCAATGTGGAAAGACAACCCTGCTGAAAACGCTTTTTGAAAAAGGCGAAGAAGTCTTGTGGCTCAACGGAGATGACCCCGAAACGCTTTTTTTGCTGGATCAAATCACCACCGCCCGTTGGAAGCAGCTGCTTCGTGGAAAAAAAACGCTCATCCTGGACGAAGCGCAGCGGATCGTCGATATCGGTCTGAAGTTAAAACTCGTGACGGACCAGCTACCAGAAATTCAGGTGGTCGCATCCGGCTCTTCCGCCTTCGAACTGGCCAACCGGATTAATGAGCCGCTCACCGGGAGAAAGTGGGAATATCTTCTCTATCCGCTGTCCTTCCCGGAAATGGTTGACCATCATGGATTGTTGGAAGAACGTCGTATGCTGCCTCAACGATTGGTATTCGGATACTATCCGGAAGTGGTCACCCACTCAGCAGATGCTCAGAACCTTTTAAATCAACTGACAGACAGTTATCTGTACAAAGACATCCTCACCTGGGACCGTATTCGAAAACCAGAGAAGATCGTGCGCCTACTCCAGGCCATTTCCTTTCAGCTCGGTCAGGAAGTGTCTTTCCACGAGTTGGGCCAACTAACTGATCTCGACAGCCAAACGGTCGAAAATTACATCCGCCTGCTGGAACAAGCATTCATTATTTATCGCCTGCCTCCCCTATCGCGCAACCTCCGGAAAGAGCTCAAGACCAAGCGGAAGATTTACTTCTTTGACAATGGCATTCGCAATGCGGTAATCGCGCAGTTCCAACCGATAGAACTACGCCAGGATATCGGAGCTCTCTGGGAAAACTGGTTTCTTAGCGAACGCTTGAAACGGCTCGCCTATCAACAGATCCCCTCCAACCGTTTTTTCTGGCGGACACAGGACCAACAGGAAATCGATTACATAGAAGAACGCAATGGCTTTTTTCATGCCTACGAATTGAAATGGAACCCCAAGGCCAAGGTCCGCTTCTCCAAAACCTTTACGAATGCCTACCCGGAGCATACCACCCAGGTCGTCCACCGTGCACCGTTTTTTCCTCAAAACCTGTATATTGAGAAACACCTAATCTGACCCCATGTCCGTCGTTTCTGATTTAAAGGAGTTGATTGCCCGGGGCAAAACAAAGGAGGCAATAGGTGCCGTCTTGGATGTAATTCAGAAAACGGGAGACGCTGAGTTATACAATCAAGCCGTGTTACTCTCCAGTAGGTTCAGTGATCTCCAGCGGCAAAAAAACATGGGTGTGGTCGCCAATCAGGAGGCGGCTCTCCAATCCAACCAGATCACCCACAGCCTTCTGCACATCCTCGACCAACTTCCACAAAATACAGCTGGTAAACTGACCTATGAAAAGCCCAGCGGCGAGCAGGTGGAATTGAGCAATAACCAGCAAAGTATCCAAGGCAATAGCAATATCGCCCTCCAGAACATCTCCGGGGGCATCATCCACCTGACGGTCTATCAAAACGTACCGGAGGAGAAAAAGCCCGCTTCCTATCCCGAATCATCCAACTTAACATCCAATACCATGGCCATTGAAGCATTAGCCGCGGCAGCCGTAGCCGCACTGAGCCCTTATCTTGTGAAAGGGGCGGAATCCTTCGTCGGCGAAGCCGGTAAGAGCCTCTGGAACCTGATCAAGGGAAAATTCTCTAAAGACGATAAGGCCAAAAAAAAGCTGGAAAAGCTGGAGGCAGCTCCGGAGGATAAATCCATACAAGACCGTCTGAAATACGAACTGGAGGATCAGCTGAATGACGATCCCGATTTTGTAAAACAGTTGCAAGCACTCATCCAGAACCTGCCGAAAGAAACCAAGAATAATATCATGAACATCACCGGGAATAACAACATCGGTGTCCAGGATGTGAGTGGTAGTCAGATAAATATTAATAGGTAAAGGATAGTGTGTAGGTGTACTGACAATTGAACTTATGGTTAATCTAGACCCTCTTTGCGCTCTTTGCGTCTTCGTAGCGAACGTAGTGGTGAAAGGGAACAACCGATTTTTACCGCAAAGAACGCCACGAAGACGCTAAGAACACGAAGCGTCAAGCAATGAATTGATGTACCACAAGATGTATTGTCAGTACATGTAGGATTTAAGGTGGGCTGTATGGAGGCGAGAGTAGATGGGCGTTCATTGAATATCGAGTATGCAAAATTGAGCATTGATAATGACTTACCAGCATATTTCCGGCGAGGGTAATATAGGAATAAAAGGAGTCCGCGATTCCAACATCAACATCACCCAATACCTTGGCCATTCAGTCGAGTACGAAGACTTACTTAAGAGAGAGAAGGAGTTGGTAGAGATGCTGGAATTTTACCAGCAAAAAGGCGAAGAGCAAAAAGCGCTGGCCAAAAGCCAGGAACTGGAGAAACACCGCCAGACGATCGAGGATTTCAAAGCGGATGCCCTCCGGCTAGCCGATACTTTCCGATCCATCAAGATCGATACCGATCGCCTCCGCCTGGCGAAGGAGTATTTTGAAGCCGGCCACTTCAAGGAAGCTAATGCCGTGCTGGAAGCGGAAAAGATGGCCGCCGACCAGGAAAAACTCCTTTCTGAAAAGCAGCGCCTCACGCATAAACTGGATGCGACTAATGAGCAACTCAGAGCCAATGCCAACGAATGGCTGATCAAGGCCCAGACGACTGTACTGGAAAAAGGACAGAAAAACTGGTTTGAACTGGCACAGGAATACTACGAGCGAAGCCTGAAAAGCCGAGAGGATGAGGAGAACCTTTTCCGCTATGCCTATTTTCTGCAGGAACATAACCAACACAAAGAGGCGATCGCCCTCTATGAACGGCTACGGAAAAATTTCGGGCTGCAAATGGACTTGCCGTACGTCGCTACCAGCCTCAACAACCTGGGCTTATTACTGGCAGATAC
>CAZXLD010000026.1:6619-62599 GCA_964641965.1 uncultured Saprospiraceae bacterium | reverse complement strand
ACTCCGCACCCCGCACTCGAAATTCCACATTTGGCATTTGCCATTTGCCATTCGTCACTTGCCATTGTGTCACCGCACTTGGATCTGGGTCGTTTTCTCCTCTCCAGCATGGCGAACCTTGAGCTTGTACTTACCTTTTTGGAGATACAAAAAACCATCTTTAGCCATCTCTAGGGTAATTGGTTTTTCGTCTTCTTTGCGGTCCTTATTGAGCCAATTTTGATAAGCTTCCAATGTGGTTCCATCTATGGACAGGTTGTAGGTCGGATATTGAAGTCCCTTGTTTAATGGCATCTCCCATTTCTTGAGTACCAAATCCTGACCGGCAATCAGTTCGAGGCTGGCTGTTCCCTCCACAGCAGTGTAAACGGGTATTTGAATTTCTGGACATAGCGTATCTGTCCATACTGCTCTGGGGTTACCCCAACGGCTATTCCAACGGATAGATTCAGATTCAAAAACGATCAAAGCAGAGTCGGTTTTGCCCGGCAATAGTTGTAATTCCTTTACACTTCCCTTGTACATAGATCGACCATGGGTGCCTACAAGCAGGTCCTGTTCCCTTGTATGGATGACCAAGTCGTGCACAGGAGCAGCCGGAAGGCCATTATTGAGCAGCATGAATGAACGCCCTTGGTCCATCGAAACATATAAGCCATGGTCCGATCCTACATACAACAGATTTTCACTTTCGGGATCTTCTTTAACCACATTCAAGGGTTCCATAGGTAAGCCATTTCCAAGGCGTATCCAGTTTTTCCCATAATCATCTGAAAAGTATAGATAGGCATCAAAATCGTCATTGCGGTAGCCATTCAAAACAATAAATACCCGGCCTTCCTGGTGGGCAGAAGCCTGAATTCGACTTACCCAGAGGTTTTGTGGCAGCCCTCCTGAAATGTTCTCCCAACTGTATCCCCCATCTTTGCTGATGTGTATCAGCCCGTCATCGGAGCCGGCATACAACAGTCCAAATCGGAGGGGACTTTCGTGTAAAGCCGAAAGTGTTCCATAGGCAACGTCTCCCGGTTTTCCGCCTTGGGTGAGGTCGTCCGAAATTTCTTCAAAAGACGTTCCCTGATCCAAAGACCGGTGCACCTTATTAGAGCCCATGTACAATATATCTTGATTGTGCTTTGACAAGTGAATCGGGCTCTGCCAATTCCACCGAAGTGGTCGCTCGCCCAATTTATGCTTTGGGGTAATGAAGGTATAGCTTCCGGTTTTCGTGTTGACTCGAGCGTAGTTTCCGAATTGAAAGCCCGTATAAACCGTATTATTGTCTCGTGTGTCAACGGCAACTTGCATGCCATCGCCTCCCATGATCCTCCGATAAGGGTAATTTCCTTCTGCATGCCACCTAAACGAAGGTTTATAATTGGATGAGCCCATCCAAACCCCGTTATCCTGAAGGCCTCCATAGACATTGTACGGTTTGGCCATGTCCACGGCTATGTAGTAAAATTGGCCAACAGCCGGAGTATTGCATTTTGACCAGTTTTCTCCGTTATCGTATGAAATATTAAGCCCTCCGTCATTGCCGAGGATCAAGTGGCCGGGACGTTCAGGATTGACCCATAGCGCATGGTGGTCGGAGTGTACACTAGGGCCATTGATGCTGCTGAACGTTTTTCCACCATCCTGGGATTGGATAACGGGGACACCGAGCAGATAAATCTGCGCTGGATCGAAAGGGTCAACACGTACCTGGCCGAAATAGTAACCATAGGAATTGTAGACAAAGTCCAGGTATTCGTCGTGTGTACGAACCCAGGATTTTCCATTGTCGTCTGATCGATAGATTTCGAGACCTTTTACCGGGGTATCAAATAGCATTGCATTGGCATCTTCCGTATACTCCACCAGATCAAGGGGTTGGATTTCCCCGGACTCGACCATGGAACGTACCTTATCCAATTTGTATTCCTCCGGAAATCGATTACGCTGTAAGAAATCCTTAATCAAATACTTTTCCAACTTTAAAAAAGTAGCCGCATCCATTTCCCGTAATTGGTCCTTGGTAATTTCGTTTTCCTTGGGCTCTTCTTTTTCTCGACGAAAGTAATTATCCAAGGCTGCATAGAGCACAGTCCCATTAGCTGTAGATGCTACATCTAATCCGATACGGCCTACTCCATCGCCAACGGGAAAACCGCTTTCCGAATGGGTGAGCAGTTCCCAGGTCTTTCCTCCATCTGTACTTTTGTGGATACCGGAACCGGCTCCGGATTCTACAAAATTCCAGGCGCGTCGTTCCCGGTGCCAGGTAGATGCATAGAGCACATCCGGGTTGGAAGGATCGAGTACCATTTCAGCTACACCGGAATTTTCATCCACATAAAGGGTTTTAGTCCAGGTCTTTCCTCCATCTTCAGTGCGGTACAGACCCCGTTCCGGATTGGGAGAATAAAGATGCCCTAAAACGCCGACCCAAAGAATGTCCGGATTTTCAGGGTGCATGAGGATCCGCCCGATATGGTGGCTTTCGGGCAGTCCCATATGCGTCCAGGATTGACCCAGATCATCGGATTTAAATACACCCACACCCGCATAGGAAGAACGACTGGAATTCACCTCACCAGTACCTACCCAAATTGTGCCTTGTTCCCAATCCACGGCAATATCTCCGATGGTCATTACCAGTTCCTGATCGAACAGAGGTTGAAAAGTCAATCCATTGTTTTCGGTTTTCCATAGTCCACCTGATGCGTAGGCCACATAAAATTCGGTAGGATCTTTAGGATTAACGTCTATATCTGCCACCCGACCACCGAAAACAGAAGGTCCGATAGATTCGAATGCGATAGTGTTAATAATGGATGTTTCCTTTAATTTTTGCCGTTGTTGCATCCCGGCTATCCGCTCATCGGCGGGGGTGGGTGCGGGTTGTGCAGCGAGTGTAATAGCCCCGGACAGGAGGAAAATAAGCCAGAAGGTAAGTCGCATGTCGTTTTGTTTTGATCCAGCCCCTTGAAGTGAGGAAAGAAACCAAATATACTTACGACATTCTTATAACTGGCAAATTCAGCTCAGATAAGCCCCTTACAAAGTCTTACTTATCTCAGGCCCTGGGGATTCCAGAACGATTTTCCGGTAATTTTTGGAGAAGGTAACTCCCGTTTAAATTTAGGTCAAGGTCGTTGAGGTCTTCAAACTGAAACGCTCCTTGTATATGCAATACCAGTGTCCCCTCCCTGCTGTCTACCAACAATAGGACATCAGAAATAGAAGGGCCGTTTTCCTTTAGAAAAACCCAGGCTGAGTGACCGCCTTTGTCCCAGGAGATCAACTCTTCAAACCGGTTGAATACCAACCCTTTCAAAAAAGAATTGATGGATGAGGCTGGCAGACCATTGGGTTGTTCGATGTTCAAATAATTGAGCGCGTCTATTTTCAGGAGGATAGGCTGGTCTGCTTGTGCCTTCAATTTGAGCAGATTCCCCTGTAGTTGGATGTGGTCAGCATCTGTTTTGTTTTTGTGCAGATTAATGAACTGGCGCACCGGATCTTGCTGACCGAAAGCGGAGAGAGCAAAAAATAGCAATATAGATAAGCATGCATTTTTCATGGTGTCGGGTGATTTGACGTGTATTGGGTGAAAACTAAACCTGCGGAATTCGTTTTTTGGGTATATCGATTATTCGGAGTAGTTTTTCCTGCTTCTGCTCCTGTACCCATTGTTCCAGGATTTTGGCGATGTCTTCAATGGAGATATTGGCCTGGAGGGCGATCATTCCGGACTCACCTTCATCGGCGAAAAAAATGAGGACATCCTTGAACACCGCATCAACTTCGTGCAGCATTAGCTGTACTTGAGTCTCTCCATCCCGGATATATATGTAGTCGTCAAAACCAGAGGCCAGTAGTTGGGCTTTAAAGGATTTGTGTTCCTGATTACTCCAGGCAGCTCCTTCCTCGGCTACGAGGATCCGAATCTTTCCAATTTTGTTGACAAACGGTTTAATTAATCTAGCTTCAGGGCCATCTATATGTCGAGCAGCAATTCGACCCCCCATTCGCACCATCCATTTGGGGAGGGTCACGTTCGTAACATGCTCTCCCTGGCGGTGGGCTTTGTAGAAAGAAGTGATATCCGCATGGTTGCTACCGCAGGAGGTTCCTAAAAGTAATGTTGCAACCGATGCCACGGTTAATAGGGTTCTAGCGTTCATGTTCGATGCTTTCAGCAAGATCCATTACTTTTTCCAGGTCAATGCGGCCCACGAAACTGATCAGGGCAAAATCTTCGTCCTTACCACCTACCAAGAGAAGCAATTCGGTCACGATATCTCCTTCTTCTTTCACCAGAAAATCCACGTTTTGGTCCTCCTTGTCCCGGACAGTCATTAATACTTCGTATTCCGAAGTGTTGATTTTGGATTTTGCTTCCTTGTAAAATTGATAACCATTTTCATCAGTAGTGAGGATGCGAAGGCCCCGCAAGTCACTGGCCACCCCCAATAGTGCCTTGGCTTCGATATCGTCGATATCCATTTCGTCAATGTCCAGTTTATCTAATAGCTGGAACAGCTTCGGACTAATGTAGACTACGGTAAAACGCTCGTCTTCCACATATTGGCTGAAGTATTTGTCGATGGCATTGACACTTTCTTCCTGGGCAAAGGCGCCAAGCGGAAGGAGAAAAATTACCAGAACGGTAAAAAGCAATACATTTTTCATGCATGAAGAATTTAAAAACAGTCGGATGATTTAATTGTGTACTTATTGAATGGGTTTGTCGAGTTCTTTAAAACGGATGACCTCCAATGCGGCTTTGGCAGTTCCTTCCTCCAGGTGTTTGGCGGCAAATCCCAAAGCTTGCCGGGTAATTTGGAAGGCTTCTTCAGGAGTTTCCGGCTCATATTGCTGCCAGTCGATGGCTTGTGGCGCAGTGGGTACGGAAGAAGTTTGCTGCCAGAACCACCATCCCAAGGTCAGGCAGATACAGGCTGCAGCAACCGTTGCCCAGCGTTGGAAGTGGACAACAAGGCCCCTGTTTTTAGGCTGGGTATCCAGTAATCGTTGCTCCAGTTTCAAATCGAAATCGGACGAAGGAGTCTGATAAGAGAAGTCAGCTAGTCCCTTGAAGTAAGCAGGCAGGGCTCTCCAATCCTCCGGGAGATCTTGTTCTTCTTGCTGAAAGAAAGATGTAAGCTTACGTTCTTCTTCGAGGCTGGTCTCACCTGCCCAATACTTTTTTAATAATGCCTGTATTTCATGGGTTTCCATAAGCATGTAATTTTGTCAGCATGGTTCTTATACGGGTCCTGGCCCGGTGCAGATTTACCTTAACCTGGGCAAGTGGAATGTCCAGGATGTCGGCAATTTCTTGATAACTCATGCCTTCAATGTCTCGTAAATGAAAAGTGTGCTTTTGTTTTTCCGGCAACTCCCGGATTAATTCCAGTATTCGTTGTTTTTCCTCTTTCAGGACATACATTTGGAAGGGATCAAGGCTTTGTTCCGGTTGCTCAGGAAGCATGTCCTCGCTTTCCATTTTACCGTTGCTTCTCCAATGATCAATTAAAAGCCGTCGGACCAATTGGTAGCACCAGGCTTTCGGTTTTTGTACCTGTTCTTTGTGCACCCAATAGCGGGTCAAAGTCTCCTGCACGATATCCTCGGCCACATCTGGTTTACTGCCGAGCAGCAATGCCAGCCTGAATAGTTGGTTTCGCAATGGGCGAATCTGAGAAATAAACTCCTTGGCTTCCATGTTCATCTCCATGACGGGAGCAAGAACAAAAGGTTACAAGAGAGACCCAACTTTTTTCGATTTTCAGGGATTAACCTTTCGATAAACCAACCTCAACAGGGGCTTCAAGGCTCTTTGCTAAGTCGATTCCTCGTATCTTTACAGCCGTGATATCCGTAAAAAAAATTGACCTCTGGTTATTGAAGGGATTTATTCCACCCTTCATCGTCACATTTGCCATCGCCATGTTTGTGTTGCTGATGCAGATCCTCTGGCTGTATATGGATGACCTGGCTGGTAAAGGATTGGGTTTTTTCCTTGTAGTTGAGCTTTTGGCCTACAAATGTGTTTCATTGGTACCGCTTGCCCTGCCTTTGGCTATTTTGATTTCTTCCTTAATGCTGATGGGAGGATTGGCGGAACACTACGAACTATCCAGCTTGAAGTCTGCTGGAATTCGATTGCTACGCATAATGCGGCCACTACTATTTTACGCAGTCTGTGCTGCCGTTCTTTCCTATCTGTGCTCAGATTATTTTATACCCCAGGCCAATCTCCAATTCGGGTCCAGAATGTGGGATATTCAACGGCAAAAGCCTACCCTGCGTCTGGATGAGGGTGTTTTCAATGAAGACTTTGACGGGTTTTCTATCCATATTGGTAAAAAGGCAACCAATAACAAGGATATCGAGGATATCATTATTTATAATCATAGTCGGAGTCAAACCGATCAATTCAACCAAACCATTGCCGAAAGCGGGCGGATGTTTCCAGCTGCAAATGATCAGTACTTTGTGATGCGGTTGGAGAATGGAAACCAATACATGGAGACCGATCCCGAAAATCCAAATTCTTATCCCTTTGTCCGGGTAAGCTTCAAAGAATGGGAGAAAATCTTTGATTTAAAGGAGTTTCAATTACAACGTACGGACGAAGAGCTTTTCAAGTCTAATCGAAATATGATGACTTCCAGGCAGTTGCGTCAGGAAGCAGATACCATTCAGCTCAATATTGAACGACGCAAGCTGACCCTCTCCAATTACCTGGTGAGTTATTTCCACGGAATGGAAAAGGATTCATTGGAGCAAGACCGCCAGAAAGCCCGTGAAAAAAAGGAGGATGAGGAAAAACAGGAGCCTCAATTATTGCGCACTGCAAATACCCAACCCGAAGCAATACCACAAGAAGAGCCTGTTCGCGTTCCGGTCCGGAAGACTGCCATTGTCAAAGATACGGTAACCATGATGCAGGAAATGGCCAAGGCACCGGACCACAAGAAAAAAATCTGGATGAGCAAAGCTCAAACCACCGCACGCAGCATTCACAATCAATCGGAAACTGCTCGAACCTCTGTTCTGCATATGGGGGAGAACCGGATCAAGGTGATTTATGATATGCACATGAAATACAGCATGGCTTTGGTCTGCGTGATCTTCCTTTTTATCGGGGCTCCCATGGGGGCTATCATTCGAAAGGGAGGCTTTGGGTATCCTATATTGGTGGCGATCATTTTTTTCATGTTGTTCATCATACTTACCATCTTTTGCCGGAAAATTGCCGAGGCTTTTATCTTACCCCCTTCTGCAGCCGGATGGCTCCCATCTATTATTTTGCTTCCGGTTGGGATTTTTCTTACCCGAAAAGCGATGAACGATTCCAAGTTGGTAGGGGATAGCAGGTTGGCCCAATGGATACGCCTTGCATGGGGTTACCTTTTCCGTAAACGCGCCAAAGCATGACGGTATTCGAGCGGGATTTCTTAAAGCAAAATAGCTGGTTTTGGGGCTGGTTTGCAGCTTTCTTGTTGATTGGCGGATTTTTGATAACTGACATTGAGAAAGGAGATCTCGTATTCTATTTTAGTGCCCGCAGGACGAATTTCCTGGACCAGCTGTTTAAGTACGGCACGCTCTTGGGTGAGTTTATTGGGTATATCGCTGTGTTTCTGATATTGTTGGCTTATCGGTTGAGATATGCACTGGGCACGATGCTACTTGGAATAGGGGCAATGGTATTGTCCAAAGTACTAAAGGGCATATGGAAGTCTCCCCGGCCACTAGCATACTTCTCTGAACTCGGCAGGCAAGGGGAGTTAACTTTTGTGGAAGGAGTTGAAGTACACGAATGGTTTAGTTTCCCCTCTGGGCATACCATAGGTGCATTCGCACTATTTTCTTACCTCGCTTTTTTGTTGCCCCGTAAAAGCTGGAAAGGGACACTCTGTTTTGCATTAGCCTTACTAGTTGGAGTCTCCCGAATCTATTTGGTACAGCATTTTGCAGTAGATGTCTACTTCGGAGCCGTATTTGGAGTAGGGCTGGGAGTATTCATTTTTGGGGTGGCTACCAAGTTCCAACCTGGTCGAACTTGGCTGAATGAACCCATCCTTCACGTATTCAAAAAGAAAGAAAAGAAGCAGGTCTAACTGGCCTACTTCTGGTTTTATTTCAGAAACAGGGGGTTACTTAACCGTTTTGATCTCTCCTGTCTTGATCTTGGTAACGTACTTATTGATCTCTTCTTTCACCACTGGAAGGAGAAACATCAGCCCGATCATGTTTGGTACGACCATGGCAAAAATCATGGCGTCGGAAAAAGCAGTGACTGCACCCAAGCTGGCAGCTGAGCCGATGACCACGAAAATGCAAAACAAGATCTTGTAGGTAATATCAGAGGCCTTGCTCCTACCGAACAAATACATCCAGCTTTGAAGGCCATAATAGGACCAGGAAAGCATGGTAGAAAAGGCAAAAAGAACCACCGCAATCGTAAGGACGAAGGGGAACCACGGTAAGACCGACCCAAATGCTCTAGCAGTAGCAGCTACACCGTCAGATTCCGCATTACCGTATTGCATAATCGCTCCATCGCCATTGGTCATGATAATGACGAGTGCGGTCATGGTACATACTACCACTGTGTCAATGAAGGGTTCCAGTAAGGCTACCACACCTTCACTGGCAGGGTTTTCAGTTTTTACAGCGGAGTGGGCGATGGCAGCTGAACCTACACCTGCCTCATTTGAAAAGGCACCCCTCCGGAATCCCTGAATCAGGACGCCTGCAAAACCGCCAACAATCCCGGTAGGGGTAAAGGCACCGGTAAGAATTTGAGAAAATGCAGCAGGGACCTGCTGAATATTAGCCACGATGATTATCAAAGCGGCCAGTACGTAGACGCCGCACATAAACGGAACTACGCGCTCTGTTACGGAGCCAATCCTTTTGATGCCTCCAATAATTACAATAGCTACCATGGCTGACATGACCAGCCCGAAGATCAGACCAGCAGAACCTGAACTGGCCCCAATCATCTCATTAAATTGCTGAGCTGCCTGGTTGGCCTGGAACATGTTTCCGCCTCCAAAGCTCCCCCCAATACACATGACAGCAAAGAAGGCAGCCAGTACCTTTCCGAGATTGGCTTGTCCCTTGAGGGCCAACCCTTTCGACAAATAGTACATCGGGCCACCATAAACGGTGCCGTCTGGTCCTATATCTCTGTACTTTACCCCAAGGGTACACTCGGTAAACTTGGAAGCCATGCCTAACAAACCGGCCATGATCATCCATAGGGTTGCTCCAGGGCCACCGAGGGAGATGGCTATAGCTACCCCTGCAATGTTTCCTAATCCCACTGTCCCTGACAGCGCCGCTGTAAGTGCTTGAAAGTGGGATACCTCTCCGGATTCATTCGGATCTGAATACTTACCCCGGACTGTATCAATAGCTAACTTGAACCCGCGAAACTGAATAAAGCGAAAGTAAAAGGTGAAAAAGGTAGCTCCCAGCAGAAGTACAATAATCACGATAGGCATTGCAGTAGTTCCAGAGCCAATCGGATAAAAAACGATTCCTTCAACAATATCTGTGACGGGTTTAACTGCATCATTGACAGCTTCGTCCCAACCCTTAGGACTTTGATCCTGTCCAAAACAAAATATGGGAAATACAAGTCCAGCCAACACGCCAAGCCAAATCTTTCGCTTCATGTTTGTAGTTATTGCGCTAATTCAAGAAAGGTTGATAAAACAGTCTGTTAAGGTATTTTAATACTTTTACAGGGTCAAAAAAACACAAATAATTTTAGATGCATCTCAAGGCGTCTATCATTTGATGGAAGCGGAAGACAAAAACGGACTTTGAATTTTCCTACAGATGAGCATTTAATCAGGCTCCTGAGTAGCAAGCCTGAACGAGCCATTGAGCTCATTTTCAAACAATACTACACTTATTTGTGTGGGCGAATCGTTCGTATTGTGCATCAACCATCCTTGGCAGAAGATATTGCACAGGAGGTTTTTCTTGAATTGTGGAAAAAAAGGGAATCTCTTGTCATAAAATCGACCCTAAAGGCGTATTTGGGAAGAGCAGGCGTGAATCGAGCCTTAAATTATCTTAGGGATAGTAAGCCCGACTTGTTCAAAGAAGAGCCTGTAGAGCAGGCAGGCACCATTTCCTCCGCCTTCCACCAACTTGAAGTTCAGGATCTCGAATCGTTAATTGACCAGGCCATTCAAGGGTTGCCAGAGCGATGTCGACTGGTTTTTTCCCTTAGCCGATTTGAGGATCTCACAAATAAGGAAGTGGCTTTGCAACTTGGAATTTCGGAGAAAACCGTTGAAAATCAGATGACAAAAGCGCTTCGCATCTTAAGGGGAGTATTGGAAGAGTATCGCAGGTGAGTCTGTTGCCTGACATTATTCTTTTTCTTCTCCTAATTTGTAGGGGGCTTGGCTTATCGTTGTGTCATGTAAGCGTAGAAGAACACTCAACACCTTGGGAAAGCGATTGTCTATATTAATCAAAAAGTGGCAGGGTAAACTGTCAGCTCAGGAAGAACAGGAGCTTCTGGACCTTCTTTCGAACCAACAAATCCGAAAGGAAGCGGATGCGTTGAAGGATGTTTGGAATAAGACGGGTAGCTACTATCAGTCTTTTCAGCCAGATACAGACCAGGCTTGGCACCGATTCAAGCAAAGCCTTCAACCCGAACCTGCCACCAAGACAAATTGGTATTGGATTATTTTAATGATCGGTTTATTGTTGGCCGGTGCTGCTTGTTTCTATTTGCTCAACAAAGGAGAGAAGTCTGAGATTGAGACAGTAGAAGGCAACCATTATGCAAATAGCTCGGCGAAACCGCTTAAGGTGATTCTTCCGGACGGTTCTGAGGTAATGCTAAATAAGAACAGCGAACTTTCCGTATTAAAGCAAGATGGCCGGAACTTTGATTTACGACTGGAAGGTGAGGCCTTTTTTCAGATTGCTTCCTTGCCGGGAAGGACATTTACCGTTTATGCTGGAGAAGCAATGGCCGTAGTCGTTGGGACTTCTTTCAATATTCGATATTATCCAGAGGAATCGATGACTGAATTAGAAGTAGCCGAAGGTACAGTTGCGTTTAGCGAAATGCAACGGTCAACATCCGAAGATCCAATCACGGTTGGCGCTTTGGAAAGAGCTGTTTGTGAACCGGGAAAAGAAATTTCAAAACGCCTTGTTTCCAATTTGAATGCCCAATCCTGGCTTACCGGTAAACTGGTTTGGGAAGATGAATCTGTAGCCGAAGTAGTTAAAGATCTTGAAAGAAGGTTTGATGTCGAATTTCATCTAGAGTCCGATTTTTCGGATGCAGCGTGTAATATTTCTTACACCGTGGATCAGGAATCCAGCATGGAAGATGTAATCAACGGGCTTGCTTTCAAAAATATACTGATCCAACAAGTGGGGGACCACCAATACCGGGTCTATCGAAACCAGCCTTGCATTTAGTTAATCCTTTGCTAAATTATTCTTTCGAAGGGGCTTGAAAAAGATTGGCTTTTTGTAATCCGACGACATAAATCTAACTTTACATTAGGTTAATGGGGAGGAAATGATCGAGAAACGAATTGCCTGTCTTCTTCTTTTTGCAGGGCCCTTTTTGCTATGGGCTCAAGAAAATCCCCTTTCCCAAAAAGTTAATCTTCGAGGTCAACAGATTTATCTGAAGGATGCCCTGACCAATTTGCTTCATCAAGATGGGGTCATTCTGCTTTTCAGTAAGTACCAGGTTCCCCAGAAAGTATTGGACGTTAATTTTGAGCAGCAGCCTTTGGGTAAAGTGTTGGACGAGGTACTTGACCAGACTGAATTGACGTATGTCGTGAAAGGAAGGCAGGTCGTATTGATGCCCTGGAGTGAAGTTGGACCCCGAAAAAAGGAGATTACAATAAGCGGATACATCAGAGATTCCTTAAGTGGCGAGGCGCTGGTCTCGGCCCTAGTCCAGGTGGAAGGGGTCTCAAAAGGGGTGGTGACGAATCCCTATGGATTTTTTAGCCTAAAAGTTCCCGAAGGAAAAACGACTCTGGAAGCTAGCTATTTGGGCTACCAGCCCAAAAAAGTCGTTTTTGATGCGCATCAAGATGTAAATCTGCTCCATATCCAGCTAAATTCCCATTTGCTTTTGACCGAAGTATTGGTAACTACCTATACCGACGAGCGCAATTTGTTTCGCGACCCGGAAGCCTTGGCTATGGATTTGCTCGAAGAAATCCCAAGGCTGGGAGGCGAAGCGGATCTACTTCGATTGGTGTACACCCAACCTGGAGTTCAAACGGATGCAGATGGCATCGGGGGCATGCATGTGCGAGGTGGTGGACGTGGTGAAAACCTGATTTTGATCGACGGGGTTCAAGTTTATGATTTGCAGCATGCCGGCGGGCTAATTTCCATCTTTAATTCGGACGCTATTCGCAGTGCCAACTTCCTGAAGGGCGGGTTCCCGTCCAGGTACGGGGGAAGGTTATCTTCTGTATTGGATGTAAGAACCAAAGAAGGGAATTTAAAAAGCTGGGAAACAACCTTTAACGGAAGCATGATGACTGTTGGCGGCAAAGTGGAGGGACCCATCATCCAGGATAAAATGTCCTTACTCTTTTCCGGACGGGTTGCCTTACTTGGATTTTATTTGCAACCGCTCACACGCAATCTAAGGGGAGCAGAAGGCAAGCGTGGCGATTTGGATTACCGATTCTTTGACATCAATGGTAAGCTCAGTTACAAGTTCTCAGAAAAGGATCGTCTTTATTTTAGTTTCTACCAGGGAAAAGATGAGTATCTCAACCATAATACCAGATCAGATAGCCTTCAGGCAAATGGGACAACATACCTCTTTGAGGAACTAAATAAAGAGGCCTTCCGTTGGGGAAACTCAGTTGGAGTCTTGCGGTGGAACCATGTGATATCCCCCAACTTATTCACCAATACTTCCTTTTCGTTTAGCCGTTTAGAGGCCGAAGGTTTTGCCCTGGATACGGATACACTGTTTGATTTAACAGCCGGGAATGTGAATGAGCTTCATTTTGATCAACGCTTATATTCATCTTCCATTCGCGACTTCAGCCTGCGCTCGGATTGGGATTGGACTGTAAATCCGGAGCATCAAATACGGTTTGGGTTCGGGTTTACGCATCATACCTTTCACCCGGGTATTCGAATCCTGGACGAAGAAACCGTAACAACGGGGAATCAGGTTTTGCTCGATGATCTGCCAATGGAAACGGGCCGGGAATGGTGGGGATATGTTGAAGATGATTGGGACATAACCCGAAGACTTTGGTTGAATTTGGGTTTGAGGTACTCCGGCTGGGAAAATGATGGCACTTTTTTCCAGGTTCTTGAACCCCGTCTGAAGGCCAATTACCTGGTATCAGATCGTTGGTTATTGAAGGGATCGTTTGGGGTTAATTCCCAATTTGTCCACCTGCTGTCCAATTCAACCATTGGGCTCCCTACAGATATCTGGGTCCCCTCTACCGGCCAGACCGGTTTTCAAAAATCCTGGCAGTTAACCTTAGGTACTCAGTACAAGATTTGGGAAGGTTTACAACTAGAGGTAGACCTATATTACAAGAACCTGAACCGATTATTGGCATTGGCAGAGGGATTACAAGGAGATACTGAATGGGAAAAAGACGTGACCATTGGGAACGGCCGGGCAATGGGTGCGGAGTTTCTCCTTCGTTTGAACCGAAGGCGGTTGAATGGATGGGTCGGTTACAGCCTGGGGTGGACTGACCGGACTTTTGAACAAGTAAATTTTGGACAACGCTTCCCATTTCGATATGATCGACGGCATAGTTTTGATTTTTTAATCACGTATCGGTTGGGTAATCATCTTTCGATCAGCGGTCAATGGGAGGTCTATTCGGGCCTAGCCTTCAATTTTCCAAGCGAACAATTTGATTTTAATTATCCGGGATTACCTCAAATCGAGGTTACAGGGACTGATTTTGGCCGGAAAAACGATTTACGGATGCCTTGGTACCATCGCTTGGATGTTGGAGTTGACTTTAATTTTGTAAGCCTGGGAAGAAGTTCCCATTTTCTGCACGTTGGTGTCTACAACCTTTACAATGAAAACAATGCATTCTTTTTCCGATTGCAGTCCAGAGTAACGGTGGACGACGGACAATTGGTCGAAAAAAAGGAAGTGGAACAGGTCTCTCTCCTCCCTGTTTTGCCCTCATTGTCGTATAGAGTGCGGTTTTAGTTGTATATTTGTTTGGATAATTACTTTTCTGAAGGGTGAAAGCCCTTTTCGAAGAATAGTTATTCCATTCGGATTTAGAGCAATATGAGGAGCATTTCCATTCCACCAGCACTCTGGCTGACCCTGTTGGCCTGCTTTAATTTCTCTTCATGTGAGGAGGTATTCGATCCTTCCGTTTTGGTTTCCGATCCAAAATTAGTTGTCATTAGTCAATTTGAACCACAGAAGAAAGTGATTGTCCGTGTATCGCAAACCCGCTCGGTGGTTGATCCTGAATCAATCATTTTTGTGGATAATGCTTCAATCACGATTTGGGAAGATTCCAATTTAATAGCCGAGCTGGACCCGATCATCGACCCTGCCACTTTTGAGGTCTACTATTCAAATGATGCATTCGTGCCAGAGGAAGGAATAGTTTATCGATTGATGGTAGAAGCACCCGGCTTTGAACCCGTAAGCGCTCAAAGTTATATTCCAGAACGCATTCCGGTATCGGTTTCTATTGATGATGCCACAGTGGATTCTTCCGGAAGTAACTACACGTTCAATCTTTCTGTTGAATTTCTTGATCCAGGTCGTTCTAAGAACTATTATCACCTTACGATTTACCAGAATATCACTTCGGAAGATGGGGATCTAGTGGACGAACAAATCTTGGCTTTTGATCGGGAAGCCTATAACAACCGTTACCAGACTACTGACCCGGATGGCGGCCTGCTATTTGAAGACGAACCTTTTGATGGGCAGCTTACCAAAATGACTTATCCATTTGAAGTGACTTTGGATCCGGAAAAGCAAAGGTTAGGCAGCACAGAAGCAACACTTCGGACCGTTACGGAAGAATATTACCTGTTTCAAACTTCTATCATCAAACAGGAAAATAGCAATCTAACCGATCCGCTAGCCGAACCTACCCTCTTGTTCAATAATATCAAGAATGGGCACGGTATCTTTGCTGGATACAACTCTACCACCGGATCTGCCCTATTTCCACTGTAAAATCGAAACGTTTTTCAACACCCATTATAAAAAATTGCAGCTATTCGTAGGGGGAACGTTCTTTTTTGGTGTCTCCCTTTATGAACAACCATTTATTCGGACTTTAATCAAAAATTTGATCAAAGCCTCTCACCTAGGACCCGGATTTTTTTATCCCAATATCCTTACCAATGGTAGCAAAGATTAATACGACTTTTTTAGAGAGCTTTCCGCTCTTTGCTGGGCTTACAGAAGATGAAAAAGCCACACTGGCTGGTATCATGGACTATCAGGTCCACGCCAGATATAGTTTCATTTATTTACCAGAAGATGCATCCAGTACTCTTTTCTTCCTTTCAAAGGGGACCGTTAAAATCGGCACCCACGGCGCAGATGGAAAAGAAGTGATTAAGCGATTGGTTAGCCCGATGTCCATGTTTGGAGAAATGGGGCTTGTAGGGGAAAGGCGCAGGGGAGACTTTGCCCAAGTGCTCAAGGACGAAGTGCACCTGTATGTTGTTCCGGTTGAGAGTTTCAAAAAATTAATGCAGCAAAACTTTGACCTGTGTGCTGCCACTATGGAGGAGTTCGGTTCGCGTGTCGTTCAAGCCGAGAATCGCCTGGAATCTGTCATATTTAAAGATGCCCGAGCCCGCATTGTTGATTTTATAAAGGATTCAATCAATAGAAACGGGCATCGTGTAGGGTACGAAATGTTACTTAAACACAGCCTTACCCATCAGGATATTGCTAACATTACCTGCACTTCTCGTCAAACGGTCACTTTGGTGTTGAACGAGCTGCGAAAATCTGACCTGATCTATTTCAATCGAGGTAAGATCCTGGTTCGGGATATGGCTAAACTTGCCTAAGCGTACTTAGAAGTAGAGCGGATCAACTGTTGTTAAATCCGCATCCGAATCCTCCAGTCTTTTGGATAGTAATTATTGATTCTGTTGGGGATAGCTTTTCCCCAACCTATACATAGATGCTGATAAGTGAGTTTTAACCATCCTTTCTTCCCGGATCTGGGGGATAAAGGCTCGCCCTTCAAATAACGAAGGGCTTCTTCTTTTTCCAACGAAAGTTCTTCAGCTACAACAGGCACTAAACTCATGGCCAGGTTTGGGGAAGGAATAAGTTGACTCCCTTTCAGGGTACCCATTTCGAGCAGCACTGCTCTTCGATTCAGGCTTTGCAGGATCGGAAGCGCTTGTTCATATATATTTTCCGGAAGTCCAGCTAGGGAATGCCCGGTATTAATTACATGGAAAGCTGAATGATCCGGGATCCACTCCTCTATAATCGCCTTTTCTTTTTCGGTTGCCTTGGATAAAAAGTTTCGGGCCACTTTACGCTTTTTGGGGAATGCATTACTAGCCGCTTGCAGTTTTTGAAAGACAGAGAAAAAGAATCCTTCCCCACGTATCCGGTGTGGAAAGAACTGATATCCGTATTCCGTTTCCTGAATGCCCCATTTTTCCGGGACGGATAGCCGAATATTTTTCCAATGGCCACTTTCCACCAGAAATGCTACAGAAGCATGGTTTTCCAATGTATTAAACGTGCAGGTACTGTATAGTAGATAGCCTCCCTCTTTGACCAGTGGTGCAGCATCTTGGAGAATTCGTTTCTGGCGTCGATGGCAATGCGCTACGGCCTTTGGCGACCATTCATTTACTGCATCCGGATCTTTACGGAAGAGCCCTTCACCACTGCAGGGAGCATCAACTAACACCAAATCAAAATAACCTGCCAAGGGAGTAAAATCAGCCGGATCGTGATTAGTACAGATCACATTGGGGTATCCCCATTTTATATGATTGTGATAAAGAGCCTGGAAGCGACTACGGATAACCTCATTAGCTACCAATAGACTATCCGATGAAAGGAACTCCGCAATTAGGGTACTTTTTCCCCCGGGTGCTGCTGTGAGGTCCAGGGCCATGAGTGGAGCAGCAGTGTCCAACAACTGGCTGAGCGCATGAGCAACAAACATGGATGAAGCTTCCTGGACATAATAGGATCCAGCGTGAAAACAGGGATCAAGGGTAAAGACCGGCCGTAAGGTTAAGTACGCACCTCTGGTATGCCACATAACCGGGTCGGAAATTGGTCGAGAAAGTGTTGACTTTTCCGGATGATACCGGACACTGGTAGGGGCGGAAGTCTCCAAGGCAGCCTTAAAATCCTGAAACGCATTGCCTAATAAGGCCTTGGTCTGCTCAACAAAATCTTTGGGAAGCTCCATCCACTAGCAGCTAGATTGATCTTTGAATTGATTGGGTGTAAAATAGGTTAATCCAGACTTTTGTCGAGTTTTAGAGCTTACTATTTCGAAAGCTTGATAGCAATATTTGCAGTATCCAAGCCAGGGTCCTGGTTTAAGAACCTGAAAAAGATTTTTACAATAACAACGTGAACATTGGAAAACTTGAGCCGCCTATTTGGAATTCAATGCCCAATCATACGCCATGAAGGTGATAGAGGTAGATGCTGCAATCTGGGGGGTTCTATAATTGTTCAAGTAGGCTTTCAATGTTCCAAAGTCCTCTCCATACCAATCAAATATTTTAGAAACCTTTAAGGTGTTTCCATCCAGTTTATTGAAGGTTGAATTATTGATAAACTTCCGGGTTTGCTTTTCCAACTGTTTTTCCAATTGGTCAGCTTTAAAAGCTTCGTTAAGTAAGGGAGGGCAGGAAGCTGCGGCACAATTGACTGCGAAATGGATACGAGGTTCTTTAAATTGAGGTCGAATGATTTCGTTTTCAATTTGATTTAGCGAATACGTTTTTCCAGCCAGGGTTATCCACTTTATTGCCCACGGATTTCCATCATGCAAGTCCTTAATACTATTGAGCGGATAGTTTTCCAGGATTAGTTTTATGGTAAATGCATTATAGGTATTGATCCAATAAGCGAGAGCCTGAGATCGACTCCAATACCCTTGTGGGGTAGATTTAGCCAATTCAGCCAGGTAGCGGTCTAAATCAGCTTCCTGTTTTTTCCAACCGGCATAGTCCACTATCCCGTCTGAGGATACAAACTGATTCAATTGCTTGGAAAAAGCCTGATGGGTAGGAATTTGACTGAAAACAGATCCTGTGAAAAGGAGCAGAAGGAGGGTTATGGCTTTCATTTGGTAAATTGTTGATGGTTATAATCGGTTTGAAAACGCTTCCAAAATGCGTATCGTTTTCGAAAAGTTTTTTACTGTTGGGAGAAGGACAAATGGTAAGGTTATGGAAGCCCCTGTGTCTTTGATCCCTACCGCTTTTTTAATCCAAACAATCAATTAGTTACATGAAAACGCTTTACCTCTCTGTTTTGGCAGTTATCCTTTGCTCAGGAGCTGCTTTTTCTCAAGAATGTGCCACCTTTTTCCCATTTGAGCCTGGGACAGTGTTGAAGTATGAGAATTTTGATAGAAAAGGAAAATCGGATGGTATAGTAACCAATACGATAAAAGGGGTTGAGGAAGGAGCTGACGGTACGCTAGTCCAAATCCGCTCCTCCCAAACCGACAAAAAGGGAAAAAATACGTTCGAAACAGACTTTGAAATCCAATGCCTGGAAGATGGGTACTCGATGCGGATCACAGATATGATGATGCCCGAGCTTACCGAGCAGCTTCAATCCATGGAGATAGATATGGAAATTACGGGTGAAAACTTGTTCATTCCCAATGAACTTTCGGTAGGGATGACCCTACCTGACGCCAATATGGTTATGCAACCCAATATGGGTGGGATGAATCTTATGAAGTTTGAATATACTACCAGTGAACGAAGAGTTACCGCTAAGGAGGCGGTTACTACACCTGCCGGGACGTTCGAATGCTATTTGTTGGAAAGTTATACCTCGATTAAAACCATGGGAAAGCGAATAATTTCTTCTAAAGAATGGCTCGCCGAAGGAATCGGAGTAGTGCGTTCAGAGACTTACGACAAAAATGGAAAATCGATGGGGAGTATGGTATTGGTAGGCATGGAATAAGGGACGACTGTAGATTGAGGACTGAGAAAATGGAAAAGCTGATCCATTTTCCCAGTCCTACCTTTTTACTCTTTTCAAAAGCTTCAATACAAGATCATTTACTTCTCTGGAAAGATTCATTTTCAAGACCAGTGGAAGATAGATCAAGAGCACAATCAAGCTATTTTGGAGGATATCCAATACAGGAATGCCAAAGTCCGGCAGTAGGTAAGCAATTCCAGTCGAAGCTGCAGCAAGCAGGAGTACTACAGCTGTACGCCAGCTGAAGGGTTGCATACGCCAAACGATCCAAACAAAAAAAGAGCGCAGTACATTGAAAGTGGTAATAGCAGTGAAGGAGGCTAAGGCAGCTCCCACGATGCCCATTTGCGGAATCAAGCGGTAATTGAGTAATACATTGCTTATGGCGAGCACCAGTACAGCTAATAAATTAAACCGGAAGTACCGGGAATAACTTATGATCTGGCCGTTCACACTGCATGCCATGTCAACCAGTTTTCCCATACCGATCAAATAAACTACCCAAATAGCGGCGCTTAAGCCTTCATAATCTGCCGTAATCTTAAATAGGTTATCGAGGGAGAGCCAGATCATCCCAAATATGGGAAGCCCAAGCATCAGAAGATGTAGGGATGACTTTTGGTAAATGTTTAAAATTTCGGTTCGATTGTCCTCTTCCCAGGCTTTGGCGATGATGGGAGCTGAAATAGCATATAAGGAACGGGTTGGCATTTCGATACTATTGCCGATAAATTGGGCGATCCCATATATCCCGGTGCTGGAAACGCTGGCCAATAGGGCAATCATAATATGATCAATCCGAAAGGCAAAAATAGTACCGAGACTACCCAAAATGCCGTAAAGTCCAAAAATCGCCATCTCTCCCAGCCGACCGGAACGCCAAATGGCCAGGCTTGGCTTTAGGCGTAATTCGCCCAGCACACCCAAGTAAATGAGTAGACCCAAGAACGAAATACCCTGCATGAGGATTAAACCGGTCACGTATTGGGGTAGGGTCAAGAAACCCGACCAAGCCAGCAGAATCAAACAAGGAAGGGCCACTTTAGGCCAAAACTGGGTCAGTATACCGGGCACTACTATCCGTCGGAAATTGCTGATGTAGGCTGATAGCAGGTTGTTGAACAGCAAAATTCCGGTTAATACCAGGATGGGAAACAGATAGGCTTCAATGATGGAAACATTGAACAAAAGGGCCGACAATCCAGCCAAAATGAAATCCTTCAGCCCAAAGACAAGCAGGCAAAACACGGAAAAAAATAAGAATCCCAATCCCAATAAAAAGGGTAAAAAACCTTGGTGGTCCTGTTGGGGATCCTGAAACCGAGGGAAAAAGCGTATCGTCACGGCTCCTATCCCTAGACTAGCAAACGGTACAAAAAAGGAGGCCATTCCAAACAACGTTAACCACAAGCCATAGTACTCCTGGGCCAATGGATAGACAAAAATGGTACTTAGTGCAGCTATGCCTGTAGCCCCATAGTTTACCATGGTTTGCTTAGTCGCCTGTCGTTGAATTACACCCATATCAATGGAGTAGGAGTTTTGGGGTGAGTACAAAGGTAATAAGGACGAAAGGAGCTTTCTTGTTGCTCGTGGAAAGATCAGTTGAATTCTTGGGAAGCTGCTGGCGCGCGACTATGATCACCAAGCTGTTTCAGTTTTCCTCATTAATGGTATTTTTGAGCCTTCTGACGAAATCGCTCTGCCCAACGTTTTAGCAGGTGCGGTTCGGGTTTGCTACTGTTTTTTTCAACAGCTTATTCGGGAAGCTAAATAGTCCGGATAGGATGCCATATTCGATAACGGATGGAAAAGTCGCTGAGGAACTATTTCGATAATAATCAAGATCGCCTGATTTATAAATGGGATCATTACTTTGATATTTATGAAAGGTATTTTAGCCAGTATAGGGATAGAGAGATCGTCGTGCTTGAAATTGGAGTATTGCACGGTGGGAGCCTACAGATGTGGAAACATTATTTCGGAAACAGGGCGAGAATCATTGGCCTTGACATTGATCCTGATTGTAAGAAATATGAAGAGGAGAACATTGAGATTTGGATTGGCTCTCAGTCTGACCGAGCGTTCCTCCGGAAGCTCAGGCAAGAAATACCTAAAGTTGACATTTTGATCGATGATGGTGGACATACCATGGTGCAACAGATTGTCACCTTTGAGGAGCTATTTGCCCACGTAAAGGAAGATGGCATCTATATGTGTGAAGACATTCATACCTCCTATTGGCTACAATACGGTGGTGGACTCAAAAGGCGCGGCACTTTTATTGAGTTTACCAAAAACCTGATTGACCAGATTCATGCTTTCCATTCTGAACAACCGGGTTTAAAACCGAGTGCACTCACCCATTCCATTCAAAGTATTCATTTTTACGACAGTGTAGTGGTCATAGAAAAAGGGAAGCGTGAAAAACCATTTCGGTTAAAGTCAGGCCATGAAAGTGAAAAAAACCGACGTGCACCTACAGCGCTGGAACAACGAAAATGGAAACTTAAATCAGCCGGATTGACCACTGCCAATAAAGTGTTGCGCTTTTTCCGGCTTCCTGGTTTTATTTGGCGGTAAATAGGTGATTGAGTATTGATTGGTTTTACTTCCTTTCATGGAAATGCCTTATCCAGTAGCTGGGTTCTTGAACATTACTTTATAAAATCATATAAAGCTGATGGTTCCTTGAGGTTTAGGAATGTTGTTTTGTTTCTCAAAAAATCAGCATAGGTTAGCTTTTCGATGTCCGGATCTGACAAAGGAGATAGGGGCGGTAGGGCATCTGGTTTTTTGACAATACCCAAGCCATAGTCACAATCCAGCGTAATGCATTCCCAATCCTGAAAATGGGTTCTGATGTGGTGGATGGTTTTCCAAACATCCCCACACCATTCATTTGTCCAACCCGCCAGGCCAAGTGAACGCACCTCATCAATCGAATTTGCCGGATAGGCTGCCGCCTCATTTGGAGGGCTGCAATCATGAAAAACAACTATAGCACCCGGTACCGCATACTTGAAGGTATTTACCAGATCGCGCCAGGACTGCTCGTAGGTGTGCAAGCCATCGATAAAGATTACCTCTGGCGGATACTTTTGCAGAATGGGAAAGTCTTCCTCAAAAAAAGCATCACTTGTTTTTTCAAAAAAGGAGTTGTTGAAATTCCCTGGCTTTCGCAGATATTTGCTCAACTTCAGTTTAAAGGGAATCAGAAAATTAGGATCTACAGCTATTTTCTTCTGTGCATCGATATTTAGAAAAATAATCCCTTTTTGCACTCCAATTTCGAGATAAATTTTGCTTTCAGTCTTTTTTATTATGTATTGAATTACTTCTAATCGATTCATCGCCAAGAAATTGAATTTTATGATCCGTTGTTGTGCGGTTATCCCTTTTTACAATGGGGAAAGGTTTATTGAAAGCTGCTTGAAGTCTATCCTTGAAAATACTTTGATACCGGCAAAGATATTTATAGTAGATAATAGTCCTAATCCATTAAGTCTTACTGCCTATTATGCTAAAAATGATAGAATTAAAATCGTGAAAACAAATCCTGGAATAGGATTTGCGCGTGCCAGCAATTTAGGGCTCTACCACGCAAGAAAAGAAAGGTTTCAAATAGCAGTCCTTTTGAATCAAGATCTAGTGATCGATCAACACTGTTTTGAAGAATTATTGGCTCCTTTTGCTAATACTCGGGGAGGTATTTTTATGAGCTTACCTATGAGCCTTACTTACGATCTGGAGTCAATTAGTAACCTCTATTTTCATAAATATCTGACCACTTTTTCTGCCTATTTGAAAGACCTGATTTTTGATCGTCATAAATCCTCCTATCCTTTGGATAATGAATTTCAGGGAAATGGAGCTTGCATGTGCATAGCTGTGTCCTCATTTTGGGAAATGGGGGGATTCGATCCCTTGTTTCGAATGTATGGAGAGGAGAGAGACTTATTTAATCGGGCATTGAACCAGTTCTCTCAAGAAATCTTGTTTTGCCCAAAAGCAAGGGTAGGGCATGTGCATGGGAACGATCAGGAAAATTCAAACCACACGTTTTTCTTAACGGAAAAGGGTATGATCCTCTTCCAGTTCAAGGATGTCCGTCAAGGGACCTGGAGTTCGGTGGGGAAGACGGTTTGGATGCTAGTTACACATATAAAGTACGTTTTCCCTCCCCAGCCCAGATTATCCATTTGGAACTACCTGAAACTCTGGGGTTTCCTTATCGGAAATGCATCAAGAGCAGTGAAAAATCGCTCCATTGAAAACCAACGGAAATTGGTTGACCACTACCTGAAGGTGGATGATTTAGGAGCCTCCTCTTTTGGCAGATAATTCTTCCATGGATCTTGATTCTCCAACTCGCGTTGATCACTCCTGGAGTAGAGGGGATGGCCAAGCAGGGGCTTAAGCAGATCAAAGGTCCCATTTAGAAGCGGGTATTTTTGTTGATCTAGGATGACAAACCGGATTTTCCTGAAAATCGATTTGAGTACCTTAGGCTTACCCAAAATATTTTCAGCAAAATTAATGGTTCGTAGAATCCGGATTAAGTGGGGTTTTGGCGAGCGATTTGAACGAATAAACCCGGCTTGCTTTTCATATCTGGCAGGGTCTAAACCAATAGTATGACAAAAGTCCTCAATTAAAGATTGCTGCGCGAGGAGTTGATCAAAGGACTTGAGGATTAAACGCTCTTTGGAAAAGGCTGCAGACCAGGAGTTGATTATGCGGTCGTAGTCCTGGCGATCATCTTTACCGGATCGGATATAAGAGTTGAAGGATTTAAAATAACGTCCGGCCTTTACATCCTGGGTATAGGTGGATAATTTGATCGGAAATAAAGAACGAATGTAGATTAAGATTCGAACCTCATAGGCGTTCAAATAGGTACGGATTCGATGGATCTCTTCAGGTGTACACTGTGAAAACTCTTCACTACTGATTACTATGTGGGTACAATCGGACTCATCCATCTCTCGAAGTACTTGTTGCCAGTAGCTTTCGGCCTCTTCCCCATGGGCTACTTTTCTAATAGTCCAGCCCAGCAGGTGATGGGCATTTTTGGGACCTTTGTCGGGAACGTATTCTTCAAATTTTCGAATCCAATACGTTTTACCCGAAGGGACCCGTCCGGCCTTAGGATAGAGAACGCCTTCCGTATTCAGCCTTTCAGCTGTTTCAACCATGAAATCCTGTATGGCCGTGGTCCCGGTCTTGGGAGGACCGATATGGAGGTATACTATTTTTTTCGGGATGGTATTGGATTGGTTGGCCATCTTGATTCACTAAATCAATTGTTGGAATCTCTGTAACTAGAATATAGATAATGATAATAAGGGTTGTTCAGATAATCTATCTTCCGAATACTTGACTAACCTTTTCTTTCATGCCTTTCCAGCGGTAGTTTCGTATAAATTTCCCTTGGTCTGGGTCAACGATAAATGCCTGATTTTTGATCCATGCCTGGAAGAATCCCAGTAGAAGGTAGGTGCCGGATAAAACTTTTGGGGACTGGCTCATTCCTGTTTTCAGGGAACTCAAAAAGGTAATACCTGGGCCGTAGCGCATACTGTAAAGGGCTTTCCCAATTTTGGTTTGTACTTTTAATGCACCGGTTTGCTTGCCTGTTACTCGGTAATGGCGGCCTACCAGGGTAGGGTCTACTACTACTTTCCAGCCATAATACCTGGCCAACAGTTCATCGGCTGTATCCCAGCCCATAGCTCTCCGAATTCCGTTCATTTGGTCGAAACAGGCTCTTCGATAGGCTTTTAAGGCACCGCGCAGATGATCCAGGTTCCCAATGGCCTCTTGCTTCCAGCCATCTTCATGAGGTATTTCCAGGATACCCCCTGCCATACCAATTTGTGGATCCTGTTTAAAGTAGTGTAGGATGGATTCACAGTAGACTGAAGGGAGCTCGATATCTGCATCTAATTTGAAAACGACTTCCCAATCTGGTATTGAAATTTGTTGAAAACCCTGGTAGAAAGCATTGACCACCTTGGCACCGGGTGCATGGTGGGCGGCTTGGTCGGTATGGACGAGTTTAATCCATGGATAGTTACTGTGGTAGTTGGACACAATGGCCGGGGTGGCGTCCGATGAATTATCATTCACCACAATGAGCTCATCTGGTTTTCGGGATTGAGCAACTATAGCATCCAGGGTTTTGGGCAGGAACTTTTCTTCGTTGTAGGCCGGAATGATAATGACCAATTTCATGATCACAAATGTACAATCGCCGAAGCATAATTCGCCCAGCTCATATCGGCTGCTTTTTCCGCTACATTTTCTCTTGGGATCGGGTGATCCAGCATTCGGATCATTTGCGCTGCCATGGAATCGATATCCTGGTCTTCAGCCAGGTATCCATTAAATCCTTCCTGGATGGTCTCCGGGAAATGGCCCACCTTGGTGGCCAAAATGGGCAAGGCAAAATTGTAGCTCAAGGACTCGATACCGGAAGGCGTTGCCGTCAGGTAGTACAAGACCACTGCATCACTCGCCTGAAAGTATTTATGCACATCCTCGTTGGCGATGTATTCGTTGAAGACCACGCAGCGGTCCTCCAGTCCCAGCTCGGGGATCAGTTCAAGCGGCTGGTAATCTTGCTCGTTGTCCTTCTGGTTCAAAAAGATCTTTTTGGCCAGGCCGAAAGTGGCATTTTTCAAACGGGTCGTCCACTTTTTGTTGTCGAGGGTATTCCAGAAGCTTTCCCCACATATGAGCAGGCTTACATCCTCCCGCTGATCGGCCACCTGCTTGAAGGCTCGGATCGCCTGATGCAATCCCTTGTATTTCCGGATGAACCCGAAAAAGAGGAACACCTTGTCCCGAAGGCCGTGCTCTTGTTTGAATGCTTCTACATCAAAATCAGAGTCGGGTTGGAAAAGGTCATAGATGGGATGGTAAAGCTTAATGACGGTTGACGGTGAATGCTGAGCGGTAGGCGCATTGGAAGTATCGTTGTGCTTGCTCCTTTCACCGGTTTCGGTTAGGTGGAATTCCCGGTTCGGGAAAAGAGCTTGTAATTCTTTGTAGGTTTTTAGAGCATGGACTATGAACGTATCTGCGTTACCAATCCCGTATTTGGCCAGTTCGGCATCAATGGTACTTTGTTCTTTTTGGAGAATAAAATGACAATCGACCAGAATTTCAGCCGAGCTATTTTTTTTTATCCGACGAATGATCTTTCCCAAAGGATATCCTTGAATGGCAATCGACCATTGGAAAATAACTTGCTCCGGGTTCAGTTGAGTGATAGCATCGGCTGTCTGTTTCCAGGTGAACGGATTATTGTAATTGGTGATATACTGAACCTGTATGTCGGTCCCTTCCAGGAAATCCGTTTTGGACGTTTTGTCCACAAACTCCCGCGGGATGATAGCTGGATATTGTTGAGTCCAACTAACAATGTGTATTTCGGTATCGGGCAGCCGGTCAAGGGCTTTAGCCAGGGAGGTATTGTAGTTGGAAAGTCCACCTTTAAATTTAGGTCCCGGTCCAAAACAGACAATGGTTTTTTTACTTGTGCTCATGCTTGGATTCGATACGATGCTGGTTGAGAGGTGCAGAAAATTTTGGCTGTGCCCGAATGAAGAAGGTATCCTAAACCACTTCTTCCTCTTTCAATCTCCGGACGGCCTCATCGTACACCCGACGCATGCCTTCCCGAATGGAAATTTTTGGCTCCCAACCAAGCCGCTCTTTTACATAGTCCATGTTGCAGTAGCGGGAGTGCACGCCCACTGGTTTATCCAGTAATTGCTTGATCTCGGGTTCATAACCGGCAAACTCGGTAAATAAGGCTATGATATCCCTAAAGGTAGTCAATGTGCCTTGGCCAATATTAATGGCTGATCCATCCTGAATATGACCCATGGCCAATAAAATGCAATCCAGCACATCGTCGATATGCACAAAATCCCGTCCTTGGTAGCCAGTGCCCCACACTTCGAATGGCTCTTCCTTCCGGGCTGCTCGGCGGGCAATGGCAGGGATCGGATAGGAGAGGTCTTGATCTTCTCCATAACCTGAGAAAGGGCGGATACAAGTCACTTTGAGGCCATAATACTTAGCCGCAATAAAGGCCAGGTATTCGCCGGTGAGCTTACTCCAGCCGTAGGTCATGTCCGGCTGCCCCATATTGTTAAAATCAATATCGCTTTCCTTCAAGGCGATGGCATCTGCCTCCGTTTGCAGAGACACCGGATAGGCAGCGCTTGAGCTGGGATACATAACGCGTTCCGGCTTTTTGCGAGTAGCCCAATAGAAGAATTCGGCATCGATTGATAAATCGAGTGCTACCATCATGGGATCTCCGTCAATCTTGGCTCGTCCACCCACAATAGCTGCAAAGTGAAACACATCAGCAATTTGTTCGTTTTCCAAGCCCAGCCGATCACGCAGGTAATGTTCCTGATCCAGCATACCCCGCAACAGCACCCGGGCATCTTCTTGCAAAAAGACTACCCGCTCATCCGATCCAAAGAATTCGGCATCTTCAGTTTTACGAGACAAAGGGATATCCAACCAGGTAGAAGGATGGGTACCTACGGAAAGGTCATCAATGCAGAGAATTCTGTCAACGGTCGTTTGAAATAGTCGTTTGACCATGTTCCGGCCTACAAATCCACAGGCTCCGGTAACGATATGCGTTTTCATCGATCAGCAGTTTTAAGGGAGGCAAAGGTAGGGAGATTGCCCGGAGATGCCATACTGCCGTAAACGCCAAATCGGACAATACCCCTTATTTGTAATTGGGTTACCTCAAACCATTCGCCCGGAAGAAGACACCTTTTCCAACAAAGCAGCCAGGGTTTGACTCAGGTTTTTCCTGGAATACCGGGAAGGATCAAAATTGCCAACTAGTGTCTCCTCTTGCTTGAGCAATTGGTTTAAATAGACCTGGATCGTTTGGGCAGAAGCATCGTAGGGAAAAGACTGGCCTGTTTGCGTTTCACGGATTAATTGGATAGCATCTGCTGATGCCGGACCAAAGGCAAGAATAGGTTTGTGAGTAGCAAAATATTCAAAGACTTTTCCAGGGATATTTACCGTCGCATTAAATGTATTGTTGACCAGTAGGAGCAGGAGGTTGGCTCGTTCGTATTGTTCAATGATAGCCTTATGATCCAGATAGCCCAAAAACTCAAAACGGTCCTGAAACTGTTCTTCTAGCTCTTTAACAATACCTGGATCCACAACCCCAGCTAAACGGATCTTTATTTTTTTGTCTTGGGCTGACGGCTGGTCCAAGATAGTAGCGATGGCCTCCCAAAGTGGAGTCGGATTCCGCAACCGGTTCAGTAATCCTCCATGAAAAAGGATAAAATCATCTTCTCGCTTTGGAGTAAAGTTTTCAAAATCTGTCTCATCATACCCATTGGTAATCGACAAGTATTTTTGTGTCGGCTTTCCTTGGATCAATTGGACCATACTCGGACTAGCTCCGATAATATAAGTTGCTTCGCGAACCACTTTCTGTTCCAAGCTAGCGTTGCTAGATTGCGCCCGCTTGCCGGCTTTAAAATTTTGTAGAAAATCGAGCTTGGACCAAGGGTCTCGAAAATCGGCGATCCAGGGGATCTTTTTTTTGCGTTTGAGGTCCAGCCCAATCAAATGCATACTGTGGGGCGGCCCGGTAGTGATGACAGCGTCCACCGGATGTTCACCTAGATACGATTTTAGGTACCGGACAGCCGGACGCCGCCAGAATAAACGTGGATCCGGAATAAAAAAATTCCCCCGCACCCAACTCAATACATTTTCCTTCAAGCTCGATTTAGAAGATGCACTAACCAAGCCTGCATTGATAGGGGCATCCTTTTTACCCGGAAGCAATTTCAATAGTTGGTACGGTTCCCATATAGGTCGTTTAATTACCTCGGCCTCCCTTGGAATATCCTCCAGCAGGCTTTGATCTTGCAGGGCAAAGTCTGGATTTTCCGGGGTGAAAATAACAGGCTGCCAACCGAACTCCGGCAGATACTTGCTAAACTTCAGCCACCGTTGGACGCCCGAACCCGCAGATGGAGGCCAATAGTAGGTTACGATCAGGACACGCCGCATTACTTTTTCTTTTTGCCCTTCTTGGATTTGGGAGAGGCTTTTTTCTTTTTAGTTTGTACAGGGGCAGGTTCCGGAGTGGCCAACAGCGCTTCCCGATTGATATACAACATGCCGAGTAGTCCGATCAGCAGAAGACCGGAGGAAAGCAATGATATGGTTTTTCCGATTCGATAGGTAGCGGGCTCGAATCGATATTCTATCGTGTGCTCTCCAGCAGGCACCATCATACCGCGCAAAGCATAATTTACTCTGAAATGTGGAGCGGGTTCACCGTCAATGAAAGCTTTCCAGCCCTTGTCGGGGCCATACCAGATCTCCGAGAATACGGCTAGCCCTTTTTGGCTGTTTTTGCTGGAATAGGTCAGGCGATCCGGGTAGTAATCGGTCAGCTCAATAGATCCGGAGTTATTCTTGGGAAATGGGTCAACGAGACCGGCAAACTCCGTTTCGCGAACAACAGCCGTTCTTCCGGGGTCAAGATCGGTAAGAGCATCAATTTCTTGATTAGGGGTTTGCACTAGAATCAAGCTATCTACAAACCAGGCATTACCCAGCGCAGCCGGATTGGGCTGTACCCGTTCCTGACCGGGCTGCCCATTGATGATGTACCTGGTATTAAGCATATTTAATACGCCAGGATTGCCTTTTGAAATGTGGCGATTGATCAGATCCTCATAGCGCTGTAGCTTGGCAGCGTTGTATCCGCCAATAGTTTTATGGAAGTAAGACGCTTGAGCAGATTGGAAAGTAGGTATAGTTAGGTCTAACACCCGATAACTTAGGTCATTATCCTTTAGAATTTGTTGATCAACCGGTCGGGCTTGAAAGGCTTCCCGTTGGGTCCTTCTGGGTTCAAAGTCCCCTTCATTCAAGTATCGGCGATCAATCGTCCAGAAATCAAACAGGATCAAGACAGCCAAGCCACCAAAAACAAGTTTCGAATCCAAACGCTTTTGAATTAGTGCCCATAACAAGCCTCCGCCCAGCAGAATCAAAGCTAGGGTTCGTAGGGCATCGCTTTGCATCAAATCCTGTCGATCGGCCAGAAAAGCATCCTGTATCCGTTGATCATAAGCCGCTTCCTGTGGTTTGATCATTTCATAAAACGAAGGACCAGCGATCCAAAAGAAGAGAGCGGTAAGACCTAATATACCGGCCGAGATATACAACCCTTGGAGCGCCTTGGTTTTATCAACCTTCCCGGCAGCTATTTCATACAGTCCCAGGAAGCCCAGTGTCGTCATCAACAGGGGTACAATAGATAAGGCGGAACTTGGAGCTCGAAACTTATTGAACAGCGGAAGGTAGTCGAACAGGAGTCGATTGAGTGATTCTAGATTTTTTCCAAGGGATAACAGGAATATAAAGAACGTGCCAAGTACCAGCCACCATTTAAGTGGTCCTTTTACCACAAACGCTCCAAGCAGAAATAAAAGGAAAATCAAGGCACCAAGATAGGCGGGTCCACTTGTGAATGGAAGAGGACCCCAATAAAGGGGAAGTACCTGTTGGTTGGTCAGGCGAGCCAGTTTGGAAGATCGGTCGAGCTGTTCACCCGAACTACCGCCTGCCGCCCCTGGAATAAAAGTAGCTACCAGGTCAATCACCCCATTGCTCCATTGCATGGCATAATCCCAGGCCAGCCCTTCTGTTTCACTACTACTGCTCACCTGTACTGTCTGTTCCTTTTCCAAAATGGGAGCGCCTCGCATGGTATCTTCAGTCAATTCTCGGGTTGGAAGAATATTGGAGGCTGTCGATCCTGCGGCTAATAATCCACCGACTACCAAAACGGCCAGGGCCTTACCCAGCAAGGTCCACTCCTGCTTTCGTGCCGAGTCTATCAATTGAAAGACCCCGAAGAAGGCTAAGGTCATGACGAAATAGTAAGTCATCTGGATGTGATTGGCCCAGATGGACATTCCAAGCCCAAGGCCGAACAGTAAGCCACCCAGCAGAAATTGTTTGCGGAAGGCGAGAATCACGCCCCCCACAACCAATGGTAGGTAGAAGATGGCTTTGAGTTTACTCGTATGCCCAGCCTCGTATAGCACCATGTTGTTGGTGGTTAGCCCAAAGGCAATAGCCGAAAGAGCCGCCACCCAGATGTTGGTCCCCAGCAAAAGCATCATTAGGTAAAAGATGAGCATTGCCGCAAAAAAACGGCCAATCGGCCTTCCGATACCTAGTCTGGCAATCCGGTCCAGCGAGCCGAGCAAGTTACCATCCGTGATGGAAGAGATCTGGTAAGTTGGCATTCCCCCAAACATACCATTCGTCCAAAGGATGCGCCGCCCAGTCTCTTTCTGATAATCTCGCATTTCCTTGGACATAGCCCGATATTGGGTGATATCGCTTTGTACCATGACTTTCCCATCCACCTGGGGAAAAAAGTAAATCGTACTTAGGGCTAGGAAACCTGCCACAGCAAGCAGGTGGGGCCAGATTTTCTGAAATATAGGTTGGAACATGAGATACAGTTGGGACGAAAGAAGGGCTAAGTTAAGAGTAATGCAGGAATCCGGTAATATGCGAATGGGGGAATTCGATACGACTTGGGTCTGGTATTCGTCGATCCTGAAGATGTCATCCTCCTGGACTATCCAAACGACTCCGATTAAAATCAAACATCCTCAATCCACCATCACTTATAGCTGGTCCTCTGCCACCAACTGGTTACCGTTACAAAAAGTCCACGTCGACATCGTATGGATAGGTCATCAGGTATTGAAGGGCTTTTCCAATATCATAGCCCTCAAACACTACGCGGTATAACATTTGGGTAATGGGCAATCGTATTTTGTAATGTCTGGCCAGGGAATGGGTAATTTGTAAGGTTCTTACGCCTTCTGCCAATTCAGGCATAGTCCGTTGAATATCCTCCATATTTTCTCCTTTCCCTAATCGGTAGCCAAAGGTAAAATTACGACTATCCTTACTGGTAGCAGTAGCCACCAAGTCTCCAATGCCGGCAGTGCCGAAAAACGCACTGGAATCGGCACCGATGGTCTTTCCAATATGGACCATCTCAGTAAGGCCACGGGTGATCAGCATAGCTTGTAGGTTTTTGCCAAAACCATGTCCCCGAAGGATACCGGATCCAATAGCGATAATATTCTTCAAAGCTCCTGCCAATTCTGCACCAAGTAGGTCATGTGTCCCAAATACATGGAAATGATCGCTGCTCAGTACCATCTTACCTGCTTGGATAACCTCATTGAATTTGGATCCGATCACCGTAGCTGTAGGCTGCCCATCAATAATCTCACTGGCTAAATTGGGGCCGCTCAAGCATCCAACCCGAACCACACAACTTTCCTGGGTAATGACTTGACTCATTGTGCTAACCATAGACGGCTGAATCGGCCCATTCTCATTGTTTAATGCATTTGGAGCCAGGTCAAATCCCTTGGTGCCGTGTATGAGCAGATGATCTGGTCGTAGGAATGGGCCTAGCTGGCGGATGACCTCCCTGAATACCGAAGAGGGAAGAATGGGAAAGATCAACTGACAAGATTTGGCTAAATCTCCCAACTGATTGGTAGCAGTGATTCGCTCATGCAATTCGATACCCATATGCAGATGATCCTGGTTGATCACTTCTACCTGATCCGGATTTCGTGCGTACATCAATACGTCTGTATTGAAAGCCAACAGGTTGGATATAGCGGAACCAAAAGACCCGGCTCCGATGACGCCCACTTGGGTAAACCTGTTTGTCGACATGCGATTTGCTATTGGCTCAAAAATAGGTGAAATGGACCATGTTTAGGGGAAAACCTTTTTTCAAGGATTTTGAGGGCTTCTTGGAAAGCTGGAATGCAGAGATGTTCAGAAGCGCAAAGCGTAGCAGCGGCCCTACATAGTTGAACCTGCCAATTCTCCTTTTTTGATGTATTTAATCAGGTCTTCCAGGGCCCAGGCTTGATCCAAGGTGTAAGGACCGATCCGCGTTCTGGTAAGGGCGGAAAGATAGGCTCCACTATCCAATGCTTTTCCTAGGTCGAAGGCAAGGGATCGAATGTAGGTCCCTTTGCTACAATCCACGGCAAAATCAACCTCCGGAAGCTCTACCCGGGTAATATCAAAGGTGTCAATACGAACGGTCCGGGCCTCTACTTTTATTTTTTCACCCTTCCTTGCCTTTTTATAAAGTGGCTGGCCATCTACCTTAATCGCAGAAAACATAGGAGGAACCTGTTGGATTTCCCCAAGGAATCCGGCGGCTACTTTTTTAACCTGTTTTGGTTTGATATGGTCGATCGGAAATAGTTGGTCGATCTCGGTCTCAGCATCGTAGGAAGGCGTGCTAGCTCCCAGGACCAGAGTCCCAGTGTAGGCTTTTGGAAGCCCCTGTAATTCATTCAGCTTTTTGGTGCCTTTTCCAGTACAAATCACCAATAAGCCGGTCGCCATTGGGTCCAGAGTACCCGCATGCCCAACTTTTATTTTTTTAATTTCCAGTCGCTTCCGAAGGGCATGTCTTATTTTATTGACCACATCAAAAGAGGTCCATCCCTTGGGTTTATCGACTAACAGAAGCGCCCCATTGAGAAAATCATAGGGCGGAAGCGGAACATCATCTTTCATTTCACTAAAACGGGTGAACCGGTTTTGACCTATCGATTAGGTTTTCAATTTCAATAACGATAGAAATAAAGAAAGACTGCAAATAGGGCTGCAAATATACAATATAGTGAAAAATAGCGCAATTGACTGTTTTTGACAAGCTTAATCATCCAGGTACAAGCAAAATATCCGGTGACGAACGCAGCCAAAAAGCCAAATAGCAAAGTAGAAGAAGAGGCGCTATTCGAGGACAGGTCGCCGCTTAGCAGGTCTTTGGCCATTTTGCCTAAAATTAAGGGGACAACCATCAAAAAAGAGAAGCGGGCTGCTTTTTCGCGGTCAATACCCATGAGTAGAGAAGCAGAAATTGTGGCACCGGATCGGGAAATACCCGGCAGAATAGCTATGGCTTGAGCAAGCCCAATACCGAACGCTCTGAGGTTGGTGACCGACTTGCCTTTGTTCATGGCAACTTCCGCAAAATAGAGTAGTCCAGCGGTGACCAACAACATGGCCGCAACCAACAAAATTTGCTTATCGAATAGCAGTGCCATTTGGTCTTCAAATAAAAGCCCCACAATAACAGCCGGTATCATGGAAATGGCAATCATAAAACAATATCGAGTTTCCTCATTCCAGGTAAATTGCAGCAATCCTGTGATCAGATGGTATACTTCCTTGCGAAAAACAACGAGAGTGCTTAGTGCTGTTGCAGCATGCAAGACTACAGTCATCAGCAAGCTTTCCTCGGCCAGAGATTGATCGTTTAGCAGATATTTGAATATTTCCAGATGCCCACTGCTGCTCACGGGCAAAAATTCGGTCAGGCCTTGTACTATGCCTAGCACAATAGCCCGAAGGATATCACTCATATAAAAATTAATTTAACGGCGGAAAATAGCGAAGATCTCGATACCTAATCCTGCCAATATCAGAAAGGGAGCAAGTACGGTTCGGCGAAAACTGTATATCCGGTCGGGATCCCACTCATCCGGGCTGTCCATAGCTCCACCGCTCATAAGGGCTAACCCTAGTATAATTGCAAGCACGCCAATTCCCATCAGGATGTAATGCTGCTTGCCAAAAATCAGTTCTTCGGTAGCCAAGCTGGATTTTTTAGGCTTGGTGGAAGCTTTGACCTTTGCTTTCGTTTTCGGCTTGGCCTTGCTCTTACCCGAAGCAGTTGAACTGGTTTTGTTTCCGGTGGTAACTACCACCTTTTTCTTTTTTGGTTGGCTCATCTATTTTTCCATTCAATACAGGTCATCCACGCGCATCCGCAGATATCTGTTAACCACAAGATAGGTGCTAAGCGAAAACAACACGATTCCCAAAAGAACAATTGAACCGGCCAGGATGCCCATGGCTACCCAATCGTCTACTTGGCGAAGTTCCGGAAAAACCTGCCAAGCCCAAAGTAAGAGCAACATCATGCCACCCAAGGCCAACAGTCCACTGATAAGGCCATAGCCCGCAGCTTTCCAGAAAAAAGGCTTGCTGATAAACCCCCATGATGCACCTACCAACTGCATCGTTTTGATTAAGAAACGATTAGCGTATAAGGAAAGGCGGATTGTATTGTAAATCAGCAGAAGCGCCACAAAAATGATAAAAATGCCGATGCCGGCAGCTACATAAGCAAGCTTTTTCACATTGGCCGCTACCTGATCGATCAAATTTTCCTGATAATAAACTCCCCCGACAATAGTAAATTGCCGGAGGTCTTCTTCTATCCTTACCAAACTATCAACTTGCATATAATCTGCCTGCAAATTGAAGGTTAGCATGTCATAAAATGGATTGGGAAGATTGAGCTTCAGGAAATCCTCTCCAAATTCGGTACGCATTTGCTCAGCAGCGTTTTCTTTACTAATGAATATAACACTGCTCTTTTTGACAAATGGTTTGATATCGAGCACGTCTTCTAGTTGCGCAATTTCTTCCCTTGAGGTGCCTTGTTCAATTTCGATCAGGACGTTCATCCGCTCTTTGAACAGTATGACCAGTTTTTGGGCGTAAATGATTCCAAGCCCAAAAGAACCTAACAGGAACAGGACGAGGGAAACTCCTATTATAGCGTAAAATGAATTGGTCTTTACTCGAGTTGACATCGGGCCATCCGAATTTGGTTGCCAAGGTACGGATTTCTACTGGGCTGAATGCTTGTCACTCCGTGCTAACGCCTTACTGACAACGACTGCGTCTCATCAGCATTAGTTAGGCGCGTCGTCACTCGATAGTCCAATTTAAAGGTTCCTAAATTTGACTATCCAGTTTGAACTATTTTTTTGAACAGCAATAAATTCCCGCATCCCTTGCCATTCGATACTTCATATTTGACACTTGATACCATCCAGTAAACCTGCCAGAATTTATTCTTACGGAAACTTTTTTCGGTGCTTTATCGATTTTAAATCAGCCAAATATCTTACTTGTAGATCAATGATACCCCCGATAGTTATGCGCTCAGTTTTGTTGTTTCTTTTTCTAATTCCACTGCTGGGATTTAGCCAAATTCAATTGGTCAATTCCTCTTTTGAAGGAGACCCTCAGGATGCTACCGTACCCGTGGGGTGGTTTCCTTGTGCCCAAGGGACTACCCCCGATATTTTACCTGGGCCCTGGGGGGTTTATTTGGAGCCCTCCGAAGGCGATACCTATGTAGGTTTGATAACCCGGGAAGATGGTTCCTACGAAAGTATTGGGCAACGATTAAGCGAAGGGCTTAAACCCGGTAGCTGTTATTCGTTTACGATCGATGTAGCCCACAGCAATACGTATGCGGGGTATTCCGGGGCACTTAAGCTCAGGGTCTGGGGAGGGGCTTCAAAATGCCAAGCCCAGCAACTACTGCTGGAGACCACCTATATGGAAAATCAGGAATGGACCACCCTGGAGGTTACTTTTACTCCCAAGTTGACGATGCATTATCTCACTTTCGAAGCGCATTTTAAGGATGGCGCCTTCAATCACCCTGGTAATATACTACTGGATAATATTACCCCTGTCAAAATCTGCACCCGGGCTTCTTTGTGAAAGTTGGATAACAGTAGCTCTCCATACTTGAAGAAGAATCAAAACATAAAGTACCTTTTATGTAGGCGCCAATTTGGGGCAATCGGGTATTTGAAGGCAAGGGAGCGTTTTGAAGCTTAGGTCAACTACACCAAACAAGATTACTCCATTTCCTCTGTCATCTTTCGCATCAAATCTTCAGTCTCTTCCATCAATTTTTTCATCTCCTCTTTGAGCTTTGGATCCACTTCCTCTTGTTCTTTCATTTGGGTTTCGATTTTTTCCCTTCTTCGATCCAGGTCTTCCAGCTTGTCTAAGGACTCTTTATCGCCCAATTGTTGCGCTTTTTCCCTTAAGGAGCCAAACAAGCCTTTTACATCTTCCATAAAGCCATCATACTTGCCGTTGTCAAACTTTTCCTTTTCGGATTTTAGCATGGCCCAAGTAGCAGCTCCCAGGTCTTTGGCTGTATTGATGATTTCCTGGCTCGTTTCTTTTTCCTCACTTGTGCCAGCAAAGTAATTGTAAGCTATAATCCCTATTATCAGGACAAGAGCAATTCGGATAAGTGCTTTCATTTCGATCCTGTATTGGTTATCAGTTTTTGGATGGCCTGGCCGGCGTGATTTACGGTTTTGCTTTACAAACCATCCTGGAATCATTGCAATATACTTGTAATCCCAATTGCCATACACATGTAATCGACGAATGCAGCCTTCCCGATGCTAATGGGAATTTATCGGTTGCTACAGACGTTCCAATTCTAAGGCGATTTGGCTATTTTCGCCACCATTTACAAACATTATCAAACCTAGTAGACCCGTTGATATGGAATACCAGGCCCGGGCCATAGAAAAGCGTTGGAAAGCTTTTTGGGAGGAAGAGCAAATCTATAAGGTAGAGGTGGATCCTTCCCGGCCGAAATATTATGTATTGGATATGTTTCCCTATCCGTCTGGTGCAGGTTTGCATGTAGGTCATCCCTTGGGGTACATCGCTTCTGACATTTTTTCCCGATACAAACGGTTAAAAGGGTTTAATGTACTTCATCCGATGGGATACGATGCCTTTGGGTTGCCCGCGGAGCAATATGCTATCCAAACGGGTGTCCATCCCGCTGACTCCACCAATAAAAATATTGCCCGCTATCGGTCCCAACTGGGTAGTCTTGGTTTTAGCTTCGATTGGAGCCGGGAGGTGCGGACTTGTGATCCGGGGTTTTACAAATGGACTCAATGGATATTCCTCCAATTGTTTGCCCATTATTACGACTTACAAGCGGAAAAGGCTCAGCCCATAGAGGAGCTGGTTAATCGGTTTGAAAAAGAGGGTAATCAGACCGTACAAGCAGCTACCACTCAATCAGAGGATTTTACCGCCAAGGAATGGAAGACCTATTCCAACAAGGAAAAGGATGAAATTCTGATGAACTATCGGCTGGCTTATCGGAAACAAACCTTTGTCAATTGGTGCGAAGCTTTGGGTACGGTACTGGCTAATGACGAAGTAAAGGATGGAGTCTCAGAGCGAGGCGGTTTCCCGGTCGAACGTCGACCCATGTTACAATGGTCGCTGCGAATCACTGCTTATGCAGAGCGCCTGCTCAATGACCTGCAAGAGTTGGACTGGTCGGAAGCCATGAAAAAAATGCAGGGCAATTGGATCGGTCGGTCTGAGGGAGCACAACTCTTTTTTGAGGTAGCTGGATCTAAGGAGAAAATTGAGATCTATACCACCCGACCCGACACTATTTTTGGGGCTACCTACATGGTTTTAGCCCCAGAGCACGATCTGGTAGACGTATTGACCACGGCAGACCAGCGTAAAGAGGTAGATGCCTATCTGGAGTATGTAAAATCCCGTTCGGAACGCGAACGAATGGCAGATGTAAAAGAAGTTACGGGCTGTTTCTTGGGTGCTTACGCCATCAACCCATTTACGGAAACGAAAATCCCGATCTGGATTGGAGAATATGTATTGAAAGACTACGGAACCGGGGCGATTATGGCGGTACCGGCGGATGATGAGCGCGATCATCGGTTCGCGGAAAAGTTCGGATTGGAAATTATTGAGGTCATTGATAAGTCCATGTATCCGGGAGCAGGGGTTGAGGACAAGGTGGGGAAAATGATCCATTCCGGTTTTATAAACGGAATGGAAGTCAAAGATGCCATTGAGGCTGTACTACAGGAAATTGAAAAGCGAGGGCTGGGAAGGCGCCAGATCAATTACCGCTTGCGGGATGCTATTTACAGCCGGCAGCGGTACTGGGGGGAGCCTTTTCCCATTGTGTATGATAAGGAGGGCATTGCGCATGCCTTACCAGAAGCGGAGTTGCCGCTGGTATTGCCTGATCTCGATGATTACAAACCCGGTTCTGGCGGTAAATCTCCATTGGCTCGGGTAAATGATTGGGTTAATCTTCCAAACGGCTGGACCCGGGAGACGGATACTATGCCTGGTTTTGCTGGGTCCAGCTGGTATTTTCTCCGCTACATGGATGCTCAAAACCAGAAGGAATTTGCATCTCCGGAAGCACTCCACTACTGGAAAGATGTAGACCTGTATGTAGGTGGTACCGAACATGCTGTTGGGCACCTGATGTATTCTCGTTTTTGGCACAAGTTTTTGTATGACAAGGGTTGGGTTCCGACTAAAGAACCCTTTCGAAAGCTGATCAACCAGGGAATGATCCAAGGGGTGATCGAAAATATCTACTTGATTAAATCCAAGAACCAATTCCTGAGCGCAGAATTAGCTGAAGGGCACGACCCCAAAGAGCTGGCTCAAATTCCAGTGTTGATCGATTTTGTTTCCAACTATGGCAGTACAGAATCTTATCTCGACGGAATAGGCCTGGACCAATTCAAAGCTTGGCGCCCGGAATACCAAGGGCATGAATTCATTTTTGCAGAGGGTAGCGACCGATTTTTGACAGTTTCCGAAGTAGGCAAGATGAGCAAGTCCAAGTTTAATGTGATCAATCCGGATGACGTAGTCGAACAATACGGAGCAGATTGTTTTCGGATGTATGAGATGTTTCTGGGTCCTATTGAACAAGCTAAACCTTGGGATACCAAGGGAATTGACGGGGTAAGCAAATTCCTGAGGCGTTTCTGGAGTTTATTTTATTCAGAGAAAGGGGACTGGATGGTTACAAAAGGAGATCCGTCCAAAGAAGAACTCAAGGTCTTACACACGGCGATAAAAAAAATATCGGAGGATATAGAGCGGTTTAGTTTTAATACCTGCGTTTCCGCATTTATGATTGCGGTCAACGATTTGAAAAAGCTGAATTGCGCCAACCGGACTATTTTGACCGATATGACGGTACTCATCGCGCCATTTGCTCCCTTTTTGGCAGAAGAATTGTGGCATCAATTAGGTGGCAAAGGCAGCGTACACCAACAGCAGTATCCCGAACTGGATGAAAATATGTTGGTGGAAGATGTAGTGGAATACCCTATTGCCGTTAACGGTAAAACCCGTTTTACCCATTCCTTTCCAACTCATGCCAACAAGGAAGAATTGGAAAAGGCAGCGCTCGAACTGGATGGCTTGCAAAAATGGATTAACGGAAAAACAATCCGCAAGATAATTGTGGTTCCGGGCCGCATGATCAACGTAGTGGTAGGATAAGCCACAATTGAATGGAAGACCTAGGAATGGTTTAATTGGCAAATGGCAAATGCCAAATGTGGAATTGCGAGTGCGGGGTGCGGAGTGACGAATTGCAAATGTCGAATGGCGAGTGACGAATGGCAGATGGCAGATGGCAGATGGTGTACGTCCGTGATATAGGTTGTACGTGCACCGTCCACCGTGTACCGTCCACCGTGCATCGTCCATCGTCCATCGCGCATCGAGTATCCAGCATCCAGCTTCAAGTATCGCGCCGCAAGGCGCTAGCAACGCGCAGCGAGTATCCAGCATCGAGCATCGAATGACAAATCCGGGGTGTGGAATTACGAATGGCGAGTGTTGAATGTGGTAGGTGGAGTTGTAAGGCTACGCTAAATATCGGGCAGCGAGGTTTACATTCGCTCCCTTTTTCATTATCTCTCTTCAATTGTGTTACAGGCCGAGCTCTTGTAGGTATTGATAACTTTTTTGAATGCTTTCCAGCGGCGGGCCAGGGGTATGATCCTGTTCAATATAGACGTTTGTAACACCAATTGCACGTGCTTTAAATAATACAGCTTCGAAATCGAGCCTACCAGATCCAACTTCTAGAAAAGCGTCTTCCGGCGCATTATTGAATAAAGGGCCTAGTCCGGGCGGGATATCTTTAAGATGCAGGAGCCGTATTCGATTGGCATATTGGTCCATCACTGCCAGGGGATCCTTCCCGGCCGCCGCACACCAAAACGTATCCAATTCAAGCACCACCAAATTGGGATCGGTGTCCTCCATTAAAACTTCAAATGGAGTGCGCCCGTTTTCCGGCTTGAATTCAAAGGCATGATGGTGATAACCCACCTGAATGCCTGCCTCGGCACCTATTTTCCCGAGGTTATTAAGGCGGTCGGCGTAGTAGGCAAACAGGTCAAGGTCTCCTCGATGCTCTTCCGGCAACCATGCTATGATGGCATACCGGATACCTTGCCGGGCAGCTTTCTTCAATATGCTGGAAGCTTCGAGCTCCCGTTTTGGAGACGGATCGGTTATCAAGGCATGGTTGAGGTGGAGGCTGCTTACCTGCATGCCTAGCTCCAGAGCCGTTGCAGGCAGGGTGTCCAGCCGTTCCTGATCGGCCATTTCCAAGTTGCGGATACCCAAGCTGGCCAATTGGTTCAGAGCGGAGGGAATATCTTCTTTCAACGCATCCCGAAGGGTATACAACTGCACACCCATATTTTCAATATAAGTCATTTCTCGTGGTCTGGTTGCTCCGCAAGACCATGATCCAAGTGCCACAGCGAGTCCCGCTTTGTAGCCTTTATAGAGAAATGATCTTCTGGAAACGGTAGACTGAAATATCATTGGTTAGGCGGTGTTTTTTCCTTCTTTTGTGTGGATTCTGCTAAAATTGGAAAATAAAAAGATGTTTTTAGAAATTTTTTCAATCTTAGGCCTCTCTCAAAAAGAACAACACTCATTTCATGTTTTTCAACTTTAATGAAGCGAACACCTATGACGCTATTGTTATAGGATCAGGGATCAGTGGAGGATGGGCAGCCAAGGAACTTTCCGAGAAAGGCTTAAAGACCCTTGTGCTGGAACGGGGTAGGAATGTCAAGCACATTGACGATTACCCCACTATGCATGCGGACCCCTGGGACTTACCCAACGGAGACCGTATGACTCGTAAGGAATTGGAGGATTATCCGGTCCAGGAGCGAACCGGGTATACGATGAAACCCTCTACCCGCCATTGGTGGGTAAATGATAAAGAGCATCCCTATACCGAAGTAAAGCGATTTGACTGGATTCGTGGCTATCACGTAGGAGGGCGTTCTATCATGTGGGGGCGCCAAAGTTATCGGTGGAGTGAGATGGATTTTGAATCGAACTTGCGCGACGGCCACGGAGTGGATTGGCCAATTCGATATGCAGATATTGCTCCCTGGTACGATTATGTGGAGTCGTTTGCCGGAATAAGCGGCCGGTCTGAAAAGCTTTCTCAACTTCCGGATGGCAAGTTTTTGCCTCCAATGGACATGAACTGCCTGGAGGAACACGTGCGGGACCGGATCGGGCAACGCTTTGACAATCGGATCATGACCATAGGAAGAGTAGCCAACTTAACTCAGCCCCACAATGGCCGGGGCGCATGCGCGTACCGGAACAGGTGTAGCCGGGGTTGCCCTTACGGAGGCTATTTTAGTAGTAATGCTGCCACGCTGCCGGCAGCCGAGGCGACGGGAAATATGACCCTCCGCCCCAATTCTATTGTAACCCGGATTTTACTGGATGAGGATAAACAAAAGGCTACCGGAGTAGAAGTACTGGATGCGGAAACAGGAGCAACCATGGAATTCAAGGCAAAGGTCGTATTCTGTTGCGCTTCTGCCCTTGGGTCTACCTGGATTTTGTTGCATTCCACTTCCGATCGCTTTCCCAATGGATTGGGCAATGACAGTGGCGAATTGGGTCACAATCTGATGGATCATCATTTTCGAGTCGGCGCTAATGGAACCTACGAAGGGTTTGAAGACCGCTATTACAAAGGAAGGCGCGCTAATGGAATATATATTCCCCGCTTCCGAAACCTGGATCAAAAAACCAAGCGAAGGGATTATGTTCGAGGGTTTGGTTACCAGGGAGGTGCCAGCCGTGGAGATTGGCGCTATTTCGTTCGGGAGCTTGGCGTGGGAGCGGAATTCAAAGACCGAATCCTTCAGCCGGGACCATGGCGTTTTGGTATGACTGGCTTTGGAGAATGCTTGCCTTACCACGAAAATAAAGTAGAATTAAACTCGGACCTCCGGGATAAGCACGGATTGCCCACCCTTACGATCGATTGCGAGTTTAAGGATAATGAGATAGCTATGCGTAAGGACATGGCGGAGTCGGCTGCTGAAATGCTGGAAGCTGCCGGGCTTAAGGACGTGGAGACCTATGATGATATGGGGGGGCCTGGTCTGGGCATTCACGAAATGGGCACTGCTCGTATGGGGCGCGACCCCAAGACTTCCGTACTCAATGCCCATAATCAAATCCATGCGGTACCCAATGTGTACGTTACAGACGGCGCATGTATGACTTCGGCGGCCTGTCAGAATCCTTCCCTGACCTATATGGCGCTTACAGCCCGAGCTGCTCAGCATGCATTTGATCAAATGAACAAAGGCAATATTTAAAAAAATCCTTCGACCGATAGGAAAAAGAAAAATTATGGATCGCAGAGAAGCAATACGTAAAACGACCTTCCTCCTTGGATTTGCCGTCTCCGGATCAGCAGCTACCGCTGTATTGAATGGATGTACTGCTAGAAATGTTCCGGATTGGGAACCCCAATTTTTTAGCCCGGAAGAGGCAGAATGTATTACCCGGATTGCCGATATTATTCTGCCTGAGACCGAAACTCCCGGAGCCGTTACGGTTGGTGCTCCAGGGTTTGTAGATCAGCTTGCGTATGCCTGCATGGATTCCGAAGAACAAATGGTTCTGAAAGCGGGCGTGGAACAACTACATGCTAAATCTACTCAACAATACGGTACGAGCTTTCTCCTTATAAATTCGGAACAGCAGGTAGAAATAGTCAATCAAGAGGTTCAGGATGCACTTGCCTTTATTGAACCGAGAAGACGATCAGCAGAGGAAGGGGACAAAAAGCCGTTTATGGCGCGAATGCTGGAAATGGTTATTTTAGGTTATTTCTGTTCGGAAACAGTTGGGGAAGAGGTGTTAGCTTATCTACCGATTCCAGGCGAATTTCAGGCCTGTATACCTATGGAGGAAGGACAACGGTCCTGGTCGTTATAGTGCCCTTTTTCCTGCCGAGGACTTGCATTAAATCACGAGAAGACTCTCTTTAACAGTTCCTCTTTGTAATGAGATCCGATCGGGATTTTTTCTCCTCCAATGTTCAGTTGATTTCCTTCTAGCGAACGAATGGCGGCCAGTGCAACAATGTACGACTTATGCACCCGGATAAATTGGTCTGAGGGCAGGGTTTCTTCCAGGTGTTTCAGGGCATTCAGGCTGATAATACGATGGGAGGTGGTGTGAAAGGCCACATATTCCTGCATACCTTTAATGTATACTATATCTTCTAGCGGAAGCCGGTATACCTTATGGTCTGCCCGGACCAGCAAATAGTCTTTTTCCCTTTCTTTTTTGTTGCCGGTCGAGGTGATGGTTGGAGTCGATCTTGTAATCGCCTTTTGCACAGCTTGAAAAAACCGCTCGAAACGGATGGGCTTGACCAAATAGTCCAGCACATCCAACTCATAGCTTTCTAAAGCATACTGTGGATAGGCGGTAGTGAAAATCACAAAAGGCTTTTCCCGGAGCGCTTTCAAAAAGTCTATCCCGGTTATTTCAGGCATCTGGATGTCCAAAAACAGGAGGTCAATTGATTCCCTTTTTAAAAAGGGGAGGGCTTCCAATGGATTTTTGCACATATCGACAAGCCTGAGATCGGGTATCTTAAGAACATATGTTTCCAGCAGTTGGCGGGCCAGTTCTTCATCGTCTATGATCAGGCAGTTCAATCGGTTCATCGCAGGTCAATTTTTAGATCGACACAAAAACGATCATTTTCGGGTTGGATGTTCAGCTGGTAGCGATTGGGGTACAACAGATCCAACCTTCGCATAACGTTCTGAAGCCCGATACCGCCAGTGGGGGCTTTGGAGACATTGTTTTTGAACAGGCTATTGACTACCTGGAAATGCAATTGGCCCTGCTCGATCGACAAATGAATTTGGATCCATCCCTTTTCCCGGTCTTCAATTTTACTATGCTTGAAGGCGTTTTCCACAAAAGGGATCAACAGTAAGGGCGCTATCTGCCAGTTCAGGTCTTCTTTTTCCCATTGTGCAACCACATTCAACCCCTTGCTATCCTTGAGTTGTTGCAGGTCAATATAGTTTTTGAGGTAATCAATCTCCTTTTGTATTGGAACGTCAGTGGCATCTGCTTCATAGAGCATGTACCGGAGCATATCGGATAGCTTCAGGAGGTTTTCGGGAGTTTGGCTGGAATTAAGCACCGAAAGGGCATAGATATTGTTCAAGGCATTAAATAAAAAGTGGGGGTTCGTTTGGGATTGCAGGAATTTCAGTTCCGTTTCCAGTTTTTCCTTTTTTAATTCTACAGTTCGTTGCTCTTGCTGGTTCGCCATTTTCGTTACCTCATAAACCGCACTGAAAGTCAAAGCGATGAGATAGGGGAAAGCACGGCTAATCCAACGCCAAAACAGGTAATAGTTTCGTATGCGCTCCCATCTTTGGCTCCGGTGGGTATCGGTTTGGAGATTGACTTCCGGTTGCTTTTGTTGGGTGATTTTCCGATTTGCTTTATCTAACCGGCTTTGTTCGTATCGGGAACGGGGCGAGAGTTCGGCTGCATTACTAATTTCCTGTGCCACATAAGTAACGCCAGCTAGCCATACAGTCCCCAGGATTAGGTAGAAAAAGTACTTTTTGGGAAAAAAGAATGTAGGCATCAACCAAAAGGCATTAATGTACACGAGCAATGCCTGACCACTTGCAAGCAGTAACCCCCTCCAAATTCCCCTGGTATAGTTATCCGGAGTTCCCAGCAACAGGGAATACGCCAACCATACCAATAGCCATCCAATCAAATGGAAGGCCCAATGCCATCGGTTTCTATTTACCATATTTGACTCAATGTAGCCATCCTGGACCTTTTCCTGAAGAGAACTAAATCAACCGGTTAAAAAACTCATTCAGGACACTATATTTCTCCATCAACCCATTATCTGTTCCTTTGGATCGATTCATGGATTTAATTGTAGGGTTCATTGATTTGATTCTTGCTAAATAAAATTGCCTTCCGTAATTGTGTCTTTGAATAAGAACTTGAGCCGACACTGATGAATTTGAGTCCTTTCCTATCTATTTGTTGTATTGTTTTTGCTGCCAGCGTTAGTTGGGCCCAACCGGCCAGTTTGGTTGGTAAAGTAGCTGATGCTACAGATGGAATTGGCCTTCCCGGCGCACATATATCCCTGAAGGGTCCTCAAGAAATAGCTGGAATTTCCGGTGATAATGGTCTTTTCCGGATTCAAGGTATTCCCGCAGGTGAATACCGAATGACGATTACCTTTTTAGGGTATGACACCTTGCAATCTGATATTAGCCTAAAGCCCGGAGAATCAAATTGGCTGGGTACCCTAGAAATGACTTCCGCATCTACTTTGCTGGATGAGGTTGAGATTCGTGGAAAACAAGTGCTCGCTACCCAAAAAGGGGATACAACAGCCTTTAATGCGGACGCCTTTAAAACGAACCCGGATGCCTCGGCTGAAGACCTGGCTAGAAAAATGCCGGGGATTGTCGTTAGTGGAAGCGGCGTCCAGGCGCAAGGCGAGCAAGTGCAGGAGATTTTGGTGGATGGAAAGCCTTTTTTTGGCAATGACCCTTCGGCTGCGCTGAAGAACCTCCCCGCAGAAATTGTGTCTCAGATACAGGTTTTCGACCGCTTGTCCGATGAAGATCAGGCTAGCGGCTTTAATAGCGGAGAAACGATCAAAACGATGAATATCGTGCTGCGTCCCGGGATGAGCAACGGTACATTTGGGAATGTAACTGGAGGCTATGGTTACGAAGATGTTTATCGGGCAAGCGCCAGCGTAAATTTGTTTAATGAAGAGCAACGGATCTCTGTGCTCGGGCAGTCCAACAATATTAACCAGCAGAATTTTTCAAGCGAAGATTTAGTAGGGGTATCGAGCGGTAGCGGAGGTCGTGGTCGTCGTCGTGGAGGGGGAGGTGATTCCGGTAATTTTTTAGTTGGCCAGCAAGACGGCATTACAACTACGCACGCAGCTGGTTTAAACTATTCGGACGAATGGGGCGACAACCTGGAAATTACAGGCTCCTATTTCTTCAACAACAATCGAAATACAGCGGATCAGTCGGTTCGACAGTCCTTCTTCTCTCAGGAAAACGTAAATCAAGTATATGAGGAAACCAACGATACAGAAAGCAATAATTTTAATCACAGGGCCAACTTACGCCTGGATTGGGACCTTTCCGATCGGACCTCGCTGATCTGGCGGCCCCGGTTTAGCGCCCAAAGTAATGACGGGCAGGAACTTACCGAAGGCCAAACCATTGCTGGGAACACGCAGTTAAACCAGACCCGGTATGTGAATAGCTCACTGCTCCAGGCATTGGATTTTTCCAGTGATCTGATCTTCCGCCAGCGATTTGCCAAACGGGGCAGGAGCCTCACTTTAAGCATGGAAAATAGTTACAATCAAAATAATGGAGAAGGATTTCTGCTTTCAGAGATCAGTTCAATCCAGGATCCTGAAGAAGCTGATACCCTGGATCAACAATCTGATCTGGCTGGTAATGGATGGGGCATCGAGGGGGATTTCAGGTATTCTGAACCCATTGGTCGCAAAGGACAGTTCCAGTTGCGCTATGAGGTTGGACACCAGCAAGACGATTCGGATAGAAGGACCAATAACTTTTTGGAAAGCACAGGTGAATATGATGAACTAGTTCCAGGCTTGTCGAATGTGTTCAACAGCAGTTATACCAGACACGAGCCAGGGATTGGGTACCGATTCAATGACCGAAAATTCATGTTTAATCTACGAGCGGAAGTGCAGTGGGCTACTCTAAACAGCACCCAGGAATTTCCGGAAGCGCTTTCCATTGACCGCCAATTTTTCGCAGTAATTCCTTCCTTATTTGCCAGAATTCGCTTTTCCAATTCCAAGCAGCTTCGTTTTGGCTATCGAGCGCGAACTCAAGCCCCTTCCATTTCACAATTACAGAACGTGGTGGACAACTCTAATCCACTTCAGCTCAGAACGGGTAATGCCGCCCTGGACCAGAATTATACCCACACCCTCTTTGTGCGATACAACCTGACCAATACGGAAAAAGCAACTGTTCTCTATTTACTGGGGAATATTGCTTACACCTCCAATTATATAGCAAACAGTACCGTATTTTCCAGGCAGGATACGGTTATCAACGGAGTGACTATTCCCGCAGGCGGACAGCTCACCATACCCGTTAACCTGGACGGGTTTTGGAATGGAAGGTTCTTTGTTACTTATGGTTTGCCATTGACCTTTATCAAATCGAATCTGAATATCAACGCTGGAATTACCTACCGTCGTCAACCCGGACAAATCGATCTTGCACTTAATTTCGCCAATTCAACAGATTTGAACCTGGGGCTTACCTTGTCTAGTAATATCAATGAGAATCTGGATTTTACGATCGGTACAACCAGTGCCATTGGATTGGTCCGAAATTCACTCCAATCCCAGCAAGATAACCGCTATCTCAATCAACGATCAGAAGCCAGCTTGGTGTGGACATTTGGGCCTGGCATCGTTTTTCGAACCGATCTTACGCATCAATTATACACAGGACTAAGCGAAGGTTTTAACCAAAATTTCGCGCTTTGGAACGCCAGTATCGGTAAGAAGTTTTTCAAGAATGATCAGGGCGAACTTACTTTTCAGGTATTTGATATACTGGGTCAAAATACAAGCGTAAGCCGAAATGTTACCGAAACCTTTATTGAGGATGTAACTACGCAGGTGCTTCAACGGTACTTTATGTTAAGTTTCAGATATAACATTCGAAAATTCACAGGGATACGGCAAAAAGGGCTGGAAGAACAGCAGAATCGGTTTCGTTAATGGTGAGGAAATCCGATAGTTGATGAAAACAGATGTTTGTTGGGGAATTGATATGTTGCTACATTAGCTCAAATCGCAACTTTCACGTAGTACCCCTAAACAAATGTCTAAACCCTCAGCATGGATAAAGGCAGGCTATCAATGGTTTGCCTATAATGGTCCGGATACCATGAAGATTGAGGTGCTTGCCCGATCTTTTGATCTGAAAAGGTCTAATTATTACTATCATTTTAAATTAAATGACCGCTTTCTCGAGGAGATTCTGAAGGAGCATGAGGTACGAAACGGCTTGTACCAGAATGAAATAGAAAACTCCTGTTCCAATTATTATCCGGATTATCTTCGGCTGTTGGTCCAGTTCAAAGAGTACGTCTATTTTCAAAAGCAATTGGCCTTCCGTCAGGATAAAGCCAGGTTTAAAGCAATCTTCCAAACTACCCATTTGAGCGACCTTGAGAAAGTGGTTCCCCTATGGGTTCAGAGTTTCCAAATTCCAACTTGGGAAGAAAAATTGGTGTTGGAATTGATGAGCAGTTGGGCTACCCGTTTTTTTGCCCAATTGGAACCCGATAGCTACACGTTTGAATTTTTGGTTCAATATTCTAAAGATGCTTTAAACCTGTTCAAGCAATTTGCGGACCAAACGCCGCTTACGGATGAGGAACTAAACGCTTTCTTTCCAGCTCTTGAATAATTGGACAATTACTTACCGGCGGCGGAGAAACAAGAATCCGAGTCCAATCAGGAGTGCCAAAATACCCAGAAAAAGTCCGATCTGTAGCAACGTCCGTTGTACCAGCTTATCCAGCCGGTCAAAGCTATGATCTATCTGTTCGTTGGTCAGTGCATTCAAATAGGTTAAGGCAGCTATGCGTTCGGAAGTAATTTTATCGAGGATGCTGTCCATTTCGATTTTCAAATCATCTATGACTTCTTGCCGTTCGTATCTGATGCTGGCTAAAATAATTGCGCGTTCCCGTTGGAGGTCACTGGTGAGCAAGGTGCGTTGTTCATTGACCAGGGTAGGGGTTGCTTCCGCCACCGATAATACTTTGCTGAGCTGATTGCTCAGTGTATCCAGTCGAGCAAGTTTGTTTTGGAAGGTAGCATCTATTCCCTTGGGCAACTCAACTTTATCTGTCAGTTCATAGGCTGCCAATTCTGCCTGCCAGATCAACTGATCGGAAAGTTGAAGGATGCTGGAATTGATGGAAAAGGTGAGTAGGGCTAAATTCTGCTCCAGAGATTGTGTGATCTTTCCTATCCCTGCTCCATCCTGGCCAATTATATCTACCAGGCTAGGAAGGGAGGAAGGTCGTTCGAAGTACATATTTTTGATCGGGTTATCTGTGGCAAAGTTTTGTAGATACTGTACTCCAACCTCCACATCACGATTTTCCGACAAATTGGATGCAGATGCTTTCATTTTTTCAATAAGTCCTTCACAAACTCGAATTGCAATAGGTTGATATTCTCCAAAAGCCTCACTTCCTGCACCGGTACGAAAAAAATGCTCCATCTGAAAAATGAGTGTAGCTTCCTCTGTAAGACCAATGAAAGGATCACTAATGAACAGCGCTTGTTGAATGGAAGACAGGGCCGATATTTTCCATAGTAACGCATTTTTGATGACCCGCGTCTCATCCGATAATCGTATAATGCTGTCGGCTCCTGCCACTACTTTGCGTTTATATTCTTCATAGAAATCTTCCACCAAGACTCGTACAGCAGGAGCCGAAATTTCAATGGCCTGTTCGACTTGTTTCATGGCCTCAGTCTGTCCTTTTTGGCCGAATCCTTGGGGTCCGGATAAAAGTAAAATCAAAGGCAGGGTAAGACGCAAGAAAAGGCTATACAATCGGTAGACAGGTGCAGGGCATGGCATTTAAGCAGGTGTTTGATCTGCTTAAATTAACCTATTTTAAGAAGGTATTCCAGATGCCCTTATTCGCATATTCTGGTTACAAATCAAAAAAGAGGTCCCGAAGGACCCCTTTACTCACTAATACTAATCCGATATAACAACGTTTTGTCTCTAGACGGTGGAAGCTTCAACTTGAGCCTTGGACATTTTGGCCTCTCCCACCGTTTTCAGAATTCGAGCAACCACCCGGTACGGGTCGGCATTGGAAGCCGGCCGGCGATCCTCCAGGTAACCTTTCCAATTGGAAGCTGTGGATACCGGTATACGAATCGAAGCACCCCGGTCGCTAACTCCATAACTGAATTTCTCGATTGATTGGGTTTCGTGAAGTCCGGTTAAGCGCATATCATTTTGAGAACCATATTCTGCAATATGCGCTGCGTGAACGGGTCGAAACGCTTCCAATACAGCCGTCATATATTCCTTTCCACCCATTTCTCGCATTTCATGATTGGAGAAGTTGGTGTGCATACCCGATCCATTCCAGTCACCTCGCACTGGTTTGGGGTGAAATTCAATCTCAACCCCATACTTTTCGGCTACCCGATGCAGCAAGTATCGACTTACCCAGAGGTCATCAGCTGCTTTTTTTGCCCCCTTTCCAAAGCATTGGTATTCCCACTGGCCTAACATGACTTCGGCATTGATACCAGTCAGTTCGATACCGGCTTGCAGGCAAATATCCAGGTGCTCTTCCACAATCTCGCGACCTGCGGCATTACTTGTTCCGACGGAACAATAATAGGGACCCTGTGGACCGGGATATCCATCTTTGGGAAAGCCTACCGGCAGACCATCTCGAGTAAGGACATACTCTTGTTCGAAGCCAAACCAAAAATGTTCATCGTCGTCAAACAACGACCTGGTATTGCTTGAATGCGGATTGCCTTCAGCGTCTAACACTTCACACATGACCAAGAAAGAATTCTTGCGGCCGTGATCGGTGTAGGCACGTACGGGTTTGAGCAAGCAATCGGAAGAATGGCCCTCCGCCTGTTCAGTAGAGCTGCCATCAAAGGACCAGACGGGCAGGCTGGCAAGATCACCATCAAAGAAATCCATATCGATGATCTTGGTTTTGCTTCTCAACATGGGCTCCGGCTTGTAGCCATCCAGCCAGATGTATTCGAATTTAAATTTTGCCATGGAAGAATAGTGTTTTTTGCGATTCGAAAAATAGATTGTTTATGATCAGTTTTGGGAAAGTCCGCTTAACCAAGGGACGCCAATGACCAGCCCTCTTCCGGTTCGTCGGGATAGGCTTTCATTTCATGTTCCCCGATATCCAGGCCGCTGAGTTCTTCACTTTTGGAAACCCGAATACCAATTGTTGATTTCAGTAAATACATTAAGCCATAGGCAAAGGCAAAGGAAAACAGACAAATGGAAGCCGCGCCCAAAAGCTGAATCAGAAATTGGTCCCATCCGGCCTTGGCACCAAAGACCCCGACAACCAGTGTCCCCAATATGCCACAAACCAAATGGACAGAGGTCGCTCCAACCGGATCATCAATCCTCAGCCTATCAAATTGAACGACTGCTACCGGGATGATGGCTCCCGCAATTATGCCAATAAGTACAGCTGCAGTAGGAGTCATGATATCCGCTCCTGCCGTAATACCCACCAATCCGCCGAGAATACCATTCAATACCATGGAAAGATCATGCGACTTAAACAGCCAATAGGACACGAAAAAAGCGCCAACGGCTCCACCGGCTGCTGCCAGAGAGGTGGTGACAAATACCAAGGAAACGCTCATGGGGTCGGCCGATAAAACCGATCCGCCGTTAAAACCATACCATCCAAACCACAATAGAAAAACGCCTAAGGCAGCCAAGGGCATGCTATGCCCCGGAATGGGCTTTATACCTTTATTGGTGTACTTGCCCCGGCGAGGCCCAAGTAACAATACGCTAGCCAATGCTGCTGATCCTCCAACGGCGTGTACCAGGGTGGAACCTGCAAAATCGTGGAATCCCAGTTGATGAAGCCATCCACCTCCCCATTTCCACATACCGGTCAGCGGATAACTCACGGCTACAAAAACCGTGGCAAACAGCAGGAATGCATTGAGTTTAATCCTTTCGGCTACTGCCCCCGATACGATAGTGGCCGCTGTAGCAGCGAACATAGCCTGGAAAATAAAATCGGACCAGTAGGTGTAATTACCATCGGTATATCCAATTCCAGCTGCGTCTCCTTCAGGAGGATAAAGACCAAAGCCGTCAAAGCCGAAAAAGGAAGTAATCGGTTCGTCCGGGTACATTAGGTTAAATCCACAGAAGCAATAGGTCAATAAGCCAATAGCAATGATCATAGCATTCTTAAAGAGGATATTGACTACATTCTTTCGCTGCACAAATCCGGATTCCAACATCGAAAAACCGAGGTGCATCACAAATACCAGGGCTGTTGCGATCAGTATCCAGAGGTTATTGGCAGTAAATAAGGCTTCGTTCATAACGAGGTGAAATCTTGGTTATTCGGATAGCAAAATGCCCCCGGCGCAACCCACGAGGCCTTTGGTGTATCCGAGCAATTGCTGAATAAGTTGTTGAGAGTCAACCAGGCTCAAATAGCAGCCGCGTCCTTTTCCTGGGTACGGATTCGAGTTATTGTTTCCACATTCAAGACCACAATTTTTCCGTCTCCGACTTCGCCGGTATGGGCAGCTTGAGTGATGACACCGGATATGGCCTCTACTCGTTCATCGGTCGTCAAAATATCCAATTGAAGGCGATCAATGTAATCGGGATCATAGGAACTGCCTCGATAAACGATCTTATTGCCCTTCTGGATTCCGAACCCTTTAACCTCTTTAAGCGTAAAAAAACGGACCCCAATTTCGGCTAACGCATCTCTTACTTTGTCGAAACTGGATAAACGTATGATAGCCTCAATTTTTTTCATAGGCACCTGGGTTTTACCCCTTTCTACACACATCTCCATTCATTGGCGGATGGGAGATGTTGAATGAACACATTAATTACAGTCAAAGAACCGTCCATTTTCATAATCTGCAAATAAAGAATAATTCTATTTTGTGAATTTCAAAGACCTTCTTTTTTAGTTAAAAAATTGATTTATAGAAAATTAAGTAACGTATTCTATTATGTTCAACCCTTCAAGGGACATATTATTCAGGTTGATCAAGTCCTTGACCAAGGCTGAGAAGAGGAGTTTTCGGCTTTACGTCAATCGTTTTTCGGCGAATATGGACCCCAAATTCGTTCAGCTTTTTGATGTATTAGACCGCCTTGAAGAATATGACGAGCAACAGCTCCTGAGCCGGTTGCCCGAAGTGGAAAAACCCCAGCTCGCCAACTTAAAGCGGCATTTGTATCAGCAGATCCTGATCAGCCTGCGTTTGATCCACATTAAGAAGAATATCGACATTCAAATACGGGAACAACTCGACTTTGCTCGTATCCTGTATGGAAAAGGGCTGTACATGCAAGCCTTGAAGCTACTGGGTCGAATCAAACCCATTGCCGTAAACCACCACCAGGATTTACTGCATCTGGAGATTCTTGAATTCGAGAAAACGATTGAGGCCCGACACATTACCCGAAGCCGGACCGTAGAAAACAAAATGGAAACCTTACTGGAGGAAACGGAGAAGCGAAGCCGGGTTATCTATCGGGGAAGCTTGTATTCCAATTTTAATATCCAGATTCAAGGTTGGTTTATTCAGTATGGGCATGCCAAAGCCTCAACCGACCGGAAAGCGATTCGGGCTTATTATCAGCTGATGCTTCCCAAGTACGGATCCGAAGAAAGTCTCACTTTTAATGAACGCATTAATTTGTATCAAGCCAAGATGTGGTATCACTACATTCTGCTGGACTTTCCATCGGCTCGCACCGCTGCCAAAAACTGGATTAATCTCTTGAATCTGTATGAGCAAATTCGGGTAAAAGATCCCGATCTGTTTATTCGAGGCATGTACTACTTACTCCTATTCTATTTCCTCGAAGAACAAGTAGCTGAATATCCGAGATACCTAAATCAGTTTAAAGGCTTTATTGAAGAACAACAAGATCAGTTTAATCCAAATAGCCAAATGCTTGCTCAGGTTTATCTGGTGCTTTCCGAACTAAACCTTCACTACTTACAAGGAACATATCGGAAAGGATTAGCGCTTGTGCCCAAGGTAGAAGAAACCATACGAGAATATGGACCTAGTATGGACGAGCACCGAATACTTGTCCTCTATTACAAATTGGCATATTTGCATTTTGGGTGTGGCGAATATGAAAAAGCCATAGATTATTTGAATCGAATTATTCTGGAACGTTCGGCTTTTTTGAGGGAAGAGCTGCACTATTTTTCAGCCTTGCTCTACTTGGTTTGCCTACTGGAGTTGGGTTGGTTGGATCGAATCGAATACCATCTATCCGCAGCCAAACGGGCCTTCAACCAAGCTGGCGAACTGTCTTCTTTTCAATGGGAAACCCTTAAGCAAATTGGAAAAGCCTCCGTATTGCCACCCGGAGAGGTGCGGCCTTTTTTTTCGGGGTTTTCACCCTCCTTATCCAACTTTAAAACCCAACCAATACTCCAAAAAGAACGCGTTTTCTTTGATACTCCAGCTTGGGTAGAGAGCTTTATTCGAAAATGTACGCTGGAGGAATGGTTAGCTTCGGCTGTTTCCTGATCGATTAGCTGGATTCGCGCTTTGCCGATGCTCGCTGCGCGATGCTAGCGCCTTGCGGCGCGATACTTACGCCTAAAGGCGTGATCCTTGTAGCTGGATGCTGGATACTCGATGTGCGATGGACGATGCACGGTAGACGGTGGACGATGCACGGTACACGGTGGACGATGCACGGTACACGGTGGACGATGCA
>CAZXLD010000026.1:0-6519 GCA_964641965.1 uncultured Saprospiraceae bacterium | reverse complement strand
GCCATTCCACATTCGTCACTCCGCACCCCGCACTCGCCATTCCACATTCGGCATTTGCCATTTGGAATTTGCCATTCGCCATTTGTCGGGTTTTCTTGCTGGCTTTCCTTCAATTGAGGGATTTGAAAAATGAAAATATTCCGCAAGGCAAACCGGAGCGGGTTTTTACATCGTATGCTATAACGAAGCATAAATACATCTGGACGTGTAAAAACTAGCTACCATGAATAACCAATTTTACCTTTTCCTGCTTTGCATTTTTATTTCGTTCCATGCGCCTGGTTGGGCCTATGTCCATAACGAGATCAGAGGAATGGTGGAGGATGCCCAAAGCGGTACTCCCATAAGCGGAGCCTTGATATTGATTGAAGGGAAGGCTTTTGGAGCAGAAACAGACGAAAACGGTACTTTTTCATTCCGGACGGACTCGATTGTGGATTTTATTTCGGTTTCACATGTTAGCTATGCAGTTCAGCGGGTGGAAATTCGAAACCCGACGGAAGAGTTGTTGATTCGCCTTCAACCCAGCGCGTTTGATTTGGAGCAGGTCGTAATCTCAGCTCCTGAAATTGCCAACTTGAGGACCTTAAGCCAAGTGGACATCCAACTGAGACCAGTCCGGTCTGCCCAAGATGTATTGCGTATTGTGCCGGGTTTAATTACGGCACAGCATGCGGGAGGGGGTAAAGCGGAGCAGATTTTTTTGCGGGGATTCGATATTGACCATGGTACGGATGTCGCCATTGAAGTGGATGGGTTGCCTGTAAATATGGTCTCGCATGCCCACGGCCAAGGCTATGCAGATATTCATTTTGTAATCCCCGAATTGATCCAAACGGTTGATTTTGGGAAAGGACCCTATTATGCCGAGCGGGGGGACTTTACAACGGCCGGGTACGTTTCCTATCAGACTCGAAATTGGCTGGATCGCTCATTGGTCAAATTGGAAGCCGGCCAGTTTGGATCGCTCCGGGGGGTAGTTCTGGCAGATCTCTTAGGAAAATCGGAAAATCAGAAGAATCAACATGCGTATGTGGGCTTGGAATACCTACAAACCGATGGTCCTTTTGAAAGTCCTCAAAATTTCAATCGCCTCAATCTGACAGGGAAATTTCATTGGATACTACCCAATGGTTCCACCATGCAACTGGGAGGTTCGACCTTTACAAGCCGGTGGGACGCCTCCGGACAAATTCCGCAGCGTGCAGTTGATCAGGGGATCATAGGTCGTTTTGGAGCTATTGACGATACGGAAGGAGGGCACACCGGACGAACCAATTTCTATATCAAGCACCGTAAGCCGCTGGGAGAACAGGCTTTTTTTACAAATCAGGTTTATTACTCCAGGTACAATTTTGAATTGTATTCCAACTTCACCTTTTTCCTGAATGACCCGATTAATGGAGACCAGATTCGGCAACGAGAAAAGCGCGATATCTTCGGCTACAGAGGTAGTTATCAACGACAAGATGACTGGGGGCGTGCTTCCCTCCATTCCCGTTTGGGTTTTGACCTTCGACACGATCGCATTCAGGACAATGAGCTTTCCAATACGCGAAATCGGCAAGAAATGTTGCTAACTCGATCTTTGGGGGATGTCTTTCAAACCAATGTGTCCGTATATGCAGATGAACGGATACAAATTGGTCCTTTCCTTCTCAATGGTGGTATTCGAGCTGATTACTTCAGGTTTGAATATTATGATCGGCTAGACTCGGTGTACCAAACTCAATCGGCGGATCAGGTGGTTGTATCTCCCAAGTTAAATCTGGTGTATCAGCTGACGCCCACTCTTCAATTGTACCTGAAAAATGGGATTGGATTCCATTCCAATGATGCGCGGGTAGTCGTGACTCAGCAAGCCGAAAGAACAATTCCGCTGGCTTTCGGGAATGACCTAGGCGTTCAATGGAAGCCCAGTGCAAAGGTTTTACTTCAAGCGGCGTTATGGCATTTATTCTTACAGCAAGAATTCGTGTATGTTGGGGATGAGGCGGTTGTGGAAGCCGGAAACCCGACTCGCCGGTTGGGCGTAGATTTCTCAGCTCGGCTTCAGCCAGTTTCCTGGCTGTTTCTGGATGCGGATCTAAACTATGCCTATGCCTCGTTTCTGGATGCCGACCCGGAAGCAGACCGGATTCCGCTGGCACCTCGCCTGACAAGCGCCGGAGGGCTAGGTTTTCGTGCGCCTTTTGGTTTAAACGGGGCCATTCGTTTTCGGTATATTCAGGATCGCCCTGCCAACGAAGATAATTCTGTGGTTGCACTTGGCTATACGGTATTCGACCTCAACTTGAATTATACGCACAAGCGATTTGAATTAAGTCTGATGGTGGAAAATCTTTTTGATACCGAATGGAATGAAGCACAGTTTGACACTGAATCTCGGCTGTTTGACGAGCCACAACCCGTCTCCGAACTCCACTTTACGCCAGGATACCCTTTCTTCATCCGGGCCGGCCTAAGTGTGTTCTTTTGACAAAGGAGGTGGATTGTGGAATGAAAACAGGTGTGTTCCGTTTTTTTCCTTCTTTTGGTGAAAGATTCTGCATATTGCCGACTAAAACGGAGGAATAGCTGCATGGAGAACCTTGAAAGTTCATTGCTCTACTTGATCGTGGTTGGCATTTTGCTGGCGACCTTTATCGTAGCTTACTTGGTTCGGAGGGTCTATTGGCGGTTGATTTTGCGATCCACTCTGGTGCAGAAAAACGACCCGACCAACTATCGTTTTTTTGGGCACCTGATTAGTGCTGTCGTCTATTTGACGGGTTTCGGTTTAGCGATTTCACAGGTAGAATCCTTGCGCGGCCTTGCCAATTCGCTATTGGCCGGTGCAGGTATTTTGGCTGCAGCGGTCGGTTTGGCTTCCCAACAGGCACTGAGCAATATCGTGAGTGGAGTTTTTATAGTGCTATTCAAACCTTACCGGATTAACGACAGGGTAATCGTACGCGATACACTTCAGGGAATCGTAGAAGATATCACCTTACGACATACGGTGATTCGCAATTTTCAAAACCAGCGCATTGTCATTCCCAATTCGATTATTAGCGATGAAGTGATCGTGAATTCTGATTTGATTGAAGAACGGGTATGTAATTTTATAGAGCTTTCTATTTCCTACGATTCCAATATTGATTTGGCTAAAACTATACTGAGAGATTATCTGGAGGCTCATCCGTTAGTTCTGGATTGCCGAACTCCTGAACAGGTAGAAGCGGGAGAGCCCAAAGTACGAGTCCGGGTACTGGCTTTAGGGGACTTTTTCGTTACTCTCCGAGCATGGGCTTGGACAACCAACCAGGGTGACGGTTTTACCACTAAATGCGACACCTTTGAACAGATTGTTGGGCTATACCAGTCAGCCGGAATTGAAATTCCATTCCCTTACCGGACCATTCAATACAAGGATGGGATAAAAACCACCGATTTAGAAGCTTGAATGCCATCCACCGATCTTCCATTACCACTCACCGAAAAATACGCCTATGATTGCCGCAGTCCTTTTTATTTGTTAAGAAAAAGGAAATGACCCGACTGTTTACCCTCACTTGCCTGATCTTAGGCTCTTATTCTCTATTTGCTCAAGAATATCTGACCGGTATACAAGAACGTATATTGGATGCGCGCGACGCCTCTTTTCAACTTGGGGAAAACGAAGTACTTCCTGTTGTAGAGGAGCTGGATATAGAATTCCGTAAGGATGGCTCTTCAACTACCGCTTATTGGATGTCCTATGGGATGTACCAAGAAGTCATCTTTTACATGTCCATCGATCAAAAAGAGCAAGCCAAGGCTCGGTTAACAGAAACGATTGACCAACTCGAAGGTCTGAAACAAGCAGCGTCGGAAAAGCATGCGCTTCTCGGTGTGCTCTACAGCTTGGCTATTAATTTTGAACCCAATATGGCAGTTCCATATTCCAACAAAGCCGATCGTCATTACAACAAGGCGATTAAGTTGGATGCCGACAACCTGAGGGCGTGGATGGGCCTTGGCCGCAGCGACTATTATACACCGAAAGCGTATGGTGGTGGACAAGAAGTCGAAAAGTGCCTGACTAAAGCCATCGGTCTGCCAGATCAAAGCGCAGCTTACGACCATGCGCCTACCTGGGGTAAGGATGAAGCTTATCTTTATCTGGCAATGTATTACCAACGGGAAGGGCATTACGAAAATGCCATTCTCTATTGCAAACAAGGGCTACGCAAATTTCCGGATCATTACCGGCTAGGTGAATTAATGGCCCAACTGGAGGGTCGCTAGTAGGTATTCATCATTCAGCTCAACACTCTGGAAATGAATCGATGGTACCTAGTTGGGAGTTGCCTGTACCTGGTATTCGCCTTTTGGCAATCTACCAATGCTCAGGCTATTATTATTGGGAAGCTATTGAACACCAAAGGCAAAGCGATAGCCTATGCCAACGTATATCTGGATGAGGTCTTTGATGGAGGAGCGTCCGACGAAAAAGGGATCTTTGCCTTTGCCACTACTGAACAAGGCGAAGCCCGTTTAATCGTGCAGTCGATTGGATATGAAACCTACCAAACCACCATCCAAATCGATTCGGATACCCTTTTTCTGCACATTGAACTGAAAGCTGCCAGTGCTACTTTAAATGAAATCGTTATCACAGCAGGTGCTTTTGAAGCGGGGGATGAGAAAAAGTCTGCTTTATTGAAACCGCTTGATATTGTGACCAATGCGGGATCGCAAGGCGATATTTACGGAGCATTAGGAACCCTGCCCGGGGTTTCGCCGGTTGGAGATCAGACTGGGATTTTTGTGCGTGGGGGAGAAGCTTACGAAACCCGGACTTTTATCAATGGCATGCAAGTGCAACGGCCTTTTTTTAGCTCAGTGCCAGATGTTCCGGGAAGAGGCCGGTTTGATCCTTTTGCCTTTAAAGGTACGCTCTTTGCAACTGGTGGTTATTCAGCAGAATACGGACAAGCATTGTCTTCAGTCATCCTGCTGGAGACTCAGGATCTTCCAAATAAAACATCTACAGGTTTTAGTCTGAACATGGCGGGGGTAAACCTTTCTCACACCCATTTATGGAATCGAAAAACAGCTTTATTGGTGAATGGTGGATATACGAATCTGTTGCCGTTGATGCGCATCGTCCCCCAAAATCGGGATTGGGTGATCCCGCCTACGGGCGGAGAAGGTTCAGTAGGTGTCCTGCATAAAACGCAAAGTGGGTTGTTCAAATCTTACCTTCAGTATCAACAGGGAAGGATCGGAATGCGTTTCCCGGATCTTGATCGGCCGGATCGTGCGATTAACTTCTCCAACCGAAATCAGAATTTATTTATCAATAATTCTTTCCAGGGTATTTTGAAGGACCGGTGGAGTCTGTATTCGGGCCTATCTCTGGGTTGGGATACCGATAATACAAAAATAGAATCGGATCAGTTTGGACTCAACGGAATTTTGGCTCAAGGCAAACTAACTCTGGGCAGGGACATAGGACGAAACGTTTATTTGAAGTTTGGAGGGGAGGCCCAATTGCTAGACGAATCACATGGGAGAAATGAATTGGAAGCTGTCGTGCGGGGCTGGTATGCGGCTGGTTTTGCGGAGGCTGACATCAATATGGGTAAGAAATGGGCGTTTCGGCTGGGCTTGCGAACAGAATACGATCAACTGGTGGATGCCGTTAATCTCGCTCCCCGTTTTTCCGTGGCATATAAAACAGGGAAGTATAGCCAGCTTTCTTTAGCATACGGCCAGTTCTATCAGCGTCCGGAATCGGAATGGCTCCGTTTGGGGCAACCTCTAGATTATGAACGATCGGCTCATTTTTTGGCTAATTACCAATGGATGAACCCGAATTATACCTTCCGGGTAGAAGCGTATTGGAAACCCTATCACGACCTGGTACGGCTATTACCTGACCAGTCGTTGGACAATAAGGGGCGGGGCTATGCCAGGGGAATTGACCTCTTTTGGCGGGATAAGAAAACCATTAAAGGCCTGGATTATTGGATTACCTATTCTTTCCTGGATTCAAAACGAGAGTTTAGAGATTATCCTGTTGAGGCAACGCCTGATTTCATTACTCCGCACACCGCTAATTTGGTGGCCAACTACAGTTTAAAGCAAGCGCCTATTCGATTGGGGCTTGCCTATACATTTGCTTCCGGGCGCACGTATTTCAATCCGAATTCAGAACAGTTTCTGGAAGATACTGCCCCGGCTTATCACAATTTGAATCTCAATTTGAGTTACTTGACTCATATCAAAGGCAATTTTACGGTACTTTACTGTTCGGTCAGAAATCCGTTTGGATTTCAGCAAGTGTTCAGTTATCAGTTCTCAGCCGATGGTATGGTGAGCGCTCCGGTTCTTCCGGCATCAGACTGGTCCTTTTTTCTGGGAATGTTTGTTTCGTTTGAATAATATAAGAACCCGATAAAGGGTATTAACCAATGATTAATTGAAGTAAGGAGATGGGATGCTGGATGCTGGATGCTGGATGCTGGATGCTGGATGCTGGATGCTGGATGC
>CAZXLD010000025.1:0-70740 GCA_964641965.1 uncultured Saprospiraceae bacterium | reverse complement strand
AAAATATTGCCCAAGATGTGGGCTCTTCCAAATTTATTCGAATCCATCGGTCCTATCTGGTCAATAAGCGGCATATCCGGGCTATTGAGGGTAAACAGGTGGTCGTTCAGGATCGGAAACTGCCGATTAGCAGACAGTACTATCAACCTGTTTATCAAGAAATTGTAGGAGATCGATTGTGGTAACCTCAGAATGGCCAATGTCAAATGGTAAATGCCGAGTGGCAAATCACGAATGGCGAGTGCCGAATGGCAAGTTCCAAGTGTCTAATGGCAAGTATCCAGTATCGAGCATCCAGCATCGAGTGACAAATTGCAAATATCGAATGGCGAATTTCGATTGGCGAATGCCGATTTGGGAGTGCGGAGTGACGAATACAAATGCTAATACCGTTTTAAAATGAAAATGACGTATGTAAACGGCTTCTTTTTCCCCTACTCAGCGTTAAAAAGCCTCGCCGTAGCTCAGGCTATGCCTACGTTTTTCGCCTTGATTAGCAGAAAAATAAGCTCGTTTCTATTTGCGACCTTCTCAATTTAAAACGGTATAAGACATGGATTTTCAATTTTTATGTCCAATTCTCGATTGTGGAGGGGTTGCAAATGTCGAGTTTCGAGTGTCGAATGCCGGGTTTAGAGGTCGCCAGCATCTGCCCAGACAGCATAACCCCAACAGCCAAGGTACTATCCCAAGTTCCTTTTATGCATAGTCCAATGAGCGCTTACTCTGCATCCTTCACACAACGGAAGCCCAAATGTTCCTGCCCGCTATCGAAGGCTGTGGCCATGCGTGCACTGGGTCGGTAATTCCAGCAAAACTCGGTGCTGCAGAGAAAAGACCCTCCTTTAGTGACGCGCTTCGGATTGTATGGGTCTTGGGGATCCCAGCTTTCGGCAGGCCCTTCCGGATTTACAAGGACCTTACCGGGGGGGCGTCGGCTGTAGGTATCCGGACGGTACCAGTCGACTGTCCATTCCCACACATTGCCGATCATATCATAAAGGCCATATGCATTTGGGGGGAAGCTCTTCACTGGAGCCGATCGCATAAAGCCGTCTTTGGAGGAATTGTTATGGGGAAACTGTCCCTGGAAAAAATTGGCTAAAAAGGCACCGTCGGGTGTGAGTTCATCGCCCCAGGCAAAGGGTTGATTGGGTTGACCCCCGCGAGCGGCAAATTCCCATTCCGCTTCGGTTGGCAACCGTTTTCCGGCCCATTCGGCATAGGCCAGTGCATCTTCAAAAGCAATGTGAACGACCGGATAGTTTTCCTTTCCTTCAATATGACTATCTGGCCCCATTGGATGTTCCCAATCGGCTCCATTCACCCAACTCCACCATTGGCTCATATCCCTTAAGGAAACGGGGTAGTCGGGTGGTGTGAAGACAAGGGCACCTGGTTGTAGCACTTCTTCCGGTGGTTTCGGGGTGCCGGGCGGAACCTGCTTTTTTAATTCTTCCCAATCAACGGGGCGCTCGGCCACGGTTTGGTAGCCAGTGGCCCCGACAAATTGACTAAACTGGGCATTAGTGACCTCGGTTTCATCCATCCAAAAGCCCTGGACTTCTACCTCGTGTATCGGGCCTTCCACCTGGTGAGCCAGCTGGGCTTCGCTGCCCATTTGAAAGGTTCCGCCGGGAATCCAAACCATACCTGGAGGCGGGGAATCTGTTGGAGAATCTTGTCCTTCTGGAGTTGATGGGCTACAAGCCAGGCATAAAGCCCATACCATCAGCAAATAGAAATGATGCTTCATGCGTCCAAAATAAAAGATTATCTCAATGGAAAAAGATACTTTCATCACTTCCGGTAAAAAGGAAGTGCGTTTCCCATATGCGTTTCAGCTTGATGCTTGAGTTCGTTTAGCGCTCCATTTTTGCCAACCGCGCCGGATAAACAGGATAATACCCAGAAATGCGATCCCAGTGATAAACCCAAGTGCCCGGTCCCACCACAGAAACAGGGCCCAGTCTCCGGCAAGCCGGCGTTTGACCTTCCAATCTCCCCCGGTTTTAACCCAAATATCCACGATAGGAGCCCAGGTCTTAAACTTGGGTTGATACCAGGCATCCTCGGTTACGGTGAATTGTTCGCGGTAGGAAACGATTTTGGTGGTTGAATCTAAGGTGATCACATGTGGGTTTTCATAGCCCAAGTGGGTATAGTATTTCAGGTTGCTCATCCACTCCGGTTTGGGAATCCGGCCATCGCGTCGGCCGATCAGGACGAGGTAGTAATCATCGGTCATGTACTTATCGATGTTGATCACATCATTTTCCGTCATGGCCTGCATCCAGGCATCCGATAAAACGAGGACAGAGTCTCGAGCTTGGAGGTGGACCATGTTGGTGATAAGCCAGAGTGCCAGGAAAAAGGCAGCTTTATACCGAATTAAAAATAGCTTGTCGTAAGCTATTGTGTTTTTAATTCGAGCTTGTGCGGACCCTAAAATGGGCGTCAGTGCATTTACCGGTTTTAAGGAAGAATGATCTTGGGAAATATGACATTCTCTCCTTAAAGCGGTGTTAGGATGCATTAGATATCTTCTTTGGCAAACGAAGGATACGAAGAACTTACTCAACTTGATATAGTTATTAGCACTCCCTAAGGTAATGTTGGATTAGAAAAGGAGGGCCATCACTGAGAATTTAATTTTCAATGGAGTAAGAATCTATAAAAATAGTTACCCGGTAACTATACAGCTAGGATTACCCTTCTCCATCCCCTTTTAACACTTTGATCTGGGTAGTCGTATCCAAGCCATTAAGGACTTCTACCTGAATTCCGTCAGAAAGGCCAAGCTGGATTGGGCGCTTTTCAAATTCCCGATCACCCACTAAAACCTGAACGTAATTGGTGTCATTTTCAAAGAGTACATCGCGTTCTTTGATCGCAATGACCTGATCCCTTCGGTCCATAATGATATCTCCATTGGCACTGTATCCCGCTCGCAGAAATACCTCCTCAGAGGGCTTAACGGCTGCCCGTACCTCAAACTTGACCGTTCCTTCCTCATCAACTCCTTTAGGAGAAATAAATTCCAGGATAGCATCAAAGGTATGACCTTCAATGGCCCCAACTGTCAATGTAAGAGGCATGCCTTCTCTTAGTTTGCCCACCTCGGATTCGTCAACTTTCCCTTCAAAGATGAGGTTGCTCATATCGGCCACCGTCGCAATGGTCGTACCTTCATTAAAGTTATTCCGTTCAATGACTGAAGAGCCGGTTTCTACCGGGATATCCAGTACCATACCTTGTACCGTAGAAACAATGACATTGTTTACCTGCCGGGAATTGCTGGACGCACCTTCCCGTAACAGCTGTAGGTTATTTACCGCGGCATCCAGTTCCTGCTTTCGAATATCTACCTGTGTTTCAAACTGCTTGAGGCTATTATTGGCAATAATCTTGGCATTATCCAATGCCGCTGTGGCGATGTTCAGGTCAAGCTTGAATTGGTCATACGCCTGCTGGGCAATTACACCTTCATCCAAGAGTTGGCGCTGGCGTTGTTCTTGTTCCAATGCGTTGTCGTAAGTAGCTTGGGCCGATTCTACGTCCAGGTTTTTGGAAAACACTTCTTTTTGACGCTGCAATTCACGCTTGGCTTCGGTGAGCCGTAGTTTGGCCAGCTCCAAATTTGATTGTGCGGTATTGATGTTGACCTCATTGGGCACCAATTTGATCTTGGCCAATTTTTGGCCCTGGATGACTGCCTCACCTTCTTCTACATACAGCTCCTGTACCACACCTGAAACCTGCGGCTTGATCATGATTTCTAATCGTGGTTTGATCGACCCTGTCGCCACCGATTTTTTTACAACATCTGCGATAATGGGCTTTTCCGTATCAAAGCTGTCAGACGTTTTGTTTCGCTGTTGGGAAAAATAGTAGATCAGTCCGATAGCGGAGAGTACTACAAATACACCTAATGCAATTAGGAAACCTCTCATGGTATACGTTAAATTTTGTCGTTAAGGGTGATGTTTTTTGAAATGCCTATTTAACATGTTGTCAAATCGCTACTTGAGCTTATTCATCTTTTAGGGCGACGACGGGTTTGATCCTAGCCGCATGATTAGCCGGTATTAACCCTGCCAGTGCACCTGCGATTATCAGCAAAATAATCGCACTGATCCCGACGTAAATATTGACCTGTGGATTGTGAAAGTTCTCATTTTCAACTCCATTGGAAATCATGAGGTAATTAATCCCACCTATTACCAATGTTCCCGCAACCAGACCCAAGTAGCCTGATACGGAGGTGATAAATATCGATTCGGTTAAAACCATATTGATGATTGACCGCGGTGTTGCTCCCAGGGCCTTCCGCACCCCGATTTCCTTCGTCCTTTCCTTTACCGTGATCAACATGATATTACTCACTCCCAGAATTCCGGCTAGCAGGGTACAGATGCCCACGAACCACAAGAAGGACTCTATGCCTAAAAACAGGTTCGTAATTTGCTGAAATTGTTCCTCCATATTGTAGGAATTAATGCCCTGTGGATCCTCCGGCGAAATGGAATGCCTTTCCTTGAGTAATTTTTTGACCAATACCTCCGCTTCACTCACCAGAACGTGGGGTTGAGAACTGCACACAAAATAGTCTACCCGGTTGCCAGAGACGAGAGTTCTGTGCATGGCGGTCATTGGAATGACAATGGCTTCCATATCACTTTCGGTCCAGGGCTTGATTTCCAGCGGGCCAAATACCCCAACTACTTTAAACTCTATACCCCGAATACGAATACTTTTTCCAATGGGTTCTTCCTGCCCGAAAAAAACCTCGGCGGTTCGCTTTCCCAAAACCGCTACTTTTCGGCTTTCCTCCACGTCTTTTTTATTGACATACCTACCTTGAAAAACCTGAAGGGCTTCAATTCGGATCATATCCTCTAGCTCACCCCGGATCTCATAATTGTCGCTGATTTCCTTGTACACTACAGGAGCTTGAATCGAATACCGTGGTGCCACAAATTCAACCTCTTCTACATTGTCCTTGATGGCTTGGATATCCTGAAAAGTTAACCGGGGTATTCTACCAGCCTTGAAGCCTTTGTAAGGAATAGAGGTTCGCCAAGACCAGACGTACATCAGGTTTTTTGCCCTGGATCCGAAACCCCGAACGACTCCATTTTCGAGTCCCTTGCCCATGCCCAATACGAAGACCAGCATGAAAATACCCCAGAAAACGCCCAAGGCAGTGAGTCCGGTCCGGAGCTTGTGTTTGCTCAAACTCGCTAATATTTCCTGCCATTTATCCTGGTCAAACATATTGCCTCAGTTTTTTGGGGTGACTAATCTGATTTCATCGCGGTGATCGGATTGATGCGCGCAGCTTGCATAGCCGGCATTAAGCCTGCCAATGTACCCGCCAACATCAAGATGAAAATAGCGGCAATGACCACTCCCAGATTTACTTGTGGATTTCTGAAATATTCAGATTCAAAGGAACTGGCCAGATATAACACGATGACTCCGGCAACCAACCCAATATACCCGGCAAGGCCCGTCAGGAAAATGGATTCCTGAAGGATCATGGAAATAATGGATCTCGGGGTAGCACCCAGGGCTTTTCGAACCCCAATCTCCCTGGTTCTGTCCTTTACGATGATTAACATGATGTTGCTGACCCCAATAATTCCCGCCAGGAGGGTTCCGATTCCGACAAACCAAACGAACATTCGGATGGCCCAAAAGAGATTTTGAAACTCCTGGTATTGTTCTGCAAGATTAAAGATTCTGAGGGCCCGCCTGTCTTGGGGATCAAATTGATGCATTTGGGCAAAACCAAGCCGAATTTCTTCCTCCAGTTCCTTCATTTCAGCCACTGAAAGCTCGTCTGCCGTAAACATCAATTGATGGATGTCGTCCTGGCCAGCGTATACTTTCTGTACCGTAGTAATCGGCAGATAAACGACACGGGTTTCATTTTCATTAGCATCGGTGTACCAGCCAATCACGTGGTAAACAATGCCCCCAATATTGATCTCTTCCCCAATAGGATCTTCTTCTCCAAACAGATCATTTTTAACTTTCTCGCCAATCACGGCCACTTTCCTGAAATTTTCAATATCGTTATCATTGAGATATCTTCCCTCAACCATCTGGGTTTTCTCCATGTGCAAGTGGTCGGGATGCACCGATCGAATGGGATAGGAGACCGTTTTCCGGTTGTAGGTCACGGTACGGTCCCCGGACAACCAATATCGTCCGGTCAATCGATTGATATCGGGGAAATTTTGATCTAAATAGTCGTAGTCCGAGTTGGAAAATCGGATCCACCTGCCTTTGGGGAGGCCTTTGTATTCCATGGAGGTTTTGCCTCGATTCACCCAAATGCTGTTGGTATTATCATCCTCAAATTGGTATTCCACCCCATTTTGCAATCCGTAACCGGCCCCCAAAAGGAGCACTAACATGAAAATTCCCCAAATCACTCCCAGGGCGGTCAGGCCTGTTCGTAGCTTGTGCCGGCGAATCGAGTTAAAAATTTCTTCCCACCTGTCCTGATCGAACATATTGTTCCGTTTAGCTTACACCAATAAATCGCTTCCTACCCGGTCGTTCGACTCAATCAACCCGTCCCGAAGTCGGATTATCCGGTGGGTGAGCGCGGCAATTTCATTTTCGTGGGTAACCACGACCACGGTCATCCCCATATCATTCACTTTATGGAAAATATTCATTACCTCTTCTGAAGTTTGGCTATCGAGAGCCCCTGTAGGCTCGTCTGCCAGTATGACCTTTGGAGCAGTAATCAACGCCCTGGCTATGGCTACACGTTGTTGTTGCCCTCCGGATAATTGATTTGGATAGTGCGTAGCCCAATCTTTTAGGCCTACTTGTTCCAGATAATCAAGTGCCTTAGCCTGCCTTTCCTGACGGTCTACTTTCTGGTAATACAGGGGCAAGGCCACATTTTCAATAGCAGTTTTGAAGGGGAGCAGATTGAATGATTGAAAAACGAAACCGATCAATTGATTGCGGAGAATGGCGGCTTCTGTTTCACTGATATCTTTGATCAGCTTGCCGTCCAGGATGTATTCCCCGGAGTCGTATTCATCCAAAATACCCAAGATGTTGAGCAAGGTAGACTTTCCGGAACCGGAAGGCCCCATAATAGACACGAACTCACCATCTTCGATATCCAGGTCAATCCCTTTCAGTACCTCCAGCTTGGTAAATTCTGTTGTATAAGCTTTTCGAATGTTTCGGATTTTGATCATAGGTCGGGTGTTCGTCCTTTCAATGGTGATTTACACACTTAATTTCAATAAAATTGTGCTTTGGTTGCATCTCAACTTATTTTTTTTCGATAAAAATGACCTTCTGTGTGTTAAATGCCATTGTATGAAGGATGGTAGTATCAGCACAGTACCCCTATTTAAACCTGTAAAAGTCACCTATTTATTGATGGTTAGAGGGAAAATCCGGTTGCTCTGCACAAAAAAAACCGTTGATAGATTTATCTACCAACGGTTTGCTGAAGTTTGTACTATGGAGTTTTAATTCGTTTCCATTTCTTCCAGGGTTGGATAATCAATATAGCCCTTTTCCCCTCCTGCATAAAAGGTGTCCGGATTGGGTTCATTGAGGGGGGCATCCAACTCAAACCGCTTTGGCAGATCGGGATTCGCTAAAAACGACCTCGCGTAGGCTACCAGGTCGGCAATTCCCTTTTGCAATTCCGAATTCCCGCTTTCCCGGTCGTAGCCTGCACTTGTTATCAGATTGGTCTTAATTTTGGGTCCATAGTATCCAATAACATCCCCTTCCAGATGGGGTTTGCCGGTGACATCACCTGCACGGATCAGGTGGATATAGGTCAGGTTATAGTCATTGAGCTTATCAATCACATAGTTGAACAATTCTCTCGAGTTAGCATCTCCCATAGTATTGAATTCTCCGCTTGGAGATAGGCGGATTCCTACCCGTTCGGCAGGCCATACTTCAAGAACTGCTTCGACGACTTCGAGCAGGAATCGAGTTCGGTTTTCAATGGAACCGCCATACGCATCTGTCCGGTGGTTGGATATATCCTGGAGAAACTGATCAATCAAATATCCATTCGCTCCGTGAATTTCCACGCCGTCAAATCCAGCTTCTTTGGATAGAGCTGCACCCTTTCGGAAATCTTCAATCAGACCTGGGATTTCATCCGTTTCAATCGCCCTTGGAACTTCAAAATCCTTTAAGCCTTCAAATGTATAAACCTGTCCTTCGGGCTTGATGGCTGAAGGAGCGATAGGGGAGGCCCCTTGGTGGAAATCCGGATGGGAAATTCGGCCTACATGCCAGAGCTGTAGAAAAATCTTGCCTCCCTCTTCGTGGACTGCCTGTGTTGTTTTTTTCCATCCCTCCACTTGCTCTGCATTGTGGATACCAGGGGTAAATGGATAACCCTGTCCGTGGGGAGCCACTTGAGTAGCTTCGGTTATTATAAGACCGGCGGAGCTTCGCTGGCGGTAGTAGGTTGCATTCATAGCGCCTTGCACGTTCCCCTGACCAGCTCTGTTCCGAGTCATTGGGGCCATTACGATGCGGTTTTGCAATTTGAGGTCACCTAATTGAAAGGGTTCTAACAATTCTTGTTGAGACATGATATATTGGATGTTTTTATTCTGGAACAAGCGTTCCAAAATAAGGTTGAACGCTCGAACTGAAATGGCATTGGATGCTTAGCCTTTTACCCGATACTGTTTATAAAATAAAGGAAACCGAACCTCCAATAGTACATCTTTGGAAAGACTGTTTACTTGTTCTCGAATGGGTTTCAGTTGTTGTTCTTGTTGGGCTGGACTAAGCGCTTGAAAAGCAGACCAGCTGTTAATATAACCGAAAAGGGAGTGGACCGGCCAGCGAAACGCCATCGTAAAGTTGTGCTCCTGTTCAAGAGTAAAGGGTAGGGGTAAGGAGCGGTAGTGCTGATTTACCCATTCGCGCCTGCTATCCCAAGGCAGGGAATTATAAAAGGATTGGAAGACGAGATCAAGTTTATGGCTCAGTTCCGGAAAAGCATATCCCCAGACAGCGAGGATTGCATTTGGGGCGGAAACCCGTTTGACTTCTTTGGCAAAGAGAGGAAAGTCAAACCAATGGATGGCTTGTGCAACAGTAGTTACCTGAACCATATGGTCTGGAATCGGTGTCTTTTCAGCTGGAGCGATCAGGTACCGGACACCTTCCAGGACTGGGGCCTGAGCCAGTTGAGCCTCACTCACATCTGAAGCGAAAACCTGAGCGAATCGGGTGCTCAATTCTTTAGCTACTTGTCCATTTCCGGTTCCAACGTCCCAGGCAATATCAAAGGCCTGTGTTTGGTTAAACAAAATAGGGTATAGTTCGGGGGGATAGTGGGGCCGAAAAGCAGCGTACCAATTTGCTTGTGTGGAGAACAGGTCTTTGGCCATACCAGATAGACATTTCAAATAGGCTTGTTTTCAGGCCTGTTTTCACTTCAGGCACTATGCTTTTAAAGGTCTATAAATATCGGGATTAGCCTTGCGATATCGTACCTTTGCGAAAGCTTATTGTAAGAAAAGACGGAACAATTAATCCCATGTCTTCATGGCTCTACATAACAGGGCTAATGGTCCTTTTTATTGTTTTGGGTTGTACCTATGAGCCCAGACATGTACCCCAATTTCCCAATAAGATTTCTTTTTCGCTGGATCATCTGGATGCAGAAGGTTTGCTAGGCCCTTCCGACGGGAAAAGAGCTTTGTCCTACGAATTTTGTATTCCTTCAGAAAAAGTGCGCGAAGTGGCCAACATAGACGAAACCGCTCAATTTTTACGATCGCCAGGACGAATTGGTTGTACCCAAGGTCAAATCTTATGTCTTGGTCATACCCACCAACCAGAGTATGCCCAAGTATTGAGCCGCCTGTCCAGGTTAGACTACATAGAGGAAATCAGAGAGGCTTATTTTGAATGAGCCCAATGCTTTATACCAGCAGAACTCGTTCAAACCCGTTGGCACTACCTCCCTTGCGTATTTGCAGAAGCCAGTGATTTCTTCAGTGAAGCATAGAAATCCTTGAGGTGTTTCTGGATTATCTTTTTGTTTTTGTCGGTCAAAAGAGGGACTTCATCCACAAGGAGGGTAATTTCTTCCTTTTTGTCGAGGAATTGCTGGCCAACTTCAGGGAACACAGGGTTTTGTTCAGGCAGATATACGGGCTCTTGCACGGCATAAGGGGCATTGACCAATTGTGCAAAATCGAAATCATAGGGAACCGCCAAGTTTTTTCTGCCGGTTTCCAGATTTAGGATTTTCACATTTCGATTTAAACGCAATGACCAGTCATGGTTCCCGATCATATATTGAAACAATTGGATAGTGGTCTGATTGTGGGGATCAAAAGCCATATCTTCCATGCCATAACAATCGTCACATACGATACCTTCATACCGTTCTGCCATCTCGTCTTCATCCTCGATCAAAATACCATAGCGCACATCATAGCGATCCAGATTAGCGGCATCAATAAAATGGATTTTCACCAGCTGGACCCTAAATTTTTGAGGACTTAATCTTTCGAACATCTTGTAGACCAAGTATTCCTTCATTACTAATTGGTCATCTGCTTCTTCGGCCAGGCAATGGCTGACCAGCTTGAGGTCATTGTGCTTGCCAAGCCCCATTTCCTTCATTTTCTTTTTGGGAAACTTCAGTTTGATAGGAGGGAAGTCACAAACTCTTCTGCGATAATTTCCTCTGGGGCGAATTTCGATTACCCATTTTTGCTTTTCCCCGTTGGAGTTCAGGTATTGCATTTCGGCCAATTGCCAAGTCTTGGTATTCTTATTGAGTAGGAATTGTTCGATATCTGTGGTTAGAGTAACTTCCAGGACTTCATCTTCCCGGACTAACTGGTCGAAGAGGCTGTTGGAGAAAGTTGCGGAAAGGGTGGAGAGCGAACAGAAAAGAAGAAGGCCAATATGACCCAGGAATAAGCTAGCATTTTTCATTAGTAGGGCGATTTATTAGTAAGGACAGTGCAAATCTGAAAACAGTTGCAGTCGTCTATCCTTTGGATACCGCCATTCGTCGAATCCCCCTAAAAAGAGGACTTTTTAATTTATTCTTAACACCTGATGGCAGAGGCAATCCAGCCTAAACCAATTTTAATACCTGGTTTCTAATGGCTGGGCTTCGGCTATGGTCTTGGATAGTTTTCCTTTGTCCAATTCCTTGTAGAAGCTTTCCAGGTACTTGATCATATCCTTTTTTGCATTCTTGGAAAGCGCTTCACAGGAATTAATGAGTTGGAAAAAACGGTCCCGGTTTTCAGAAAACTGATTTAAAACGGCTTCGCATTGTTGAGGTTCCAGGGGAGCCCCAAGGTAAACCCGGTCTCCCAAGGCAGTTTGTTCTTCCTTCGTAGGAATTGCATAAGAGGGGGCTACCAGCGCAGAAAAATCAAAATCATAAGGAATGGGCAGGAGATTTACGGTTTCCCCTTTTTTACCGAGGGTTTTCATGTTTCGGGCCAGATGACCAGACCAATCCGTATTACCGATCATGTACTGAAAAACAGCCATGCGCAACAGTGCTTCAGTTTGATAGTTTTCTGCTGTAAGTCCCATGCAGCCGTCACATTCTTTGAGGTCCATTCTTTTGCCGACTTGCTCAATACTTTCGATCAGAATACCGATGTTGGAAATGAGCAGGCTCGAATTGTCATCTTTATAAACAATGTTTATTAATTGAGTCCGGAAGGATGCTTCAGTCAGGTGTTCATACATTTGATAGACCAACCATTCTTTGATTATATTTTCCTTGGCTTCTTCGGCATCCAAACAATGCGTTACCAGCTTAATGTCATCGTATTTATATAGCCCACGCTCTTTGAGTTCAGATTTTACAAAGTTGAGTTTAAGTGGCGGTACGTCGCATTCGCGTCTCCGAAAACGACCACGTACTTCCAGTTTCAGGTCCCATTTCTCCTTGGTGCCATCTGCGGTTTGAAATTGGATTTGGGCCGGTAACTCTTGTACCTCCTTCGACAGCAAAGTGTCCAGATCGGTCACGATCATTATTTTGGGTTGACTATTTGCGTTTACGTAGAGCAAGTCAAAGATGCTTTGCTTTTGGGAACTCCTGGAAGTATCCTGAGAAAGGACGGTGAGGGGGATAAGAAATACTAACAGGGGATATAGGTAACTAACTGAGCGCATTTTTCACAGGGTTGGTATACAATTGGAAGGTAAGAACTTAAAGCATGAGATTTCATTCTTTTAGTTATTTATAGTGAGCTTCTTACCACCCATTAACCTCCTACGATATACAGGCATCGGTAAATCCATACGGATCCATTGATCCATGCCTGCTCAAGTAAATTCAGCCTATCGACTTAGATTTAAGAATTCTTTAAACCAACCATAGGAGGTCTACGGCGTTTCTTTACTTTAATTGACCAATAATCCAATGACCTATGAAAAGTCCGGGCGTATTTCTTCCATCATTTTTCTTGCTAATGGCTTGCTTTTTGATTGGTAATCGGGCAGGTGCACAAAACCTAACCAATCCGGCAGATTCGGATCCCGAGGCGACTCGGATTTTAGACGCTTTAAGTAAGAAATACAACAGTTATACTTCCTTGGCCGTAGATTTTGAACTGGGCATTCAAAACCCGGAGGCCACTGAAGAAATTCAACAAGGTAAATTAATCCGACAGGGGAATCAATACAAGCTGGACTTGGGAACGCAAACCATGGTGTCGAATGGAGAAGCTCTTTACGTCATTTTGCACAGTAATAAAGAGGTGCAGATCAATGACATGCCCGAAGAAGAAGAAATGAGCGTCCTTTCTCCACAATCCCTATTTTCTTTTTATAAAAGTGGAGATTTTGTCTACGCCTTGGTCAACGAATTGGCTCAGGGAAATCAGATCATTCAACAAATCGAATTCAAACCTATCCAGGAGGACACAGAATTTTTTAAGCTGCGGCTTGAAATCGACAAAAAGGAGAAACAGCCTATTCAGATCATTTCCTTTGGCCGGGATGGGGCACGTTATTCGGTTCGATTTAAAGATTTTAGCCCTGGAAACGATCTGGGGGCTAGTTTTTTTACTTTTTCCAAAGAAGATTATCCGGGCTATTATGTAGAGGACCTTCGTCAATAGGTTTCCGGCAAACCAGGACCGAACAATAGCTATCTTGCTCCATTAATCAATTGCACAAGGGGAATGGCCTGGAAGTCTGCATTACTGAAGCCGGTCTCGCGTTGGATAGCGCGATCCATCGAAAGTTGGGCTTGGCAAGCCGCTACCGCGCAGCAACAAGTTTATCGAGATCTGCTTCGGGGGGTAGAGCCAACTGTGTTCGGCAAGGATCATGGCCTAACAAAAGAAACTCCTTACGAAGACTTCAGAGCCCAAGTACCTATTCGGGATTATGAGGGGCTTCGATCCTATATTGAGCAAATAAAAGCAGGCCAGAAGGATATCCTGTGGAAAGGTCGGCCTGCTTATTTTGCTAAAACCTCGGGCACCACTTCCGGGGTGAAATATATTCCGCTGACTAAAGACAGCCTGCCCAACCATTTTGGGACGGCCCGAAATGCCTTGTTTAACTTTTATGGAAGGTCGGGGCGAGGGTCTTGGCTGGATGGAAAAATGATTTTTCTTTCGGGTAGTCCAGAGATGGAAGACATTGGTGGGATACCCACTGGACGGCTTTCGGGTATTGTCAATCATCAGGTACCGGCCTGGCTGCGCACGAGTCAGATGCCTAGCTATACTACGAATTGCATGGAGGAGTGGGAAGAAAAGCTGGATGCCATAGTGGGAGAAACGCTTCATCAGGATATGCGTTTGATCAGTGGTATACCGCCCTGGGTGCAAATGTATTATGAGCGGTTATTGGAGCGCTCGGGTAAGTCAACGGTAAAAGAATTGTTTCCCAATTTTAGCATGTTCGTTTACGGGGGAGTCAATTATGAGCCCTATCGTGCCAAGCTGGAGGCTTTGGTCGGAGAACGGATCGACAGTGTGGAGACCTACCCTGCTTCGGAAGGATTTATTGCCTTTCAAGACCAACCTGAAAGTGAGGGGTTGTTGCTAAATGCCAGGTCGGGGATCTTTTTTGAATTTGTTCCAGCAGGTGAAATTTTCAATGCCCATCCCACTCGATTATCCTTGAGCGAAATAGAGACAGGGGTCAACTATGCGGTGCTTATCAATAGCAATGCCGGACTTTGGGGGTATAATATTGGGGATACGGTGGAATTTCTGTCACTGAATCCGCCCCGATTGCGCGTAACCGGCCGTATCAAGCACTTTATTTCTGCGTTTGGGGAGCACGTAATCGGGAAGGAGGTAGAGGAAGCTATGCTCAAAATAGCTGGACAGGAGGAGGTCCAGATCGTCGAATTTACGGTTGCCCCCCAAGTGAATCCACCTGACGGAGGCACACCCTTCCACGAATGGTTTGTCGAGTTTGGTACCTCGCCCAAAGATCTGGAATCCTTTGCCAGGAAGTTAGACCAGGAGATGGTACATCAAAATATTTACTATCGTGATCTGATCGAAGGCAAGATTTTGCAACCTTTGAAAGTGCGGAGGCTTCAGCGAGATGCTTTCAGGCGCTACATGAAAAGCCAAGGCAAGCTCGGCGGACAGAACAAAGTACCCCGCTTGGCGAATGACCGTTCGTTGGCGGATTATCTGACCGGTTATGTGATGGCTTGATCATTCGGGTTTCAGTATAGAACAAAAACCTGTATCTTCTTCAGCTAACCTCTTAATAATCATTGATATGGGTAAAGGCGACAAGAAGACGCGCAAAGGCAAGATTTGGAGAAAATCGCATGGAAAAACCCGGCCTAAAAAGCGAAAGAAAAAGGTTGCGGCTCGAAAGGACAAGTTGAAAACGGATTGATTAAATAGGTTTTGGAGAAATCCTTTTGGTCTAATTTAGCATCTCTTAGGTCTTTAAATCATTAGATACCTTTTTTCCAATTAATATCTATTCGGCCCCAATCTTGATTTCTATTTACTAAGGTTTTATAGGCAAAATTCATATTTTCCCGAAAGAACACACTTGTCAATGGAAATCCTACACATCAGTGCCGAATGCTATCCTGCAGCCAAGGCCGGCGGACTCGCCGATGTGGTAGGAGCACTTCCAAAGTATTTAAACCAGCTAGGTCACCGTTCGGCTGTAATAATGCCCAAATATCACACGCCCTGGATCCTAAAGCAAGAGCTGGAATACGAATATGCCGGGGTTACCCACCTGGGAAAGTTGACCATTCCATTTGCAGTTGAGCGGGTCATTGGAGATCCCTTGGGGTTTCCACTTTTTTTGATGAACATTCCGGGGAAGTTTGATCGCCAGGGTATTTATGCAGATCCGGGGGGATGGTATTATCAAGATGATGTAGAACGATTTTTGTGTTTTCAGCAGGCGGCTATAGACTGGATTTATCACCTTAAGAAACGCCCGAAACTGCTCCATTGTCATGATCATCATACGGGACTGATCCCATTCTTGGTCCAACATAGTGAGCCATTCGGCCTCCTTAAAAACCTGCCTACTGTATTTACCATTCACAACGGGGAATATCACGGAGGCTTTGGATGGGATCGGGAATCGCTCTTACCGCCTATTCATCCCGACGCCAGAGGAATCCTGGATTGGAACTATCAAATCAATCCTCTTGCCACCGGTATTAAAACGGCTTGGCGTGTCACTACTGTATCTCCAAATTACCTGCAGGAGCTTCGCACCGACGCCAATGGGTTGGAATGGTTACTTCAACACGAGGAGGAAAAATCGGTCGGTATTCTTAATGGGATCGACACAGATGTGTGGGACCCGCAGAAGGATTCCTTCCTGGCTGCCCGATATGAAGGCGATTTGGAGGCTTTTAAAAGGGCGAACAAGGAGCCGCTTTACCAGCGTTTCAATTTGAAGGAAGGTTATCCGATCGCTACTTTTATCGGACGATTGGTACGGGAAAAAGGGGGAGATCTTTTACCTGACCTGATTGGTCGACTGATAGAAGATGAAGTGCCCATGACCTATCTGGTATTGGGAACTGGTGAGGCGCATTTACACGAAGCGTTCAAGGCGTTGACCTACCACCATCCCGGTTTTTTTGATTGTGCGTTGGAATACAATGAAGGCTTGGCGCACCAATTATACGCCGGGTCCGATTTTCTTCTGATGCCTTCCAGGATAGAGCCATGCGGCCTGAATCAAATGTACAGCATGCGATATGGTACCATCCCTGTTGTACGGACTGTTGGAGGGTTAAAGGACTCTGTAATAGATCTGGAGGAAGATCCGGATAATGGCTTGGGCATTCGGTTTGACGAGTTCAACCTGGACGAAGCAGAAATGGCCCTGCGGCGAGCCGCAGCCCTTTATACGGATCCTGAATTATTTACGGAAGTTCGCAAGCGAGATATGGCAGCTGACTTTTCCTGGCAACGGTCAGCAAAAGCTTATGCGGACCTTTATGAAGAATTGTTTCAACTTACTAAATAGATAAAATAATGGTCATCAACATGATAGCTCTGATCCTTGGTGGAGGAGCAGGAACTCGTCTTTATCCGCTTACCAGCCAACGATCGAAACCCGCCGTTCCGATAGGGGGGAAATACCGCTTGATCGATATTCCGATTTCAAATTGCTTGAATTCCGGGGTTCGACGGATGTTCGTACTGACGCAGTACAACTCGGCCTCACTCAATCAGCACATTAAGAATGCCTTTGCTTTTGATCATTTTTCAGAGGCCTTCGTGGATATATTGGCGGCAGAACAAACTCCCACCAGCGCCGACTGGTTTCAGGGAACTGCTGATGCTGTACGCCAGACCATGCATCACCTGGCCAACCATAACTACGATTACATTCTGATCCTTTCCGGAGATCAACTGTACCAAATGAATTTCGAGGAATTGGCACTCTTTCATGTCAATCGAGACGCAGATGTGACCATTGCCACGATTCCGGTGATCGCAGAACAAGCTTCGGCTTTCGGTATTCTGAAAACCGATCAAGAAGGTATGATCAGTAGTTTTATTGAGAAGCCAAGCCAGGACTTATTAGGGGACTGGTCATCACCTGTGGAGGAAAAATACAGCAGCCAAAATAAAATCTATCTCGCTTCTATGGGAATTTACATTTTCCGTAAAGAAGCGCTAATCAGGTTGTTTGAGGAGCATCCGAATTCTATCGATTTCGGAAAGGAAATCATACCATCTGCTATTGGGGAAGATTTCAGGGTGTTCAGCTATCCCTATGGAGGCTATTGGGAAGATATTGGGACGGTTAGATCTTTTTATGAAGCCAATATTGCCATGACCGATGATATTCCGGAGTTCAATTTGTTTGACAACGAATATATGATCTACACGCGTCCACGTCTTTTGGCCCCGTCCAAAGTATTTGGTACGCGATTCAACCAGTCAGTTGTGGCAGAAGGATGTATTATTATGGCAGATGAGATCAATCGCTCTATTGTAGGAATACGGTCTCGGATCGGTAACGGAACTCGAGTTGAACGTTCCGTTATTTTTGGCCATGACTATTACGAAACCCTGGAGGAAATCCAGAACCCTATGCATGGAGTACCCATGGGTATTGGCCAAAACTGTCATATTGAGAAAGCCATTATCGAGAAAAATACCCGGGTCGGCAATGACGTCACGATTTGCGGAGATGACAGCCTCGAGGATATCGAAACGGATCACTATGTCATTCGCAATGGAGTGATCGTATTGAAAAAAGGAGTTACCGTTCCTTCTGGTACGACTATCGGTAAAGCAGTCGCCGTAGGATAAACTTGAAAACTGTTGGCTATTTTCTACAGAAAATGGTCAGCAGTTCTTCATACCAATCTGCAGAGGCAATTTCTCTGGCCAGCCGAATATCGGAGCAGGCACCTTCGTAGTCGTTCTTATTCAGGTAAATTTCCCCTCTCATCAGATGAAGACTTGCATCCCTGGGGGATAAAGCAATGGCTTCAGCTAATTTGCCCAAGGCTTCATCCTCTTGTTCATTTTCGAGCAATGCTCTTGCCTCGTTTTCCAGTTGGCGAGCTTTATTGAAATTGGAAGCTACGTCCTTACATTGATCTTCATTAGGAATAAATGGTACGGAAATATTGATAGCGTAAGGCACATTTTGACCTTCGAAGCGAGCAGGTTTCCAGGATCCATAGGTGGAAACGCAAGCGGTTATGGCCTTATCCCAAAAGGAATACCCCAATTCATTCATATCTATAATCTCCATCACCTTTACCGATCCATCTTTTCGGATCAAGACCTGGGCTTCTAATATGCCGGCTTTACAACTGTCCTTCCATTCTTCCGGATAATCCAGTTTTTCCAAGAAATAGTCCTGGAGGGTACGTTCGCTTATAAACTGTGGGAAGGTATCGATATTGGTATAGATGGTATCACCGTTTATCAAGGTATAGGGCAGGGGTTCCTCAATTCGGAATCGAAGAGGGATGGAAAGTTTAACTCTGACAGTATCTCCTTCGCGCATGCCGGGTACCCATCGCATACCCATTTCACGCATACCCTCTACTACGCGCAAGGCCTCAGCTGCGCAGCCGCCTCCAATATCTTTGACAATACCGGGTTGTGAAATATGACCGCTTTTTTCAACTACGAAAGAGACGACTACTGTCCCTTCCAAGTTTTGCTGCATGGCCTCGATCGGGTACCGGATGTTTTCGTACATGAATGCCAGGAATGCCTCTTCGGCACATCTCTTTTTTACCTCAACCGTAGTGTCCAGGATTTCACAAATAGGAAACCGAGGCATTTGTTCGACTATCTGATAAATGGTGGTATCCCCATTTTCCTGCGTTTGACCCACAAACCAGGAACACATCAATAAACATCCAACTCCAAAAACTATTCTGAATCGCACCATACTTAATACTCAATTAATCAGGCCGCGAATTTAGACAATCCATCCAGTTATGCGAAGAGCAATACCCCTTTGGTCAGCCTGAATTCCAATTTTGAACTGTTTATTACCATTACTGAATGCTTGTCGCTTGCTTAGAGTAAACAAGTCAGGTAAATTTTAGCAGCAGCAAGATAAAATCGTATCTTGTACAATGGCGTTTAGTCTACATAGCTGAATTCGATTCTTAATTTCAGCCCAAACATACAGGCTGGATCAAATCCGAAACAGGCGAGTGACAGACAGGGAACTTGTTAAAGGTTGTATCCGGGAAGACCGGGACATGCAGAAAATCTTCTTTCAGCGATTTGCTGGAAAAATGATGGGAGTATGTCTTCGATACAGCCGGAACAGAATGGAAGCTGAGGATATTCTTCAAGATGCATTTATTAAGATTTTTGATCATCTTGCGGACTTTAAAGGCAATGGCGCGCTGGAAGGCTGGGTAAGAAGGATTGTAGTTAACACCGCATTGATGCATTATAGGTCTAAACTACCTACCAATGAATCGTTGGTGGATCTAGATCAGCGACACATTTCTTTTGAGCCTGGTGTTTATGCCGATTTGGGTGAAAAAGAGTTGTTAAGCATGGTCAATCGATTGCCAAATGGGTATAAAATGGTGTTTAATCTATATGTAATCGAAGGATTTAGCCACGCAGAAATTGCTCAACAATTGAACATAACAGAAAGTACTTCTCGATCTCAACTTGTTAAATCAAGGAAAATGCTCCAGGGGATGATCAGAGAACTCCAAAGAATAGCAGTATGAAAAGTAATCTACCCATAGATCATCTTTTTCGATCCAGCCTCCAGGGGTTTGAAGAACCTGCCCCCATGCATGTATTCGACCGGATACTTGAGCAAAGGGGGCACCGTAAGAACAAGAAAGTTGCACCTTGGATTCTATTCCTGGCTTTTGCAGTGGTAAGCTCAGTACTGGCATTAGGTTTATATGGGTTTATGCAACAACCCAAAGTTCGCTTGGATAGCTTCCCTGTGCCTATCAAATTAGCTGAAGCCTTAGAAAATCCAGGTCCAGTTGATATTCGGACGTTTGATCCACTTTCGATCACTCCTGCCTGATTATTGCGTTCTTTTTTCCTTCACCCTTCGGCGTAATGGCTGGTTGGGCATGTAGCGTTTTAGCCCTCCATGATTAGCCCAACGCAAGTTTAAACCTACCTTTTAGCTAGGTCGGCATCGGCGCTAAATGCTGACAATTTTTTAAAAGGTTAGCACAAATGTCAGTATTAGAGATAATCTTACATTTCACGGACTGAATTTTCAACCTATAGATTATCGGCCACTAGAACGGGTTTTAGGAGGCTGTTAATGCTTCCATATATTCTGCTTAATCTATTGCCCCTCCTTATCGTTCCCTATGTCTTCAGCATACCAACTACCTGGTAGCTGTACGGACAAGTAATCCTATGGTAATTGGAATTAACTTTTTTCGCTTCGTGTTCTTAGCGGTCTGTGCCTCTCGAAGTGTCGAGACCACGAGATTCTTCGAAGTAAAAGTTGGTGTTCCGTCATTCACCGCAAAGTGCATAAAGTAGGCGCGAAGGCCACAAAGAACCCATGTGTTAATCCCAGGTTCATTTGTCAATACAGGTAGCTAGTAGAACCCCATTATCATCCCTTTTACTTGTTGTTCCGAGAGGTTGAAAAGAAAAAAAAGAAAAAAATTTTTCGTCCAGGCAGCGCTCGGGTATACTCTTGCATCTAGGTTTATAGAGAATCGATAGTTAGACAATTGCGTCAAACTCTTTACACCAAGTTTTCCTTCATTTTAAGTGAAGCCGTAAGCAACCTGCTTACGGCTTTGTTTTTTTTTAGCTCGGCGTTGCCAAATGCATATCGATTTGCCGTTTTGCCAGATCAGCTCGCACAATCGTAACCTTCACCGGATCTCCCATTTTGTATATTCGACCGGAACGCTTCCCTTTGAAACTCAGACCGCTGGCCGAGACGTTCACCGGCTCCGGCATGGAGTCGAATGCCACCATGCCTTCGGCATGCGAATCAGCCAGCTCCACGAAAAAACCCCGTTCAATAATACCATTGATGAACCCATCAAAGGTTTCTCCAATGTGGTCTTCCATGAATTCTACAAGCTTGTATTTCACCGATTCCCGCTCGGCATCCATCGCTTTTCGCTCCATCCGACTGATGTGTTGGCATTGTTCTTCCAATGGATTTTTTGCGGTTCGATAGGGCTCTTTACCGATCAGGTTGAGTTGCAAGATGCGATGCGCCAGCACATCCGAGTATCTCCGTATCGGAGAGGTAAAATGGGTGTAATGCTCAAACCCTAGGCCGTAGTGCCCTATATTTTCTGTAGTATACTCGGCCTTGGCCATAGTGCGAATCGCCATTGGGGCCAATACCCGTAGACCCGGGTTTTCCTCACCTGCCTTTAATAATCGATTATAGGAATTGGCTATGGATCGTGGACTATTCGTATCGATCTCGAATCCCAATTCGGAGGCAAACCGGGCCAGTTCATCTACTTTTTCTCCGTTAGGTTCATCGTGCACCCTGTATACAAACGGGATCTCGGCCTGTTCCGCTTGCATTTTGTCTATGTACTCCGCTACACTCCGGTTAGCCAATAGCATGAAGTCTTCAACCAATAGATGCGCATCCTTCCGTTGTTTTACATAAATTTCTACCGGTTTGCTATCATCATCCAGCCTGAATTGCACTTCATCCGATTCAAAGTTGATCGCCCCTTTTTTAAACCGGCGATTGCGTAATCGGTGAGCTATTTTATTGAGCAGGAGAAGTTCTTTGGAAAAAGCTCCTTCTTTAGCCTCAATGATTTCCTGCGCTTCTTCGTAGGTAAACCGTCTGTTGGAATGGGTGAACGTTTTACCGATCCATCGACTCTTTATATTCAGATTTTTGTCGAAGGTGAAAACGCAGGAAAAAGTAAATTTATCTTCGCCCGGCCGCAGCGAACAGAGTTCATTGGATAAGCGCTCGGGGAGCATTGGAAGTACCCTGTCGACCAGATATACAGAGGTAGATCGCTTAAACGCTTCCTTGTCTAAGGCAGTTTTAGGTTGAACGAAATGGGTTACATCTGCAATGTGCACTCCAATTTCGACTTGCTCGTTTTCTTTCCATTCAACAGATAAAGCATCGTCAAAATCTTTAGCGGTGAGCGGATCAATCGTGAAAGTGGTAATCGTGCGCATATCGCGCCGTTTTTCCAACTCGTCAGGCAAGATTGTATCAGATAACTGTTGGGATTCCTGCATAACTTCGTCCGGGAAATCCAGGTCAAAGCCATTATTAATCAGGATGGCCTTCATCTCAATGTCGTTACTGCCTGGTGCACCCAGCACACCGGTGATCTCTCCCAATGGCTGTGGATATTTTCCCTTCGTCCAGCCGGTAATGGCTACAACTACTTTTTCGCCGTCATTTGCCCCTAGTTCTTTTCCAATCGGAATTTGAATATCGTACGGCATTTTCCCTTGCGGAGTTACCAGGCCGTAATTTTCATATTTCCAGTACGTACCCAGATAGCGTTTTGCCGCCCGTTCGAGGATTTCAGTCACTTCCCCTTCCATCCGCGAACGTCCTCGGTGGGTCCAAGCTCGTATTCGGACTTTGTCGCCATCCAGAGCCGTATTGAGATTTCGTGGATTTACACGGATGTCATCTTCTAATTCTTCTACAATGATGTAGGCTGCACCCGAAAGGGTCATATCTACCTTTCCGGTATATTCCCTGGAGGGTAATCCTTTTCCAGGGGCTTTTCGAACCTGATATTTATAATTGCCGAGGGCAAAGATCTGATTGGTTTCAGCCAGCTTATCGAGGGCATGCTGAATGCTATCCCGGTTGTTCGCGGAATTTAGCTTTTGGCCGATCTGTTTGGGATTGAAGCGCTTCTTTGGCTGTCGCGCCAACATTTTTAGGATCTCCCGCTGTAGTTGCTGCGCGGTTAATTTTCGGCCTTCGCCTTTTTTGAGTTTTTTCTTTTTGGTCATATAGTAGTTTCTGCCTGGCATTGGTATTCCTTTTGCCGGCTACGAATGTGAAACAACGTATTTACTGGCTGACGATAGTTCCATTTGGAAGTATCTCCAGATTATACGCCGTACTTTTTGAGGGATCTAAAGATTCGCCTTCCTCCATCTGCCCCGAAACAATAGTTATACTTAGATCCTCATCAATAATCGAAATAGATTGTGTTAACGTCTGCCCATCACTGTAAGTTCCACCTATCACTTTCCGGTCGATCCACTGGCCCTTTTCCGAGTAGGTAAGCATTACGTACTGATAGTTCAATAGTCCAGCTTTCCAATAGACTAAAACGATTATTGGTTCTGCGTTCGCAATTCTGAAACAGGGAACAAATTCAGTGAGCTCGTCGACCTGGCCTTCCTCGTGCGGAAGAATAAACTGTTCGGTCAGTGCATGAGGCAAGGGTTCATTAAGGGAAGAAAAGGAGTGGTGTGAATTTTCGCCCAGGGTGAGGGGTGTTTGCAAGGGAGGAAACTTGTCGAAAAACGATTGGATGCTAAAATTTGGTTTATCCATGGGATTGAGCTGATGCACACTATCTCATCAATCTATTTATACTGATTCTAAATAGGGTGGTTTTGGATTTACATTTGATCAAAAGATCGAGTATGCACATATATTTAGTAGACGTTTGAGCACTTCGAAAGTTCCCGACTTTTAATCTTTCTGAAGACAAAAATACATACTAAGCAACAAAACATTACGATATGAGTTGGTTTGTCCGGTTCATCACTTCCTCCTTGGGGAAAAAGCTGGTCATGAGTTTAACAGGTTTATTTTTAATACTCTTCTTGGTAGTCCACCTAGTTGGTAACCTCCAGCTGTTGATGGACGATGGAGGAGCTTCCTTTAATAAGTATGCCTATTTCATGACTCACTTTTTGCCGGTGACGATTGTATCTTATGGACTGTACCTTTCCATTTTGCTTCACGCTGTGCAGGGGGTATTGATATGGCAGCAGAATCGAGTTGCCCGTGGAAATAACAACTATGCCGTAAAGGTAACCCGAACCATCAAAACCAGCAGTTTTGCCAGTAAAAATATGGCGTGGTTAGGGATCATCATCTTCGTTTTCATTGTTATACATATGTATCAGTTTTGGGCCAAGATGCACTGGGGGCCAATTGAGAAGGTGGTGTACGATGGAAAAGAAGTGAATGATTTGTATACCATCGTTTCTATTGTGTATACCCAGGTTGGTTTTGTTATTTTCTATGTGGTAGCCATGGTTGTCGTTGCCATTCATCTCTGGCACGGATTTCAGAGCGCTTTCCAGACGCTTGGCCTGAATCACAAAAAGTATACACCTATTATTCGTTTTTTGGGTAAAGCATATTCCATCCTGATTCCATTGGCATTTGCGATCATCCCAATTTTAATGATGTTAAATATTGCATTTTAAAAGGTATTTCCCTTTTAGTGACCATTTAAACGCAATCTAAGCGATGAAATTTGATAGTAAAATACCTCCCGGCCCATTGAGTGAAAAGTGGACGCAGTACCGGTCGACCATGAATCTGGTCGCTCCAAATAACAAGCGTCGAATAGATATTATTGTAGTGGGTACTGGTTTGGCAGGGGCCTCAGCGGCATCGACCCTGGGGGAGTTGGGTTACAATGTCAAGGCTTTCACTTTCCACGACAGCCCAAGGCGGGCGCACTCCATTGCTGCCCAAGGTGGGATTAACGCTGCAAAAAATTACCAAAATGACGGTGATAGCGTATACCGTTTGTTCTATGATACGATTAAGGGAGGTGATTACCGTTCCCGTGAAGCCAATGTGCACCGCCTGGCCGAAGTAAGTGTCAATATTATTGATCAGGCTGTTGCGCAAGGGGTGCCTTTCGCTCGTGAATATGGTGGCCTTTTGGCCAATCGTTCTTTTGGTGGGGTTCAGGTCAGTCGTACGTTCTACGCCAAAGGTCAAACCGGTCAACAGTTACTGTTGGGCGCCTACCAGAGTTTAAGTCGGCAGGTAGCTCTTGGAAATGTAGAAATGTATAACCGGCACGAGATGCTAGATCTGGTCGTGATCGACGGAAAAGCGAGGGGAATTATTACTCGAAATCTGTTGAACGGTAAGATCGAGCGGCATGCCGCCCATGCTGTTGTTTTGGCTACCGGCGGCTATGGTAATGTGTTTTACCTGAGTACCAATGCCATGAACTGCAACAGTACTGCCGCCTGGCGGGCTGTCAGGCGAGGTGCATTGATGGCAAATCCTTGTTTTACCCAAATTCACCCAACCTGTATCCCGGTTTCTGGCGACTACCAAAGTAAACTGACCTTGATGTCTGAGTCGCTACGTAATGATGGCCGGGTTTGGGTGCCTAAAAGTATTGAGGATGTAAAAGCGATCCGGGAAGGTCGACTGAAGCCAACCGATATTCCTGAAGAAAACCGGGATTATTATCTGGAGCGGCGCTATCCAGCATTTGGAAATCTAGTTCCTCGAGACGTTGCCTCTCGAGCAGCCAAACAAGTGTGTGATGAAGGCCGCGGAGTCAATCAGGCTGGTCTGGCGGTGTATCTGGATTTCGATGATGCCATTATGCGCTACGGAAAATCAGAGGCCCATTCCCGTGGCCTGGATGAAAATAACGATACCGTGGTTCGGGAGTTGGGCGAGAAAGTTGTAGAAGCCAAATATGGCAACCTGTTTGAGATGTATGAAAAGATCAAAGGGGATAATCCATATAAAACTCCTATGATGATCTATCCAGCCGTGCATTACACCATGGGGGGACTCTGGGTGGATTACAATCTGGAGACGAATATCCCAGGTTTGTTTGCTACCGGTGAATGTAACTTCAGTGACCATGGCGCGAACCGCCTTGGGGCTTCGGCTCTGATGCAAGGCCTGGCCGATGGTTATTTCGTACTGCCATACACTATCGGTCAATTCCTGAGCGGAGAAATACGTACAGGAAGCATTGATCCAAATCAAAATGAGTTCGAAGAGGCTGAACAAAATGTACACGATCACATTAATAAGTTAATCAGCATTGATGGGAGCAAATCCCCGGAGAGTATGCACCGTCGATTGGGTCGGATCATGTGGGATTATTGCGGCATGTCGCGAAATGGAGAAGGGCTTAAGAGTGCCCGAATGATGATTCGGGAATTGCGAGAAGAATTTTGGGGTGATCTCTACGTGGCTGGCACCAATGAAGAATACAATCCTGAGCTTGAAAAAGCGTATCGGGTAGCTGATTTTCTGGAACTTGGTGAAGTGATGATTGTAGATGCCTTGCAGCGAGAGGAGAGTTGTGGAGGCCATTTCAGGGAGGAGTTCCAGACAGAGGAAGGTGAAGCTGTTCGAAATGATGAAGATTTCACTTATGTATCGGCTTGGGAGTACAAAGGTTGGGAAGAGGAGCCAGTCTTGCACAAAGAAGAGTTGGTATTCGAAAACGTGGAATTGAAAACTCGCTCTTACAAGTAGTGAACCCATAAAACCATTTAAATACAAACGAAATGAAATTAACACTCAAGATATGGCGTGAAGGTGGTGCGTATAGCAAAGGGCAGTTTGTCACCTATCAGATGTCAGACGAAGAGGTAAATGAGCATATGTCCTTTCTGGAAATGCTGGATGTATTGAATGAACGCCTGGTAGCAGATAAGAAAGCACCGGTAGCATTCGAGCACGACTGTAGGGAAGGTATCTGTGGAACGTGCAGTATGGTTGTAAATGGTCATCCGCACGGTTCTTTGAAAGGAACTACAGTTTGCCAGTTACATATGCGCCAATTCAATGACGGTCAGACTATTACCATTGAGCCCTTCCGCGCCAAGGCTTTTCCTGTGATGCGTGATCTGGTGGTAGACCGTTCTTCTTTTGATCGCATTATTCAGGCTGGAGGTTATGTGTCGGTCAATACTGGACAAGCTCGCGATGCCAATTCCATTCCCGTTGAGAAAGAACATGCAGACGAGGCGATGGATGCAGCATCTTGTATTGGATGTGGCGCTTGTGTAGCAGCCTGCCCCAATGCTTCAGCTATGTTGTTTACTTCAGCCAAAGTTTCACACCTTGCGCTGTTGCCACAAGGTAAGCCTGAAACACAGCGAAGAGCCCAGGCGATGGTTGCACAGATGGATAAAGAAGGATTCGGAAATTGTTCTAACATCACAGCTTGTGAAGCGGAATGTCCGAAAGGTATCTCTGTTGAAAACATAGCGCGTCTTAATCGCCAATACCTGGGTTCTGTATTAGGCTCAGAGTCTACAGTTAGTTAATCCCAGTTAGGTAACTAAAATATATGCCTCGGTCAGTGGATGGCCGGGGCTTCTTTTTTTGGGGTAGGGTGTATTTCAGACGAAAATTTGCTGGCTATACCAGTTTAAGCTCAACATGGTATAATACTGGGAGCATCATAAACGATGCCTACCTGTTTCGCACTTGCATAGGCGTTAAGGAATAGGGTCGGCCAGCAGAAAACATTGAGGCTGTGTTGAAACCTTTCATGCGTTCCATATTTCCTTTTGTCCTACTTCAGTTGCACCACAACTTATTTTAGCTTTAGCAGCTTACCCTAACATTATTTTTACAAGCTATTCATCTATTCAGATGAGGAAGATTCGTCCTGTTTTTAGCGTCATAAAAGGTTTATCGTTTAACTTGCCGCTGGTATACCGGATAAAATTCCGGGTATGAGTTGTTAAGATCCATCATCATCCACTAACGCACTTTTAACTTCGTATTTAAAAGCTGGGCTGGAATGTTTGATAGTCCTTCACCCTAAATATGCATGTATGTTGACCACCAATCAAGTCGATAAGAAAGAGGCTGCCGCACTGTTTAAGCTTATTGCAACCGAGCAAAAAGATAAGGTCAAGGTGGATCTTTTTTGGGAACAACTGGGAAAAACCGGAATCTTGAAAGATGATCCACGCTTAACCAAGCTGAATCTGGATCTGGAGGCTTCTACCAAAAGAAATGAGATCAGCAACCAGGATTTTGATGCAATTATTCAACATTCTGCTGTGGTGAAAAAAGCGTTGGGGCGCAAACTGATCATTCCTGATTTTGAAGTTTTTTGTGACCAAATCAGTCAGGTTTTTGAATCGGTACAAGCTAACGAAGGTGGAAAGGTAGCTGATTATATTCCCCAATTAGCCCGGGTAAATCCGGACCAGTTTGCTGTTTCTATTTGTACGATTGATGGTCAACGTTTTTCACTTGGCGATGCTGAAAGTGTGTTTTGTTTACAGTCCTCTTCCAAGCCGGTCAATTATTGTCTGGCTTTAGAAGAATTGGGGGAAGAAAAAGTACACGAGCATGTGGGCCGGGAGCCCAGTGGGCAGTCTTTTAACGAGCTGACTCTAAACCATAAAGGGTTGCCGCACAATCCGTTGATTAATGCCGGAGCTATTATGTGTTGCTCCCTAATTGAACGAGAAAAAGACATGGCTGATCGATTTGATAAGGTTAGCAAAACCTGGAGTCAACTTTGTGGAAACAGGCCATTGCATTTTAACAATGCGGTATACCTTTCCGAACGAGCTACTGCAGATCGCAATTTTGCGCTTGCGTATTTTATGCGAGAAAACGATGCCTTTCCCCCCAAGACCGAGTTGACACAGACCCTTGAATTTTATTTTCAATGCTGTTCGATCGAGTCCAGTGCGGCAGATTTGGCCATAGCAACTGCAACCCTGGCTAATACCGGAACGAACCCACTGACTGGAGACGTAATCTTTCAACCCCATACGGTTCAGAATTGCTTATCGCTCATGCTAAGCTGTGGGATGTACGATTTTTCAGGAGAATTTGCTTTCCGAATCGGTTTGCCGGCAAAAAGTGGTGTTTCAGGAGTCTTATTGCTGGTTATACCCAATGTGATGGGTATCTGTATTTGGTCTCCCCGATTAGACCAACACGGAAATAGTGTGCGGGGGGTAGAATTCTGCGAGCGGCTAGTGGAAAAGTTTAGTTTCCATCACTATGATTCGCTCGTTGGAAATTCGAACAAGATCAATCCAAGGGCAATGGCAAAAGAAACCCAGGTATCCAGAATGGTGAATGCCATTTATGCGGCTAGTAATGGCGATATTGAAGAATTGTGTCGATTGTATTCGGAAGGGTTGGATCTAAATCTCGCTGATTACGATGGTCGGACCCCTCTACATCTCGCAGCAGCTGAAGGCCAGGTTGAAGTAATCAAATTCCTTATCGAACTCGAAGTAGATCTCCAGCCAACAGACCGTTGGGGAGGTACTCCAATCGATGATGCCGAGAAAGGAGGGCATAAGGAGATTATGGATCTGATCACTCAAGAAATTGCTAAACCAAAGGCCGCCCGGGATTCTAGTTAGGGTTTAATCGATCTTCCTTCCAAACTGATAGAAATCATTTCCTAAAATCCGGAATCTGTCTTTTATTCCCTTTTCAAATCAGGTTTGATCATGTTGAGGGAGTTCACTAATGGTATACTGGCTTATGGGAGTTCATTTGAGCTTATAACCCGCCTTAGGCTATGGCGATACTTGTTTGTACCGATTGCTATCAGTCTGGTATTGGCTATTGGGGTAATTGCTTTGGTTTGGGGGTTGGGAGATGATTTTGGTACCTGGATTGCCGGGTGGTACCCTTGGGAATCGGGTAAGCCTTGGATAGAAGGCGCTGCCAGAATAATAGGGGTTATTGGGGTGTTAGCCTTTGGGTTGATAGCCTACAAGCAAATTATTATGGCGCTGGCTTCCCCTTTTATGAGTCCGCTAAGTGAGAAGATCGAGCGAGAATTGCGAGGGGAATCGGTACCGGTCAAATTTTCTGCTAAACAATTCTTTTCTGATTTGGTCCGTGGGATCCGTATCGCTTCTCGAAATTTGGTCCGTGAGCTGGGGCTAACAATTTTCCTGTTCTTGTTGGGCCTCATCCCTGTATTTAGTCCGTTCACCCCCATTTTGATCTTTTTGGTCCAGTCTTATTATGCAGGCTTTGGCAATATGGATTACACCATGGAGAGGCACTTTGGTGTCCGGCAGACGGTCCGTTTTGTCAAAGCCCACCGAGGTCTCGCTCTCGGAAACGGAATCGTATTCATGGGATTACTTTTCACTGGCCTGGGTTTTATAATCGCACTTCCTTTAGGATCGGTTGCTGCTACCAAGGAAACGGTACGTATATTAGCGGCACCGGAAAAATGAGGATCGGTTTTGGTTGGCTAATGAAGTAGGTTTACAGCAATAGACGGGCTGCAGTTACTGCCAGCCGAGAAGATGAAAACTGCCTCGGCTGCTTTAAGTGTATATTACCTTTATGTAAATCCAATCCTAATAATTGGATGCCTCCCAAAAAATTGTCTCCTAAGGCTTTCGGGGTCGCCTTCAAGGTGTACTTTTAATTTAGAAGCTATTACATATTCCCAAATGAGCCGATTCTATCTTCGGATGCTCCCTCTCGCGGTAGCGGGAGCCCTGCTCTCAGTTGTTCTTTCAGCCCAAAATGCCACTATTCGCGGAAAGGTGTCGGAAGCTGAAACAGGTGAACCATTGATCGCTGCATCTGTCCTGTTGGAGCAGAATGGCGAAATGATAACGGGTACAACTACCGATTTGGATGGTGCCTATACTCTCCAGACTGAGCCCGGTGCGTACAACTTGATCGTTTCTTATGTATCCTATGCCTCAGATACAATAGTTATTCAGGCCGAACCTGGCGGAACGGTCTTCAATGAATCTATCCTTTACGTAGAAGGGACTTTTCTTGGCGAGGTGGTAGTAAAATCGCAGGCCCTACGGACTACCGACTTGGCCCTAAATCTAATCAAACAGAATTCCGTCAATGCCATTGATGGTATATCCATTGATCTTATACGGAGGGTGGGAGATAACAACCTGGCCAGCGCCCTGACGCGGGTTACCGGGGTTTCCGTAGAAGGTGGAAAATACGTGACAGTCCGGGGATTAGGTGACCGATACAGTAAAACCTTGTTAAGCGGTGGGGAAATTCCCGCCTTGGACCCAGAGCGCAATACCCCACAGCTCGATATTTTTCCTTCCAATCTGATTGACAATATTGTTGTCTACAAAAACTTCACACCTGATCTTCCAGGAAGTTTCACAGGTGGATTAGTAGATATCAGGACCCGGAGCCATCCCGAGGAATTACAATTAACGGCTTCTGCTTCCTTTAGTTACAACCCTACGGCCAATTTGAGGGACGATTTTTTAACCTATGGTACAGGTAGCCTAGATAATCTGGGGTTTGATGATGGAAATCGTCAAATCCCAGATCTGGTGCGACAGATCGAGAGTGGATTTGAGCTGAATGGCGATACCATTTTTCAAATTCCGATGGTTGGAAGGTCGACCACAGATAGTGCAGAGGCTTTTCTTGCTGATGATGTAGCGGCTTCGTTTCCCGAGTATTACACTGTCCGTCGAAAGCGCTCCGGGATCGGACAAAATTATCAGTTATCCTTTGGTAATCAATACGACCTGGGAGGTAGGCCGCTTGGCTTTCTGATTGGACTGTCTTATCGCAAGTCCTTTAATTATCAAGAAGACCTAAGTATCGGCCGCTTCGATTTGCCCGATAGTAATAATGTGCGAGAAATACGAAATATTCTAGGGGAGGTAACGGAAGAAGAGGTGTTATGGGGAGCTATTGCCGGGCTTTCTTTTAAACCCAATGATAGAAATAAGCTCAGTTTCACCTACATGCGTAACCAAAGTGGTATTAATAATACTCGCTTTCAATCTGGTATTGATGCATTTGACCTGGGACCCAGTACAGACTCCCTTCGAGATCGGACGCAGTCTTTTGTCCAACGTTCGTTGGATGCCTTTCAATTAAGGGGGGATCACTTGTTTGGTGAAACCGGAATAAAATTAGACTGGATTGGAAGTTATACCCTTTCAAAAGACGAACAGCCGGATTTTCGCATTATTCAGCATAACTCTATAGTGCGAGAATTTCCCAGATTGGATGAAAATGGGTTCCCTGTATTTGATGAAGATGGCAACTTGATTGTAGATTCAATTCGAGTATTTGAAATCCAACCGTCGATCAACAACTTGCCGCAACGCTACTATCGCGATTTGGATGAGCAGAATGTAGATGTAAAACTGAACTTGAATATTCCCTTTGGGTTTTGGGGAGGTCGAAAAGCCAACGTTAAAGTAGGAGGGGCTTATACGTATAAGGATCGCGATTTCATTGAGAAGCAATACAATATAGACCTCGATCAAGGTCGCTTCAACTCGTTGGATTCAAACTTTGCCCAGACCGGTGACCTAAGCGAGGCTTTTGCTCCGGAGCGGATTGGAATTAATTCCATTACGAATACCGGGAACCGAACCCGTTACAATTTTCTGATGAGTTATTTTGAGGCTTCCAATGCGCTGAATAGCTATTTTGCAGACCAAACCATCTGGGCGGGATATGCAATGGTTGAGCTTCCGCTTTTACGAGCTATCAAATTAATTGGAGGTATTCGATATGAGACCACTGAGATCAATCTGAGATCTGGAGCCAGGCCCGATGGCACCTTCGTTACAGGAAATCTTAATGAACAAGATATTCTTCCTGCAGCTCATCTTATTTTCAAATTAAGAGAGAACATCAATCTTCGAACCGCTTATTTCCGAACGCTAGCCAGACCAAGTTTCCGCGAGTTTGCCCCCTACACCAACTTCTCCTTTGTAGGTGATTTTAACCTTACTGGAAATCCTGACCTGGAACGAACCCTAATAGACAACTACGATGTTCGCTTGGAATGGTTTCCATCTCCTGGGGATGTAATCTCCGTTAGTGGTTTTTATAAATTGCTTAAGAACCCTATTGAACGGGGATTTGGACGGTTTAGCCAGACGGATCCGGATGATATTTTTATTTTCAACGTACCGGAAGGGCAATCCTACGGGATAGAAATTGAGGTGGTCAAGGATTTTGGGTTTATAGCCGAGTCTTTGCGGCCGGTTCAACTGAGCGCCAATTTTGCCCTTATTGAATCCAGGGTTGACCTGGATTCCGCAACGGCAGCCGTGTCAGAACGTTTTGGAACAGGAACAACCAGACCACTGTTAGGGCAACCGGATTATACGTTGAATGTAGAACTGGCTTATGTGAATAATCTTAGTTTAGGCCTGCAAGCCAGTATCAGTTACAACATCTTCGGCCAACGACTTTCCTTGGTCGGCGGTAGTAACTTCAATGTATATGAGCAATCTAGGGGATTGCTCAACTTTTCCATCCGGAAAAATATAGGCAGGCATTTTGCAGTGCAGTTCAGGGCCAGAAATTTGTTGGATCCTGAATACAAACAGGTGTATAAACAACGCCCTGAAGATGTGGAAGAATTTAACTTTGAAACCTATCGTCTTGGTAGAAGCTATTCGCTGGGTGTATCATTCTCGCTTTAAAACGAAAAATCAATAACCAATATTCATTGTAAAATGAAGTATACCTTTACACAATCAGTAAGTTGGTCTGCACAAGTGATGCTTATCTGCTTGCTACCTTTCCTTTCTATTTCAACCACTAAAAGTCAGACGCTGGCGGATTCGCTTCAGACTATCTTAGAAGCTAACAGCACAGCTATCTATGGTATTGAGCTAGGTGGGCTTTTATTTGGTGGAGCTTCTACGGCATTAATTGCACCTTCTGGCACGGTAACACCCGCTGTTTCAGGCTCTTCTATTCCTGGAGTTGATATTACACCCGAAAATTTATTCGGTGCTTCTGATTTCACTCAGACTCTAATGGCGATCCTTACTTTTGCTCTGGTAGAAGAAGAGTTGCTTAATCTGAACGACCCCATTAGTACCCATATTTCGGTTGGATCTTTGACCAATATTCCGGGTACCATTACGGTTGAGCAGCTCCTTCGGCACACCGGTGGATTGGACAACTTTGCTGATGCTGAAAATTATAAGAGTACGCTGTTGTTTGATGTAGAGCGGGCCTTTACGCCGGCTGAGGTTACACAGCTATTCGTAGGAACAGCGGGTTCACCGGGTAGCTTTTCATATTCCAATACCCATTTTTTGGTATTGGGATTGGTCCTGGAGTCAGCCAACGGGAACGAATCGCTACAGGAAAGTCTGAACCGCCTGGTGCTTAATCCTGCAGGAGTAACCAATATGCCCATTTATGAAGCTGGCGATCCTGAAAATCTGGCACCTTTGTTTGACGATGTGTTTGGCTCTGGGTTTCCAAATCAATTGGCTCCGAATACATCGATTTTCACCGGAGCCAGTTTCGCTGGTAATGTGGCAGGAGCGCCGTCGGATATGGTCAAGGTGATGAAGGCCTTGGCGGAAGGGGAGTTGATTAGTGAAGGAAGCCTGCAGCAAATGCTCTCATTTACCACCGTTTCCGGACGCTTAGGCGATCGTTATGGATCAGGTGTCGAGGAATTCAGCCTGGATGTTGGTGGCGAGAGTAGAACTTACATTGGCCATTCCGGATCCTTAAACTACCAGACGTTGGTATTGTACTCGCTGGATGATTCGGTTGGAGTAGCATTGACCACCAACAATGCATTAGGTAGTCAGGAAGCTCTGCTCGAAACGGCTATTCAATATTTTGAAGCCTTTGATGCTTTGGCAGAAGATGATACGACTACCAGTCTGATACCAATTGTTCCGGGTGGTGCCGATTTTTCAATTCTTCCAAATCCGGTCGGGGATCAATTGACCATGGAATATGAATTGTTAGAATCTGCTCAGGTAGGTGTCCGAATTTACGATGCCATAGGACGCGAAATACAAGCCATACCGTTCCAAAGACGATCAGCAGGAACACACAGGGAGCAAATTTTACTGTTAAAAAGTATGCCTTCAGGGACTTATTATCTGGAAATCCGGGTAGACGGGCAGCGGAGTGCAAGGCCTTTTCTGAAGCTGTAAATCCAGATTTCATAAAGGGTTTACGTTCCTTTCCACCGAGAAGGCCTACCGTTTAATAAATGGTAGGCCTTCTCGTGTCTTTACAAGCTTCTAAAAAAGCACATTTTGATGTAATCAAAAATAGACTTTAAAGAGAATCATTTATTTAAAATAAGTCGATAATTTAAAGGATTAAATAAATAACAAGGTATTTACGTGTCAGGTTTTAAACCTTTGATTTATGCTAAAAATTAGACATTTTAAGGGTAATTCGCTGGTATTCTGATGGTCACTTGGAAGGGAGTTAAGATAGGCTAAAAGCCGTATTCTCATTGGGGTTAGTCCTTTTTTGAGCAGGTAGGGACGTGGCAGGTCCGCCGGTTAATTTTATCTTAAGAGAGAATATACAGAAAGTTAAAATTCCTTTAATAGTCAGAGTTAGATAATTACTCAATTATTTACGAATTTCAAGTTCTGATTTCGAAGGGCTGTAGCCACAAGGAATCGGGTTTTCCCAACCGATTTTTTTACTCACTTAATACTCATATTTATGTATTCTCTTTTCAACAAAGGGGTACTGACCACTGTGTTAGTACTTTTTTCCGTGCTTTTGATCAAAGCACAAGATGTGACTGTTGTCGTTTCCGGCAACATTTCTCAAGATGTGACTTGGGGTCCTGACGAAGTTTTCGGCCTTGATGGCTTCGTTTTCGTGGAACCTGGAGTTACGCTTACCATTGAGCCAGGTACAATCATTAAAGGTTTGGCAGAGCCCTCCAATGATGACAATGCAAGTGCATTAATCATTGCGCGCGATGCTACTATCCTTGCTGATGGTACTGCTGATGCTCCTATTATCTTCACTGCCGAAGAGGATGATACTGAAGATCCTTTTGATCTTGATCAATTCCAAAATGGATTGTGGGGAGGACTTATCATTCTGGGAAATGCTCCATTGAACTCCCCTGAAAGTGGATTTAATGAAGAGCTAGGATTTATCGAGGAATTCATCGAAGGAATTCCTGAAGACAGAAGCCCGCTGGGAACTTTTGGCGGAAATGATCCTACTGACAACTCTGGTATCGTACGCTACATTTCTATCCGCCACGCTGGTGCTGAATTGATTGCCAACGAGGAGATCAATGGCCTGACACTTGGTGCTGTAGGTAGCCAAACTATTGTTGACTTCGTTGAAGTTTATGCTAATGCCGACGATGGTATCGAATGGTTTGGTGGAAACTGCGATGTGAAGCACGCTGTTGTTGCTTTCGTTGCTGATGATTCCTATGACTGGGATCAAGGATTCAATGGTAGAGGTCAGTTCTGGTTCTCTATCGGTGCTAACGAAGCTGGTTCTAACCGCTCCGGTGAGCTGGATGGTGCTACTTCTCCTGAAAGTGCTCAGCCTTTCACTATTCCTAATGTTAGTAACGTAACCTTCATTGGTAAGGGTATTGCTCCTCAGGGAGAGCCAGAAATCGCACTTTTCCGTGATAACTCTGGTGGGCGCTACCGCAACTCTTTGTTCTGCGAATCTAACTCTGGTATTCGTGTTGAATTGCGTTTCGGGGAGCCTTTGACTTCCAACACCCAGTTGAATGCTGGAAACCTGCAGATTCAATTCTGTAGCTTCGGTGGTGGAACACTTTTCATCCCAAGCATTGCTTTCAACATTTCTCCTTCTAACCAGGTACCTTCTGACGATCCTGATTTCGCGCTTCAGAACAACCAGTTGAACTTGTCTCGTAACGTAGCAGCTGGAATCTTCGGTGCTCCTTCAGCTGACAACGTATTGTCTCAGACTTGTCCTGTTAATTCTATCAGCCGTGATGACAACAGCGGCGGGTTGGATCCACGTACTACTTCTGACGACGCTACCAACTTCTCTGGAAGCATCTTCAGCGACTCTTTCTTTGATCAAGTTGATTACAGAGGAGCTTTCGGTCCTGACGCGGCTGATTTTTGGGCTGGATGGACTTACGTAGCTGAGCGTAACATCTTCGCTGGTGAACTTCAAGGCAATTAATTATCTGATCTACTAAAACTCAAAAAATGAATTTTTTGAACTTTTTTGGCTCCAATAAGCGGATGCTGAAGACAGCCCTGAAGGGTGTGTTTACGGCTCTCTGCTTGTTGAGCATGAACTTGGTATACGGCCAATTAGCCTATGTGGCTAATAACGCATCGAACGATGTGGCTGTCGTAGACCTTTCTACCGGCACTGTGGTGACTTCCATCGCATTGCAGGGGGGACCGGTGAAAATCGCAGTTGCCCCGGACGGTTCGCAGATTTCTGCTGCGGGTCTCAATTTTGTTTCGTTTCTGAATCCCGCTGACAATAGCGTGATCAGCGAAGTAACCAATGGAACTGAAGTACGTGAAGTACTTTATTCTCCAGACGGAAGCACAGTGTACACTGTTGACCAGTTGACTACACTGATCCAGCCTTTCGATGCGGCTACTCAGGCTGAAGGTACTTTTGGCTTTTTGTTGAGCGGTACTGGTCCTTTGGCAGGTGCTTTTGACCCTGCTACTGGAAATCTATTGGTCGTGAACAATGGTTCTGGTGACTTAGCCAACTTCACTGTTGGCCCACTGACTCAGCAATTGCCAAATATTGCTGTTGGACAAGCTCCACAGGATATCGTTTTTGACCCAAGCGGAAATACCGCTTACGTACCTAACTTCAACAACAATAATGTTTCTGTTGTAGACATCGCAGCCGGTACTTCTACCACTATCGATGGATTCGACAGTCCAATTGCTGCTGAAATAACTCCTGATGCATCTACACTATTCGTTATTAACGATGGTGATAATACAATCGCAGTTGTTGACCTAGCTTCTGGTACAATTACCAGCACCATCACTGTTGGCGCTGAGCCGCGTGGCTTAGCTGTTTCTGAAGATGGTTCTACGCTTGTAGTTACTAACTCCGCTGATGACAACATCAGTGTGGTTGATGTAGCTACTGCTACTGTTACTGCAACTATCGATAATGTAGGTGACAGCCCTGTAAGTGTTGTAATTATCGCTGGTGGCGATACAGGAGGACCTGACCTTCAGGAAGCTATCGATGAGGTGGTTAGCAACCAAACTATTACGAGCGTTTCTGGCTTGAACTTCGGTGGTGTTAGCACCGGTGTGATCACTGCTGATGGAACCGTATTCACCTCTGTAGATGGTGTGTCTATTCCAGGTGTAGACCTTACTGCTGACCAGCGTTTGGGTGCTTCTGAATTCACGCAGACTGTATTAGCCACTTTGGCTATTGCTTTGGTTGAAGAAGGAGCCTTGACCTTGGATCAGACGGTAAGCGACCTGATCGATGTGGCTACTTTGACCAACATACCTGGAGATCGCACGATCGAACAGTTGTTGAACCACACCAGTGGTTATGCCAATTTTGCTACTGCAGATAATTATCAGAGCACCGTTCTTTTCGATGCTACTCGCGCTTTCACACCAGAAGAGATCACTGACCTATTCGTCGGTGCTCCTTCAGATGCGGGTACATTCGCCTATTCTAACACCAACTTCCTGGTTCTTGGATTGGTGTTAGATGCCGCTAATGGTACTGAAAGCCTTCAAGAGAGCTTGACTCGTCTGGTATTGACTCCTGCTGGTTTGACTACCACTGAGATCTATGCTGGAACTGACCCTGCTGATTTGGCTCCATTGTTTGCTGATGTATTCGGAACAGGCTTTCCTAACCAGTTATCTCCAAACACTTCTGTATTGACTGGTGCCAGCACTGCTGGTAACCTGCTGGCTACTCCAGCTGAGATGGTACAATTCATCCAGGCTGTTGAGACAGGAAGTGTTATCTCTGAAGCTGGAGTTGAGCAACTGCTTACATTCGCTCCTTCCACTGACCGAATCGGATCCGGTTATGGTTTAGGTATCGAAGAATTCGAGGTTGAAATTGCTGGTACTGCAACTACGGTTGTAGGTCATACCGGTGGGGTCAACTACGTTTCTACGCTACTTTACAGCCCATTGGCCGATGTTGGTGCTTATGTGGTAACTTCTAACGGAGTTGCATCCGAACAGCAGGTATTCGACCTGGCTTTGGAACTGTTGAATGTTTCTATCGATTCCATTCCAATGGATACTGTTCCTCCTCCTGCTTTCGACACTGCATTCGTACAAGTCGTACACAATGCAGCTGATCCAGGAGCTGAGGTTGTTGATATTTATGTAGTGGACGGTGCAGACACCACTTTGTTGGATGATGTCGCCTTCCGCACAGCCACACCTTTCTTGCCGCTTCCTGCCGGAACGGATCTGGAAGTTGTAGTTGCCGGACCTGACAGCGAAAGTGCTGCTGATGGTCTTGCTACTTTTACATTCAATCTGGCTGCTGATTCTTCTTACTACCTGGTAGCAAATGGAGTGCTTGACACTGCTGGTTTTGCTCCTAACCCAGAAGGATTGGATATTGCCTTTAATCTGTTTGCTTTCGAAGGCGCTCGCCAAGAAGGTGTAACCGATACCTTGGTTGATGTAAATGTATTCCACGGATCTACAGATGCACCAAACGTAGGCGTTAATGCCAACGGAGGGGTCATCATCCCTGGATTCTCTTACGGAGACTTTTCTGGCTATTTGAGCGTACCTGCTCAGCCCTATACTTTAGATGTTACAGCTGGTGGCGATTCCAGTGCTGTATTGTTCTCTTTCGAAGCTGATTTGACAGGTACCGAAGGAGCTGCTGCTCTGGTATTGGCTTCCGGGTTCGTTGATACTGCTGCTAACGCTGGTGGCGCTGGATTCGGGCTATTGGCTGTATTTGCTGATGGTACTGCTGCTCTGTTGCCAGAGGTTATGGACACTGTTCCTCCTCCTGCTTTCGACACTGCATTCGTACAAGTCGTACACAATGCAGCTGATCCAGGAGCTGAGGTTGTTGATATTTATGTAGTGGACGGTGCAGACACCACTTTGTTGGATGATGTCGCCTTCCGCACAGCCACACCTTTCTTGCCGCTTCCTGCCGGAACGGATCTGGAAGTTGTAGTTGCCGGACCTGACAGCGAAAGTGCTGCTGATGGTCTTGCTACTTTTACATTCAATCTGGCTGCTGATTCTTCTTACTACCTGGTAGCAAATGGAGTGCTTGACACTGCTGGTTTTGCTCCTAACCCAGAAGGATTGGATATTGCCTTTAATCTGTTTGCTTTCGAAGGCGCTCGCCAAGAAGGTGTAACCGATACCTTGGTTGATGTAAATGTATTCCACGGATCTACAGATGCACCAAACGTAGGCGTTAATGCCAACGGAGGGGTCATCATCCCTGGATTCTCTTACGGAGACTTTTCTGGCTATTTGAGCGTACCTGCTCAGCCCTATACTTTAGATGTTACAGCTGGTGGCGATTCCAGTGCTGTATTGTTCTCTTTCGAAGCTGATTTGACAGGTACCGAAGGAGCTGCTGCTCTGGTATTGGCTTCCGGGTTCGTTGATACTGCTGCTAACGCTGGTGGCGCTGGATTCGGGCTATTGGCTGTATTTGCTGATGGTACTGCTGCTCTGTTGCCAGAGGTTATGGACACTGTTCCTCCTCCGGTGGATACTGGTGCTTTCACGCTGCAGATCCTGCATGCGAATGACCTGGAAGGCGGAAGAGACGCGATCGAAAATGCACCTAATTTTGCTGCTATCGTTGATAGCCTTGAAGGTGAATTTGATAATACGCTGATCCTTTCCGGTGGTGATAACTACATCCCTGGTCCATTCTTCAATGCGGCTGGTGATTTTTCACTTCGCCCTGTATTCCAGGATGTATACCAGACCTTCTTCAATGAGCCCGGTTTAACCAATCTTCGTGAGGCACCAGGACGTGCCGATATTACCATCATGAACATCATCGGATTTGATGCTTCTGCGGTTGGTAACCACGAATTTGATGCGGGTACGGATGCCTATGCTGATATCATCGGAACGGATATCCGAGGTGCTGCATTGAGCGATGTACGCTGGTTGGGTGCTCAGTTCCCATACTTGTCTGCTAACTTGGATTTCAGCGGTGACGGATCCTTAGCTGGATTGGCTACAACTGACATTCTTGATAATACTGAATTCCAATCTACTCCTGATGATTTGGATGCGGCTGCTGCTGCTCCAAAACTAGCTCCTGCTACTACGATTGAACGTGGTGGACAGACCATTGGTGTAGTTGGTGCTACTACTCAATTGCTTGAAACCATCACTTCCAATGGTGGTGTAACTGAAACGAGTAGCCCAGGTGTTGATGATATGCCTGCTTTGGCAGCTGTTATCCAGCCTGTTATCGATGGGTTTACTGCTGAGGGAATCAATAAAGTAATTTTGGTTTCTCACCTGCAGAACATCGACAACGAGAAAGAACTGGTCACTCTGTTGAGTGGAATCGACGTTGTCGTAGCTGGTGGTTCTGATGTATTGATGGCACAGGATGACGATATCCTACGCCCTGGCGATACACCTGCAGAACCTTATCCATTCATTGCTGCTGATGCAGATGGCAATCCTGCTGTTGTATTGGGTACCGATGGCGAATACACTTATGTTGGCCGTTTGGTTGTTGAGTTTGATTCTGCTGGTGTAATTGATACTGCTTCTTTGGCTGACGCTATCAATGGTGCATACGCTACTGATGAAGATGGTGTTGGACGTGTTTGGGGTAGTGATGATCCTTTTGTTGAAGCAAGCAAAGGTGAATTGGTTTCTCGCCTTACAGATGCTATCAGTGATTTTGTTGCTGAACTGGACAGCATTATTGTTGGCCGTACCGATGTATTTATTGAAGGTAGAAGAGATGCTGTTCGTACCGAGGAAACCAACCTGGGTAACTTGACTGCAGATGCCAACCTGGATTTGGCTCAGTCTTTCGACAGCACGGTTGTCATTTCTCTGAAGAACGGTGGTGGTATTCGCGCTGCGATCGGTACTACTGATTCTTTGGGTAACTTGCTACCTCCTCCTGCTAACCCAGAAGTTGGTAAGGAAGAAGGTGATGTTTCTGCCTTGGATGTAGTAAACTCGCTACGTTTTAACAATGGTCTTAGCCTGTTGACACTAACTGCTGAAGAGCTTCAGGAAGTACTTGAGCACGCTTTTGCTGCTTCTTCCGAAGATCCAGGCAACCAGCCGGGCCGCTTCCCACAAGTAGGTGGTATCAGCGTATTGGTTGATCTTGCTAGAGATCCTGGTTCTCGCGTAGGTGAAGCTTTCTTGATCGATGCAGACGGCAATGCTACGGATACGATCATTGCTAGTGGTCAACTCGTTGTTGATCCTGCTTCTACTTACCGGATCGTAACCCTTGACTTCCTGGCTGGTGGCGGTGATAGCTATCCTTATCCTGATTTCGATAGTGTAAGCCTTAATCAGATTAATCTGGATACTGTTCTCACAGAAGATGGTGACTTCACTTTCGCTCCTGCCGGTTCAGAGCAAGATGCGTTGGCTGAGTTCATGTTTACCAACTTCTTCGATACACCATTCGCTGATGCTGAAACGCCAAGAGATGAGGATACTCGGATTCGTTTCGGAGAATTCCAAGACGAAGGTACCGAGGAGGCACTTCAGGAAATCCTGGATAATTCCACAATTACTGAAGTTGTACCTGGTTTGAGCTTTGGTGGTATTACTGCTTCTGTGGTGACCAGCACAGGTGAACAATTCGATCTGGCAACAGGTAACTCTACGCCTGCTGAAGAGATGGCCGCTGAGTTGCGTTTAGGTGCATCTGAGGTTTCTCAGACCGTAGCTGCTGCTTTGACACTGGCGTTGATGGAAGAAGGCGCATTGATGCTTTCTCAGACAGTAGGTGACTACATTGATGTAAGTGGATTGACTAACGTTCCTGCTGAAATCACAATCCAGCAATTGCTATCGCACACGAGTGGATTGGATGACTTCGGTTCTGACGAAGATTACAAGAGCACAATTTTGTTCGATGTAAATCGTGAGTTCACTGCTGAAGAGATCACTGACCTTTTCGTTGATGTGCCGACTGAAGCTGGCGCTTTCTCTTACTCGAATACCAACTTCCTGGTATTGGGTCTTGTATTGGAAGCTGCTAACGGTGACGAAACACTTCAAGAGTCTTTCGATCGTTTGATCAGCACTCCTGCTGGTATCACCGGATTGGAAATTTACCAAAACACTGGTGATCCTGCTGATAGCCTGACTTTCGGAGATCCTGCTGATTTGGCTCCATTGTTTGCGGATGTATTCGGTACTGGATTCCCACAGCAAGTTCGCCCACATACTTCTGTATTTAGCGGTGCTGGTGCTGCCGGTGACCTGATCGGATCTTCTGCCAGCTTCCTGGCTATCCTCGAAGGATTGGCAGATGGTGCTATCATTTCTGATAGCAACTTCATGAGAATGACTGATTTCGTTGATATCGACGGTCGTTTGAGTGATGCTTACGGTCTAGGTATTGAAGAGTTCAATTTGAACGTCAACGGTGTTGAGCTTCCATTTATCGGACACGTAGGAAGCATCAACTATGTTACAGTTGCGCTTTACAATGCTGAAACTGGTGCTGGTGTACATTTGGCTACCAACAACGGTGTTGTTTCTGAAGCGGATGCACTTGAGTTGGCAAGACAACTGTTGCAAGTAGCTACTGGCGTAGCCAATGACACTGCTACTGCTGTTGCTCAAATCATTCACAACTCTGCTGATCCTGCTGCTGCTGTAGTAGACATCTACGTAGTTGATGGTGAGAGTGTAACCAAGCTGGATGATGTTGCTTTCCGCACTGCTACCGGTTTCTTAACACTTCCTGCTGCTCGTCAGATCGAAGTAGTTGTTGCTGGTCCGGATAGTGAAAGTGAAGCAGATGGTATTGCTACCTTCCCAGTAACGCTGGAAGCTGACAAGTCTTACTACGTGACTGCCGCTGGTGTACTTGATCCTACTGCATTCGCAGCTAACCCAGATGGTGAATCTACTGCATTCAACCTGTTTGTAACTGAAGGTGCTCGCCAGGAAGCTGAAGATCCTGAATTGGTGGATCTGAATGTTTTCCACGGTGCTACTGATGTAGTTGCTGTTGGTGTATTGGCTGATGGAGCTGAGTTGATTGGTTCTACCACTTATGGATCTTACTCTGGCTTTGTAAGCGTACCACCTGCTGAATATCGTCTTGATCTTACTTCAAGAGGTCTTCCTTCTGCTGTAATTGACTCTTTCATTGCTGACTTGAGCGAAGCGGCTGGATTGGCTGGATTGGTTGTTGCTTCTGGATTCAACAATCCTGATGCTAACCAAGGTGGCGAACCATTTGGTTTGTTCCTGGCACTGCCAACTGGTGGTGAATTGATCGAACTGCCTCGTCCAGAGGGAGATACCATTGTTCCCGATACATCTGCTTTCCAGGTATTGGATGGCGACAACAACATTGTTGTTGATGCATTGAATGACGGTGGAGTAATCGATCTCGCTGAAACAGGTGATATTCCATTGAATATCCGCTTGAACCCAGCTGTTGTTGGTGAAGTTGGAAGCGTAATTTTTGACCTTGACGGGCCAATCAGCCTGACGCGTACAGAGAACGCTGCTCCATACTTCGTATTCGGAGATGATGCTACTACGGGCAGAAACTTCGCGCGTAATCTACCAATCGGTAGCTACAACCTGGTTGCAACCATCTATGCTGGTGCAGGCGGTTCCGGTGAAATCATTTCTACGGAGGTAATCAACTTCGAGGTAGTTAATGATGATGCTCCAACTGTAAATGCCTTCCAGGTAGTAGACAGAGATGGAAACATTGTTATTGAGAATCTTACTGACGGCGCAGTGATCGACCTTGCTGAAACAGGTGATATTCCGTTGAATATCGAGATCTTGCTGAACGTTGAGGAAGTAGGCAGTGTCAACATTCAGTTTGACGGACCTCTCTCCAGAAGCGGACAGGAAAACCTGGCTCCATACTTTGCCTTGGGTGATGATCCTGAAACTGGCAGAAACTTTGCTCAGAACCTGCCAGTAGGTTCTTACACTTTGACTGCTACGCCTTTCGACGGTCCTGGTTCAACCGGAGCCGAAGGAAATCCATTAACAGTTAACTTCACAGTTGTTGATAACAGCAATGGATTAGTCGAAATCACGCAGCCTTCTGCATCCGTATTGGTAAGCAGCGAGTTGAGCCTTGACGTATTCCCGAACCCAGCCATCAATAATGCTACTTTAGTAGTTGAAGGTGATGTTGAGGGAATGTTGAGAACTTATATTGCTAATGCTGCCGGTTCAATCGTGAAGGAATTCAACTTCGCTAAGGACAAAGGCGTGAATAACTACAATCTTGATCTTTCTAACCTACCGACCGGAATGTACATTCTCCGTACGGTTATCGGCGACCACACCAATGTGACTCGTTTGATGGTTAGAAATAACTAATCAAGACTTCATACGTACTAACCAGCTTCGGCTGGAGGGCTAATTGCAGGCCGCTCCGATTTCGGAGCGGCCTGTTTTTTTTATGACTGTTTATTGTGGGGATGTCGTCATTTTCATTTTAAAATGGTATAAAATCTGTAGCCCATGACCATGAACCCAGATGACATACGTGTCAGCGATACTTATCACCGGTCATTATTGCAGTACGTTTGTCTGGGTACTTTATCACGAGCAATGGGACATTTTTTAAATCTTTGCTGCTTGTTCCACTGCTTACCTTATCATCTTGGTTGTCCGTTAACTTTTACCTTGCGCCTATGAAAATTGCTGTTAGCGCGGATGAACGACTTCCCTTGATAGAAGTACTCTTGGAGGAGTTAAAACAAAGAGGGCATGAGGTACTGTATTTTGGACCTGAGCATGGAGCTGCTGCCCGGGACTGGCCTGATGTCACGCATAAAGTAGCCAAATGCGTAGCCGAAGGGACTGCAGATGAGGGAATTGTGCTGTGTTGGACTGGAACCGGAGCTAGTATTGCTGCTAACAAAGTATCGGGGGTACGAGCTGCACTTTGCAGAGATGCAGAAACTGCCAAAGGTGCGCGGATTTGGAACCATGCCAATGTGTTAGCCTTGAGTATGCGAGCTACATCAGGACCTATACTCAAAGAAATCCTGGATAGTTGGTTTGGGACTTCATATAGCCAGGATCCCTGGAACCTGGATCAGGTTGCCAAGATCACCCGCATGGAGCAACCTTAAGCTGGCGCTATTCATTTTTCTGCTCCTTTCCTGCCTCAACACGATTTTTCAAATGCTTCTTCGAACAGGTTTCTTATTTTGAGCCGTAACAAGGAAGGGAGCCCAAACCTTATTTTATCCTATAAATTCGAGCATTCAATACATGGAAGTTGTTGTGCATGAATGTTGCCCGCTTTGTTCCAGTCGACATATTAAGCTGGAAAGAATTGTAAAAGACCACTCCATAAGTCAGGAGGAATTTGAGCTTTACCGATGTTCGGATTGTTCGTTCTTATTCACTCAAGGTGCACCAGCATCGGCTGCCATTGGAAAATATTATGCCAGTGAAGATTACATCTCCCATTCTGATACGCGCGAGGGGCTGATCAATAAACTATATCATCAGGCACGGCAGTACATGCTTTCTCGCAAATACAATCTGGTGCGCCGATTGACCGCTGGCAAAAAACTATTAGATGTAGGCTGTGGAACGGGGTATTTCCCGGATTTTATGAGCAATAAGGGTTACGAAGTGCTTGGCGTTGAGGTAGATGAAGAAGCACGTTCTTTTGGTCGAAAGCACTTTGGGTTGACCATTCTTCCTCCGGAAGACCTGCAGAACGGAAAAATTAAGAGCACATTCGATGTTATTTCCTTATGGCATGTGCTGGAGCATCTGCACGATCTTCATCATTTTATGGATGTTTTTCGCGACCTGCTCGAAGACGATGGCTATCTCCTCATTGCAGTACCCAACCATCGTTGCTTTGATAGTCAAAAGTATCAATCCTATTGGGCTGGGTATGATGTTCCTCGGCATTTGTGGCACTTTTCGCCAGAAACACTGGGAATACTTGCCAATCAACACCAGTTTGAAGTGGTAGATAAACAACTAATGCCCTTGGACCCTTTTTACAACTCGATGTTGAGCGAAAAGTACAAGGGGCATGGAATGGGACTTATTACAGGGGGCTTCACTGGACTTACTGCCTTAATAAAAGGCCAATCCAATACCGACCTGGCCAGTTCGATTATTTACATCCTTCAAAAGGATAAATCGAAGACTATCCAATAAACTTGTAGCCCACTCCCCGTACAGAGAGAAAATATTCAGGTTGTTTTGGATCTTCTTCAAAGTATTTCCGGAAGGAAAGGATGAAGTTATCAATTGTTCGTGTGGATGGATATACGTCGTAGCCCCAAACAGATTGGAGGATTTGCTGCCTGGAAACGACTTCATGGCGCCGCTCAATCAACAATTTTAGGAGCAGGGCTTCTTTTTTGGTAAGTGTGAAATGCCCGGGGTTCCCATCCGCTTCATAGGTAGCAAAATTGACTTTATTATTACCAAACTCGTAGATTTCAGGCGTATTGGACGGGGCTTTGCTGGTCCGTTTGATTAGGTTATTTACGCGAAGCAGTAATTCCTCAAGCACGAAAGGCTTAGTCAGATAATCATCTGCACCACGCTTCAAACCTGTGATTCTATCTGTTGAGGCATCCTTTGCTGTTACAAAGATGATCGGTACTTCACTGTTTCGAATGCGGACTTGTTCGCAAATTTGGTAACCGTCTACCTCCGGTAACATGATATCAAGGATCATTAGATCGAAGTGTTGTTCGCGGGTAAACTTCAGAGCCTGCTTGCCATCGCCGGTTGCTACCACTTCATAATCTTCCATTTCGAGATTCAATTTAATCAAATCCCGGATGTTTTCTTCGTCTTCTACTAATAGTACGCGCAACATAGTTTTTGTACTCTTTTGGGTTCAGCTTGCCTTTCCATTTACAGGCAGCTGAATAGAAAAAATGGTTCCTTTGGGGGTGTTGTCCATGACTCTTATGTGTCCTTGGTGAGCCTGAACAACTTCTTTTACGATGTACAACCCCAGTCCGGTGCCCTTTGTTCTGCGCGTATCTTCGTCACCGACTCGATAAAACTTATCAAAAATTCGCTTTTTCTCCTTATCCGGTATACCTCTCCCCTGATCTTCGGTTTGTATAATGATGTGTTCTCCTTCTTTAGATAATTCTACTTTTACGTAGGCTGGTTTATCAGAATATTTGGCGGCATTTTCCAAAAGATTGAAAGCTACGCTGGTAATGCCCAACCGGTCTGCTTCAATATCATCCAGGGGGATTTTCTCTTCCAACTCGAATTCAACCTTAGGGTATTTTGCCTCCAAGCGGTAGATCACGTCTTGAAATAATTCTCGAAGATTAATCGAATCCTGATGTAGTTGGTAAGCCGACTCCAGCCTGGCGGAAAGCAATAAATCATTAACTAGGTTGTGGAGCCGTTCGGTTTCCTGTAAGGCTGTTTGTGCCAGCTGATCCCGTTTGGGCTTTGGTAATTCTCTTCGTTTAAAGGTATCCAGGACCAATCGTATAGACGCAATCGGCGACTTTAATTCATGCGTAATGGAGAGTAGAAAGTTGCGTTGTTGCTGAGCGGTTTGCATTTCCCGGTGGTAAGCGCGATTGATCAACCAAATACCGATGACCAGAATGATCACAAAAACCACCGATTCACCGAAGATCATAATCTCCTGACGTCGATACTGATCTTTTAGGTGGATGTACCGGGGAGTTTGAAGAAACTCCTCTGAAGTTCGAATGCTGCCTTCAGCAACCATTCCAATTTTTAACAACTCAGCCTTTGCTTTGAATGCATCCTGGTTCTTGGTGTACAAAAGTACCGACCACCAAGAAAAAGCGAGTAGCATATAGACGATGACTACCAGCGAAAGAATGCGTAATTGATAGTTTATTCTCATGTAAAAACAATATCCAAAACCTCTTTCATTGTTTCCAATGCCAGCGTCAGGTCGGTGTCGGAATGTGCACCTGAGACAAATCCTACTTCATAGCCGGAGGGACCGAGGTAAATGCCCCTTTGGAGCAGCTCATGGTGCATAACTTTAAACGATTCCATGCCCTTTGCATCGATCTGGTCTGCCCGTATAATGCGATTTTTGCTAAAAGAAAGCCAAAAAATAGAACCGATATGTGGAACCCGCAGCGGATAATCTTTCTGCCTGGCATAGGCTTCAAGGTTTTCGGCCAGAAAGGTGGTTTTTCTGTCGAGCTCTTCATAAAATCCAGGTTGGAGACATAATTCGAGCGCTGCCTTTCCAGCCGCCATAGCAACAGGGTTGGCGGATAAGGTCCCTGCCTGATACACCGGGCCTTCCGGGGAAACATAGCTCATATATTTTGCTTGCCCACCATAGGCTCCGACCGGCATACCACCCCCAATGATTTTTCCAAAGGTGATCAGATCCGGTTGTACACCATAATATCCGGCAGCCCCTTCAAAGCCTACCCGGAATCCGGAGATTACCTCATCAAAAATGAGCAGGCACTCGTATTTATATGCCTTTAATCGCAAACATTCCAGGAAAGAGGGATCCTGAAGCAGGAGTCCATTGTTGGCAGGCACAGGTTCCACAATGATACAGGCAATTTCGGAACCATATTCCCGCAGTGCTTTATCCAACATGGGGCGGTTATCCAACGGTAGAACTAGGGTTTCCCTGGCGAAGGATTCCGGAATCCCGGCGGAGGTACTTTCCCCGAAGGTCACTAAACCTGAACCTGCTTTAACCAACAGGGAATCCACATGCCCATGGTAGCATCCCTCAAACTTAATCACCTTGCTTTTTCCGGTAATTCCCCTTGCCAGGCGAATAGCTGACATGACTGCTTCCGTTCCGGAACTGACAAATCGAATTCGGTCGAGGTAGTTGTGATGTTCAAGGATAAGCTTACCCAATTCATTTCCCAAAAGGGTAGGGGTACCAAAGGAAGTGCCGTGTTGCACGGTATCGATAATCTTTTCCCGAATGTAGGGGTGATTATGTCCGTGAATTAAAGGCCCCCAGGAGCAGCAAAAATCGAGGAAGGAGTTATCATCTTCATCGAGCATCCGGCTTCCCTGGCCTTCTTTGATGAACAAAGGAGGACCCGAGACCGACTTGAATGCCCGGACCGGAGAATTGACACCACCTGGAAAATATTGCTTGGCCTCTTCAAAAAGGGCTGCCGAACGGCTGCGGGTTGCTATTTGCATAGGTAAGACTCCATCATTTGCCCCAAAAGTACGGAAATTGAGTTCGCACAAACAGCCAGGCTGTCACTGCACCGTAAAAGGCCTATCGGGTAGTATTCTCCAATAGGAGGTAAGGTATGCCGGTATTGACCCATTGTTCAACAAGCCCCATTTTGGGAATGACTTCAAAGGTGAGGGATCCAATAGCCAGGTCAATATCCCCGTCTTGATCCATATCTCCATCTGCTAGTACGATCCATCTGCCTGCGGTCGGATTGGGTAAGGCTACAGGCTGGAATTGGTTGTTTCCAACATTCTCCCAAAATAGAAAGCTTTCTTCCGGCTGGTTTTGGAAATCTGGGAAAAAAGAGATGGAGGCGAGGTCGATATCTCCATCCAGGTCGAAATCAGCAGGAACTGCACTATAGGCACCATGTTGAGGGAGGTGAAAAACCTGCTCAAAGGTCATATCCCCGTTGTTTTTGTACAGGTAAACACCATGATAGGGTTTGTTTACTGGAGGATAATCGGCATTATCACCTGCTGTGTAGAGGATGTCCTCCAGTCCATCCTTGTCCCAATCATAGAACTGGAACGAACTTGAACCAAAGGAGGAAGGGAATGAAAGGAGTGTTTTTTCCTGGAATTGGCCCTCACCCAAATTGAGATAGGCTCTTATGCTTTCATTTCCCTGGCCAAATAAAGCCACTATATCAGGCAGTTGATCGCGATTTAAATCTCGCACATAGACTTTGGTAGCGCCAGGTGAGCTTCGGAGGTCATGTGCTTTGAAAGAACCATCTTGTAGTTGCTCCCACCAAGCCAATCTACCGGTCCATTTCCCAAATTCACCTATTACAAAGTCCTTTCTTCCGTCACCATTTATATCTGCATGCGAAAAATGAACCGGGCGGCACAGTGAATCAATTAAAACCTTTGGAGGCTGATCATCCGGTAACCACATCAGGAAACCGGTAGGATTGTCGGTAGGAGAGAAGGACCCCATCACCAGAATCAGTTGCCCGTTGGCCAATCGTTCCATCCAAACGGCGCCTTCATTTACCTTGGCCGCCTTCTCTAAATCTCCGTTTGGTGTAAGTTGGTAGAACCCTTGGGAGTTTGCATCCCCTAAATAGATGGACTTGGATTTCGAATCTATTGACAGCAGGGTCGTACTCGGTGGGCTGAGTTTTAATCTGGGAATTATGGGATTGAATAGGCCCGATTCTGGAGTAATTTCGTATTTTTTAACACTATCAATAGCTTGAGGGGCTTTAGAAATGTAAAATTCCTGTATCTTTACCCAACTGAGGCTATCCATTATGGGCTTGTCCGGAAATAAACCGCTTTTCAAAACGCGCTCCGCAGCAAGACCTTTTCCCAACATTTCTTTTCTTGTACTAGCATTTGGGTAAAAACCCAAGAAGTATCCCATTCGAGGCAGTACGTGCGTTTTCCACGTTTGTTTAGGAAGCAGGTGAGGCTCGGGATAAGAATGACAGCCGGTACATTGAACCTTCGCCAATTGGGAACCATTTACCTGACGTACTCTGGCTTTATCTTCATGTTGACAACCCATGAAGAAGCAGATCAGGATCAGATATAATAGGCGCTTAATCATTTAAGTGGCACAAAATCGAGATTCAGAAGGGTAGGAAATGGAAAATTGCATTAACTGTTCATTAAATTTAACCGGGCTATGGACGGCCAGGTATTATGAGAAACCCTAATCCAGAAAAACAGGCCGTAAGGATGAATCAGGATGTCGGCGCACACCTGAAGCATCTTCTGTATGAGCAGGACCGAGTGTTCCTGCCCGGTTTAGGGACATTCATTACCCAGACACAGGAAGCTCGCCGCGATCCTTTAAGTGGTACTATTGCTCCTCCTGCGAAGGTGATCCAGTTCAATGCAAACCTCTTTTTTGATGACGGGTTTTTAAAGCGCGCGCTTTCCAAGAACAATAGTATCTCTGCAAAGGCTTCTGCTCGAGTAGTTAATGAATATGTAAAGGAACTTAGACATCGGTTGAGTTCGAGAAAAGAAGCCCGCATTCCAGGAGTTGGGGTGTTGGCCTATGACCGATCAGAGCAGATTCAGTTTATTCCTGCCGAGACTAATTTTAACGTGAAGGTATTTGGTCTCCCCCAAGTCCATGCCCAGCTATTGGTAGGTAGGCCTAACCTAGCCCCAATTAACCGACCTTCCATACCGATTACCTCAAGTGTTAAGCCTCCGGGCCCCAGCAATTGGGTTATGCGAAACCGGGCTTTACTCGGTGGAGCGGTATTCTTGCTGGTGGTTGTATTTTTTGTGGTTCTTTTGTCTCGACCGGATAAGGAAGCACCTGTGGTGGTAACGAACAACAGTCCAAATATCAACGTTGCTCCTCAACAAATTGAGGACAACAATATTCCTACTCCACCCCCGCCAGAGAAGATTGTACAGAACGAGAGAACTCCGGAAGCGCCTTCTCCAGTACTGGATCCTATTCCTCAGCAGGAGACCCCTCCACCGCCCCCACAAAAAACGGTCGTGATCATTATTGGAGAATTTCAGGATTTGAGTACGGTTCAGCGTATAATCGCCCAGATTCTTCAACTTGGTTATGATCCTCATTCAGAAGCCAGTTCCGGGGGTACTACCCTCGGCTTCAAGATGCCTTATTCTACAGATGCTGAGGTAGATGAAGCGCTACTTTTTGCCCGAGAGGAGTTTGGAGGTGATGCCTATGTGATGAACAAATAAAAAAGCCGAAGCAATCAGCTCCGGCTTTTTTAATATCGAAGTATTTCATTTTAGTACAAGCCACCTATTTGTCGTTCATTCCATTCTGGGTTTCCTTCAAATTCAGGTAATCGAGTAGGAATTCCGGTCATACCGGTCGTATCCGTCAGGCTTTCCATGAAAGCGATAACGTCATCAATTTCGTCTTGCTCCAGGTTTAAATTGTCAAATGGAAGCGTTTGATGTGGCAAATCTATGCCCATTCCGGCACCGCCCCCCCGATTGTAAAAGTCCATTACTTCTTGTAAGGAGGTGTACACACCATTGTGCATATATGGAGCGGTCAGGGCAATATTCCGAACGGTTGGCGTTTTGAATGAAAAGGCGTAAAAGTAAGCCTCATCATGTGGTATACCACTCGCAATACGTCCTGGATCCGGATCTAGTTCCACATTAATAGTATCATTTGTAGCCGGAACTCCCAGTACTTCTGATTCGGAGTCTTTAAAACCAGGTGGAACCAAACCATTAAAGGTAGGAGCGAAATGGCAAGTACCGCAGGCTCCTTTCCCCATAAAAATATTGAAACCTCTTGCCACGGGAGGGCTGATATTATCCGTTTCTCCCCTCACATATTGATCAAAAGGACTATCAAAGCTGGTCAAGGATGTAAGGTAAGTCGCAATCGCATTGGAGAAGGACCATTTGGACAGGCGATAATCTACTCGTTTGTCGGCATAAGCTTCGTTGAACAGCAGTCTGTATTCCTCACTTTGCTCCAGTTTTTCTACAATTTCAAAGAAATCGGTATTAAACTCCTGATGACTAAGGACGACGTGCTTGATCTGACGCTCCAGGCTGTGTTCCCGGAGGTCATAAAAATACTTTTCAGCAAGGACTGCATTGATCAACGTAGGTGCATTGCGCTGAATTTTTCCTTCGCCTCCCATTGCCAGGCTTTTATCGTTTCCATCCGTAAAAGCCTTCTGAGGATCATGGCAAGAGGCACATGAGCGTTCATTGTTAGACGAAAGAATGGGATCGAAGAACAACAAACGTCCTAATTCGATTCGCTTTTGTTTGTCTAACGCTTTTTCAGTCGTGTTAGCATAGAAGGAAGTTTTGAAAAAATCAGCTTTGAAAAAGGACGGTGCTTCGTGATCAATCGGTGTTTTGAGATTTGATACCTCCTTATAGGTCTCAATGCCAAAGGCTAATTGGGCATCTAAAATGCTTTTGAACAAAGGATTAATGAATTTCCGTAGAAAGTGAGTTCGATTGAACGATTCAAATTCCGGATGCTCTTCTAAATAGTTGTGAGCTTCGGAAAACAGATTGGACAACTCCTGAGCAAGGTCTGGGTCTGCTGAATAAAGGGTCTTTATGTATCCCTCTAACCCCTCGTGTACTGCAGCTAAAGCAGTTTGGGCTTCCTGCACAGCTTGGGTGGATCCACCAGGGGTGTCAAAGCCAGTGAGTCCCAGGGTAAAGATGCGAATGACCTCTTCACGAGCTGCTTCAAATATAAAGCGATGTTGAAGTCGGTTGATTTGAATGGAAGGGATGATGCCCTTCATTTCTGTGCCCAGTTTTTGAGCTAGATTAAGGATGGTCTTCTTTTCTGCCTCTGGGCTTTCACTGAATACCAATTCATCCAGTACCTGCAAGCCTTCTGGTTCCAGTACGTTAAGGCCAGGTTGTGATCGGTCTATTGCAGGTAAAGGTGCACCATTTAGATACAATTTGACGGCTTCATCATCTAGATATTCGATTAAGTATTCACCTTTTTTGAAAGCCTGGCGGGTGGCCAGATGCTGGGCTATTAAGTCTTCGACAGATAAGTTTCCGGAAGCAAATGCCTCTGCCGCCTTTAGGTAGGCTTGCTGGGCGGTTTTCAGCTCCTCCAGGTTGTTATAAAAAAGGGTAGAGGCATCTGAAAGGGCTTCGGCCAATGATTCCTCTACAGATAAAGGTTTGTTAGACAAGCTGATAGAAAAAAGACCAGCTACCAATAACCCCAAAGCAATAATGATCTTTCTCATGATTCTCCTCCTGAAATGAGGAATGGCACCCCCTGGGGAATGCCATTCCGATATTTGAATAAAAGTTCAAAATCTTATTCTACGATAATCTTTCTGGTGAATTCTTCACCTTTTTCGGTCATGATCATGATGTAGTATGCTCCTGTAGCATAACTAGAAACATCCAAAGACATCGTGTTGCGTTGTACAGCAATACGTTGTCCCATGCTGTTGAATACGGCAACATCCACATTTCTTTCAAATCTCAATTCACGAGAAACTGGATTTGGCCATATTTTAAATTCAGACAATGATTCAGTAGGAATCTCTATTTCCTGTAGGTCAGTTACAGTCAACTTATCGAAACCATTGATCGCATAAGTCAAAGAGTGGTTCCAAGGAAATTCCAAGGAAGCAGAAGGGTGCTGGGAATTTACCAAGAGCGTAGCTCCATCTGAGGTAGGCTGAGCACCAGTAACTTCTGCTCCAAAAGGAACAGCTGAAATCCGGATCAACTCATCATAGTTGGTCTGGAAGGTGTCATTAACTAGCGTGGTCTGTTGACCGGCAGAAATAGGAAGTAGCCATAATTCGTTCAGACGACCTGCGAAACCGGCAGGAGTACGATTGTGGCTGGTACCATTGGCATCTTCACAGATCACCAGGTAAGAAGCAACGCCCCCTTGATCATCGTTGATGTAGATCACGTTCAATCCATCAGGGTTGGTCATGTGTATATCAGGATAACCAGCACCGATCTCTAGGCTAGTAGCACTGTCGGTCTCAGGACCACCTGCGATCCAGATATAATTGGAATCCAGGTCTGGGTTGTAGACCCAAACTGCACCATAATAGTTGAAATACAAGCTGTCAGGGTGTACCCATCCTTTTTGTTCAGCGCGACGAAGGTGATATTCATCATGAGTAGAGCCTCTTTCAGAAGAAGCTCTGAAAGCATTGTTTGGCTGATCAAACCCAGTCTCAGTCCAGTAAATATAACCGGTAGTAGTATCGATGGCTACCCATTCGATACGGTTATACTGTGTACCTCCAAGGCTTTCAGCAGCGGACTGGAAGTCCAGAACGTTATCGCGATTCTGAGGAACCTCAACCCACTTTCCACCTTCGCTGGAAGCTGGCTTGTCGGCTTTGTAGATGAAATAAGTACCTTGAGTGTAATCGATATTGTCACGGTCGGAGTTGTCCGCTGGAACGAATTTACCCCAGTAACCAGGAGTAGCATCAGGACCAAGATAGACAGTACCATCTGCGGCAACAGTGCCACCTTCCCATCCTTGGCGGAACCAGTTGACTTGCTTGCGGATCGCTTTGGCTTCGAAAGGATTGATCTCAACCATGTAGTTGAAGGTCTGGAATTTCCGAAGAGGCTCTGAACCCAGGATGTCACCCCATTCGTTCGCTAGATCGAATTGTGCAATTGTAACATCAGAGGTATCACGGACACCTTGATTAGCATTAGGAGATCCGGTGGCGCGGATAGGAGCATCAGAACCGGGACGGTTTGGCTCAGAACTGTTCCAGATGCTGCTACTTTCAGCATTAGAACGGCGGAACCACTCCTCAGCAGTCCAGATACGGCCGGTGTAAGGGTCAGTGATACCACCACAGTTCATACCGGTTTCACCTACAGTGTTAACAAAATCAACTGCATGGTACTTGCCAGTACGAGTTGTTTCAACGGTGTCAAGTGTTTCTCCTAGTTCAGTCCATACTACAGCAGTAGCAGGGATAGTCGTTTCGATTACCTCTAGCGAATCTCCTTGACGAGCAACGTAAAACATGGTGTTTCCACCACCATCGCCGATGTAATCATCGCGGTAGATCATTTCATGGTTAACGGAAATCCAACCAAGACCGCCCTGGGAATCATCTGGAGTAAAGCCAATGAAATCGTGCCATTCTTTAGCAATAGCACGTCCTACAGGGTTGCCATAAGTACTGTTTACTGTAACCAGGTCATGACCACCTACAAAAAGTACCTGAAGGCTAAGTGGACTTTGAGGAACTACCACAACTTCAGAATCGGTGGTAGGCATTGGAATGCTTTCTGGAAAGGCTACCTGGTCATTGGATTGAGCAGCCACGATCCCAGCAAACAAGCATGCAATACCCATTGAAAGTAAAATACGGGTCATTACAGATAAGGATTTGGTGAATGATTTAAAAAATCATCTCTAAGGTCTATCCTTGATATTAAGTGGATGTAAAACCGATGTTAGGAGTGATTTACTTATGTGTAAAGTAAATGTTAATCATAGGTGTAAACTGCCAAACTGATAGGTTTGAAGCGGCAATCCATCTTTAGAAGCAATAGTTCGTAAACACCTTGTTAGAAAATTAGTGACAAAATAGGTTTTTGGAAAAACGAACTGCCCAAAAAGAGTAAGGTTGCCGTTCGGATTATAGCTTTTAAGAACGGCAATAAGTAATCCGTATATCTTATAACATGTTGAGATTTGGCTTTTGGAGCGAACGACCCCAAATTTTGTTATAAGGACGACCCTTCGGGTGTCAGCATGCAAGCATCTGTGCAAGGCGCTTTATTTTCAAAAAATGGGTAGTGGCCCTTTTCTTGAAACACATAGCCACAGATACCCAACCTGTTCTAAGATTCTAATTCCGAACTACTTGGTGACTCCTTTGCTCAACAACAACCTATCGCATTAACGTAAATTCTCCCTGTCGTTGATCTGTCGAATCGTCTGGAAATTGCACATTAACTACATAAATGTAAGTCCCTGGGGGCATTAACTGTCCCCGATAGGTGCCATCCCAGCCGAAACTCGTGTCTCCTGGGGGAGCAACATTTTCGCGCTGATAGATCAATTCCCCCCATCGATCATAAATTTCAAAGCTGAGGATGAAGTTGGAAGGCTCGGTGAGTGGGAAATAAAAGTCATTGGCACCGTCGGCATTTGGGCTGAAGGCATTTGGCATAAACACCCGCTGAGCTTGTCGGACTTCCACCCTGATATCGCGGGTCAATAAGCAGCCTTCCGGCGATAAAACCGATACGGTATACACCGTGGAGGTTGAAGGAGCTGCAAGGACGGTAAGCCCCGTTGAGTCCGATAGTCCCTCGGTAGGAGACCAGCTTACAGCTGTTGGGGTGAAGTTCGCCTGAACTTCAATCAGCGCTTGTTCATCGGAAAAAATGGTTACCTGGCCAGGGGCGGTAAGGGTAAGTCCATCTACCGGATCAGGAATAGTGACGGTATCGACCCGGATACAACCGTTTTGGTCCCGGATAGTCAGCTGTTGTTGGCCGGATGGGAGTGCTTGCAATACAAAAGGCGTAGCTCCCACTGGTGCAAAAGAAACTCCGTTAATGGACCAGGAGAAAGGAGCAATACCCCCAGAAAGTGAATCGAGTATGATGTTTGTCCCCCCATTGGCATCGCAGGTTTGGGGTGGGACCGAATAATTGGCCACAATTGGCAGTGGAGCGGTTGCCGTTGCGGTATCGGATGCAGTACAGCCGCTATTATCAGTTACTGTGACCGTATACTCCCCTGGCGGTAAATCGGAGATGAGATCTCCTGCGGCTCCATTACTCCAGCTAATATCAAAGGGAGGAATTCCACCGGAAATTGAAGCGGAGATCGAACCATTGGTTCCATCTGCACAACTAACTGTAAACCCATTGAAAACGTCGAGAGGATCTGTAGTAATCTGAATCGGGTTTTGGTCCACTAGGACGGGGACTTCCAGTGTATCGGAGCAGCCAAATAAGGAAATAGCAAAGGCGTAGAACACGGTATCACGGGTAATATCTACTATGGGCGAAGTCAATGCGTTGGCCGGGGTGGGCGGCAAGGCAGTGTGGAACGTCAGATCGGTATTCGGATCAGGACCGGAGACCAATTGTACTCCGTCATTTAGGTCTACCGGGCCTCCCTGGCAGGCAACTAGAGGTTGGTCCAATGCCAGCTCGGCGTTAGGAACCACATTGATTTGAATGGTGTCCGGGTTTCGGAAATCAGAGCTACAACCATTAACCGTTTCCACGGAAACCAGTACAAGTGAGGTGGAATCCGTAAGCGTGGTGGTGACAATACCTGGGGCTGTGATCACCTGATCTTGAACCAGAGAATCATTTAATAAGAAATCAATGATATAAGTTCCTGCTTGTGGAGCATTAAGTTGAAGCTGGATGTCTAAGGGTAGGCATCCTTGTGATGGAGTGACCTGCAATGAAAAGTTTGCGGGATCAGGTGCCCTGTTAGTTAAAAAAGTAACCGGAGTGGTATCACTTACACATCCATTATCTGCGACGGCTATGACCTCGGTATCATAGTTAGGGCCAACGTAGAAAAAGTTATCAGGTAATTCTACGCCTCCAGCATCTCCCGCTGTGTAGAAAATTAACTCTCCTTGCAGGCCAGGACTGATTTGAGGGGTTAAAGAGGGTAAGTCAACAAGGGTTGGTTCTCCCGGGATGGCACAAAAATTGAGATCCAGTGCATTGGCAACAGGTTGAGCGTTGGCATTTAAAAAAACCGGCACTGCAGGCGACGGGCAAGCCGGGTCGCCCAGCGTAGCAAAAAGCGTATCTACTCCAGTCACTGGAAAGTTGGCTGGATCTGGAATAGGCTGTGTCAATTGAAAATCCTGATACCATATCAAGGTATCTGTTGCGCCTCCGGTGAGTGTATCTTCTAGGGTGGTCAAGTTATAAGTAGCTGGAAAAATAATACAGGTATCGATAACCAGACTGTCTAAGGGAGAAGATTGTGCTCCTATGGTAAATGTAACCGGAGGGCCGAGATCAGACTGCACAGAGCATCCATTCTGTTCGACTTCTAACAACGTATAGGTCGTAGTTACGTTAATAGGTTCTATGATACTGCTTCCGTCAGTAATACCGGCCTGGGTAATAGTGTCGTTTCCGTTGGTAAATGTAATCCCAAAAAAGCCATTAGCCGGCAAATTGAAGAATAGCTCGGCATCCAGCGGGGAACAGCCACTACAAGTCGTGCAGGCCAGGGAAATAGAATTGGGTAGTATAAGGGAAGGGAAAAAGGGTGGAGTTGTTGAAAAACATCCTGGAAAGGCTTCCCAGTTCGAAGATTCTCTCAGACGCTGGCTCCATTCTAGCTGGGTAGCTGCGGAAAGGTCGCCATCATAAGCGGCATGAGCCCAAACAGGGCCGTCTGAATTTACAAAAAAACAAGGCGTAACATCCGGATGTAGGCCAGAATCTTCTGTGGTTCTGGCGAGGGACTGCCAGAAATCCTTCATATTGAATCCATACAGAATAGTACCTCCGACATAACGGGCGTCGTGACCACCTATTGTACCATTTATCCAAGTACCACCTTGCATGAAATAGAGCTGGTCGCCATCGGAAGCCAGATTTACCGGAGCAAAGCTACTGGAAAGTCTATCGAAAGTCCAACCATTATCTGGAAGTATAGCTTCATACAGACCGTCGAATTGTACTGGCAGTTTGATCTGGATGGGTGTTCCTGCAGGGATCGGTGGTCCTGTACGGGTCATGCGAACAGTACCTTCTGTATTCCCCCATCTACCTATGTTGCCTCTTTCCCAACCATTATCTGTAAAATCGATGGGGGTTCCGGTTTCGATATCTTGGAAAGAGATGAATGTAATGAGGTCTTCGCTGTTATCGAAGCCACAATTGCCAACATTGCTCGATACGGCAATGATCAGCAGATCACCTGGATTAAGTTGCGTTTGCCCTTCAAGCCATTGCGGAATTATACAACAGCTTAGCCAAAGGAGACAGGTATATTTTAGTGCGCGGGTTATCATCGGGTCTATGCATTTTTGTTCAATGGAGACGCCGCTGTAAAGGTAACAGCTTTCCTTCCGGGTACTATAACGGTAACATAGGCTCCCACTTGTGCAAATGAAACCCTTTTTTAGATTAAAATTTTTAAAGATAAGTCCTATCTTTGCATCCGCTTTTGCAAAAGGCAAAGTTGAGTGGTTGTTGCATTGGGTTAAAAAATGCATTTTTGCTCATGCCTCCCAGATCATTCGTGGAAAAGACAAATTGACATGGAAAACTTGGTTCAGTACCGTCTACCGCTTAAAGGTATGGGAGAAGGAATGCATACCTTCTCTTTCCAAGTTGACGGAGAATTTTTCTCCAACTTCAAAGATTCTCCAGTACAGGATGGGACTATTGAGTTAAGCCTGGAGGTGGATAAGCGCCCAGGATTATACGCCATGCACTTTGTATTTTCAGGAACTGTGGCTACGGAATGCGATCGTTGTTTGACTGCCATTGATCTTCCAATAGCTGGTGAACAGCATCTGCTTGTCAAACTTGCCGAAGAAGATAAAGGGGAGGAGGCTGAGGTGGTTTACATACACCCGGAAACTCCGCACCTGAACGTGGCGCGTTTTGCTTACGAGTTTATCGTTCTGGCCATACCGATGATCAAAGTTTATGCATGTGATCTGGAAGAACCGAGAAAGTGCAACATGCAATTGCTGGCCTATTTGGAAGAGCAGGAACAACCAGCAGAAGACAATCCCTTGTGGGATGAACTTAAAAAATTGAATATTAAACATAACTAAGGAGGCCCCGCCTCTTTTTTCAAATAGCAGTGAGCCATGGCACATCCTAAGAGTAGAATATCAAAACAGCGAAAAAGAAAGCGCAGAACGCACAAGAAAATTGAAGCTCCCCAAGTGGCAACATGCCCAAACACTGGGGAGAAGCACTTGCGCCACCGTGCCTATTACGACGTGGACGGCAACCTCTTCTACCGGGGCAAAATGCTCGTAAAGGCAGAAGAAGACCTCTAGGTCTGTTTCTGAGGCTTGGAGATCGAAAAAAGTGAGCTCCCATCATTTTGATGTGGGGCTTCTCCTGTTTACACCAAATTCAAACCTAAAATCATGAAAAAAATTATCCAGACGGTTAAAGCTCCAGCTCCCGTGGGGCCTTACAACCAGGCAGTCATTCACAACGACACCTTATATGTATCCGGGCAGGTAGCTATCGATCCCGGCACCGGCAACATGGTTCAAGATGATATAGAGCAGGAAACCCGACAGGTAATGCAAAACCTGCATGCGATTCTGACCGAAGCGGGTCTGGGGTTTCAGGATGTGATCAAATGTTCTGTATTTGTTACCGATATGGATATGTACAGCCGGATCAATGCGGTCTATGCAGGCTTTTTTGAAGAGGAATCCGCACCGGCACGTGAGTTGGTCCAGGTAGTCCGCCTTCCCCGGGATGCTAATGTGGAGATCTCGCTTGTTGCTATGTTTGATTAATGCACTCTAGTTAATAGTAGGGGTTAAAGTCGACCTGGACCAAAACCGGTTATGATTGGTCTAATATTCGATTCTACTATCGCTGCCCGAATTAAGTCCTCGAATAAAAATGGTACAACGTCAACAAGTTCTATCCCTGATTCAACCTACCGGTCATTTGCACTTTGGAAATTATTTCGGTGCGGTAAAAAACTGGGTAGACCTGCAGGAGATCTATGATTGTGTGTACGGTGTGGCGGATTATCACGCCATGACCATGCCTTATCAGCCTAAAAAGCTTCGCGAAAACACTTGGGAATTGGTTTTTAACCTGCTGGCTATCGGGGTGGAGGCCAAGCATTTGTTTATCCAGTCCTTGATCCCGGAGCATGTGGAGCTCGGTTGGATTTTCAATTGTTTCGCCTCCTATGGTATGCTGACCCGGATGACCCAGTTCAAGGATAAAAGCCAGCAATCCAAGGAAGATGGAGGTGAGGGGTTCATTTCAGTAGGCTTATTCGATTATCCAGTGCTGCAGGCGGCTGATATCTTGATTTATCGGGCGGATTACGTGCCCATTGGGCAAGATCAGAAGCAACATTTAGAATTGTCTCGAGATATTGCTCAACGCTTCAATAACCAGGTTGGTAAGGACTATTTTGTGCTACCGGAAGCCCTATTTACAGAAGTTCCAAAAGTACTTTCTACTGCCGACCCCAGCCGGAAAATGAGCAAGAGTGCAGGGGAGAAGCACTACATCAACCTGTTTGCCGACGATAAACGGATACAGAAGCAAATACGCTCGGCAGTCACAGATACTGGCGAAACCAGTGAACATGGGGAAATGAGCCCTGGGGTCGCCAACCTGTTCCGCTTGTTAAAGGCAAGCGAACAAACAGAAGCCTACGAAGGTCTGATGGGAGATTACGAGTCGGGGAACCTGAAATATGTGAATCTGAAAAATGCAGTTGCAGATGGCCTAATCCAGGTGAGTACTCCAATTCGATCTCGAAAAGCCGAGCTCTTAGCCAATAAAAAGGAAGTGCGCAATCAGATCAAAGCTTCCTCCGCAGGTATTCGAAAACAGGCTCAGGAGACCCTCCGGGAGGTTAAAGAACTGGCGGGCCTGTTGAATGTGAAATTTTAACAGTTAGCGGTAGGCGGCACACGGTACGTTATTTTTTGCTCACTGCCCTCCACCCTAAATCATCCACCGTGAAAATAATCTGTATAGGCCGCAATTATGTAGATCATGCCAAGGAACTGAATAATCCGGTTCCCGAAAAGCCGGTGGTGTTTATGAAACCACCCTCCGCCTTGCTGGTCAACAACAAACCCTTTTACTATCCGGAGTTTACCAAGGACTTACATTATGAAGTAGAGGTGGTACTTAAAATCAGCAAAAATGGACGCCATATTCAGCCTGAATTTGCGGCTGCTTATGTGGAAGAGATCGCTTTGGGAATCGATTTTACAGCCCGCGATTTACAATCAACATGTAAGAAAAACGGTCATCCCTGGGAAATTGCCAAAGGCTTTGATGGTGCGGCTGTCCTCAGTCCGTTTATCCCGATCGACCAATTCAATCGGGAGGCGATCCAGTTCGAACTCCTTAAGAATGAGGAACTGGTGCAGCGCGGTAATACCAAGGACCTGATTTTTTCTTTTACCGGTATCCTGGTGTATGTATCTCAATTTTTCAAACTGCAAATGGGTGATCTGATCTACACGGGTACCCCTGCCGGAGTCGGGCCGGTAGCTATTGGCGACGAATTGCTTGGGCGATTGCATACCCGGACTGAAATCAAGGAAATGTTTCGGTTTGAGATTAGATAAAGGAGAGGATTATTTATTGGGGCTTTAGGATTGAATCTTGTGGGGTTTATAATGGATATCGAAGAGGTCAAAGTTGCAATTCAGCCTAATTTCCTGTTGTTCCTGTATGATGGTCTGCCTATTTCCGGGCTTTTTCTATTTTTGCCCTGCTAAATAGAACGGGTAACTGATTCGATTTACGATTACCCAGGTCAAACTACTAACTACCATTTGTTACCATGCCATACTTGTTTACCTCCGAATCTGTTTCAGAAGGCCATCCGGATAAAATTGCAGATCAAATTTCCGATGCATTACTTGACCATTTCATTGCTTTTGATCCAACCTCCAAGGTCGCCTGCGAGACCTTGGTGACCACTGGACAGGTCGTGCTGGCCGGTGAGGTAAAAACCAAGGTCTATCTGGATGTACAGAAGATCGCCCGGGAGGTGATCCGCAAAATTGGGTACAATAAGTCGGAGTATATGTTTGATGCCGATTCCTGTGGAATTCTTTCGGCCATACACGAGCAATCTCCGGACATAAACCAGGGGGTTGAGCGTTCCAATCCGGAAGAACAAGGCGCTGGTGATCAAGGGATGATGTTTGGCTATGCCTGCAATGAGACTGAAAGCTTCATGCCCTTACCTCTGGCGATGAGCCATCAGATCCTGCTCGAGCTGGCCAGGATTCGCAAAGAAGGAAAGGAAATGACCTATTTGCGGCCGGATTCAAAAGCGCAGGTCACCATTGAATATTCAGATAACCACAAGCCCCAGCGGATTGATACGATCGTTGTGTCTACCCAGCACGATGATTTTGGGGATGATGACACCATGCTGGCTAAAATCCGTCAGGATATTATCGACATCGTCATTCCCCGGATCAAGGCTCAAATGAAACCTGAATTGCAGCACTTGTTCAATGATCAGATCACTTATCACATCAATCCCACAGGCAAATTTGTGATCGGTGGACCACATGGTGATACCGGTCTTACCGGCCGGAAGATAATTGTGGATACCTATGGTGGCCGGGGTGCACATGGGGGAGGGGCTTTTTCCGGCAAGGATCCATCCAAAGTGGATCGTTCTGCTGCTTACGCCACTCGTCATATTGCCAAAAATTTGGTTGCTGCAGGTGTATGTGATGAGGTATTGGTACAAGTTTCCTACGCTATTGGGGTTGCCAAGCCAACCAATCTGTACATCAACACCAACGGATCCGCCAAGATCGACCTCACCGACGAGCAGATCGCAGCCAAAGTATATGAGATCTTCGATATGCGGCCGTACGCGATCGAAACTCGCTTAAAACTGCGTAGCCCAATTTATTCTGAAACAGCTGCCTACGGTCATATGGGGCGCCATTCGGAAGTCAAAAAAGTCAGCATGACCAATGGGGATGGCCGTGCGCATGAATTTGAAGTAGAGACCTTTACCTGGGAAAAGCTGGATTATGTAGATCAGGTGAAGGAAGCCTTTGGGATTTAAGATTGAAGCCCGTTAAAGAGTAGTAATCAGAACGGTATCCGGATTCTTCCGGGTACCGTTTTCCAATTTAGAAAATTTGTATATTAATGTTTTGGAAAAAGAATTGAATCCAAAATCTAGTCATTAAACCCTTTCGAATTCATAGCCGTTGAGCATTTAAAAGGCCTTTATGCCCAGTATAGAAGAGCTAAAACAGTCCATAAGGGTAAGTATTTCAAAAAATAGTTTGGAGGAAGTATTCAATACACTTCGATCCGAAATAAACCCCTCCTCCCAGGCCGGAACTGACCTCACACTTCTTCAGGCGCGTTTCAATCAATGGAACCGAGAGGCCATAATCCAGGGAAGCTTGCTACCTGAAGAAAAGAAAGTCCAGTACAATCAGATCCTCCAAGGGCTGACTGCTTTTTTAGATAGGGTGGAGACTACGGACCTAAAGTCCTCCATCAAACGAGAGGAATTTAGCGAAGAACACCTTAATTATAGGCTCGATCTGCAAAGGCTGGAAGCCGAAGGACTGAAAAGCCAGGCGGACCTGCTGATCCGTAAATTGAACTTTCTCAAAGACCGCTTTCTTCAGATACAAGGTACAGACGCAGCGCAGGAATTCAAGTTGGAAGAACAAATCCGGGAAGCCAACGAAGGCTTAAATGATATCAAAGATCAGCTGCAAAAACAATGAGTGCACCTAAGGCTAATTTTGATGAAGTGATGGGAATGGAGAGCAGCCTGCAAATGCTCACCAAAAAGCGCAATGCCCTACGGCAACGGCTTCTGCTGGTACAAGGCACGGATGCAGCTCAGGAATTTAAACTGGAGGAGCAAATCTTACAAACGGAAGCTGAGCTTGAAAAGCTGAAAAAAGAGCTTTCCGAACTCTATTCGCTCAACAGCAAAAAGGGGCAATCCTTGTTGCAGGATAAATTGTCGGATTTTGAGTTTGAAGAAGAGGTAGGCCTCTGGCATCGGGTGAATTGTGATCGAAGGAAAATAGTGCGTCGGTTTTGGGATACGTTTGATGATTTGCAGGATTTGTTATATCAGTTCTACTTTATCACCGCTTGCCCCACGCAGATGCCTCCCAGTTTCGCCGAACGCATGGTGTATGAACTGATTCGGGATGAGCTGGACGATGACGATAGTGCCATTTTTCGGTTGCGCAAGGAAAATGACCGCGTCAAGATCCTGGATCTTCCATTGCGCAACAACCTGGAACGAAGCAAACGGAAGTTCAAAAAAAGCTTTGGAGAACTATTCGAATTCAAAAAACTAGAATCCTTTGATCAATTCATCCATGAGGGCTTGCCTAAACTCAATTATGATCTGGCGGTGCTCTTATTCGAGATTAACGAAAAGAATTGCGAACCACATCTGTTCCAGTTTCTGGAATGGATCATAGAAACCTTTTCTCATACCCACCAGGACGTACCTCGGTTTCTTTTTTTCATCGTCGTTTATGTAGATGGACTACACACGCCTTTGGCCGAGCAAGCTCGAAAAAAAGCATTGGTAGGGGGCATGAAATCGCTCGCCGACAAGCATAAAGCCGCAGCTCACTTCCAGCCTCTCCAACCGGTAGAAAAAAGTGATCTATTTGATTGGCTGCGAGACCTGGGTGAGCGCAACCAGGCCAAACTCGACAATCTTATAACCCATTTTATAACCAGCCTGTGGGATCCCTCCGATCTGGAGCAATTTCAAAAAGACGGTACTTTCAATATGGATGATGTCGAGCTTCTGCAGGAGTTGGTCTGTGACTATATCGAACGAACTGAACCCTAAAATCTATTGAACCTATGCCCGCCGAATTTAGAATCTATGACAAAGCAGGTCAACGGGACCTCCCGATTATTCCGCTGAATAGTAAGGTCAATGATCCCAGCCTGTATCTGCCTTCCGAAGACTTGATCCAGGCCGTTAATGTAGCCCTTAACGTAGGCCAACCCCTGTTGCTTACAGGCGAGCCCGGCACCGGAAAGACCCAACTGGCCCACCATATTGCCTGGTATTTCAAACTGGGCAAACCGGAAGTGTTCAACGCCCAGACTACTTCCTCCGTCCGGGATCTCTTCTACCGCTATGATGCGCTTAGCCATTTTCAATATAGCCAGACCCAGGCTGAGCCGCTCAGCCCCGATCAGGTGGAGGCCCGTTTCATCAAGTACCAGGGGCTTGGTAAGGCCATTAAGGAAAACCGCAGGATGGTGGTACTGATTGACGAAATCGACAAAGCCCCCCGGGACCTTCCCAACGACATCCTCGCTGCCCTGGAAGACCTGGAATTCGATGTTCCCGAAATTGATAAACCCTCCTACAAGGCTGCCCAAGAAAACCGGCCGGTGATCATCCTTACCTCTAATTCGGAAAAGAATCTGCCGGAGCCTTTTCTTCGCCGGGTCACCTATTACCATATACCTTTTCCCAGTCCGGAGATGCTCCTGGAAATCCTGAAAAATAAGGTGGAAGCTTTTGGGGCGGCAGAGATACAGCCTTTAATTCGGCACTTTGAGCTTATTCGGAAAGGCCGCCGGGTGAAGCTGAAAAAAAACCCGGCTACCGCCGAACTGATCTACTGGGCCATGCTTTTGCAACGAATGGATCTGGATACACGCAAAATCGATTCGCTGGATTCCCTGTCTCCCGAAGAGCAGGATAAGTTGAAAACGTCCTATTCGGTTTTGGCCAAGAATAAGGAGGATCTGGCCGAATTGAAAAAACTCGTCCAGTCGTAGGTCCGGCTGCTTTAGCTGCCGTCCTTTTTTCGGCGGATAAATCCGCCGGTCCAATTGCCAGGCAAATTTGAATACCACGCTCCCATATCAACTCATAGCCGAGCTGCTTTCCCGACTGGAAGCGGAAGGGGTGGCGGTTGGCGTGGATCGACACTTGCGTATCCAGCAGCTCCTGGCTCGCCTGCCGGATGATTTCCCGCCGGAGCAACTCAAACCAATACTCATCCCGCTCCTGGCGACCAATGAACAGGAACAAAAGAAATTTGGCGACCTGTTTGAAGAGGTCTTGGCTCAGGCTGAAGCAACCTTGGAGCCGGTGGCTGTGGATCCGGATCCCTTTCCCGAGGAAAAAGCCGCCAATAGACTTCGGCGTTCTATGTTGCTGGTGCTCCTGGGCTTAATACTGCTCGGTATACCACCGGCTTATTTGTTCTACCGGCAGTTTTTTCCCCAGGCAGCTTTCCATACAGTGCAGGTGAAAGGGTTGTCTGAAAACATCCTCTGCCGGGATTCCCTGGCCCGCATCCAAGAGGTGCCCCTGCTGGACTCTATCGCCCTTTGCCAGGAGCGGGGATCCGCTTTGGGCCAATTTGCAGTGCAGGAAGACGGTTGTCTGATCTACATAGCCTCCAATCAGCCTGGACGGGATACCGTTTGTACCACGCTTTTTCCACCCGAAGGCAGGGCCCAAACCTTGCAGCTGGTATTTTCCATCCAGCCGGTCCGGGGGGACACCAGTGCATCTCCTACAACGGTGGCTGGCCCTACTTCTTCTACTGGAAATCCTGAAAAAATCGAGGATCCATTTAAACACCTGGAGGCCAAGCGGCCCTTTCAACTGGCCAACCTGGCTGTACAGGAGCCCGAAGGCTGGGAACTTTGGTTGTTTGACAACCAATGGTGGCTCAAGCCCCTTTTCGTCCTGCTATTAGGCGTATGGTTTTACCTGTTGCTGCGCTGGCTTTCCTTGCGACGCCGAAAGCTGATCGCCGAGCTGGACAAACCCGATAAGCCTCCCTATCTCTGGAACATTGAGATCGAAGAGCTGGAAGACGCGATCGAGATGGGAGAATCGTTTGACCAGGTGCTCAACCAACTCCGCAGGCGCACGGTAGATGACCACAGCCGTCTGGATGTGCCGGCCACCATTCAGGCTACGATCCAGCAGGGTGGATTCGCGTCCTTCCAGTATGCCCAACAAACCCGACCACCTGAATACCTATTACTGATCGACCGCCAAAGCCGACGCAACCATCGCGCCAGGCTATTTGACCAGGTGTACCGGGCATTTCGGGCCAACGAGGTCTATGTAGAGCGTTTTTTCTTCGATGGCGACATTCGCTTGTCCTTCAATGAAGCCTTCCCGAATGGCCTTTCCCTCAAGGAATTGCAGCACCGGTATCCCAATGCTCGCTTGCTTATCGTAGGGAACGGCTATTCCTTGCTGAGCCCGTTGTCCGGCAAGCCCGCCCGCTGGACCAACACCCTTCAGCTCTGGCGTGAACGGGCCTTGTTTACCCCAAACCCAACCACCACCTGGGGTAAAAAAGAACGGTTGCTTGGTAACCTCTTCCGGGTGCTGCCGGCAACCTTGCAAAGCCTGGGCTACCTGATCGATGAATTGGATAGTGGAGAGGAGCGGATGCCCGAAGGCTGGAAGGATCAAATAAAGGATGCCCCGGCCAATCGGATTACGTTCGATCAGGGCCTGATCACTACCCTGGAGCAGCATTTTGATCCGACTCGAATGCGCTGGATTGCTGCCTGTGCCGTGTATCCCACACTACATTGGGACCTGACCCTGTTCCTGGGGCAATTGCTCTCCACGGAAGAGCGACCGTTGCTTCAGTTAACGAATCTGCTGGATCTGGCTCGCTTGCCCTGGTTTGTGGACGGGGTCATTCCTGATCCGGCCCGGGCGGTTCTGCTGGGGTGGCTGGAAGAAGAGGATTCCTCCCTCCTGCTTGTCGTCCGCCAACGGCTTCATGGCCTGCTCAAACAGCAAAAAGTACCGCGGGATTCGGTGGCCTGGGAAGAACATGCGATGACCCTGGCTTTGAACGAGTGGTTGTTTACCCGGGACAAAAAGCGGAAACGAGAACTTGAGCGCGAAATAGGGGACCTCCTGGAGGCCGGGGCTGAACCCGATTTTGCGGTGATCAAGCAACTGGACCGAAAGCGCTCGCCACTGGATTTTGTGGTGCCCAAGACCTTGCATAAGTACATTTACCGAAGCGGTTACCCGGGGCTAGGCTGGCGGGATACGATGCGGAACGCGCTTATTGCGCTGATGGTGTGGGGCGGATTAAGCGCCCTGGCTTTCGCTTTCAATCCCAGGCCGGGATGTACCGGAAATGCGGTAGCCTATCAGCCTCCAACTACCTTTTCCCCCCGCCTGAGGGCGCTGGGGGAACTGCCGGAAGACACCTCCCCTTCAAAGCCTGAATTGAATCTCTGCCTTAATTCTACATCGGATAGTATCCATTATTTTGGTGGATTGGCCATCGATGTGGCCCAATTTGCTGCCAACTTCTACCGAGGCAGTATCGGGGAGGCCGTGGATTCGGCAAGCGCCATCCAGGTCAAGGGGCAAATGGAAACCCACCTTGCCCAAATGAACCGCATACTGGGACAAGATTCCCTGAAGCAGCTCTACCGGGAAGCCACGCGACGTTTC
>CAZXLD010000024.1:0-71147 GCA_964641965.1 uncultured Saprospiraceae bacterium | reverse complement strand
GCTCGGAAGCATTTCAACTGGAAAAGAAGCTCAAGAATTTACCCAGAGTCAAGCTGATCCGCTAAGCTATGCAGAAGGTATGTAATGGCATAGCAGGTGGGTACCATTCTTGAGTGTAAGCGTATTGAAAAACCGAAACCATGAAACTGGACCTCCATGCGTTTTCCAAAGCTTCCACTTGTCTTTTTGGACTATTACTACAATACCCTATCGAATCCTTACCGTATTGATTTTCTATGATAAGGTCGAAAAAAATTCGTTTGTCATTTAAACCATCGATCTTGAAGTATATCTAACTTCTGTTTCCCAGGGATAAAACTTGATTCTATGCTGACAGCCTCTACATGCACCACCGGCTCCTTGGCTCCTTATACTGGACCGTGGACCGACCGACAGATTCGCCATCTTTATCTTCGCACAGGAAATGGAATTTCACCAGAGTCGATCCCACCCCTTCTTTCGGTTCCTGCAGAGCAATTGGTAGATCAAGTAATAGATGATGCTATTGCTTTACCCTTGGCGACTCCTCCAGTTTGGGCAGATTGGACGTTGAGCGATTACCCCGCTGACCCCTTTCCAACGGTAAATGAACAATACATTGAATGGATCGGGGCTTGGATGATAGATTTGTTTCAAAATGGGCTTCGTGAGAAGTTGGCTCTTTTTTGGCACAACCATTTTGTAACTCGTCTTGATACCTATCAGTGTCCTTCGTATATGTACCAATACCACAGGCTACTCCAGCAATATGCTATTGGTAATTTTAGAGAATTCACCGTGGAAATGGGGAAGACGCCGGCCATGTTATTCTTTCTCAATGGCATCCAAAATACCCTTATCAGCCCAAATGAAAACTATGCTCGGGAGTTGTATGAATTATTCACTTTGGGTGTGGACAATGGGTATACTCAGCAAGATATTCAGGAGACTGCCAGAGCGCTTTCCGGATGGAATGGTTTCACGGAGGCTTGCGCTCCGGTTTCTTTTTTACCAATAGGCCATGATGCAGGCTCAAAAACGATTTTTGGAAAGACGGGAAATTGGGGATATGATGACGTCCACAACTTGTTATTTTCCGAACGGGCAACAGAGGTGGCTAATTTTATTTGCCAGAAGGTCTATACTCATTTCGTTCATCCTGAGCCTGATGCTACTATCATAGAGGGTATGGCATCGACTTTTCTGGAAAACAATTTTGAAATCGCTCCCGTCCTTCGCAGGCTCTTCAAGAGTGAGCATTTCTTTGACGAAAAGGTGATTGGCACCCAGGTTAAAAGTCCAGTTGAGTATTTCCTTAGCTACTTCGGAAGCGGTGGTTTTCCGTTTGAATCTGAAGACATCATCGCAGCAGTTACAGTCTATGTTTTTACAAGTGGTCAAGAATTGTTCAGTCCTGTAGATGTTGCGGGCTGGCCAGGGAATCGCTCCTGGATTGACTCCAACACTTACACGCTTAGATGGGAGTCGGCCAATCTATACAATGGCTATTTGGTAGCATTTTTCCCGGAACGGCTTAGAGCATTAGCTAAAGCATTGGCCGGGGAAGAAAATACAGACCCCTATGTGGTAGCCCAGTCCATTCTAGATCATTTCTTGCCAAACGGCCTGTATGATCCTATGGCCTATGAAGAGGCTACGGATATCTTTAAAGAGCCTGTACCTCAGAATTATTACGATCGTGGGTTATGGAACCTGGACTTCGAAACCGTTCCTATTCAGGTGAAAAATCTGTTGGACTTTATGACTCAGCAACCTGAATTTCAATTGAACTGATCCCCTTTTTCCAAATTCAAAACAAAATCTTATGTGCCAACAGGATACCCTGCCCAAAGGAAGCACCCTGGAACACGGAGAGGCTCACGCGAATCACCATCAAAAATGGAGTCGCAGGCAATTCATCAGAAACTTGGGTTTATCTGGGAGTGGCGCTATTTTGTTGGGCAAAATTCCAGTCTGGGCTTCCGCCGGAATAGCTTTGGACACCGCCCTGAACGACCTGCCTACCGACCGGATACTGATCTGGCTACGCCTAAAAGGAGGAAATGATGGACTAAATATGATTATTCCGGTATTTGATTTTGGAACCTACCAAGCCCTACGGCCCAATATTCATATTCCCCTAGAGGAAACAATTGCCTTAAATGATGCCCTTGCTATTCCCCAAAGCATGAATGCTGCCTTCCAGCTTTGGGAAGAAGGCCAAATGAAAGTGATTCAGAATGTAGGTTATGCGGATCAAAACCTCTCCCATTTTACGTCTACTGATATCTGGGCTTCTTCCCAACCGGACAATCCAACTCCTTCTTCTGGTTGGATGGGAAGATACCTGGATACGCTTTATCCCGACTTCCTAAGTAGCCCTCCAGAAAATCCACCAGCTCTTCAGATTGGAGGAACCGGCGCTTTATTTTTTAGAAATGAAGGAGACGTTAACCTAGGGACTGTCTTAAGCAATCCAGAGCAACTGGCTAGAATCGCTCAGGATGGGCAAGTGTATGATCCTATAAACGTGCCGGAATGCTACTATGGGGCGCAATTAAGCTATTTGCGGACAGTTGCGAATACGACCTATCAATATGCAGAAGTGATAAATGAAGCCTACGAATCCGGGTCGAATGAAGTGGAATATAACCCCGGGTTTGGAGAACAATTAGCAATGGTGGCCCGATTGATAAAGGGAGGGTTGAAAACGCCTTTTTATATGGTGACCCTGGATGGATTTGATACCCATGCCGGTCAAGGTAATATTCATCCCTACCTGCTTCAGACCCTTTCCGACGCAGTAAATCACTTCTTTGACGACCTGAAGGCAGGAGGACAGGAAAAGCGAGTACTGGCTGCCACCATGTCTGAATTTGGTCGTCGGATAGAGCAGAATGGGTCGCAGGGAACTGACCACGGTGCAGCCGCTCCACTGCTTCTTTTTGGGCCTGCTCTGGAGGAAAATGGAATTGTTGGTGATAATCCGGACCTAACAGACCTGGATATAGTTGGAAACTTGAAGTTTTCCACCGACTTCAGGCAAATCCATGCAACGCTTTTGGAAAATTGGCTTTGTGTAGAAAGTAATAGGGTGGATTCCGTCCTAGGTGATTCGTTTACCAGATTACCCGAATTAGGACTAGCCTGTTCCGTTACTTCCACCGGTCCTTCTCCTAAGTATTTTGAGCCGCTTGCACACGATAATTACTTTCAAAATGGGCAATGGATTATTGAATATGATTTGCCTGAGACCCTACCGGTGCGCATTACCCTCTTTGCCATCAACGGAAAACAGCTTGCCCAGCCGGTGAATGGGGTCTTTCCAGCTGGTTCTCAGCAGATGCGTTGGACTGTACCCCTAGGGTGGCCAACCGGACTATTTATTTACCAGATTGAAGCTGGGAAATATAGAGCTTCGGGCAAAGCTCTTGCAAGTCGATAACTTTTCTGGATTTTCAATGAAGGGCATTGGTTAGGAAGCCTTTCAAGGCCGAAAGGCTTCCGGTAAGATCATTTTCATTTGAATTCGGCAGTCACTAATTCCTGGACGATTTTCCAGTCGTCTTCCACTTTGACCAGGGCAAAAAGAGAATTCATCTCTGCTTTGGAGCCCTTAGATATGACTTTGACCATGGCATTGCTTCCACTAAAAAGGTTGGTTTGTTCAATGCTAACTTGGCGTTTGTCCCCACCCCACTCCTTTTTTTCAAATTGGCTTAGAAAGGTAGCTCTGTCTGCGTTGAAGATTTCAGCTTTGTTGCCGTCGTGCCAGAGGAGCCGGAAATCGGTATGCAGTACTTGATCCAGGTTGGCTGCATCCTGCTGGTCTCCTGCAGCAAGGAATTGCTTAATGGTCTTGGCAATGGCCTCCTCCTCAGTTTGGGCATATCCCACACCGGAGAGAATTGCTGCTAATAATACGGTTAGAAAAACTTTGTTTTTCAGCATGGTTAATTGATGTTTTAATATTTGATATATCAAATATAGGGTCAAAATTTTTACCTGTCAATACCTGCGTAGATTTTATCTAGCAAATTTTTCAGGGTTTCCACTTCCTTGGGGGCAAGAAGACTTAGTCCTTTTTTACGGAGGCCCTGAACGCGAGGAATCATTCGTTCCATTAACTGTTCTCCTTTGGGCGTAAGGGAAAGTAAGTGTGTCCTTCGGTCATTTTCTGCCTGATCTCGTCGAACCAACCCTTTTTTAACCAATAGGTCCAACGTGCGGGTGACGGCTGCCGGTTCTTTAAAGGTAGATTGGGATACTTCCATTTGGGATATTCCTTTAGGCCCATCAAAAATGCGTTTTAAAATGATCCATTGATCGATGGTCACGCCAAACCCTTCTTCCTTTATCATTTCCCGGGTATGTTTCTTGACCCGGCGCATGGTTCGTTCTATCCTGAAATAGACTACTTCATGTAGTTCTTTATCTTTTGCCATAGCATACTAATTGATTTGTCAATTATAGGCCCTTCTGTTTAGGATTCCTAATTAGACGGGTGCTTTAAGGATGCAGCATCAGAGGTTGAGCCAATAGGTCAACTTGGCCACTATGGCCCTGTTTTTCACCGTAAAGCCAGGCGTATAATTATCGGTATAAACCAAGAAGAAATCACTTACAGCAGCATACCTCCATTGAAAGCGCGCATTGATATTGACGTTTTCAGCCTGGCTATTGTATTGGAAAAAGGTAGTGAAGAAGATGCTTTTAGAAAAAGTGAGATCAATCCGTGGACCGATCAGGAATAGGCCGGCTTGTGCATAAGGATCGGGTAAGTCGATGTAATCGTAACGGGCATCCAAGGTGATGAATCCCCAAGGCTGATAGCGATAGGTTAAACTAATAGAGCCTCCATACCGCTCCCCATTGAAGAATTGACCTAGATTTGTTTGAATCTCCGCGTAGAGTTTATTCTGTTGAGGAGTTCTGTAGCTAAGGAAAATGTTGGTGTAAGTGTAGTCTGTATTTGCCGGTAGCTCTTCGGCATCATCTGTGCGAGTGGGATCAAACGAGTCGAAAAGGTAGGTATATCGGTTGGTTATGGAAGCAAATGCACCTCCTCCTTTTCGAAAGTCTGCATCCCAGAAAAGCCGTGTTGCCCGGTCAGAGAGCAGCTCTCCTGGCCGCCAGATCATTTCATTCCTTATCCCAGGGCCATGCTGAGATATGAATCCCTTTTCGGGATACCAGAACAATCGCACCTCGGGCCGTATGGAGAATAAATTTCTTCTTGGAATAAATCCGGTTTCTGCCCGAAAATCGTCTCCGATATATTGATGTTGCCAGGAAACGGCGATTTTCCGAACTCGGTACTCCAAGGTAGCTCCATGAGAAAAGTTGGATCCTGTATCCACCTCATTCAGAGACATTTGTAAATAAGTCTTACCCGTCCACTTATTATCTACTGTATTCAGGTTGTAGTCTATTCCCATTACCCTGGAATACCTGGAGAAAACATCCTCGTCGTCATCATCGTCTTCCCCATCCGAAGGCACGGGCGGATTGTAGTTGAAGGCCTGTTTATTGGCGAAGATGAATCCAACATTTGATCGTTGACCAATCTTGCGTTGAATGGTTCCGACCGAATAGTTGTAACTTGGGAGGCCGGTAGTCCTTTCTGGAGCCGTTTGCATATTCAGTAACCCCACCCGCCAATTGTCGTTCAGCTTGCCGCTGAGTCGAAGGCCTCCGTAAATAGGAATTTGAACCACATTGTTGGCAGAGTCCTGGCCGATTCCGATCCGCCTGGAGAAGAAAGGATTACTATTGTTGAATCCAAATCCACCGAATAAATCTGCATTTTCCAGGAAAAACTGACGTCTCTCCGGAAACCGGATTTCAAACCGAGTAAGGTTGATGACCTGTCGGTCCACTTCGACTTGGGAGAAATCCGGATTTACAGTAAGATCCAGGTTCAATCCTGGTGTTATGGCAATTTTACCATCTCCGCCGAGGCTCCAATTGAAGTCACCAGGTTCGTTTTCCTCGTAATTTTGGGAGAAATTGGCAGCTGCAAATGGGATAAAAGCAACTTTCCCACCTTTAGATGCAGGGGCTTCTTCCCACAACAACTTTCCCGTATAAGCCAGGCTCATGATGGTCTGGTTGGTGGGGATAGGCTGCCAGGAGGAACGCGTATTGGTTTGCATATCAAATCGATAGGCGTTGAAGCGCCATTCTTCCTGTCCTTTTCTGAACCGCAATGTACTAAACGGAATGGCCATTTCTGTTTCCCAATATTCATCCTGAATGCTGGAAGCCCCTGTCCACTTGTTGTCCCAGGATCGGTCCATATCACCTCCGTTCTGCCCACCATTAAAAATGAGTGCTTCACGCAAAACACCAAATGGATTTGTACCAAATGCTTGTGCATTTGTCCCATCTGAATAAGTATCCAGGAGAATGGTCAGGTTGTCGTTTCCGCCGGCACTATAATCTCGTCGAAGGGATGGAACGACGTACTCTCTACCTACGGAGTAACAACGTGCGCCGATATATAGGTTTTTATCATCAAACAGAAAGTAGATTTCTGTTTGAACCTGATTTTGAACTGAATCAGCTGGAAAAGTTTGCCAAAATTGCTGAGCTGGGGTGCGTTGAGCCCAGACTGCTTCATCCAGTCTGCCATCGATAACAGGCTTGACATCCGTTTTAGATACCCTGACGCTGTTTAAGCCATCACCTGATTCTTGGGGAGCCTGGGCAAAAATCTGAGAGAACATCAAGGTTAGACAACAGATTAAAAGCCCAATAAGGGGAGCTGAGAGTTTCTGGTGATTCATCGGCTAGCGAACTATGGTTGGTTGGGAAACTCCAATCGGAATTAGATGTTTACCCCAATTTTTTCCTTTCAGTGCCTCAAATGTCGCTAACGCCAGTCTTTTAAAGAAAAATTAAGGGTTTATCATGCTTTTAAGAAAGCGTTAAAGTTCCCCTTTCAACTAATATTTCTGTAAAAACTAGACCACACCGCGCTGGATAACTTCCCGAATCGCCTCTTTGACAGGAGTTGGTTGGACCCCAAATCGCTCTCCAAATTTGATGCTGTCGAATATATAATCCTGATTGTACTGATAGAACATTTCGGGGATCTCTCCCAAGTCGGGTTGCCAGGTTCCTATTAAGCGTAGCATCCATTTGCTGATCGTTTGAGTTTTGGGTTCTACCCCGAGTTCCCCTGCGATGAGCTGAATCCACTCTTTCCCAGTTGGAGGATTGGGAGGGGTCGGTAAATGCCAGGACTGTCCGTAAGCGTCAGCCGTATTTCCCAAGAGTGCGGTTGCTTTTCCTGCATCCGGCGTATACGTAAAGGAGTGTTTGAAACTAGTGGATCCAAGCCAATTCGCAGGCTTGCCTTTCTGTAGATTCTTAAAAACGGTTTCAATCAATACGCTATTGGACTTTCCGGGACCGTAAAAATCTGCAGCTCGAGCGACTAACGCTTCAACCTCACCTTTTTCTATTGCCTTCATTAATATTTGAAGAACTTGTAGTCTGACCTTTCCTTTTTTACTGACTGGGCCAAGCCTCGCTCCTTCGGTCATATGGGGTATTTCTGAAGGCGCATACATGTATACGTTGTCGAAGAAAACCAATTTTATCTTTTGGTCTATGCAAGCCTTGACCACATTGTGCATGATAATAGGCCATTGCGCTTTCCAAATCTTCCACCGATAGGGCAGACCCACAGTGAGGTAAGCAATTTGGGAACCCAGTAATGCCTGTTGCACTTGATCACTATCTAAGAGATCAGCTGCGTGTAGCTCATCTCCTGGATTCACCCGTTCAGGGCTTCGACTTACCAACCGGATTTCGGTTGTGAATGGAGACAGTGCTTCGGCTACTGCTATACCTACTGGTCCGCCGGCACCAAGAATCGTTTGCATGGCCAATGGGTTTTAAATGAACAAGATAAATCTGGTGATTCTGATAAAGGTAAGTATCGGTCCTAGTCCAGGCAGCAGAAAAAAGTTGAATTGTAGAATACCTCATTCAAATCGACGATCTGGTCCTGTCAACCGATACTCGCAAATCACACGGCAATAATCAACAGTATTCAATCTCTAAGAGGCCAACCTGCCGTGGCTGCTGATCGAAGAATGAGGAAGAATGGTATCCACCAAATAAGATCATTGGTGATAAGGGTGTATGCAAACGAAGCCGGAACTACTCCCTGCAGGTAGTTGAAGACAAAGCCCAAAGGGCCAAAGATCTTCCCCAGGAATCCTACTGCAACTATTGGCCAATGTCGAATCGGCTGATAACTCGCCCACCAATACCCCAGGCCATAAACACCAATCACCATGCCCATCCCTTGCCAGATCATAGGATGCAGGGGGCGTTCCATTCCGGTAAGATCAAAGAAGTGATTGGGAAAAAGAACAGCCCAGGCTCCCCAGATAATGTTGTAAACTGCAGCAGCTTTTAGCACTTGACCCATCCAGCTGGGTGGCGTTTTTTCGATCATGTGTTGCCAACAACCAGACCCCCGCTTTGTTTGAGCTTAGAGGATCTTAAACCTTGATTAGTTTGCATATGGAAAAGCAATTGAGCCTGAAAACAAAGGTGAAAGGCAATTATAGAGCCGTAATTGAACGATTTGACAGGGATCTATTTGAAGCCCTAATTCCTAAGCAGGGGCAATTGGAGATTGTAGAGTTTACGGGGTCCAAGACAGGTGACAAGGTCCATCTCCGGTTTCACAGTCCGATAAAAGCCGATTGGATAAGTCACATTACCGACGATGGTATCAATGAAAAAGAAGCCTGGTTTGTAGATGAAGGCGTTCAGCTACCTCCCGGCTTAACTTATTGGCGCCATCGTCATATCGTCCGTAAGGTAGACGAGCATACCTCTGAAATTGTTGATGATATTACCTACAAGAGTTGGGAAGCCATGACCACCTGGTTAGCTTATCCGGTGCTTTGGCTAGCTTTTTCACCGCGCAAAAAGATCTATCAAACGTATTTTGGCACCTGATCCCGATGGGTCTGGATCAAATGGGGAATAGCTTAATTACAAGTCAGGCAATGCAAAAAGAAACAAGCATCCATATTATAGGCGCTGGGGTCAGCGGGCTTGTGTGCGCACTGGAATTGGAGCGCGCAGGCCTTTCACCGGTAATTCTGGAGAAGACAGATCGCGTTGGAGGGCGTGTTAAAACGGATTTTGTCGAGGGGTGTCCTTTGGATCATGGGTTTCAGGTGCTCCTGACAGCATATCCAGCTGCCCGAAGATATCTTGACTTCGATAAGCTGGACCTTCGGTACTTCCAGCCTGGTTCTGCCATTTTTCACGACGGGAAAAAGTTTTTAATTGGAGATCCTTTACGACATCCCGGGCTCTTGTGGCCAACGCTCACTTCGCCTGTTGGCACTATCTCGGATAAGCTTAGAATTCTTACCCTCACAACAAGACTTAAGGCAAAATCCATCCAACAGATTTTCGAGGAGCCCGAGACCAGTACCTTGGATTATTTGACCCGGTATGGGTTTTCAGAACGAATTATTTCGACTTTTTTCAAGCCCTTTTTTTCAGGTATTTTCTTGGAATCCAAGCTGGAAACTTCGAGCCGAATGTTCGAATTTGTATTTAAACTGTTTTCCGGCGGCCATGCAACCGTTCCGGCAATGGGAATCCAAGCAATTCCAGATCAGTTAAAAGGTCAGTTGAAGCGAACTCGTATCCGGTTTAGTGTTGAAGTTGGTCGAGTAGAACCAGGATTGATTCACCTTGTAGATGGAACGGCCATCGATTCGCAATGCACAGTGCTGGCTACAGATCCAGCTCCTTTGGTTGGATCCAATGCTTTAGCGAGTTCTTGGAATGCTTGTATCAACCTTTATTTTGAAGTGCCGAAATCTGTGCTCAATCGCCCCATGATCGGTTTGGTAGGTGATTCAGGTTATTTAATCAATAACTTCCATTTTCTGTCAGACCTTCATGCTTCCCCGGGTAAATGTTCCATTTTGTCCGTGACTGTAATAGGAGACCCATCCTTGGGTGAGGAAGCACTTTTAACCCGAATAAAAAAAGAAATCCAAGAACTATTGGGTATAGACCAGCATACTCATTTAGCTTCTTACCCGATAAAAAATGCCCTTCCCCGCTTATCAAAGCTTACCTACAGGCCGGATAAAGATGCCTTACGCTTGGGGGAAGGAATTTTTATAGCTGGAGACCAAACAGCTAACCCTTCCTTGAATGCAGCGATGGAATCCGGGTACCAGGCTGCTGAGGCAGTAGTAAAGGCAATTGAGGCCTAATTAACTTGGACCCGACCACTATTCGGTGATAATTAAAGACGCTGATTCTACAGCAGACACTCCAAAGAACCCCAGCGGTTCGTCTGAGGGGTCATTCAGATTTTGAATATTACCCCGGATTGGGGCCGGCGGTGGATCGAAAAGCGATCCTTGAAATAGGGTTTGCTCCTGGACTAGAGCTAAATAATCAAATGCTTCTCTTGAAATAGACAATTGATCAATCTGACACGTATCTCCTAATTGTAAGGGTTGGGAACCTACCTCAAAACCAATAATTGGGTTGCCGTCTACAAATTCATCAGAAGCAAAGACCAGATCTTCTGGCGTGCTCTGGAAAACACCATTGATAAATTGCCTCCAGCGATAAAAGTCACCTACTCCCTGCGGCTCCTGTGTATCGATTCGAATATAAAAGCCTTCATCCTGGAAGGGGTTTTCTTCTTGAAATTCAGCATATATGCTATCAATTTTGGGAACTGTGCGCATCAATTGGGGATCCGAGGCGTACTCATTTCCATTGGGTAAGCGGATATATATAAAATAAGATCGTCCCGGTATGCCAACAATGCTGGTGATGTAGGTCCCCAATTCCTCATCAGATTCAGCCAAAGTATCCAATTCGCCGGTATCGTCGAATAGGATTACTAAAGCATCGGAGATGCCAGGATTGGGTTCATTACTAAAGAAATTAGCGGTCTGAGTCAGTCGGACTGATTGGGTCTGGTTCTGGTCTGTGAACCAGCCATCTACCACAAGTTGAACTTCTCCATCCGGAAGATCCAGTTCTATCACGTCTTCGCAGGAAAAGCAAAGTATAGATAGTCCTGCCAACAATGCGAATGATTTAATGATTTCCAAAATTTGTGATTTCATGATTCTTTTGGATTGGAGCTAGAATTTAAAATTGTAGGTGATGTAAGGGAGAGGGGCACCAAATATGGAGAGGCGAACAGCTTCAGTGAGTACCGGATTATCTTCGTTTTGGCGGAAGAAAATGGAATAGGGATTTCTGCGACCATATAGATTGTAGATTCCAAAAACCCACTCCGACTTCCACCTTTTATCGGGTTTTTTGTTGGGAGTATAATTTACCGCTAGGTCCAATCGATGGTAGTTCGGGACACGCGCACCATTTCGATTGTTATAATTGGGAATAACGATTCCTTCGAACTCGTATCTTGAATCTGGATAAGTGATGGGTCTGCCAGACATAAAGGCGAAGGTGCCGGACAAATTTAGCTTTGGGTTAATGGCCCACGATCCTACCAGGCTCAAATCATGGAGCTTATCCCAGTTACTTGGGAAATATTCCCCGTTATTGATCTCATCGGCCTGGCGTTCGGACCTGGAAAGGGTATAACTAACCCAACCGGTTAACCGGCCCTTGGTCTTGCGCAAGATGAATTCTAATCCATAGGCCCTTCCGTCGGCACTAATCAGTTCTGTCTCCAGCGTTTCATTCAATAATAGCTCGGCACCATCGCGGTATTCGAGTAAGTTTTGGAAGTTTTTATAGAATCCCTCTACCGAAAATTCGTAGGTGTTGTTTGAAAAATTGTGGAAGTACCCAGCTGCGACCTGATCTACTATGGCAGGTTCGATATAGGTACCACTTGGCATCCAGATGTCGATAGGGGTTGCGGCGGTGGTGTTCGATACCAGATGTACATACTGGTTTATCCGGTTGTAACTGACTTTTACAGAATTGCGGGCATTAAATAGATAGTTTGCTGAAAATCGAGGTTCCAGGCCAGAGAAGGCTTCGATTACGTCCCAGGGGCCATAACTTACCGTATCTGTGATAGATTCTTCATCAGTAGGTTCACCTCCTTCATAGATAAACACATCCCGAGCTCCAACATTTAGGAATCCCGACAACCGCAAACCATACATGAGCTTCAGCCTGCCAAATAGCTCTTGCTCCAGGCTTACATATATAGCTGGTTCTACGCCGTATTGACTCTGTAAAGCGATTCGATTGAAAATGGAATTGTCACCCACCCCTATTGCCTCACCGGGCTGGAATCGGAAATAGGCACCCTGAACCCCAAACTGCAACTCGTTTCTGGGATTTAAAAACCAGGAAAAATCAGCTTCGAGGGTAGCGTTCTGAATGCGTGCATCCCAATCAAATGCCTGTGCCCCCTCGGGAACTCCAAGTGAATACCCATAATCACTGTAGATCAGGCTAAAGTTGGAAAAGAGCTTACTGTTAAAAATATGATTCCAGCGAAGTGTTCCGGTTGCATTGCCCCAATTGGAAGCAAAATCGTCTCCAAAATTGAATACATCCTTGCCGAAATATCCGGATAGGTAAAGTTGATCTTTATCCGAAAATCGGAAATTTACCTTGGCATTCATGTCGTAGAAAAAGATCACATTATCTGCCAGATCGGGGAAAAAGTTGAGAAATAAATGGCCATAGGAACTTCTGCCGGCCACCAAAAAGGAGATCTTATCCTTCTGAATCGGGCCTTCCAGTGCTAACCTGGCAGAGATAAGACCCACGCCACCGGACATGCCGAACTTCTTACTGTTTCCTTCCCGTTGGCGGACGTCCAGCACAGAAGATAAGCGCCCTCCGTACTGGGCTGGTATACCGCCCTTGTAGAGCTTGATGTCCCTGACTACATCTGAGTTGAAAACGGAAAAGAGTCCAAATAAATGAGAAGAATTATACACCGTTGCCTCGTCCAATAGGATTAGGTTTTGATCAATGCCTCCTCCACGGACGTTAAATCCGCTTGCACCCTCACCAACTGTGGAGACTCCGGGCAGTAACTGAATACTTCGGATTACATCCACCTCTCCCAATACCTGAGGCAATAGTTTTATTTCCTGAATAGCCAGCTTCTCAACACTCATTTCAATGCTGGTCACATTCTGATTTGCTTCCTCAGCCACCACTACTACTTCCTTCATCTCAAAACCTTCCGGCTCGAGCTCAAAATTCATTTTCAGATTTTCGGTTAGTGAAATTTCTTGACTGACACTTTGGTAACCTAAATAGGTAATGGATATCGTGTACTCACCTTGTGGCAAAGAGATAGAGTAAAATCCATAAGCATTTGAGGAAGTCCCGGTACCTAGCTCTTTGACGTATATGTTGGCGCCGATTAAAACCTCTCCATTGGTGTTGTCTTTAAGGAATCCACTTAAGGTGTATTCGTTTTGACCGAGTAATGTGTTTGCTTGAAGAAAAGGAATAAGGAAAAAAATGCATGCGAGTGATCGTGTCATTTCAGATGGTTGGTTGAAGGTTGATTGGATGGTGTCCAGCTTTACGATGCCCGAATTAAGGATGCTCCTTCATTAGCAGACTAGTTTTTCCACGAATAAGGCAATACCATAGACCTATGAATCTAACTGGTAGAAGTACCCTGCAGAAGCGAGGCAATTCAATCTCAAGTTGAAACTTTCTTTCTTTCCCAATGATGATAAAATACTTGAATCGTAAATTATTGGCATTCATTTGAGGATCATTAAAGATGAATCCACTTTAGTAGGTAGGTACACCTTTTTCAGTGAATGGTTGCCTCACTGATTAAGGGATAAAAAAAACAGAGGCGGCTCCTCCTAAGAAGAACCGCCTCTTTGATACCCTTTCATTCCGATTGAGCCTAGGCCCTATTGGTATAGCTCGATGGAGGTAGATAGAGGTTTAGGTGTTGATAGGTGAATACCTTTCCGTTAGGAAGAAAGTTCCACCGCATGAGGTCTTCGGGTCGAATTCGAAACTGTTTGGCTATACTTTCCAAGTTGTCAACAGCTGTGACCTGATAGGAGAAGTAGATGTCCCCCAAGCGCTTGGTAACAAACTGAACTCTGGGTTCATGTTTGGCGATATGGCTTTTCATTTTTTGCACGGCATCCTTGGGAAGAATAATGAAATTCCCTTTGGATGTAGTTGGCCATACACCGCTGGTCGCTCCAGGGTTCAATCTGCTGAGGTGAACGTAGGAAAGCCCAGTTACTTCGGTGATCTTTTTAAAGGACATCTCCTTTGGTGTTACCCACAGGCTGGTGTTGTTCCAGATTGGATTAACTGCCACAGGCTGCACATGGTGATCACCATAATACTTCACTACGTAAGCAGCCGCAGTAAATCTGAAGATATATTGCTGTGTTTCGTGTGGGAGGAGGTGTGAGATAGCGCTGTATTGGGAACTATTGGCGGTTTTGATGGCCCTGAGGACCCTTCCCGGGCCACAGTTGTAAGCCGCTAAGACCAGAGACCAATCTCCAAATCGCGCATACAGGTCTGAGAGCATACGCACGGCTGCCTCAGTTGATTTGTAGATGTCCAGTCGTTCATCGAGTTGTCCATTAACGCGCAGTCCATAGTAGCGGGCGGTAGGGCTCATCATTTGCCACATACCTTTTGCCCCAACATGGGAAATAGCATTGGGTCGAACGGCCGACTCAATTATGGTAAGGTACTTTAGCTCCTTTGGGAGCCCAGCTTGGACCAATTGTTGGTCAAAGATCGGGAAGAAGTGTTCGGCTCTTCCCAAAATGAATTCGGTCTCTCTGTGTCCAGAGACAAGAAACCGGCGAACCTGAACAAGCACCTGCTTTTTATCGAGAACGGGAAAAAGCAAAGGCATACTTTCCAGCCGCTGCCCGACCAAGCGTTCGGTGTGGAGATTCCACGAGTTTGGTTTGGCGTCTATGAATGTCCATGGAACTGTCAGGAACATCAATACCAAAAGTATTGTAGTTCTTTTCATTTCAATTGATTTTTGGGATAAACTGCGCCCAAAGCCCTTTCTTCAAAGTGCTTTGAAATCAGTCGTTTTTTGGTTTTCTTGAATTGCCAAACTGCAAACATACGGCGGGAATGTATATTTCAATACATCTTTCCGAATATTTTCCGATGTCTGGCTGCTTAGCTCCAGGGGGGATAGAAGCTATGCAAATGAGCTGTGGTATATTGATTTGCCCATCAAATATGGACATATTTTTTATTGGCTAAACAATTGTCAGGCAGTATTTTTCTTTGGTTGTTAAAATTGTCCAAATATCACGAAATTTAGATTCTTCTAAATATTGTATTAGATTCTCCTATGAAATTACAACTCCTTGCCTTTGGCATTACGCGAGATATCCTGAATACACCCCAATTTTCTCTGGATCTACCCGGTGAACCAACTGTGCTCACCTTAAAAGAGCATCTACAGCAAGAATTTCCACGCATGAAAATGTTAAAGTCTTTAGCAATTGCTGTTAATAATACCTATGCGGATGATGACCAGTTGCTCAGTGAGGATGACGAAATTGCCTTAATCCCACCGGTCAGCGGCGGCTAATCTGAATTGCCATGATTGATATTCTGTTGACGGATGAACCCTTAGATTCCCAATTCTGCTTGGATCAGGTCAAAGCAGCAGGCATAGGAGGTATCGTGCTGTTTGTCGGAACTGTCAGAAACAACACTAAAGGAAAGGAGGTGGTTCGACTGGAGTTTGAAGCCTATCGCCCCATGGCCTTATCTGAAATGCATAAGATCGCCGAGGCTATTCAGGAGAGGTGGCCCGCTGAGGGTATTTGCATCCACCACCGAACTGGAAACCTGTCAGTCGGAGAAATACCAGTCGTTATAGTGGTCGCTTGTCCACATCGAAAGGAAGCTTTTGAGGCTTGCCAATATGCGATCGACACTCTTAAAGAAACGGTCCCGATCTGGAAGAAGGAAGTTTTTGAGGATGGAGAGGTTTGGGTTTCCGCCCACCCCTAAGAAATGAACGGTTCAGACACAGCTTAATCTAAGTCATATCCTTTTAATAGCTTCCTGATATTCTTCCGGAGTATTTACATTCATCAGCTGATCCGGATTCTCTGGATGAACCAATTCAATATCGGAATTGATCAGCACTTTTCTCGGACAGGAATAGCCCTGCGCCAAAAATTGTAAAAGGTCCAGATAGGATCGGGGCTCCCATAAGGTGATTAAGGGCTCTGGAAAATCAGTAGCCGGATTGTAGAATGCAGTTGCGGATTTTGATCGATTGCGCGCTCCTATTAATTGTTGAATGGTAGATTCATTAACAAAAGGTAGATCGCAGGCGACTACCAACCAGGCCCGATTGGGAAATGCTCTGAATGCGGAGAGGATTGCCCCATAGGGACCAAGTCCAATAAAAGAGTCCTCCAGTACCGGGTAGTCAGATACTAGATCTTGTCCAGGCGCTTTGGAGATAAACAATTGCTCGCAAAACGGATGGAGTAAATCGGCCAGGTATTCTCGTTGTGGGATACCGTAATACTCAATGGTTCCTTTATCCTTGCCCATTCGAAGGCTTTTTCCACCGGCTAGGACCAAGCCGTTTATTTTTGGGGTCTGCCCATTCAGTTCCCCGCGGAACCATTCTGCTATATCATCCCATTGATCAATTGAAAAGCTCGGAATCGTAGCCCATCCGGGCAGATGATCTTTTAAAAATTTCCAAGGTTCCCGTTGCGCATCTGTTTTGAGTATCAAGCGTACATTGGTAAGCCGGTCCAGCTTCCGCTCAAGTGATTCTTTTTTTTTCGGATGCAGAATGACGATCTGTGCCTTGCCTAAAAAGTGGTTCCCGTTTACCAGAATCCCGTCCAGAGAATTAAAAAGGGAGCGAAATTGAAAGGACCCCGGTTTCCCTTTCCACTCTAACTGATGATGGGAAATTTTATCGGTGTAAGCAAAGGTGGCACCAGTCTTTAAAGCCGGGTGTTGTTGTTCTTCTCCCACCTGGTGGTCAGCATCGACAAAGGCTAGGCGAAAGCCACCTGCGAGCCTGTGGATCAGTTGGCCGGACAGTTGTTGGACCACTGAACAAGGGGCTCCCAGTATAGCCCATTCCGTTTTTCCAAATTCTCCTAATCCGGGCTGGTTTAGCTTCGCATGCTTTTGATGCTGGCCCATATTATTTTGCTCGTTTAAAATCTCTTTTTCCACCTGTTTTTTCCATCAACATGGTCTCTTTGATCACAATATCATGGCTAAATGCCTTGCACATATCATACACGGTAAGCGCAGCAATGGTTGCTCCAGTCAGGGCTTCCATTTCTACACCGGTTTTCGCACTTATGGTAGCGATACAATCAATAATGACTTCACGCCGATCATTCAGGTGAATATTTACCTGACAATTATCCAAGGCCAGAGGATGGCAGAGCGGGATTAGGTCACCTGTCTTTTTAGAAGCCATTATGCCGGCTAAAATAGCGGTTTGGAAAACCGGTCCTTTCTTGGTGTGGATGTCGTCCTGCTCCAACCGCTCCAGAATTTCTTCATTCAGCAATACAATACACCTGGCATGTGCCATTCTATGGGTTTCTTTTTTCCTCCCTACATCCACCATACTGGGGTTTCCTTCCTTATCCAAATGTGAAAACTCGTTGGCCATATTGAAATAAATTAAGGTACTTGCTTAAGTGAATGATCGGAACATCAGTAATGGAAATACTTCTCCTTCGGCAAAATCTGACCTTTCTGCCGGAAGTTCCAGGAAGCCAGAAACATTGGACAGATTGGCGTGGTCGCCAGACCCCCCTCCGGGTATTGGATGTGCCCAAATTCTTCCTTGCGTATCAAAGGCAGTGCGAACTTGCAGAAAGTAGGTCAAATCTGGTTTGAACTGGATCGATTCAGCCAGAGCGGCATACGCATAGGTGTAGGGCTCTAATCCTAGTCCTTTGCGCAACCAGGGTTGGACATACCTGAGGCAACATAAAAATGAGGATACTGGATTGCCGGGAAGTCCGAAAACGGTGGTACCTCCCGGTTGTTGGCCAAACCAAAGCGGTTTTCCAGGTCGCTGTTGGACCCGATGAAATACCGCTTCAACACCTGCACTGCGTAAAGCCTCTGGGACGAAATCGAACTTGCCCTTGGACACGCCCCCACTCAATAGCACCAGATCGGATTGCACTAAAGCACTTTTTATCTGTTCCACGGTAGCATCCATCTGATCGGGTATGTGCATGGTTTTAGAGGGGATACCCCAGGTTGCCAATAGACTTTTCAAAGTCGGTAAGTTGGAAGTACGAATCTGATGAGGCTTAGGTACTTGTTCGACCGGAACAATTTCATCTCCTGTGGAAATGATAATTACTCTTGGAGACTTTTGAACCAGCAACTCGGACTTACCAATCGTTGCTGCAATCCCGATTTCGGACGGTCCAATTAAGGTATGAATTGATCGAAGTGGCGCTTCTTGCTTTCGATCCGATCCTTTCCAATGGATATTTTGCCCTTGCCTGACTTTAGTGGCTTGAATGCTTGCCTTTCCATCGGTCTGTAGGATATCCTCGTATCGAATGACGGTATCCGTACCCTTGGGAAGAATCGCGCCAGTCATCACTTCAGCGCAACCTGCTGACCCGTCAACCCCTATCTGAGGGGCTCCGGCAGCCGCTAAACCCAGCACTGGAAACTCTCTTTTGCCCGATTCAAAAGCCGCATAGGAAATGGCGATTCCATCCATTGTAATCCGATCGAATGGAGGGAAGTCCCGGTCGGCCATCAACGGTTCTGCCAGAACTCTTCCCGTTGAATCATCCAAATTTACCTGCTCGGTTCCCCAGTCATCAGGTGCTCGTTGCAGAATTTGTGCAGTTGCCTCTTCAGTAGTGATCATATTTGATGCTAAGATTTTGAAATTCATGGAACTAAAGCAGAAAGATCTAAATTAATGGACACACAAATGCTCTTTTGCAAGGGAGCATTTAGCCGAATTGATCCATAATGAAACTTAAATTTTACAATTCTCCGGCGGTATTTTTGGAGGAGCAGCGTCCTTTCTTTGAAAAAGACCAGGTAGTCAATCACTTGATGTATGGGTTGTCAATTCGAGCAGCTGAACGACCATCTAATGACGAGTTAGTACTTTTTGCTACACCGGCCGATTATTATCCAAAAACAGTAGGTTTTCAAAGCCCGGGACGGCACCTGATCTTGGCCGCAGAAAGCGGGTTTAGCGCGAATTATCTTCCTTTAGCAGAAGGATTACATACGATTAAAGAGGAAATAACCGAATTGGTAGCAAGCGTTGAAACAGCTTTGCATTTTGCTACTGCTTGGGCTCAAGTTCATCAGACCGCTTATACCGTGAGTTTGCGTCAGCTGGTTTATGAACTCAGGTCCATACCCTCCTTAACTTATCCCCAGGGAAATTTCCGAAAAGCCAGTATGGATGACCTGGATGTCATTGCCGATTGGATTTATCAGTTTAATCGAGAAGCTGATATTGGGGATTCGACCCCTGATCAGGCTTTGATGGTCGCCCATAGGCGGATAGAGGTAGGCGAACTTTTTGTTTGGGAAACGAACGAGCCCGTATCTCTGGCCGGCTCTGCTCGCCCAACGCCAAAAGGGGTAGCTGTGAATGCGGTATACACCCCACCGGAGTTTAGGGGAAGAGGTTATGCATCTGCCTGTGTTGCCAGTTTGAGTAGGCGTTTGCTGGAAAAGGGATTTGAATTTTGCACCTTGTTTACGGATTTGGACTACCCGACCTCCAACAAGATCTATCGCCAAATTGGTTATCGCCCGGTAAGCGAATTCAGAACTATTCAATTCCAGCCTTTGTAATTAACTGGTGCGCAGTTCTTGGATTAAACCGATCAGTGCATGTGTGATCTGATTACGCTGTATGGAAGCCTGTTGCGGAAGCAACAAGCCATTTCTCTCGTTGTTGACAAGTTGGTTAAACCTGCCGGACAAGCTAATCAATTCATTTTCCCTGAAAGGGTCCTTTTCTTTTACCACCTTCCGGACGATAGCCAAAGCTTCTTTGATTCGAGCGTTTGATACGTGTTCCAGGGCTTGTTCCAGATCGGAGCTTTGAAGCTGATCTACGGTCGTATTTGTATTGGCCTGTGTAGCCGAAGACTGGCTAGTCTCCATATTTGGGATGGAATGAGTGGGGACATCCTCTTTATTTAGCCCTCTTATTAAGATCCGAAGCCCTTTAGTCACGTCTACCCAAGCGGCATCTTGATCTACCCAGGTTGAAATGGGCTTGCCTCCGGTGGGTAAAGCCTGAAAGCGACCCAGGCTAAAGGAGTCCCAGTCGATAGTACGAATAATGATGGGAGAAATAGTTGCCTTTCCCTCCTGATGCCTTTCTAAGGCTCCTTGAATTTCAACCCGATGAATGTAATCTGAAGAAATAAAATCCGGGCTGACTAGCAATAGGACGATTTGGGCTTCCTCTAAGGACCGTTTTATTTGAATATCCCAATTATCCCCTACTTTCAATTCACGATCATTCCAGCTATCGATCAACCCTTCCCGCTCCAAGGGGATAAGGTGCGTAACCAATTTATTCTTGTACTCTTCATCCTTGTGGGCATAGGAAATAAATACCTTGACCGGAGAAGCCATATCATTCAGTTTTTAGCAATGTAATATAGGATTGGGAAAATAGGGAGATTACCGCTAAGCAGGTAGGCCTGCTTGAAAATTGGCACTTGGTTGGTACATGCCAACCCCATCTCCAATTTTAGTGTTTGGATGACATCGTCTAGTTTTACAATTTGATTATCCTCTTTCTATGTCTTTTCAACTCCAATCTCCATTCACTCCTACCGGCGATCAACCCCAAGCTATCCAACAGCTTGTAAGGGGAGTAGAAGAAGGGGAACGCGCGCAGGTCTTACTAGGGGTGACCGGTTCCGGAAAAACGTTCACGATGGCAAATGTCATTGCCGAATTGAATCGACCCACCCTCGTGCTGACACACAACAAAACTCTAACTGCTCAGCTGTACGGTGAATTCCGGGATTTCTTCCCGGATAATGCGGTGGAGTACTTTGTATCCTACTATGACTATTACCAGCCTGAAGCCTATATATCCGTTTCAGATACCTACATTGAAAAAGATCTAAGTATCAATGAAGAGGTGGATAAGTTGCGTCTACGAGCCACTTCCTCCTTGCTATCCGGGCGACAGGATATCATCATTGTTGCATCGGTGAGCTGCATATATGGTATGGGTAATCCGGAGGATTACAAGAGCAGTATCATCCGGATTAAGAAAGGCCAGGTAATCACGCGCAACAGCTTCCTCTACACCTTGGTGGAAAGCCTGTATTCCAGGACCGAACACGATTTCAAACGGGCTACCTTTCGAGTGCGCGGGGATACCGTGGATATCAATTTGCCCTACGTGGATTATGGTTACCGGATTACCTTTTTTGGAGATGAGATTGAGGAAATTGAGATGATCGATGTGGATAGTGGTAAACGACTGGAGCGGATGGATCGGGCTGCTATTTTCCCGGCTAATTTATATGTAGCACCTAAGGAGCGTCTACACCAGATTATCCGTGAAATTCAGGATGAACTGCACGGCCAGGAGAAATATTTTGAAAAGGAACTGCGGTTGCTGGAATCGAGACGAATTCGGGAACGAACCCAATTTGATATCGAAATGATGAAAGAATTGGGGTATTGCAATGGGGTTGAAAACTATTCCCGCTTTTTTGATCGTCGCAAACCAGGCACTCGTCCATTCTGTTTGCTGGATTATTTCCCGGACGACTACTTGATGATCATTGACGAAAGCCACGTTACGGTTCCACAAGTCCGCGGCATGTATGGTGGCGACCGGGCCAGAAAGTTAAGCCTGGTTAATCACGGTTTTCGGCTCCCTTCTGCTATGGATAACCGCCCGCTTAATTTTACTGAGTTTGAGTCGCTGATCAATCAGGTTATTTACGTCAGTGCAACCCCCTCGGATTATGAATTGGAGCAAACAGCCGGACTTATTGTAGAGCAACTGATCCGACCTACGGGCTTATTGGATCCACCGATCGATATTCGACCCAGTTTGAACCAGATTGATGATTTGATGGAGGAAATACGGGTTCGGATTGACCGGGACGAGCGGGTTTTGGCAACAACCCTTACCAAGCGAATGGCAGAGGAACTCACCAAATACTTGACCAAAATGAACCTGAAGGTCCGGTATATTCATTCGGAGGTAGATACCATGGAACGCGTAGAGATCTTGCGGGATCTTCGCTTGGGAGAATTTGATGTGTTGGTAGGCGTGAACTTGCTCCGAGAAGGACTGGATTTGCCGGAAGTAAGCTTGGTGGCTGTATTGGATGCAGACAAAGAGGGTTTTCTTCGGAATACTCGATCCCTAACCCAGACTGCCGGACGGGCTGCCCGTAATGCGAATGGATTGGTCATTTTTTATGCGGATAAGATTACGGATTCCATGCAAGAGACCATTGATGAAACCAATCGTCGACGTGCTGCACAGATGGCTTATAATGAAGAGCATGGCATAACGCCAGAGACGGTCCGGAAGACCAAGGAAGAAATTTTAGAGAAGCGATCCATACTAGATGTCCGGGGTAAAAAAGAAAAAGCGTATATCGAATCCGATTCACCCAGTATTGCAGCTGACCCCGTGGTGGGGTACATGACCCGGGAGCAGGTAGAAAAACTAATGGCTGAGACCGAACGAAAGATGAAAGCAGCGGCTAAGGATTTGGACTTTATCACAGCTGCTCAACATCGGGACGAGCTTTTTGCGCTGAAAAAGCAGTTGAAAGAGGCGGTGTAGGGTGGATAGGTAGAAGGTAGAGGTATTAGCAAGCGAAATTCTGGTTGATCATTTCTTCTTTGGGTACTTGGCGGCTCCTTTGTGCACTTGGCGGTGAATAGGGATTTTCCCATATAAACCGAGAACAACGCTACGAAGGCGCTAAGGTCGCAAAGAGTTTAGTGATAAATGACTTTTCCACAAGATGGATTGTCGGTACAGGTAGATGATAGGAAATACTCACTACCTTCTACCCAATACCCCCCTGGCCAAGCCCGTATCTTAACATCATTGCATTGGGAAATCAATAGGCTCGTTCATCCCGGCCTTCCATGAAGTTGATAAAGGACCGGTTGACGACCCGGTTTCCTCCCGGGGTAGGATAATTGCCGCTGAAGTACCAATCTCCATCGTGATTCGGAATTGCTTTGTGCAACCCTTCTAGATCCTGATAAATGATCTTGACCGGGGTATCAATTTCCGGTGGAGTTAACATTTGGGCGATCCGGTCTGAAACCAGATCGTAGGGATATTCCTCATATAAGAGTTGTACCACATTTTTGATTTTGCTAACGGGCTTTTGCTCCTGTTCTTTGGCACAACGGTAGGCTTCCTGGAGTAACTCCTCCTTTCCATCGTTCTTCAACAAGTCGACTAAAGCCCTGAAAGCAACGAATTCGTGCATTTTACTCATGTCAATACCATAGCAATCCGGATATCGAATTTGCGGAGCTGAACTGACAATAACGATCTGTTTGGGCTTAAGGCGGTTCACGATTTGAATAATGCTATCGCGTAGCGTAGTACCTCTTACAATGGAATCATCCAGTAAGACCAAATTATCCTTCCCGTTCCGAACAATGCCATACGTGATATCATAAACATGCGAAACCATGCTCCCCCGAGCCGTAGTATCCGCAATAAAAGTGCGCATCTTGGCATCTTTGACTACGATCTTCTCCATCCTGGGCCGAAGCCCCAGCAACTTTTGCAACTTCTTGGGTTTAAACTCCTTGTCATCTTTGAGCTCCAGGATCTTGTCGTATTTGATCTCATTCAACTTATCCTCCAATCCTTTCATCAAACCGTAAAAGGCAGTTTCCGCTGTATTGGGTACGAAGGAGAAAACGGTATTCTTGAAGTCATAGTCCACCGTTTTGAGCACTTTATCAGTTAGTTGTTGGCCCAATTGGATCCGTTCATTGTAGATATCACGGTCGTTGCCCCGGGAAAAGTAGATTCGTTCAAAAGAACAAGGGCGTTCGGGCAGCAGATCAATGTAGGGCTGATGCTCGAGACGGCCGTCCTTTTTTACCACCAAAGCATGTCCGGGCCGGATCTCCTGTATTTTACTGACGTGGATATTGAAAGCAGTCTGTATAGCCGGTCGCTCGGAAGCCACCACCACCTTTTCTTCATCCTGGTAGAAAAAAGCTGGTCGAATTCCTGCTGCATCCCGAATGACAAAAGCATCGCCATGCCCAATAAGACCTGCCATAACATAGCCCCCGTCAAACTTTTTACTGGCCCGGCGGAGCAAGCGCAAGACATCCAGATTTTCGAAGATGAGGTCATTGATTTCGATATTGGTGTAGCCATCTGGTTTAAACCAGGTAAACAGTCGCTGGACTTCATCGTCGAGAAAGTGTCCTAGCTTTTCCAGAACGGTTACTGTGTCTGCCTTCTCTTTGGGATATTGGCCTAGCTCGACCAGTTCTTCAAAGAGTTCATCCACATTGGTCAGGTTAAAATTGCCTGCCAAAATCAAGTTTCTACTGATCCAATTGTTTTGGCGAAGAAAAGGATGGACAGTTTCGATAGAGTTATCGCCATGGGTACCGTACCTCAAATGGCCCAGGATCAATTCGCCTGTGTAGGGTAAATTCTCCTTTAGCCAATGGGCATCTTGTAGTTTCTCTTCTGGAAGGCTTTCAAAGTATCGGAATACTTGTTTGAATAAGTCGTCCAGATAATTGGGGGCATTGCTGCGCTTCCGGGAAATATATTTTCTTCCCGGTTTTGGATCCAGTTTAATGGTGGCCATACCGGCTCCATCCTGCCCTCGATTCCGTTGCTTTTGCATAAGCAAACGGAGTTTTTCCAATCCATAGAGGGCGGATCCGTATTTATCTTGGTAGTGGGAAAGCGGCTTTAGTAACCGGATCATTGCAATCCCGCATTCGTGTTTTATGTGGTCACTCATAAAAAAGTATTGAGGAACGACGTAAAATTAGCCCTTATCTGATGGGCTACAACGAATTGGCCTACAAAGTTGAATTGGGAACAGAGAATTGCCTTCTTTCCACCGATTCAAACAGGTTAATGGGTACTTCTTCTTCTCGGATAGCCACCAATTGGCCTGTACTATTGTTCAAATAGTAAATGAGAACCTTGGCTTAAGGTCTGAAAAGACCGTATCTTAAAGCCGCTGTAAAATTGTGGAAGAATAAAGTTGAGGCTATGAGTTTTAAGTTTGTCATGTTCAGGACCCCGAAAAACTCGCAATTTGATTACAAACCGCGTTTTTGGGATCAGGAGAAAGAGGAGCGAGACGAGCGCTGGAAGCAGCTTGAAAAATTGAGAGATTCGTCGGTTGAAGGGAGTAAGGCCAGGATTACCAGTGGTTTGCGCAGGGGTTATACTTCAAATGCAACTTACCGCAAAAGGCAGGTGCTTCGGTCTAATTTCATACTGGTAGGGATCATTGTCATGCTCTTATTCTTTTGTTATGTATTCTTGACGCAATTCCTTCCACAGATTGAATCATTTGTAGGAGGAGTTCAAAACGCCCAGTAGAAGCGCTTTCTTCTCCTTCGAAATCCATGACACCAGCGTTGGTAAGTCAGGATAAATACGATGCAAAACCTATGGCTGATATCATTCAGCTGTTGCCCGATGCTATAGCCAATCAGATTGCCGCCGGGGAGGTCATCCAACGTCCGGCCTCGGTCGTAAAGGAGTTATTGGAAAATGCAATTGATGCCGGGGCAACGCAAATCAAATTGATTGTAAAGGATTCGGGGCGGACACTTATCCAGGTGATTGATAATGGCTGTGGTATGACCGAGACGGATGCTCGAATGGCTTTCGAGCGGCATGCTACCTCCAAAATTCGCAAAGCTGAAGACCTGTTTGCTATTCGGACGATGGGCTTCAGAGGTGAAGCACTGGCCTCGATCGCCGCAGTAGCCCAGATAGAAATGAGAACCCGTCAAGCCATTAATGAGCTTGGAATCCGACTTGTTATTGAAGGCTCGGATCTAAAAACACATGAGGCTTGCCAATGTACCATTGGTACTAATCTTTCGGTCAAGAATCTATTCTTTAATACTCCGGCCAGACGTAATTTCCTAAAGTCCGATAATGTAGAATGGCGTCACATCGAGGAAGAATTTAAGCGGGTGGCATTAGCCAACCCAGACGTCTTCTTCTCCTTGCACCATAACGGAAGGGAAGAAATGCACCTTAGCCCCGGAAACCTCCGTCAACGAGCCATTGGCATTCTGGGCAATACCGCCAACAAGAAATTAGTACCGGTAACAGAGGAAACGGATATCATTTCGGTACAGGGTTATATTGGTAAACCCGAGTTTGCCAGAAAGACCCGCGGTGAACAGTACTTTTTTGTCAATCAGCGATTTATCCGTAGTTCTTATCTAAATCATGCCGTGCTGGGGGCTTTTGAAGACCTCTTGCCCCCGGATACCTACCCACTATATCTGTTGTTTCTGGAGGTGAATCCAAATCAAATTGATATCAACGTACACCCCACCAAACAGGAGATTAAGTTTGAGGACGAGCGATTGGTATATCAGTTCCTACGGGTAGCCGTCCGGCATGCGCTGGGCCAGTATGCCGTGACCCCTTCTATTGACTTTGATCAGGAGCCCAGTTTTACAGCGCCCCCCACTTCTTCCTCCTCCTTTCGAAACCGCGAAGAACCGGGTGCAGCAGATTTCGGACCCTCGGCTATTCCTTCCGCAGGCGGAGTGCAAGACTGGGAGCAGTTGTTGCAAGGGATTCAAAGCGGAGCCTCCGATGATCCAGACATGGAACAACCGGATGCCTTGATAATCGGATCCAGTTGGGATACCTCCGAAGAAGATACAGCTTCAAGCCATCCGGATAGCCTGCTCCGAATCCCATACCAGCTGCACAACCGATACATTTTAAGCCAGATCAAGTCCGGCTTTTTATTGATCGATCAAAAGGCAGCTCATGAACGAATCCTGTACGAAAAGTACCTCCAGATGCTGAACGATCAGCAAGTGAGTTCTCAGAAACTACTTTTTCCTGTCACCTTGAGTTTTGACCTTCCGGATGCCACTCTTATGCAGGAGCTATTGCCGTCGATCAACAGGCTCGGATTTGAGCTACAACAATTCGGTCGGACCAACTTTGTATTAAGTGGATTACCTACAGAACTGGAAGGCACCGCCGAGATTCAGGGCCTCCTGGAATCCTTATTGGATGGCTATAAGGAAAATGAGGAACTGGACCTGGGATTACATGAAAATTTGGCAAGATCACTGGCACGAAGCGCTGCCATGGAAGCGGGAAAGTCCTTATCTCAAACAGAGATGCAAAGCTTGCTTGATCGGCTTTTCGCCTGTGCCATGCCGCAGCGCAGCCCAGGCGGCAGGAGATGTTACCTTACGTTTAATCTCGAAGACCTGGCCAAACGTTTTGAACGTTAGGGTTGTTCAAACGAAATAATTGGTACGAAATATGTTTAGAGTTACTGGAGTGGTAAGGCACTTGTTGATCATTAATGTTTTGATGTATTTTGGGACTTTGCTTATTGGGCAACCCGGAAATGAAATCTCATCTGCTTTAATCAATGAGGTGGACACTAATTTCATGCACTGGGGCAGGTATATCCTGGCTGTGTTTCACCCCAGTTCAGATTTTTTCCGCCCCTACCAACTGATTACCCACATGTTCATGCATGCGGATCTTGGTCATTTGTTCTTCAATATGTTTGCCGTCTTCATGTTTGCTCCTCCACTAGAGGCTTTGTGGGGCCCTAAGCGGTTTCTGTTCTATTATTTATTCACGGCATTTGGGGCATTGGCCTTGCACTTAGGGGTCCAAACATTCGAGTTACAACAGCAGATGGTGCATCCTATGACAAGGAATATTCCTATGCTGGGAGCTTCGGGAGCTGTATTTGGCGTATTGGTGGGCTATGGCATGAAATTCCCTAATTCAGTAATCCAGCTGTTGATTCCACCAATTCCGATCAAGGCGAAGTACTTCGTAGCCATCTATGCAGCATTGGAGCTTTTCATGGGGATTCGGGGTCTCGGAGAAGGGATTGCACACTTTGCACACGTAGGAGGAGCCTTATTTGGGTTCTTGCTAATACTGTATTGGCGAAAATTTGGCAGCCGATTGTAACCTATTGCCCCTCCTGATCGTTGATTGTAAGTAGGTGCTCTAATTTTGGTAGGGTGAGTATTGCCAATTGAGACCAACCGCTTTATTTTAGTGAAAATTGGTATTTGCGCGCATGTTGAAGTCCATTTGGGAAGACGCCAAAAAAGAATATTACCAGGGAAATATGGTAACCCGCCTCATTTTGATCAATGTGGTGGTTTTTGTATTGATCAACTTCGTTTGGTTGGTTATGCGATTGGCTTGCGGTTGTATAAATCCTGAAGGATATACCCCGCTGGTTCGGTTTTTCAGTACACCTGCAGATCCATTTTATTTGTTGCTGCACCCCTGGACATTGTTTACCAGCATGTTCTTACATACGGGCTTCTTCCATATCCTTTGGAATATGCTGTATTTATACTGGTTTGGCCGGATCGTAGTTGATTTCATAGGGAATCAACGCATCCTTCCTATCTATCTACTCGGTGGATTTGCCGGTGCAATGGTCTTTTTCCTGGCATCGAACCTGGGCTTCCCCTTCCTATCGCCTGATGGATATGCCTTAGGTGCCTCTGCTGCGGTCATGGCGATTGCTGTTGCCTCTGCAACGATCAATCCGGACTACGAAATGCACCTTCTCTTTTTAGGCCGGGTCAAACTAAAATGGCTGGTGGGCGCACTGGTAGTGTTGGATATCATATTCATCGGCCAAGATGGTAACACAGGCGGACACCTTGCTCACCTGGGGGGAGCGGTCATGGGCTACATAACCATTCGCCAGTTGCAGCAGGGAAATGATTGGTCGGCAAACATTAATCGGGTGCTCGACCGGGTAGCCGATTTCTTACGCAAGTTTGCAGAAGGGCCTAGGTCCCAAAAAGGTCCGCGTGTAGCTTATCGAAATCCTCGCCGAAAATTTACTAGCAAAAAAGGCCAACGTAAATCGGATGCCCCGGATCGGGATCACCAACAGCGATTAGATACCATCCTGGATAAAATCAAGGAGTCTGGCTACGACAGTTTATCCAAGGATGAGAAAGAGTTCCTCTTCAAGGCCAGTAAAAAATAAGTGGGTCTTCATATATCCATTGCTCTCATTCCCTGTACAGCTACGCTAGACTTTTTGGGAACTCCGGTTTATTTGAATCCCGACTTTGAGTTGTCTAATTTTGCAACTTCTTACACCAATGCCTCCTTATGCAATCGAAACCACTTTTTATTTACAATAGCCTAAGCAGGCAAAAGGAAGAGTTCAAATCCATTAAGCAAGGATATGTGGGGCTATACGTTTGTGGACCTACCGTATACAGCGATGTTCACCTGGGAAATATCCGGACCTTCATCAGCTTTGACCTGATTTACCGTTACCTTTTGTTTAAGGGATATAAGGTACGTTATGTACGAAATATAACGGATGTGGGTCACCTGGAGGGAGATGCAGATTCGGACGCAGAAGATAAGATCAGCAAAAAAGCGCGCCTCGAACAGCTGGAACCTATGGAAGTGGTTCAACATTACACCAATGGTTTCGAACAAATGATGCGACTCTTCAATACACTTCCACCCAGTATTGAACCCAGGGCAACGGGGCACATCATGGAGCAGATCGAAATGGTGAAAACCTTGCTTGAGCGCGGCTATGCCTACGAGAAGAATGGCTCTGTGTATTTCGATACCGAAAAGTTTGCAACCGAAGAAGATCACTATGGAACTTTAAGCGGACGCAAGATTGAAGAGCTCTTTTCGGAAACCAGGGATGATCTAAAAAAACAGGATGAAAAAAAGCATCCATCCGACTTTGCGGTATGGATTAAGGCGGATCCACGCCATTTAATGCGATGGTCGTCTCCCTGGAGCGAAGGATTTCCAGGTTGGCATTTGGAGTGTTCTGCTATGAGTACCAAATATTTGGGGCAGACCTTTGATATCCATGGCGGAGGTGCGGATCTGAAGTTTCCTCATCATGAGAACGAAATGGCCCAAAATTATGGGGTGTTTGGTTGTGGACCAGCAAAGTACTGGATGCATACCAATATGCTCCTGATGAATGGGAAAAAAATGAGCAAGTCGGATGGGAATACGATTACTCCCGAGCAACTGATCGGGGGAGAAAGTCCTCACGTTAGTAAGGGGTATAGCCCAATGGTGGTCCGTTTTTTCATGCTCCAAAGCCATTACAGCAGCACGCTGGATTTGACAGATGAGGCCTTGCAAGCAGCAGAAAAGGGATATCAACGGTTGATGGAGGCCAATAAAGTCTTGCAAACGTTTGCTATTGATGCGACGACAGTTGAGTCGCCAACTGATCTGGACCAGCAACTCAACCAATTGATGGATTTGGCTTTTGACGATATGAATGACGATTTTAATTCTCCCAAGGCTCTAAGTCGCTTGTTTGAATTGGTCAATAAAATTAATGCACTCCATGGGGGGCAATTAAAGATGTCTGATCTTAGATCAGATACACTTACCCGCATGCAGCAATTCTTTTCGGATTTCCTTTTTTCCATTTTTGGGCTCCAGGAATATCAGGCATCAGGCGGGAATGGTTCTCAAATCGTAGATGAACTCATGGAGATTATTTTGGATATTCGATTAGAAGCGCGTCAACAGAAAGATTGGACCACCTCTGATAAAATCAGAGATGCACTGAAATCGCTGAATATTGTAGTCAAAGACAGCAAGGAGGGAAGTACCTGGAGGGTAGAGTAATCGATGAGATACAACTCTTGTCATTTACTCCAAAAAGTACTCTTTATTTCACACTGGAGCTCCTTTTTAGATTGCCTTTGACCTTATACCGACGCAAGTTTAAAATGACCTATTTAAAAATGGAGAAAGTAAGCCCAACTTGTTTAGCCCCGACAACAAGTGTCGGGATCAAGGGCATTATGCTACTTCAAGAAACGCTGTACTCAAGGGACAGGGCACTTTCACCTTTAAATAGAATTATTAATTAGCAGTCAAGAGCTTTTTATATGTACCCTGGTCGTTAAGCACTCGAATAGCTTCTGCGACTTCCTCATCATTTTTCAACCGCATCTGTACTTTTCCCATCTGGTAATAGTAGCGCGCGGCAATGTCTTTTTCAATCAGGTCAATGATATCGGCTTTTTTACCTTGTACTGCTTTCTTTTTAGTCTGTACAAGGATTGCCTTCATTTCGGCAAGATCAGATTCCAAGCCATATCCTTGTTGCTGGTTGGCTTTTTCGAGCTTGGACAATAGTTTTTCGCTTTCTGTGAGGTAACTGAATCCTTGTTCTTCTAAATAGCTCATGAACCCGGAAAAATCTCCAAAGGAGAATTCGTCTACTGGCGGAATGCTATCATAATTTAAACAATATCGAGTCACGTAATTAAAGATAAAATGCTGTTCGAAAAGGCTTTTGACTACAGCATCATCTGTGGCAGTAGACAGGGGAATATCTGGACGGACGCCCCCACCATCCAATACTTTTCTTCCGCTTCTGGTTTTAAATGCTTGTCGCTGATCGTCAGGGATATCTACAGGTTCTCCATCTTCATACTCCACACTCTGGATGCATCTTCCGCTCGGGATGTAGTATTTCGCCGTGGTCATCTTCACCTTGGCGTTGTATCCTACATCTCGGGTGTTTTGGACCAGACCCTTACCATAGGATTGCTGGCCGATTAGAATACCCCGATCATAGTCTTGCATCACGCCACAAACAATTTCAGAGGCCGAAGCCGAGTTTCCATCGATTAAAACCACCAAAGGAAGGTCCGTATCTAAGGGTTGACCTGGTGTAGAATAGGTCTTGTCCCATTCCTTGATTTTACCTCGGGTGGTCACTACGATTTCCCCTTTTGGAATAAATACATTAGATACATTGACGGCCTCAGACAATAAACCTCCTCCGTTGCCTCTTAAATCGAAAATGAGGCCTTTGAGTTGTGGATTTTCTTCCTTTAAAGCTCTTAATGCTTGGGCCACATTCCGGCCTGCATCTCGGGTGAAGGTAGTCAAGGCAATATATCCAATGCCATCTGCCACCTCGCCGGAATAGGGTACATTGGGCACATTCACCTCGCCTAATGCTAAGGAAACATCAACAGGCTCTTCAGATCCAGGTCGCTTAATCCTTAGCTCAACGGATTTGCCCGGAATACCTCGCAGGAAATTATTGACCTGATCGATATCTTTTCCAGTGACGTCTTTTCCATCTATTTCCAATATGATATCTCCCGCTTTCAAACCTGCTTTGTCTGCAGGTTGATCCTCGTACAGTTCAATGAGGGTGACGTAATCTCCAATTTTTCTGCTGATGGCGCCAATACCATTGTAGCGGCCTTCGGTCATTAATCGGTAGCCCTCAATGTCAGATTCGGAAATGTAATTGGTATAAGGATCCAGGCTGGTTACCATGGCTTCAATACCCGTACGCATTAGTTTTCCAGGGTCTAGGTCGTCTACATAGTAGGTATTAAGCTCTCGATATAGATTGGTAAAAATTTCAATGTTTTTACTGATCTCAAAGTACCGGTTATTGTCATTGTGCAGGGTGGTCGAAGAACCTACGATCACCACCACAACCAACACCGTAACTCGTACTAAGCCTTTCTTTATGGACATATTACTGATATTTTCTACTGTTAATGTACATGCTCGATTCAGGGCCTTAAACCACTTTTTTCGACAAATTCAGGATAGCACTTAATGGCGTTCCCATTAAAAGCCAAAATTTATCATGCCCTAAGAGATGTAACGCCAATTGAACACTTAAGATTTAACCAATATGCAAAAAAATAAATAGCACGGCTACACGGTCCGCGCCGCCTTTAAACAGGTTTGTGGACAGGGTGACAATTGGTCCTATTATTCGTCGAGAAAAATGCGCACCTGGTCGAATAGTAGATCAGGTTGCTCAGCGTGTACCCAATGCCCAGCTTCAGGAATAGACAACACCTTTGCTTTCGGAAATAATTCTAACATATTGGGGCTGTCCTCTTCTCGGATATAGCCAGACTGTTCTCCCTTTAGAAAAAGGGCAGGACCAGGATAAGGGTCGTGTAATTTTTCAACCCCTTTAAGGATTTCTCCATATTGCCGGTACAGGGTTTCCAGATTGACTTTCCATCTGAAAGCTCCATTCTCGTCCCTGGATAGATTCTTCATTAAAAACCGGACAATCCCAATGTCCTGGATAGATTCTTGTAGGAGGTGCTCGGCTTCTTTTCGCGTGGAAATTTCATCCAGTACCAAGCTTCGCATGGCTTGTAAAATCTCCTCATGCCCACCGGCATAGGGCTTGGGCGCAATATCTACAACGATTAGTTTGTGTATCCTTTCCGGGATAAACAGAGCCGTTTGCATCGCTACTTTCCCACCCATTGAATGGCCAAGAAGCGAGCAGGACTGGATGAAGTGTTCATCCATAAATGCTTCCAGGTCTTCAGCCAATTCCGGGTAAGTATGGGAAGAAGTATGGGGTGATCTCCCGTGATTTCGTAAGTCGATGAGGAAAACCGTATTCGACTCCCCGAATCGCCGCCCCAAGGTTTGCCAATTGTCGGAAGAACCAAGGAAACCATGGAGAATCAACAGGGGGTCTCCGCTACCAATGACTTTATGATACAACTTCATAATGCGAAAAAAGGAAAATTTTGCTGCCCAAGCTGCCCAAATACAGCAGTGTCAGTAATCGCACTGCCAAGATTGGAAATTTCACTAATTTGTAGACCAGAAAACAATTTTGCCTCAAAGACCAAACAGTAGGCTGGTATTTTTTAAGTTCAGCGATGGAAAAGTTTAGTTGTAGGATCGGCTGTATTTTATTGGTACTAACTGCGCTCTTCTCAACAGCTTATAGTCAATCTTTTGAAGAACTGGAGCAGGAATTGGCCCAGGCTCGCTCTTCTGAGGAAAAAATGTCAGCCAACTACCAACTGGGGAAGGTGTTGCTTCCACAGGATCCTAAGCGCTCCATTCAATATTTCTCTCTTGCCTTTGAAATTGCTTCCCGGACAGCTAATAATGGAATGGCTGCCTTAAGCGCTTTCCAAGTTGCGGAGGCATGTACTGCATTGGATGACGAACAGAATAGTAGGGTTTGGAGCGAAAAGTCCTTGAGTTTTGCCAAGCGCGCAGGAGATGCTTCCCTGATTTTAAAATCAACCCAAAAGATCAGTGAGTTAGAGCGGCAGGAAGGAAATTCGCAGGAGGCCCTTCGATTATTGAGTGAAACGACTTCATATCTGGGGGGAACAACAAATAGCATAGGCGACCTGGAAGAAAAGTATAGACGTCAACGCCATGCTTTGGAACAGCAAATCCGCCAATTGGAAAGTCAAAAAAGCCAAGTTCAGCGATCAATACAAAACCTTGTGAACGCAGATCAAATACCCAAGGGTAGTGATGTGGCTGAAGAGGTTCTGACTCCGCAGACTCCACCTGCTTTAGAAACCGTGAGCGATCCAGATAGCGATCCAGGCCTAAACGGATCTATGGATTCCATTTTACAAGAAAATGATCAGATGAATAGGTTGGTCGAGGCGGCCAGACAGATCGCAGCAACGAATGAACTAAAGTATCAGGAGCTTTCAAAAGAAGCCCTCACCCAGCAGGCCCTGCTGCAAGAGGCGCGGGCCAACCTGGCAGAGGCGCAGATCACTTCAGAACGAAACCAATACCTCACCCTATTCGCAGGAGTGGGATTGGTTTTTCTTACCCTTTTGGCTCTGCTTTCCTGGGGGCGTTACCGGGCCAGTCGTCGGGCCAAGAAGGAACTGGAATACAAAAATCAACTGATTGAAGAAGAAAGGGAGCGCTCGGATGAACTACTTCTGAATATTCTTCCGGCAGAAATTGCCACAGAATTAAAACAAAACGGAAAAGCAGCTGCTCGGCAATTCCCGGAAGTGAGTGTATTATTCTCCGATTTCAAAAATTTTACGCTAATTGCAGAACAGCTTAGTCCGGAGGAGTTAGTTGACGAATTAGACAGATGCTTCAAGGCTTTTGATTTTATTATAAGTCAATATCCTGAGATCGAAAAGATAAAAACGGTTGGAGATGCCTACCTGGCAGCGAGTGGTTTAACCGATAAAAAAACCTTGCCCACGAATCTGATCCGGGCTGCCCTTGAAATGCAAGAGTTTCTAAATGAGCATAAAGAGGAAAGGTTGCGCCTAGGGAAACCCTACTTCGAGGCGAGGATCGGTATTCACACCGGTCCTGTTGTTGCTGGTGTAGTTGGCGTAAATAAATTTGCTTACGATATTTGGGGAGATACTGTTAATACGGCTTCCCGGGTTGAAAATCAGAGTCGGCCTGGTAAGGTCAACATCTCAGAGTCAACCTACCGGTTGGTCAAATATCAGTTTGAATGTTCATACAGAGGTAAAGTCGAGGTTAAAAACAAAGGATTACTAGACATGTACTTTGTAGAACGGGAAAAAGCTTCCGTACTTGAACATGCCTAATTCTATTATTGATAAACCTAAGAGCTTGTTTAAAATTCGTAATTGATGGCAAAAGTTGTCCATTTTTTGGTTAGACAAGGCACAGGGTCGGGATCGTAGCAGCGCTACGAAGCTCGGTTCTGCAACGCAGTATGACCGAATAAGTGGCCATTTAGCCGCAGCGTATAAATTTGAAACAGGTTCTAAAATTCCTGATACCGATGAATTCCTTTCGATTGTTATTTCTATTGTTTGTGATTTCCCTGAATGGCTTTTCAGCGGAAGCACAAAACATTCCAAGTCAGGTCAACGTCCTGCAGACGCCGATTACCATCACCCCTGGAGGGATGCAGAAGATCCAGGAAAAGATGACCTCCTTGACTCAAAATCAGAACTACTTCAATGATTTTCTCAAGCGCTGTCTAAATTACTTTCCCATCATTGAGCGGGAATTACAAGGTGTTGGTGTACCCGATGATTACAAGTTCCTGGCCCTTCAAGAAAGTACACTGGACGGCACAGCAGTTTCCAAATCTAATGCAGTGGGCTATTGGCAGTTCAAAGGTCCGACCGCTGAAGAGTATCAGCTCAAAATTGATAACCAGGTGGATGAACGAAAAAACATCGTTTCTTCCACCCGAGCCGCAGGGAATTATTTTAAGAAAAGCCACCACTATCTGAATAATTGGGTGTATTCGCTCCTCAGTTACTACACAGGTTTAACCGGGGCTAAGAACCATATTGCAGAAAATAATCTGACTAACAATGTGGTAGTTGATGAAAATACGCACTATTACATTGTGCATTTCCTGGCTCATTACTTTGCATTCAATAATGCCTACCAAAGTCAGAAAAATAGTTCCAATGTATACTTGGTGGAGTATGCTGGAGGAATTCAAAACAGCTTGCCGGAGATTGCGCAGTTCGTTACGCAAATTGTTCCCAATAGCGGTGTAAGTGCGGCGGAATATGCCACCTTGGTTGAGACCTATAATCCCTGGTTGCTCACTGAGCGGATTCCACAAGGTGCATCTTATTGTTATTCGGTAATTCTGCCTTTGCGCCCGGAAATGCGGGACCCTGTTATTGCACAATTACAAGGATATGCGTGTGGGGGAGTTGCCCGGGGAGGAAGTAACAAGGAATTCTATTCCGATACGCTCCGGAATATGTACCCCTTTATCGTCGCCCGGGAAGATTTTCCGGAGACAAAAGCCTACAAAGTGGTCCTAGTCAATGGGGTTAAAGGTATTGTCCCTTTAAAAGACCTGAAAACCAAAAAAGCCCTGAAAAAGCTTGGGGTTAGCATGGAAGATTTTGCAAGGTTCAATGATGGGGTCACCTTCAGCATCCTCAAGAAAAAAAGAGCCTACTATCTGGAAGAAAAGCCAGATCAAATTCCTTTGTCCTATCATATTGTTGAAGAAGGGGAAGATTTGGCGAGAATTGCACATTTATATGGTATTCGACTAGATAGCCTTCGGAAATGGAACGACCTTGGAGAGACAGGTGAAGTAACAGTTGGGGACAAGGTATTTTTCAATCCGGAATAAGTATCAACAAGTAAATAAGAGTTGTTTTTAGCTTTCCCAAAAACTAAAACCATTATGAAAAATTTGCGTATCGGGTCAATTGCTGCCTTGTTAATCGTATGTCTGTTTTTGGAATCCTGGAGTCCAGGCCCGGTTGCAGGTAAAAAATGGGCTTTAATTGTCGCTGTTGGTGACTATCCCAGAACTGGAGGGTGGATGGACCTTTCCTCCGGAAGAGATGCTGATGTGCTGGCAGCCTCCTTGCAATCCCTACAGTTTGATGAAATCCTGTTGTTGAAAGATGCAGATGCTTCCCGAGTTGGAATTATTAATGCCTTTGAAAATCAGATCATCAGCCGGATTACTCCTGGAGATGTAGTCTTTTTTCACTTTTCCGGTCATGGCCAGCAAATTTCTGAAGAACTTTCGCCACCTAGCCTGACTAAAGATGAATTGGATGGACTGGATGAAGCACTCGTACCCGTAGATGCCCGGGATAATTTTCAATATGGAGTCTACGAAGGCCAAAATCACTTGACCGATGATCAACTCAGAGATCTCCTGGTACGTGCCCGCCAGAAGTTGGGCCCTAATGGCCAGATGGTTCTGTCGGTAGATGCTTGTTACTCAGGTACGATTAATCGCGATGCAGGCCTTGTGCGGTCGAGAGGTACCAAAAAGGTGTTTTCGCCCTCTGAGATTAAATCGACTAATCCTGAGAAAAGAGGAGGTGGGCTCGTAGAGGCCAGTGTTTCTGTGGAAGGTAGTGGTTTGGCACCGCTGGTTGTGATTAGTGCATCCAGAGCTGATGAACCCAACTATGAAACAGTAGACCAAACAGGCCAGTCGATTGGGTCTTTATCCTATGCGCTAAGCAGGACGTTCAGCCGACTGAAACCCAATCAGAGCTTTGAAGCCTTTTTCCGTCAGCTCAAGTACGAAATGAAACAGTTGGCTCCGAATCAAACCCCTCAAATAGAAGGAGATGTCACTCAAGAAGTATTTGGGTCGGCCAATCTGCCTTTGTTGGGGCTACAGATCCTTCGATTTGACAATCCTTCCACACCGGTGCTTCAGGCAGGGACCTTAGCAGATCTTCATCCAAACAGCGAGATCCTACTTCAACCTCTTGGTAGTGGTCAACCGATCAGAGGAAAAGTAACAGCATCTTCCTTAACAGAGTCGACAGTTGCTCTTCAGCAACCAGTGAATGATCCAAATCCAGGGAACTGGAAGGTAGTGGTGGATCGTAAGGTTGCCCTTGCAGCACCTGTACGGATCTTTTCGCAGGTCGCGGACCCCAATCTGGCCAATGTAATTAATCAAGGTCTTGCTCGGGAAGGAAACGCACAAGTAGTACAGAACAATGCAGAGTTATTGATCGTGCAGCAGTCTCCAGGAGCGCCTTTACAACTGTTGAATGCTATTCAACAGCCCATTCAGCAATGGCAGGCGCAAGGACAAGATCCCAACTACCTAGCCAGGCAGCTGAAAAGCCGAATTGAGCAATATGCTCGTGCTCAATATCTTCGAAACCTTAGTGCTTCTTCGGATATCGTAACCGGACTAGAGTTGCAAGTGATTCCGGTTCGCGTGGAGCAAACGGCTAGTAATCAGATACGCATTGCGGGCCAGGAAAACCCGCTGGCTGCTCCGGTAGTGGATTATCCGTCTTTACCTGTAGGTACCTATTTTATTTATAAAGTGGTAAACAATACCCAAAGCCAACTCTATTTCTCTGTGGTAGGTGTATCCTCAGATGATGCAACCTTCATCCTGGTACCTGATATGAAGGCCAGCCCGAATGAGTTTCGAATTAATCCTGGTCAGGAAATTGTCTTAGCTCGGGGGGAATACATTTTCCAGTCTGCTGAGCCACGAGGATTAGATACTTATCTCGTGATCGGATCTACTGCGGAAATGGATCTACGGCCGGTGTTTAACGACCCCGGTGGGACTTACAGGGGAGGCTCGGAAAACGAGAAATTCCGGGATATGCTGTTTGGAGGTACACGAGGTGGCTTTGTTAATCCAGGTCAGCTGGCTGTTGGATCAGTAACCGTCCGAATTGAGTAAAGTAGGAATAGACATGCAGTCTAAGGCTATTGTATTACGTTGATTGGTAGATAAATAAGAGCGCCATGTCTCCAAAAAAGTACAGTTCAAGGTTTTTATTATTGTTTTTAATTCAGTTATCTGCGTTTGCCTTACCAGGTCAGGAGCCTGAGGGGGAAGAACGAATGCGTGGGATCAGTAGAGCGAATGCGCCAGCTCCTGCCTATGTGGCTGGGAAAAATCACATGTTTGTGATTGGAATTGATGAGTATGAAAATTGGTTGGCGCTGCGCAATGCGGCAAGCGATGCCAGGGGGATGGAAGAGATTTTTGCAGAACAATTTGGGTTTAGCCCTATTATGCCCGCCCTATATAATAAGGAAGCGACCAAGGAGAATATTATGAACAGTCTGGACCAAATCCGGACTAAAGTTCAACCAGAAGATAACCTTGTACTATTTTTTGCCGGTCATGGTGAAACCCGCGTTGATACGGTTGGTAATTTAACCCACGAGTCGGGGTATTTAATTCCTGTGGAAGGGGGTAGTGTTACCGATGAAAACTGGTCTTCCTATATAGAAGTAGAGGCCTTCCTGAAACAAGTAGCTTTAATGCCTACCCGGCATGTTACGGTTATCCTGGATGCTTGTCATAGTGGGATTGCGATCGGAGGGGCAATTTCAGGAACCCGAGGTAGCGAAAAAGCACCAATTGCTTCCCTGGCTGTGCCACCTAGTCGGAGGGTCATTACTTCGGCTCGGAAAGATCAATTAGCAAGTGATGATGGTCCTTTGCCAAAACATTCCTTATTCACAGGTATGCTAATTAAAGGCCTACGCAATGGGGCTGCAGATGCGGATCAGGATGGTCGGGTAACAACTTCAGAGCTAGGTACCTATATGGCTAGGAGTGTCCGAGAGGAATCCAGGGATCGACAAACGCCGGATTTCGGAGCTTTTGTTTTGGATGAACGAGGTGAGATGGTGTTGGAGTTGGAGGCGAGTACACCTACTATCCTTTTGGCCAACGCAAACTCTCAACTTGCTGCAGGTAAGACCACAGAGTTTATTGAAACAATGGGCCGAATTAAAGAAATGGAAAACTTGCCAAAAAGTGCATACTATTTGTTTTATAGAGCAGCATTAATTTTAAATCAAATAGATCGAGCCGAACAGGCTATGCAGATACGTCTGGATATGGAGAATGAATCCGAACTAGTAGATGGTAGCCTTGAGCAACTGGCCTATCGGGACCTTAAGAGAATCCAGACGTTTATAAATTTCTGGCAACCTTACTTTGAGGGACTTAGCCCTTCCGAAGAGATTAAAGTAGAACTCATCCATCAGGACACCGTAGTAGCCCAATTGAATGGGAGCCCGGCCCATGGAAGATTTGCCCTTCCGACAAATGCTGAATTTCAGATTCGAATTACCAATGTAAGTAATATTCCCATTTTCCCTTACACCCTTTATTTTGATGAATTTGGTCGTGGCGGCACAGAAAATTTATGGGAGGATATAAAGATATATCAGCAGGGACTTCAACCTGGGGAGTCGGTTCAATCCTATACTATGGTGCACAGCGGCTCCCAAGGGCTAAAAGAGTTTAGACTACTTTTTTCTGGAAGACCTATGTTGGATTTTTTCAAGCCTACTGAATTAATGGATGAAGATTATAAACTTAAGCCAAACGATGATCTTACCGGATATTCAATGCGGTTAGTATTTGACAGGGCATCAAGAACATATTAGAAATGGAAAACCTGGACTTCAAATTTTAAAGTCCAGGTTTTTTAGAATTCAGTGAATACAATTTTGAATCAGCGGTAATTTCCAAATCCCACATTCACACCAAAACTAAGCATTCCCAGTCGGCTGGGGCTGGTCTGCACCTGTTCCCATTCAGCCCGAAGGGCTACAGTTCCCAAGTTAATTCCAACCCCGACACCCCAGATAAAGCTGGTGCCGGTTTCCAATTTGTCGATTGCATCCCCGAGGTCCTCATTATCCCGGAAGAGACTATTCTCAGTTCGTTTAAAGAAACCACCGGCTTTACCAAAAATTTCGAGAATGGCGAGCCGGAAAGTTCCCTTGGCCATTAAATCTCCACCTGTAGTTTGAGAAGTTAAGGTAGTATCCATTGAAGCAGTCTCAATTGCCCCAAAATCACGATATCCCCCTTCAATACCAATGAACCTCCAGTCAACTGCTCCATAAGCTTTCCAGGCAAAATCTCTTCCATCAAATTTAAAATCCTCTCCTTGAATGCTGGTAATGCTTTTATCCTGAAAACCGGAACCAATGCTTCCGCCAACAGAGAATCGCTGACCAAACGCAGTGGTAGATAGAATAGCCAGGAAAAAGAGAAGACCAAATGATTTGCGAATCATAATGCAGTAGTTAATAGATTGTCTGAGCTCAATTTTTTCAACCAACAAACGGTACAGAGATGCAAGGTAAACTTCATCTCAATTGGTTTTTGCAGAACTGTTTGATCTTGACCTCAGACGCTCTTGAGTTAGAAATAGGTTGGTTATGGCTAATAACCGGTTAGACCCTTCAAATAGTATGAAGAAACCCCTAAAACAACATTATACTTTTCTTAATAGGAATGCGGCTACTTTCCTAAACCTATGGTTGCGCCAACAGTCAGCATGGACAGGTCGTCCGGATTGATTTCCAGGCTTTCCCATTCTACTCTTAGCCCAACAAGCCCAAGATTAACTCCTGCTCCTACTCCCCAGGCAAAAACCGTATTTCGGATCCGATCTCTTCCCTCATCCAACAAATCTTCTCCAGAATCTACATCAAATAGGCTTCGATCCGTGCGACGGAAAAAACCACCAGCCTTCGCAAAAACCTGGATAATAGCGATTTTCAATGTCCCTTTGGCAAAAATATCTCCCCCTCTGGTTCGCGATTCACCTTCTACATTGATCATATCACCGTTTCCGTCCATGATAGTTTCAGCATCTTTCAATGTTCCTAGATCACGGTAACCACCTTCAATACCAAGAAACTTCCAGGAGATGCCTCCATAAGCCTTCCAGGCGAAGCCTGATTTGCTGATCTTGAAGTCTTCGCCGGTAATCCCGGTTAGTTTCTTGTTGGCAAAAGAGGAACCAATGCTTGCTCCGACATAGAAGCCTTGAGCCTGAAGGGTGCCAATAGTGCAAAGGGACAAGAGTAAGAATAGTAAACCTGTTTTCAAATGCATGATTTGGGTTTTATGTTGGTAAAAATGATTGGTTGGGTTGAAAAATTCCTTCTTTTGGAAAAGAGCACAAATACCTTTATTTCTCTTAACGCAACGCAAAGTGCATTGATTTCGATGCTTAATATATCGCAAATTTTTTTGGAATGCTTTTGCCTATTTGAATGATTAATCTGAAGTTTAAAGCCTAAAAATCACCAAAAACCAATCAACTATGCGTTGGCAAGGACGTGAAGGAAGTAAAAACGTAGACGATCGTCGGCGAGGCACGGCACGTAGAGCAGGTGCAGGCCTGGGAATTGGCGGTCTCATCATCATAGCCCTTTTTGCTTATTTATCGGGTGGCAATCCGGTGGAAGCCGTATTGCAGGAAGTAAATTCTGCACCTCCGGCCTCCTCAAGTGCAGCTGCACCTAGTGCTGCAGAAGACGAGTTGGCTCAGTTCGTTTCAGTGGTGTTGAAGGACACTGAGGATGTGTGGACCAAATTGTTTCGGGAGGAACTCAATGCGAACTACCAAAAACCGGTTCTGGTCCTGTATTCCGACAGGGTTCAATCAGCTTGTGGCCTGGGAAGCGCAGCCTCCGGTCCCTTTTATTGCCCAGGTGATAATAAACTATACATTGACCTTAGCTTTTACAACGACCTTAAAAATCGATTCGGAGCACCGGGAGATTTTGCTATGGCCTATGTAGTTGCGCACGAGGTTGGACACCACGTTCAAAACCTGCTTGGTATCTCCCGGCAAGTACAAGCACAGCGAAGCAGGATAAGCAAAACCCAATACAATCAATTATCGGTACGGCTGGAGCTTCAAGCAGATTTTTATGCTGGGGTTTGGGCCCACCACGCTCAAAAAATGAAGAATATCCTGGAACAGGGTGATGTGGAAGAAGCACTCCGGGCGGCTAATGCCATTGGGGACGATCGCTTGCAAAAACAGGCGCGTGGTTATGTAGTACCTGAATCCTTTACACATGGTACTTCCGAGCAACGCATGCGGTGGTTTAGTAGGGGACTTCAAACCGGAGACCTGAATCAAGGGAATACCTTTGCAGCCAAAGAGTTATAGCCTCCTATCCATGAAATCTCTAGCTTCGTCAGATTCATTATTGGGGTGGTACCATCGGAAAAGTACTGATGGGTCTGTTCCAAGCGCGTAGGCTGTCCGGAACAATACATTGGATAGGCTTTGATGTACTATGCCTTTTTCTAGGAAACGGATGGAGGAGGTGGTGACATATTGGTCTAACAGGGTAGTTTTGCCTTGTCTTCGCATTAAGCTGGAAAGACGTATGTCTTCCATCAATGGTACCTCTAACAATTCCAGGTGATCCATAACCAGTTGACGTTTTACAAATAAGGCATGGTCTCCCCAGAATTCGTGCGTTAGATAAGTAAAAGCGTTACCCAGCTTTCTAAGTATGTACAATAATCTGGGTTCAGGGTCAAACTTCATTCGAAATGCGCCCCCAACAGTTTGTTGATCCTGGAGCGTATTCGTTATCAATATATCCCAGTCCGTTGGTAGAAGTGTATCGTCATGTAGAAAGAGCAGGAAAGCTCCACTTGCCCGCTTAATCCCTTCTACCAGCGCAAATCCCCTGCCAGTTTTCTTTGAAAAGAGCAATTGCTCCTTGGGGAAAGCAGACGAATCGATCCTGTGCTTACAGTTTGGAGGCATCACGAGAATAACTTCCTGAACATAGGACGATCTTTGTAATGTAAGTCGGATGTTATGGAGTTGAGGAGATTGGGCAAGGGTAGGAAGGATGACGCTGATTCTATTTTCCATACCGATCCTACTCGATATTTTTTGGTTGGTACAATTTGAATGGAACGCTATCAGCCCGGGTTGCTAGTTGTTCGTAATGTTTTCATTGGACGCTTCTTCCTCCTCTTCAGAAAGCCATCCGCCGCCAAGTGCTTTATACAAATCGACGTAAGAAATCAACAGGTCAGATTGGACTTGAGCTAAAAATAGCTGGGCATCGAATGCTTGACGTTGAGATTCGAGATATTCCAAGTAAGAGGTAACACCTCTGTCATACCGTTGTTGGGAAAGGTTTTGGGCATTAAGAGCAGCAGCTACGTGATCCTGTCGGGCACTCCTTTCATCCATTAGCGTTTGAATCCCTACCAGAGCATCGGATACCTCGCGCAAGCTTTGGAGGTACGTTCTTTCGTAATTGAGTACAGTCTGTTCGTATCGGCTGCGTTCAATGTCTACTCTCCTTTTATTTTGATTCCATTCAAACAAAGGGCCAAGTAGATTGCCTCCTACATTACCGCCAAATTTTGTCAAGGTACCTGCGATATTGGCACTGGCAATGCCGAGAAAACCCGTGAGACTGATGGTAGGGAATCGATTGGCAACTGCTACCCCTATTTGTGCATTCTGGGCAATAATATCCTGCTCCGCAGCCAACAAGTCCGGTCTGCGATAAAGAAGATCGGAGGGAAGGCCTTGTGGAATCTCTGGCGGAAATTGCTGGCCAGCAAGGGTTAAGCCTTCTATAATGGGGCCGGGAGGAATACCTGCCAAGATGCTGATGGTATGTTCTATTTGGGCAATCTGGCGTTCGAATAAGGGAATGGAACTTGCTGCAATGGCCTTTTGAATCTCAGCCTGGTTCACATCGATCAGGGGTACAATGCCTCGATCAAATCGCTGTTGGATGATGCTGAGTGTGCTATCCCTTAAATCCAGCGTGGTTTGAGCAATTTCAAGGCTGGTGCGGAACTCCAATAACTGAAAATAGGCGGTTGCCAATTGGGCGATAAGTTCGATTTGCAAAGACCTGAGAAAATATTGGTCCCCGAGGAAAGTAGCGGCAGCAGCTTCTGTGCGCCTCCGCAGCTTCCCCCAAAGGTCTAGTTCCCAATTCATCCCAACGCCTGCTGTACCCAGATAAGCACCTTTCTGCAAGGGCTGTTGGATAACATTTCCATATGCTAGAGTACCGTTGTAATTGAATTTTGGCCAATAATCATTCTCTGCAATGTTAAGTGCATATCCAGCTTGTTCCACATTGCGGGCAGCAATCAGTATATCTTGATTGTTGGCCAGCGCTAGTCGAATGAGTGAATCCAGGATCGGATCATTGAATAGCTCCCACCACCTGAGATTGACAACTGTATCAGTCTGGCTGGTATCGAAACGAAATGCTGCTGGAGTTTCAAGCTCAACGGCTTGGTAATTCGGTCCGACTTTGCACCCCCCAAAGGATAAACCTATGATGCAGGCCACAAAAAAATATAGGAAATACAGTCTTCTCATAGCGCTGAATTCGGTTGAGCCATTTCACGCTTTTTTTCATACCCAAACAGCTTCCCGACAAAAACGAAAAGCATGGGATAAATAAATACACCCAGAAGGGTGGCCACCCCCATACCTCCTAATAATGCCATACCCATCACCTTTCGGGCCATAGCACCAGAACCGGAGGCCACAATGAGTGGAAAAATGCCCAGGATAAAGGAAAAAGCAGTCATCAATATGGGGCGAAAGCGCAGCTTGGCAGCCTCAATCGCAGAATCAAACAGACTCAGTCCTTCGTTAAATTTGATATTGGCAAATTCAATAATCAAAATAGCATTCTTAGCTGCCATTGCGATCAACATCACGAGGGAGATCTGGGCAAAAATATTGAGTTCATAAGTGGTGTCGAAAAAGCGGGCCAAGTACAGGGCAAGGAAAGAACCGAACAATGCCAAAGGGGTGCCCAACAGAATACTTAAGGGCAGACTCCAGCTTTCATATTGAGCCGCTAAAATCAAATACACAAAGACAAGTGAAAAACCGAAAATAGTGAATAAGGAGCCCGAAGCCTGTTTTTCCTGATAGGACATATTGCTAAATGAAAAAGTCATATTGGATGGTAAGACTTCGGCAGCCACCTCTTCCAGTGCAGTTAATGCCTGGGCTGAAGAAAAACCGGGCGCAGGACTTCCCGTTACCTCTGCTGAGCGCAGCAGATTAAATCGGTTCGTGTAGTCAGGGCCGCTGGAATTTCGAACTTCTACCAGGGCTGATAGAGGAACGGATTCACCCTGGTTGTTTTTCACTGCAAATAGACCTAAACTCTTTTCGTTCTGTCTGTATTCAGGCTCGGCCTGTATGTAGGCCTTATAGAGCCTTCCAAATCGATTGAAATCATTGACATAGGCCCCACCCAAAAAGGCACCAAAAGTATCGTATACATCTCCAAGCGCTACTCCGGTCTTCAAGATCTTGTCGGTATTGATCTCTATATATTTCTGAGGTACTGAAGCTTGGAAAGGAGAAAAGGCGGCCCCAATCTCAGGCCTGGCCATAGCAGCAAGAATGAAATCTTGGGTTGAATTGGCCAGGTAGTCGGGAGGATTTCCCGAGCGATCTTGTAACATAATGCTGAATCCACCCCCGCTTCCCAAGCCCGGGATGGCCGGTGGACCGAATCCAATTACCTGCCCTGCTTTGATTTGTTCTCGAAACATAAAGTTTAGACGCATTAGGATCTGGGAAGCCGTTCCTTGCCGATCAGCCCAATCTTTTAGGCTGACAAAAACAAAAGCATTGTTGGGAATAAGGGAGCCGGACAACAAGCTAAACCCGGTGGCGGTGGTCACCATCTCCACACCTGGGATAGAGGCGCAGACCTTTTCTACTTCTTTGGCAACCACATCGGTGCGTTGAAGTGAGGCAGCATTGGGTAATTGGATATTGATAAGACCATATCCCATATCCTCCTCCGGCATAAACCCACCAGGTAACTGGTAGGCGACGAGGGCAGCTAAGCTGGTGATCAAGACCAAAAACACTAATCCTCTACCGGTTTTACGAGCAACAATTCGAGTAAGTCCTGTATAGGATCCGGTAGCGCGGTCAAAAACTGCATTGAACTGTCTGAAAAACCATCCCAATGGTCCTTTGGTCTCCTTGGGCGGTTTTAGCAGAACTGAACAAAGGGCCGGGCTGAGAGACAAGGCATTGATCGAGGAAAAGACCACTGAAATAGCAATGGTTATGGCAAACTGTTGATACAAACGACCTGTTATCCCCGCCATGCCGGCTACGGGTAAAAAAACAGCAACCAAAACCAGCGTGGTTGCAATGACAGGAGCAGTTACCTCCCGCATGGCAGCACTGGTCGCTGCTTTAACATCCATGCCCTTCTCCATATTCACCTGTACCGCTTCCACCACTACAATAGCATCGTCTACCACAATTCCAATTGCCAGTACCAAGCCTAATAGAGACAACACATTAACGGTGAATCCCAGCAGAGGGAAAATCATGAAAGCCCCGACGAGCGATACTGGTATGGCCAAGGTGGGTATCAAGGTGGCTCTGAAGTCCTGAATAAAAATATATACAACGAGCACTACCAGAGCTAAAGCAATGAACAGGGTTTCTATGATCTCTGCTAAACCCGCAGTGATTGGCCGGGTGGCATCCAGAGAAATGGTATACTCCATATCTTCCGGAAAATCTCTGGAAAGCATATCCAGAGAGGCTACGATATTTTCTTTCAACTCAACAGCATTCGAACCAGGAGCCTGGTAGATTGCAATAATAGCTCCTGGATCACCATTTAATCGGGTGAATGCATTGTAGGCTTCTACCCCCAACTCTACTCGAGCGATATCCTTGATCTTGATTTGACTACCATCCGAATTGGTCCGAACCACAATCTCTCCAAATTCAGCTTCGGTGGTCAATCGGTCGGGTAGCTGGACCGAGTAAGTAAATTCCGTACCAGGAGGGGCAGGCTCGGCACCAAATTTACCCCCGGGTACAATTACATTCTGCTCCCGGATTGCATTCAGCATCTCGGGAATGGTAATGCCCAATTTGGTCAGGAGGTCCGGCTTCACCCAAATCCGCATGGAGTAGTTACTGGCACCTAATATATCCACCCGCCCGATCCCTTTGATTCGGGACAAGACATCCTTGATATTAATCAAGGCATAGTTGCTTAGAAAGTACTGGTCATAGGAACCATTTGGAGAAGTCAGGCAGGCGAGCAGGACAATGTTTGGAAGTGACTTTTGGGTGGTGACTCCCAGGCGCTTGACCTCCTCAGGCAATTTGGCTGTAGCCGCAGATACCCGGTTTTGGGTAAAAACCGTGTTCATGTCCGGGTCGGTACCAACCTCAAACGACACATCTATGGACATAGTGCCGTCGTTCGAATTGGTGGACTTCATGTAGATCATGTTTTCTACGCCATTGATATCCTGCTCTAAAGGGGCGGCGACAGATTGTTCTACATTGATCGCATTGGCACCGGTATAGGAGGCGCGTACCTGTACCACGGGTGGGGTGATGTTTGGGTATTGCTCAATCGGTAGGGTGAAAATGGAAACCGCCCCCACTATGAGGGTGATAATAGCAATAACGATGGCCACGATCGGCCGGCGGACGAAGAAAATATGATTGGTTGATTCCATAGGGTTTTACTCGCTGACCTGGGAAACAAATTCATGCATTTTGGGATCTACCAGGACCCCATTTCGCACCAGCTGGATACCTTCATAGATTATTTGTTCATCAGGCATCAAACCACTTTCCACCACCCAGTAATCTTTGTAGGTTTCGCCCAGTGAAAGCTGCCGGATTTCCACCTTACTGCTATCATTGACCACGTATACATTGTACCGGCCCTGAAATTCGCTCACACATCGCTGAGGGACCAGCAGGCCCTGCTCCAGATAATCAATGGTTACCCGAATTTTGGCAAACTGACCTGGTCGAATCAATCCCTCTGGATTTGGAAAAATGACCTGGACTAAGAGCGAACCCGTATTTGGGTTGACTTCACGGTCAATAAATCTGGCCTTGCCTTTAAATGGATACAAAGAACCATCTGCCAGAAGCAGGCGAATGGGGTATCGGGGGTCGTTCCTGGTATCTTGATTTCGAACCTTTAACCTGATGTCCCTGGCCATGGCCAGGTAGTCTTGCTCAGGTATGAAAAATTCAACCAAAAAAGAATCTGTTTGGGAGACCGTATTTAAAATGACTGGGTTTGGATCCCTACCTACAAATTCACCAAGCTTGGCCTTTGTTTTACCTATAATTCCACTGAGCGGGGACTTAATACGGGTATAGCCCAATTCTATTTGGGCCAGGCGCAAGGCTGCCTCTGCAGCTTCAACTGCTGCATCTGCCGCACCTTTCTCTGCTACCGCTGCATCCAAATCGCTTTGACTAACCGCATTGTTAGCTGCCAGAGGTTCGATTCGATTCAACTCACTTTTGGCCTGTACGGATTTGATCTGGGCTTCAGCCAATTGACTTTTATAAGCAGCTACATTGGCTTGGAACGGCTGGGGGTCAATAGTGTACAATAGTTGGCCTTCTCTTACTCGGCTCCCTTCCCTGAAATGAATCCCCTGTAGATATCCCTCTACTCGGGCTCGGATCGGTATATCCCTGCGGCCAAAGATCTGACCAACAAACTCTTTTTCGATAGGGACGGATTGGACATCGGGTTTAACCACCAATACTTCGAGCGGCCCCATTGTGGGCGCTGAACTTTGGCGAGACGAACAGGAAGCCAGCCCTATTAAAATCCCCACAGCTAATAGCCAAAGGGGTATAAGACTTCTCATAGGTTGAAGGTTAGATCGGCGAATTTTAATTCGAAAGATAGTTAATAAACCCTCGGGTCCAATATCTCCGACCCGAATAGGTGCCAATCCTTGAAAGAATTGGGAGGACTACAGATCCAGCTTGTCAAATGTATCCCCATAAACCAGCTTCCGTACACTATCTGTGGCCAGGAAGTCATGAGGGAATCCAAGGGATATACTGCTTACTTCGTCAAGCTCCAACATGCGTTTTTCTGGAATTTCAATATTTACACATTCCAGGCTATCCACAATCTGACTGTGTTTTCGGGCACCTATAATGGGTACTGAGGTGAAATCTTTTTGCATTGCCCAACGAATGGCGACTTGCGCCGGGCTTACCTCCATCTTATCAGCAACTTTCACAACGCGTTCAGCGATTCGGGTCGCTCTTTCTCCGCGTCGCTTGCTATCTTCTGCCACCCTGCCATCTTCCCCTTTGAGGTATTTTCCGGTTAGTGCACCACCTGCTAATGGTGCCCAGGGGGTGACTGCCAATCCCATAGCTTCTGCCATAGGTATCAAATCTCTTTCCGGCGTGCGTTGAATGAGGCTGTATTCAATTTGCAGACCTACGAAACGGTTCCAACCTCGAAATTCAGCAATGGTATTGGCCCTTGATACAATCCAAGCCGGGGTATCGGAGATGCCAATGTAATGTACTTTTCCGGAGGTCACCAAGTCATCTAGGCCCCGCAGGACTTCTTCAATAGGGGTAATAAAATCCCAGGCATGAACCCAAAGTAAGTCAATATAGTCGGTTTGAAGGCGTTCCAGACTGCCATGAACAGACCGCATCAGGTTCTTCCGGTGATTCCCGGAAAAATGAACATCTCCTAAGCGATCGTACAGCGTATATTTTGTAGCAACCACAAAATGGTCGCGATCCGACTGGATGAATTCTCCAACAAATCGCTCGCTCATACCTTCTGTATACCGATTAGCCGTATCAATGAAGTTTCCGCCTGCTTCAGCATATGCATCGAAGATTTTTTTGGACTCTTCTTTGTCCGCACCCCATCCCCATTCCGTTCCAAAGGTCATAGTACCTAATGCGAGCTCTGAAACGCGCAGGCCGCTGTTTCCTAGTAATTTGTATTGCATGGACGAGCTATTTTATGAGCGCTTGACAACAGGAACAATGATTTTCTCGCTAAACATGAATCAACTTGCTCCACCATATTTAGTGGTTGCTCTGTATAGCAATGTAACGAAAACCGATGAATTACCCTTTCTGGACGATTCTTTCCCTATTCATCCATTGGCGAATATCCTGACGCCGAATCGCAGCAGAGAGTAAGTCTGGGAATTGACCAGGGGTGCAAGCAAAGACGGGTATGTCCAGGGCAGCAATAGCGGTAGCCAATTCTTTATCAAAAGCCGGGGCTCCTTTGTCATCCAATGCCAATAGGCTAATAAACGAGCTACCTCCATACACCAATCGGGCGATCCGGGTCAATAAATGATTTCGGTTTCCCCCTTCAAAAAGATCGCTGAGTAAGACAAAGAGCGTATCCTTCGGCCGCCGGACAAGGCCTTCTGCATAGCGGATGGCCCGTTCTATATCCGTGCCGCCTCCCAGTTGAGCACCAAACAAGAGTTCAACCGGATCTTGAAGTTGATCAGAAAGGTCAGCCACTGTAGTATCGAAGAAAATAAGGTGCGTCTTTATGGATGGAATAGAGGCTAAAACAGATCCCAAGATACCCGCATACACCAGGCTTCCGGCCATGGATCCACTTTGATCAACCAATAAAATAATGTCTTTCAACGCCCTACCCCGTTTACCTAATCCAATCAGTCGTTCAGGCACGACGGTTTTATAGTCCGGTTGATAGTGTTTAAGGTTGGCCAAGATGGTTTTATTCCAGTCAATTTCCCGAAACTGGGGCCTGTAGTTACGCTCTGCCTGATTCAGGCTTCCACGGATAGCCTTGCGCATGGGGGTCTCAAGCCTTTTTAGAACCTGCTTAACCAGCTTAGCCACCACCATTCTGGCAGATGCTTTGGTCGTTTCCGGCATCACTTTATTCAGGCTGATCAAGGAGGCGACCAACTCAACATTGGGCTCAAGGCTGTCGAGCAGTTCGGGTTCAAGCAACATGCGCTCAAGCCCCAAGCGCTCAAGTGCATCTTTTTGGAGTATTTGCACCTGAGTTGCAGGAAAATAATCCCGGATATCACCCAACCACCTGTTAATGCTGGGCTGAGACGAGCCAAGACCACCTTCTCGATCACTGTCGTACAAGGCGCCTAAGCTTTTGTCTATACCCATAGCACGGGTACTAAGGGACACATCAGCGTCCGGATCGGCTAAGGCTCCTAGGATTAGCCTCCAACGTTGAAGGCGGCTTTCCGGATCGGGCATTTTATTTCCTTACCATACCTAGCAGCCACACTAACAGGGCAGCACCGGCAACGCCCGTGAGCAAATGCCCAATGATACCGTCACCGGTTGAGATGTTAAGTAAGCTGAAAACCCAACCGCCGAGAACGCCACCGATGAGGCCGATTACAATGTTACCAAGGAGGCCGAAACCTTCACCTTTCATAATTTTTCCGGTGATCCAGCCAGCTAAGCCACCGATAATGAGGGAATAGATCATGAACTGCTATTTTTGTCTTTTGAAAAATATCCATTTTTTCTCGTTCTGGGAAAGCAATTCGACAACATTGGGCATATTACGGAGTTAACCCCCTTTGAGCCCCTACTAAAAAACACTCGATTGGATAAAGAGACTGTCGCCAAAGCATTTACGGAGGAGCAGCAGGAAACCTTACAATCTATCCGCCCTACCCGGATTATTATTCCTGTACTACTGGGGCTTGGAGCAGTAGGGTATTTGCTATGGCGCCAATTTGATCCGGAGGAGTTTGCCGAAATTCGATGGACGGCATATACTTTATTTTGGATACTGGCCTCAATAGCCTTACTTGTAGTTCGCCATATGGCCTATGCATTTCGTTTGCGGACCTTGTCTCAAGGTGAATTTAGTTGGTGGAAATGTATAGAGCTGATCTTTATCTGGGAATTTAGCTCTGCCGTATCGCCTACAAGTGTTGGTGGGTCAGCGGTGGCTTTTTTTGTTTTAGCCCAGGAGAAATTGAGTACGGCCAAAACAGCGACCATCGTATTGTATACGGTAGTTCTCGATGGCTTATTTTTTATTCTTTCTTTGCCTTTCTTGTACATGCTATTCGGCAACAATATGATCCGGCCAGGACTTACCAAATGGTCGGACCTGGGACCCTGGGGGTTCTATTTTGTGTTCGCTTATTGCTTGATGGCAATTTATACAACTGTGTTTTATTATGGGTTATTCAGAAACCCCAAGCAGCTCAGACGCGTGTTAATCGGTTTTACCCGATTGAGTTTTCTAAAGCGTTACCGCAGTAAAGCTGTTGAATTGGGCAATGATATGGTGCTGGCATCCCGAGAATTGCGGGCACAGAACGCCTGGTTTCACCTACGGGCATTCCTAGCAACGGCTACCGCCTGGAGTTGCCGGTTTTTATTGCTCAACTGTTTGATCAATGCCTTTGTGGAAGGGGTTTCCTTATCGCTTTGGGATCAATTTCAGCTATATGCCCGATTGGAAACCATGTTTGTCATTATTGCCTTTAGCCCAACTCCCGGGGGAGCCGGATTTGTCGAGGTATTATTCAATGGGTTCCTTACCGATTATGTAACAAATCCAACAGTAGGAACAACCATTTCCACACTTTGGCGGCTTTTGAGCTATTACTCTTACCTTATTGCTGGTGCAATCATTATTCCAAATTGGCTCCGCAATATTTTGAATGAGCGAAGAAAAGCGAGGGCTCAGAAAAAAGGGAAAGCCGGTACAACTACACTCCCTGCTGATAAGCCAGATCTAAATGAGTAAAGCCCTCATCAGGTCTTTTTCTACAACCATTTTAGAATGGTATAAGCAGTTCTGCGTTTAGGTCAGCTCCAAAATAAAAAAGGCGGACCCAATCAGGCCCGCCAGGATTCTGAATTGTAGGTGTAAGGAGGGTTAGTCGCGCTTTAACACGACTTGGGCTTGTTGGACTTTATTGCCCGCTATCATTCTGTACAAGTAGGTTCCAGCAGGTAAATCACCGGCCTGAGTTTGAAGGGTATAGACTCCTTCAGGCAGTGTCTCTTCCATCAACACCTTAAGTACCTGACCATTCGCATTTAATAATTCAATACGTACCCGAGCACGTTTGGATAACGAATAGTGCAGTGTGGTTGAATCTCGGAAGGGATTTGGATATACCGCAAGAATCGCAGCTGTATTGTCTACCTCATAAAGGGAAGTCACCAGGGGAGGGTTTGCTGGAGCAGGTAGATCTTGGATCTCTTTTATTGCAGCAGTTGTGTCGGCCTCCTGCAAAAAGCTTTCCCCGGCATTGGTGAAATAGTAACCAGATTCTTCGCTGTCGATATCTCCAAATTCTTCATTGCTTACCTGTAAAAGCGGAGTGAAAAAGTAGTCTGCCTGAGCTTTGGTAGGCGTGATATCCAGCACATAATACCCATGATCAATTAGGTTGGTGTATTTCATGTGTGGATTGGGATTTCCAATGTTAACACCGGCCTGGACGATATCCTTGTTAATTAAGCTTTCAAAGAATATTGCTTCTTCAACAGATAGATTTTCATCAAAGTTAGCAGAGGATACACTAGGGCTTGCAAATTCAACTGCAATAGCGCCTTCACCAGTCACTGGGTTGTAATCGGGGTTGTCCGTGTAAAAGGGCACGACACCTAATGGTCCAAAATCTACAAAATTGGCAATGGAAGGCGTGTCTACTACTTCAAAGGCAAAGGTGGTGTGAAAATCACCAGTCAAAATGACTACATCCTCAATATTGTTATCCTCAATGAATTGAATGATTTCTGTTCGTTCCGCAGGATAACCATCCCAGATATCCAGGAAACCACTTTCAGTCGCCTCGTACGTAAAGCTGGTATCAGCCAGTGCAGCCCAACCCACAACCAGTTCGGAGAATAACACCTGTTGGCCTATGATTTTCCACTGAGCCGTGCTATTAGCTAATTTATCTTTCAACCAGGCTTTCTGCTCAGCTCCCAGGATGGTCCGGTTTGGATCCGAAAGGGCTGGGTCAGTGACATCATTGATCTGTTGCTCCCGGCCTTCAATCCGCGTGTCAAGCATGATCAGGTCAGCCAAATTTCCATAATTGATAGATCGAAATACGCCGCGGTCTTCGGTATCCCGAATAGGCATCCACTCAAAGTATACTTGTTTGGCAACAGCTAAACGCTCTTCCCAGGAACCTTCAGTTGTTGTATCGTGGGCCTGGGCACCTCCAAACCAGGCATCATTTGCACTTTCGTGATCATCCCAAACGGTAATAAAAGGATGCTGCTGGTGGGCACGGGCTAACATAGAATCCAGCTTGTAGGTGGAGTGACGCGTACGGTAGTCTTCCAGGGTAAGGATTTCATTCTCGGGAGCAATCGTACGTTCATCATCCCAAAGCGAACTATCTCCATAGCTGCGTGCACGTTGTTCGTAGATATAATCACCGAGGTGAATTACTGCATCCAGGTCGTTGCGGTCAGCAATTCGCCGGAACCCATTAAAGTACCCAGCTTCATAGTTGTTGCAGGAAACCACAGCAAATCGAAGGTGTTGGGCCTGATCGCCCATGGGGGTGGTTTTAGTGCGCCCTGTCAGGGAGTTGCGCTCCAGTGCCGTGAATCCATAATAGTAGGTAGTACCTGCACTCAGGCCTGTAACGTCCACTTTGACGGTATAATCGCGCTCGGCGTGAGTCATGTAGGTACCATTCTGTACAATATTTTCCAGGTCCGGGTCGGTGGCCACCTTCCAGGCGACCTCGATGGAATCCTCTGTTATTTCCTCCGGGGTCACCCGAGTCCAGATAATAACCCGGTCTTCCAGTGGATCTCCTGATGCTACGCCATGGTAGAAAGGAGCCCAGTCGGGATTGATATTTATAGAACTGCTTCGGTTGTTTGAAAAATCATTGTGGTATAAAACCGAAGATTGGCTGAATCCAGCCTGGCTAAGCACACAAACGAATACAAGAAGGCAAATCTGCTTCATGAAGAGTAATTTGTTTTAATGCCTCAAAACAACGCAATGCGATGGTATTGTTAGGTTGATTCAAGATTACGAAATGGTTAATTATAATCAAGCAAGAACTCCACTTAGTGTAGCAAGTACATTTTGCTTGTTTGGACAGGCCATTTTAGGTACCTTCCGAAAAAATTTGTCGTGGATTTAGAAAAGCCTATACGCGATTTCATGGTTTCCACTGTTATTACGGTTGAGCCCGAAGACAGCATGGAAAAGGTGGACCGGATTTTCAAAGAGAATTCATTTCACCACATCCCTGTGGTTGAGAATGGAAGTGTGGTAGGTATTATCGGGAAGCCGGATTTTCTTTACTTCCTAAGGGGAAATTCGAGCTCTGAGAATGATCGCTTTATACGAGAAGCAAGACTGAGAGCATTCCGAGTGGAAGAGATCATGACAAGAGATGTCATAATAGCCCAGGCCAAAGATTCTACCCGAAGTGTGCTCGAGTTGTTATTGCAGCGGCGATTTAGAGCAGTGCCTATTCAAGAGGAAGGTAAATTAGTTGGCATCATCACCACCTTTGATTTCCTTCGGCACTTGGCCAACTCCTGATCAGGCTGTTGTTTTCCGGTAGTTCAGCATCGCCAGTGTTAGGATTGCAATTCCCAGGATGCCAATTACTAAAAAATGGCGCTGGATAGAGGCGAAGTCTCCTCCCTTTAGCAATACTACGCGCATAACATCTACAAAGTAAGCAATTGGATTTCCTCTGGTAAGGTATTGTGCCCATACAGGCATGCTTTCAATAGGGGTGAACAAACCACTCATAAGAATAAAAATGATCAAGAAGAAAAAGGCAACAAACATGGCTTGTTGTTGAGTGTAGGTAATTGTGGAAATAAATAAACCTAAACCCAATACGACCAGTAAATAGATGGATGCAAATCCAAACACTAACCAAAGGCTCCCAACTAAGGGGATATCAAAAACAAGCTTTCCTATTATTAAGCCCAAGGCCAATTCGAATAGGCCAATCAACCAGAACGGAACCAACTTTCCGATTATAAATTGATACCTTTTAATAGGAGTTACATTAATTTGTTCTATTGTGCCTAGTTCTTTTTCCCTCACAATATTTAAGCCACATAAAAACATGCCGACTAAGGTGACCAGGATAACCAAAATACCGGGCACCATAAAATTATTGTAGTCTAAAGTAGGATTATACCAATACGAAAAGGTGACGTAAATGCCGGGTCGCTGAGCACCTCCTCCTTGATAAGTTCCAATGTATTCTTGGGCAAACCCTTGAATGATCTGTTCTGTATAAGCACTACCTAAAAGTGCCTTTGTACCGTTGATCGCATTTACTGCTATTTGAATTTTACTTTTTCCCTCTCTAAATAGGTTTTGCTCGAATTGAGGTGGAATTTCAATAGACAAATCCGCTACACCTGATTGGAGGTCTTCTTGCCCTTTTTTATTGCTAAAGGAAGTATTGACTACATTAAAATGTGGAGAAGCGAAAAATTTACCTTTTAGAATACTAGAAGCTTGAGACAGGTCCTGGTCAATAATATGCAGGTTTACATTATCTACCTCATAATCTGCTGCATTCGCTAAAATTAATAATTGAACAATAGGCATTACGAATATCATACCGATAATCACCGGTTGCCGGGAAATCTGTATAAATTCTTTTCGCAACAATACAAATATGGTATTCATTGATTTAAGCAAGTCTTATTTTAAAATTTCGGATACTGGCAATCAATAGAAAAAGGGTCATAGCCAGTAAAATGGACGTCTCCCACCATACATTGTCAAGTCCGTTCCCTTTCAACATTATGCTTTTAAGAATTTTGATGAACCATTTGGCCGGGATAATGTGACTGACCCATTGAAGTACTATCGGCATAGATTCAACCGGAAATATGAATCCCGATAATAGCATAACCGGGAGCATCAAAGCCATCATGGAAATGAGCATGGCTACTTGTTGGGTTTCGACCCGTGTACTGACCAGTACACCTAAAGAAAGGCAGGTTAGAATGTATAGCGCACATTCCATCCCCAATAAAATTATATTTCCTCGGACGGGCATTTGAAAAACGGTGGCTGACATGACCAGGGTTACCAGAATGATGGTCAAACCCAGGATTAAATAGGGAATTACTTTGCCAATTATAATAGTGGTAGGTCGCAGGGGGGAAACCAGCAATAGTTCCATATTGCCATTCTCCTTTTCTCTGGTAAGCGAAATCGAAGTCATTAGTGCAGACACCAACGTGAGGATAAGGGTCAATACCCCCGGAACAAACATATGTACACTTTTAAGCAGAGGGTTGTAAAGCATTCGAATCTCAGTTGTGATTTGCATGGGGGGTGCTGATTGCGGGCTTAGCAACTCCTGCCTCATAAATTGCCTTACTACAGCAGATGCATAATTGATCAAATTGGTCGCGGTATTTGGATCTGAAGAATCGGCTATGAATTGTATCTGCTGGCCTTCTTGTCGATATACCTCTTGGATAAAATCGGGAGGAATCACCAATGCGATTTTGGCACCGGATTGTTTGAATGCCTGCTCTACCTCGTCTCTGGATTGTACCCACGCCCCCAATTTAAAATAGCCGGTAGCTTCCATTTGCCTGACCAGGCGCTGACTGGCCGGCTTGGCTTCGGGGTCCATCACTACAAAACCTGCTTGCTGAATGTCATTTGAGATCACAAACCCAAAAAGCAGGACCAATACAACAGGGAGCACGATAAGAATGAGCAAGGTGCGTGTATCTCTTAGAACATGCCGAATTTCTTTCCATATGAATATCCGAAGGGTTTTCATGGGTTTAGTGCTTTTCGGTGTCGATCATTGATCCGTATAAATACTTCGTCCATGGTCTGGACCTCAAATTCGTCTTTTAGTTCCCGGGAGGTGCCCGATGCCTCCAGTTTCCCTGCTGCCATAATGGCTATTTGGTCGCAATATTCAGCTTCCGGCATATAATGGGTAGTCATGAAAATGGTAATGCCCTGGTCAGTAGCCCTATAAATGAGTTCCCAGAATTGCTGACGAGTATTCGGATCCACTCCACTGGTTGGCTCGTCCAGAAACACAATTTTAGGCTCGTGTAGCAGAGCTACAGAGAATGCAAGCTTCTGCTTCCACCCGAGCGGCAGGTCGGATACTCTTTTTTTGGAGGCCTCCTCTAACTGGAGATCCTGAAGCATAAGCTGCGCTTTTGATCTTATGGTTTTAGGTTTTAAACCATAGATTCCTCCATAGAGGGCTATATTTTCCAACACCGTTAGATCGGCATAAAGAGAAAACAATTGACTCATATAGCCAATGTTTTGCTTTACCTTTTCAGGTTGCTTTACCACATCATAGCCGCCGATCAGGGCGGTACCAAAGGTTGGTTTCAATAGGCCCGTGAGCATGCGAATGCAGGTGGTCTTTCCGGCACCATTAGCACCCAGAAACCCAAAAACAGTACCTTTTTCTACCTGAAAGGAAATCGTGTCAACAGCAACGAAATCGCCGAATTTTTTAGTTAGCTCTAGGCTTTCAATTGCAAATGGCATAGAATCAGGTCATTTCAATGAAGATGTCTTCTACCGCTGGCTTTCGAAGGGCTATATGGTCTACCTGGATCCCTTTTTCTATTAAATAATTTTCCAGATGCTCGAGGTCGGGATTGGTAGAAAAGGTGGCATGGATATATTCACCGTTTGGGTATACTTTTCGGATGCCGTTGTAGGCTCTTCCAGCTAGCAGGATTTGTCTTTTAGGTTTGCCGAGGATTTCTACCAAATGAGGCTCAAAAGTATTGGCCAGCTGATCCGGCCGTTCTATGGCCAATACTTTACCCTGCTGCATTAATGCAATTCGGTCGCATCGGGCAGCTTCATCCATGTAAGGAGTAGCTACTATAATAGTGATACCTTGATCCTTGATTTCATGTATGGTCTCCCAAAATTCGAAGCGGCTCACGGGGTCAACCCCTGTGGAAGGTTCATCCAGAAACACCAATGCAGGGCGGTGAATCAAAGCGCAGCTCAAAGCCAGCTTTTGGCGCATGCCACCGGATAATTTTCCAGCGGGTCGATCCTTGAATGGCTGAAGAGGATCAAAAATAGTTTTAATCAACGGGTAATTCTCCCGAACGGATGATCCGAGGACAGTGGCGTAGAAATGTAAATTTTCCCACACAGACAAATCGCTGTAAAGGGCAGAATGACCAGGAACATATCCTACCCGTTTTCTGATCTCCCGGTAATCCTTTTTTAAATCAAAACCCAGGACTTTTCCTTCACCTTCGTCTGCTAGTAACAGACTGATCAATATTCGAATGGTGGTTGTTTTTCCGGCCCCGTCAGGACCTATCAGACCAAATAGTTCCCCTGGCTCTACTTCCAGGCTCACATCTTGAACAGCCTGAACTCGCCCAAAGGCCAGTGATAAATTCCTTGCTACAACAGGACTTTCCATTAGTCTACCGAAGTTTGGGCTTGGGAATGGGTGGAAGACCAATTGGCTTCACCAGGCATTCCTATTTTGAGGCTGCCGTCGTTTTCAACTTTTATCTTTACTGCATAGACCAGGTTGATCCGCTCTTCCTTGGTTTGAATCGTTTTGGGTGTAAATTCTGCCTCGTCTGAAATCCAGGAGACCCTGCCTGTAAATGCTTTTAATTGCCCTTCTTGACGGTCGACCAGTACTTCGACTTCCTGGCCGAGTGAGAGTGCTTCAATCTGGGCACCGCTGACATAAACACGCAAGGTTAAGGGGTTTAGGGGAGCAATTTTATAGAGTGGCTTTCCCATGGAAACCACCTCCCCTTGATTGGCTAACTTTAGTAGCACGGTGCCGGAAACAGGGTTTACGACTCTGCATTTATCCAATTGGTCGTCTAACAACCGAATTTGTGCCCGGATGGGATCCGCTTCACTAAGAATAGATTGATTGGCTAAGCTGACTTTGTCTCGGGCAGCCTGCATTTGTTGCTGCACCACTTTGACCTGTCCATTGATATCGTCCAATTGTTGAGTGGTAGCCGCATTGTTGGCAACGAGTTTTTCCAAGCGAGCCTGTTCACGCACAAAATTTTCCAGTTGTTTTTGGAGTACCAAAATATCGGGCTCTGCATCTTGAAGTTTTTGGTCTAAAGCCCGAAGCCGCGCTTCCAGCTGTACCTTCTGAAGGTAAATTTGCATGGTGTCGACCAATCCGACGATTTGCCCTTCTTTGAGGCTTACGCCCTCTTCAATATCCAATTTCATCAATTTTCCATTGCCTTCAGCGGAGATCAGGACATCTTCTGCTTCGAAGTTCCCATAAGCATCAGAAAGCTCTTTGCCATTTTCACAAGCTGTGATTTGGGCAAGGAAGAGTAGGGCAAAGAATAATCGTTCCATGGTTAGAGCAATCCTTTATAAGTTAGGTAATCAATTTGAGCTTGCGTGAGTTGGATTTGATGGATTTGGAATTGGAGTTGAGCTTCCAGTCGTTTGTTAAGCTGGTCGATGTATTCGGTGGTCGTCGTAACTCCGTTTTCCAATTGGAATGTTACTTCTGTTAAGATTTCTTCCTGGAGTTGGAGAATTTCCTGATCCCGAACTAGCCGAGCTTCCAGAGTCTTGATTTGGGCACGATATTGGTCTTCTTGTAGCTCAATCTGGTAATCAAAAATAGCTTCCTGATTTTCCAGGATTTTTGATCGGAGGCTGAGCAATTCCTGGTCTTTTTTGGTTTTCCCCCAGTCAGTGATCGACCAATTCAGGCTCAGCTCGGCAGTACCATAAGGCCGGAAGGATACGTCGAAGAGATTCAATTGGTTGGGATAACCCGCTCCTGCGGTACCTCCGACTAGTACAAGCGGTTTTCGGCGCGCCTGCAGGAGGTCGGCTCCTGCAGCAATTCGTTCCCGTTCTAGTTGGAGTAATTTCTTCTCAGGCCGTTTAATGGTATTGGTAAATCCAAAGTCCTCGAGTGGAGGGTTCAAAAACTCGACAGATGTATCAATGGGAGTACCGGTAAGTCGTCCCAAAGTGGCAGCCAGGGATTGATGATGAAGAACAGCTTCCTCAATTGCGGCTTCGAGTTCCAGTGCTTTCACATTCAATTGCTTAAGCTGTCCGGGAAGCACGACGCCATTTTCAACCAATACTTCCAGGTTTCGGATTTGTTCCATCACGGAGGCGCGATTCACTTCTAGCACCCTGATTGAAGAACGTTGTAACTGCAGGCCGAAGAAAGCTTGGTTGACTTGAGCTTTTAGTTGATCCAATTCTACCTCGATTTCAAATAAATCTGCCTGTAAAGCGGCTGTTTCCTGACTTTCACGAGCTTTCTTAAACCCACCGTCGTAGAGGGCATATTGAAGTTGGACCCCCGTGACAGCTCTGTAAAGCGGAAGATCTAGCTGGGGGAAGGCAGGATTCTCAAAGGGAAATTCGATGGTTTCAGATTGGATACCGGCCAATGCAAAGAGATTGATCTGCGGAAGACGGTCTGATTTAAGTTTGTCGATTTCCTTTTCAAAAACAGAACTCAGCAGTGCCCTTTTTTCCCCTACAGGATGATTGGCCATAGCCAGGCCATAACATTCAAATAGGGTTAGACTTTCCTGAGCAACTCCCAGGACTGTAAAAAACAGGGTGGGGAAAAGAATAGTAGCCCATTTCATGGTCTAAGCTGTTTCAGGATTACGGATTGTACTTCGTTTTCCCGCTGTTTCATAAGCAATAGATATTCCTGTTCGGTTAATTTTCCCATGTGCATGAAAATGGGTTTTGAAATGAATGGAAATACACATAGCGATATAATATTGAGCAGCAAATGAGCCGGGTGTACGGGAGCAATTTCCGCTTCCTCAACCGCCTGCTGAATTTGAGTAAAGAAAACCAACATATCCGGGCGGCCTTCGAAGGTTGATATCATGTCCAGAAAAGCAGGTTGATTGTGGTTGAGTTCGTTAACGATGAAAGCGGGCAAGTGCGGGTTAGCTAATAGCATTTCCATGTAAGAATGTATGAGTTGACTCACTTTTTCTGTGATACTCATTTCAGCTTCTACCAGTCCGCGCAATTTGGGGATGAAGGCCCGAAAAGCTTCTTGAAAAACAGCTCGGAACAGGTTGTCTTTTGTAGTAAAGTAATAGTGGAGCAATCCTTTGTTTATGTTAGCCCGAGCCGCAATTTCCTGCATGCGGCTTCCCGCATAGCCTTTCTCCATAAACTCTTGTCGGGCAGCTTCCAGGATTTGTTCTCGAGTACTTAATGCGGTCATCCGGATTTACCCATTTGGGTAATTTAAAGACAAAACTATTCTCTTTGAACTTGTATGTCAAGTTTTTACCTAACTTTTTACCCATTTGGGTAAATTGAGGAGATTAAGATTTGGGAAAAGATTGTCTTATAGTTGCTTTCGGAGCCAGATACGATTTTCCATGGGGTTGTCCCGTTCTTCTACGGCGGTAAGCAAGAATCCATTTTTTAACGCAAAGCAAAGCATGGCTGTATGGCGATTCCTGGTTTTAAAGGAAACCGAATTGTATCCCTTGGCTTTGGCCCAACTTTCCTGGACGTCGGCAAGTGCTTGGGCGATCCCCCGTCTTCGAAATGAAGGTAGTACACCCCCAGTCACGAATAGAAAAAGTGGTCACGCTGATAGGCAATCTTAAATCCTGCAGGCTTTGCCTCAGCTTGTGCCAGTAAAATCAGGTGCGGTTTGTTTTGGATGCGTTCCTCATACAGTGACAGTGGCCCTACATCAGCCATCTCGGGAACTTGGCGCATTAGGTCGATTGCTTCGCGCATGGTTCGTTCCCGAATTTCTATTTTCATGTGGGGAGGTCTATCTCCAGGTAAACCGGGCAATGATCTGAATGAACCGCTTCATTTAAGTGTCTGGCTTCAATCAGTTTGGCAGCCAGATCATCTGAAACGGATTGATAGTCGATGCGCCACCCTTTGTTTTTTGCTCTTGCCTGAGCCCTGAAACTCCACCAGCTGTATTCTACTGTTTCAGGGTTGAGATGCCGGAAAGCGTCCGTAAATCCATTGTCAAACCATTGGGTCAACCAGTCGCGCTCCTCAGGCAGGAAACCTGAGGTTTTTTTGTTCCGAACCGGATCGTGGATGTCTATTTCCGTATGTGCAATATTATAGTCCCCTACAATGATCAGTTGTGGCCTTTCCTTTCTCAATTCCGCCACCCATTGATAAAAATCGTCCAGAAACCCCATTTTAAATGCTTGGCGCTCCTCGCCAGAGGTTCCAGAGGGGAAATAACAATTAAGCAACGTTAATGGGCCAAAATCAGTCCTTAGAATTCGACCCTCTGCATCGTATTTCGGAATACCGCATCCGGCAATTACCTGGTCCGGTGCTTTTTTAGAAAAAGTAGCTACTCCACTATATCCCTTTTTTTCTGCCGAATGCCAATGATGCTGATAGCCTAATTGTTCCAGAAAGGAATGGTCAACCTGTTCGGGTTGAGCCTTTGTCTCTTGAAGGCAAAGAATATCCAGATCAATTTCTTGCATCCAATCCTGTAAGCCCTTTTTCAAAGCGGCTCGTATTCCATTTACATTATATGACGCAACCTTCATGATTTTAGTTTGGTAATCCGCACGTACCGTAAATATTGAAAAAATTGACGGCCCAGAAATGAGGCTAAATAGTTTGCCGAAAAAATGCTAGTCTTCACCTAAAATGAAGGAGCGCTCACACTTTAAGTTATTCATCCCTCAAAAAATAAGGTAAGCGTTTATTTTTGCAGCCTCTAAGCCTCATGTAATAACCCCGAGTGAATAGACAATATGGCAAGGTGAATTTAGTTTTACAAGTACCCCAATTTTGTTTCTGAAAATTGTTTCTGAACCAAACTAACAAACCATCCTATGAAGTTCCCCCTTAAACTGATTTACCTTTTTTTGACTTGTATGGGCTTAGCGTTGCTGACGATTGATGTACCAGCTCATACCAATGAAAACTGGGCTTTAGCCAAAAAAGGCCTGATTGCGACAGGCTCCATTTCAGCCTATTTAGCTGACACCATTCCAGGCACTACCGTACCGCTTTCCAATGAAGATGTTTTACAATGCCAAACAAATGTTCAAGGAGATTTCAGGATCACCGAACTCCTGGTAACCGGAAGTGGCAATCGAGTTCGGATTACGATCAAAGCTGACGTTCCTCCACGAGAAGCAGCAGCTATTGCCTACAGGATTGAGCGCTCCGAAAACAACGGGTCCTATGCAACCGTAAGGGATGCTTTTCAGCCTGAATATTTGTATCCCTACGGTGAATTTATCGATGATAATTTGAATCTGGGATCTACTTATTCGTATCGGGTCACTCCCTTATTGGACGGTAACCCGGCAGGTAGTACCACTTCTTCTTCGGTATCGCTGGATGGCACCGTATACTATTTCTCGACCAGCGGGAGCGATAACAATAACGGCCGGTCAAGAGAGTCTCCGTTTCGTTCTCTTGCAAAGATGGAGGATATTGAAGCCCAACCCGGAGATTTATTCCGGTTGCGTGCGGGAGACCGATTCGAACTATCCAACGAGCTATTCCTGGACGGAAAAGGTCGAGGTACTGCTGAAAATCCCATCGTGTTGACTTCGTATGGTTCTGGGGCAAAACCCCATATCATTACCAATGATAAACGCGTATTTGGCCTGCGTACAAGCCGACATTTTCACGTGGATAACGTCAAGTTTTCAGGTGCATATGGTGCGCAGATTCAAGTCTATGCCTATAGGTCAGATGTTCACGGGATAAAGTTTCTGCGCATTGAAGTAGATGGCTCCAAATCCCGCGAAGGCAGTGCTTGCTTAGAGTTCAATGCTCAAAATGCGACTATCCTTGGCCCCCCGGAAAATCAGCAATATCATGTGTATGATGTGGAAATTGCCAACTCGACGTTCAGCGATGCAGGAGGAAGGTCTGGAAACAGTGATGCTATCCGTTTTTGGGCGGTTCGTAATAACGGACACGTACACCACAGTTCTTTTTACCGCAATGCGGGTGAGGCAACGGATATAGCAGGCGGTGCCGATCACATTTTCGAATACAATTATGTGGATTGCCAGGGCGTAAGCCGGGCAGGAGGTACCAAGGCCCATGGGCAACGGTATTCGCTCCAGCGAACGATCTACCGCTTCAATATTATCAAAGATTGCGGCCGAATTGGCATTTCCTTAGAGGATAGTGCCGACGGCTTAGTGTACCACAATACCATTGATATGCCTAATCGTGGTTTTGGTGTCTTTGTGTTGTACGGCAAGAATCGCCCTGAGGAAATTAGCAATAATCGAATTTTCAACAATATTTTCCGAGGTGGTTTTGAGGATTATGGTCCAATTACCGTTTACATCAATGGTGCGCCTACAGATTCCAGAGGAAAGTTTAAAAATTTCCGGGTAGACTATGTGGGATTGAATTGGCGAAACGGGAAAGAGATTTTTGTGGATAACAACCTGCTGAGTCCTTCAGAAGATTGCCCCATTCGATATGTTTTCCAGGAGACTGATCTATCCTATTCTTCGGATTACCCGGAAAATAACGGCCCAAGAGTGCCTGTGTGTGTACCTCAAAGGGATTTTGGGGAACGTTGGGCCATCTATCACCCAAACGATCAGATAGGCAATCCTTCCTTTAATCGGACCGGGATGAGCGGCTACCGATTAAGGCCGAACTCGCCAGGTGTAGGTTTGGCCAAGGATATACGAGGATTCGTGGGCGAAAACCTCCGGGACTATGGGAATCAACCTATTTTATATTCCGGTGGTTCGTCCAATGTTGGCGCACATGCCTATTCTGAGGATTGATCACCAATTCAAACAATCGGGAGGTGGTGGAGTATTACTGAATTCATCACCTCCTTGTAATTCATAGGTTAGCCAAACCAATGTATCACTGGTACCTGCTGAAAATACCATCAATGGCCTTGGCTAGCTTCCGGTCTTTATCCGAAACCATATTTCCCATATCGTGTGTAGTTAGGGTTATTTCAACCTTGTTGTACACGTTGGACCATTCCGGATGATGATTCATTTTCTCAGCATGCATAGCCACCTCAGTCATAAAGCTGAAAGCCTGGATGAAGTTTTGAAATTCGAAGGTTGCTTTTAAATGCTTTTCTGTTGCCGTCCACATTTGGGGAATGGTTTAGATTAAAAAATATCCGTATCAGATTTATTGCCGGGGTAGATTTCCCAATTGAATTGATCTAGTTGCTGGATACTGTTTTTCAACAAATCGATCGATGCCCTTATGTCTCCTTTGTGGGCCAATTCAATGGTTTGATGAATATGTCGAAGGGGTATGGAAATAGCACCTGTGATTGCTCCATTTTTTCCATACCGCTGAATACCTGCCGTATCGGTTCCCCCGGATGGGAGGATTTCAGGTTGCCAGGCTATCTGGTGAGACTTGGCAACTTGTTTTAGGAATTGAACCATTCGATAATCACTAATCACTGAACCATCCATGATTTTTATCGCGGTTCCTTTACCGAGTTGTGTAACGAATTCATGGGGTTGCGCACCGGGCACATCGAAGGCAATAGTGACGTCCAGACCAAAACCGAAATCCGGGTTAATATGGCCGGCAGCATTAATAGCTCCCCTTAGGCCAACTTCTTCCTGGACTGTAAAAACGGCAAAAAGATCATAAGGAATTTCCTGATCTTTTAGTTCGCGCAGGGTCTCGAGTAGAATGAACACAGACACTCTATTGTCCATAGACTTGCTATTCACGCAATCGCCCATCTCGATCAGCTCCCTTTCCCGTGTTACGGGAGTTCCTACTTCTACCCATTTCAAGGTTTCTTCGCGGGTCATCCCCAGATCAATAAAATACTCGCTGATGGGGAGTACCTTGTTGCGTTCCTCGGGGGTCATGATGTGAATCGGTTTGGAGCCCATAACGCCGATCAGATCTTTCTTTCCGTGTACAACTACACGTTGGGAAGTCAGGGTTTTGGGGTCGAAGCCGCCAACTGGGTGAAACCGCAAGAATCCGTCATCGTCAATATGGGTGACTATAAAGGAGATTTCGTCCATGTGGGCAGCTACCATGACTTTTTTTCTGGACTTTCCTCTTTTAACCACAATTACGCTTCCCATGGAGTCCACAGTCAGTTCATCTGCTAGGGATTCTGCCTCCTGGATAACCAGTTCACGGATGCGTTGCTCAAATCCCGGAGCTCCGGGAACTTCGCAAATTTGTTTCAATAAGGACACATTGATCATACTTCCGATCGGTTGAGCAATTTTTGGAAAAGTAAATAAATTCCCAATGGATTCAGGTGTTGAATGGGATGAATACCATGATTTTCAATCAGGAAGACAAAAAGTGAAGCACTAATAAGCTCTCGCTTCCTTGAATCTGCCAATGCTTGCCAACTTGTATCTTGGCGCACCATGCGAAAGCAACTTAAACAGCTAGCAGGCGAAACTGCCATCTATGGGCTAAGTAGTATTCTCGGCCGAATGCTTCATTTCGTCATTCTTACGCCTTATCTCACCCGGGTCCTTGCCCGTGAAGAGTACGGGATCTACAATGAGCTTTATTTCTGGACCGCGTTGGTCCTGGTTTTGCTGACCTTTCGAATGGAAACCACCTTCTTTCGGTTTGGTACCCCTGCCGAGGATCGTCTCACAGCCTTCAATACGGGAAGTTTATTGGTCTGGGCCCTCACCCTGTTTTTCGCTGCAGTAGTTATTTCCAATGCAGGTACTGTTGCCACCTGGCTCCAGTATCCGGATTACCCGATTTTCGTGGTTTGGATTGGTTTGATTATTGCACTAGATGCTCTGGCTGCTATGCCATTTGCGCGTTTGCGGTTAGAGAGTCGCCCGATCCGGTTTGCTGCCATTCGGATAACGGGAATCGTATGTAACATCCTTTGTATTTTCTTCTTTTTAGAGATTCGCCCTTCCTGGAGTGGGATTGTCCTGAATGGATATCAGCAACTCTCCTACCTGTTTTTGGCTAATGTATTAGCTAGCGGATTGGTCTTGCTGTTATTATTTCCAGCCTATTTTCGAATCCGGTTCAGGTTAGAGCCAGGCTGGCTTTCAAAGATGACCAGCTACGCTTTCCCATTGGTCCTGGCAGGACTGGCCGGCATTACAAACCAGTTGGTAGGAACTCCAATGCTGAAGGGCTTAGGCGGCGGGAGTTTAACTGAAAACCTTGAACAGGCAGGCCTTTACAGCGCAGCGGCCAAATTGGCTGTGTTTATGAATTTGTTCACGCAGGCATTCAATTATGCTGCAGAGCCTTTCTTTTTCAGGCAATCGAAAGAGGAAAACGCTCGTGCCCTTTATGCCCGAGTGGCAGAGGCTTTCGCTATGTTTGGCAGCATGGCCTTTTTGGCTATACTATTATATCTGGACGTCATTCAATATTTCTTAGGAGTAAATTTTAGGGAGGGACTGGATATTCTGCCGATCCTTTTGCTTGCCAATCTTTTTCTGGGTCTGTACTATAACTTTTCGATCTGGTTCAAATTAGAGGATAGGACTCGTTTCGGCGGTTACATTGCGCTGATAGGTTCTGGGATTGTCCTTGCTTTGAATATGCTCCTCATCCCCCAAATTGGCTATTTCGGACCTGCCTGGGCAAGTCTGGCCTGCTACGGATTTATGGCTCTGGCGGGGTATTGGACTGGGGTCAAAAATTACCCAATACCTTACCCCATTGGTAGAATGCTTTTCTACATTGGATTCGCCCTACTGATCTACCTTGCTGCCAGTAGGTTGGATTTGGTCCTCTCTATTACCGGAGCTTGGTTGCTGGTATTCCACACCATTTGGATATTGATCTTTCTTGGTACAATCCTGTTCATGGAAAGAAGGGATATCCTACGGTGGTGGAAAGGGAGGAAGGTATAATACGAGATCTCTTTTACTCCGAAATCTTCACTGGATAGGGTTGGACTGGAATTTATGTTCCACATCCATCTCGTAGTTTAAGATTGTGGTAGTGCCCGAAGAACTACTGAATGGAGGATTTGATGGAAGGGATCTATTTCTTCCATCCGGTTTACTGTCAGATGAAATACTAGGACCGAACCTCCTTTCGGTTATATTTGTCTAAGTATGAATCGTGAAAATGAACAGGCAAAACTTTGGACTGAAGCTCTTGCTTATGAAGAAGCTGGGGACCATTATCATGCTATAAAAGTATGGAAGCTCCTGTTGAAGCACTTTCCAGAAGATGGCGATGCTTTTCTTCGGTTAGGCCGTATATACAAGGAGCGAAAGGAATGGAAGCCTGCTCTGCACTATTTAAAAAAAGGGTTGTCGTTAGTTCCTGAGGATCAAAATGCCTGGTGGGATGTCGGTATTGCATCTACTGCATTAGGCAAGAAAAAGTTGGCCCGAATCATTTGGAATAAGTTCGGGTGGAATGCGGAACATCCATTGACTGGTGGATTAATTTCTATCCGATCTCAATGGCGAGATGGGTATGAGTTGCTGTGGGGTAGGAGAATGTCGCCGGCCTTGGCAATTATTGGAAGTGTCCCCTGGCCTGATTCAGATCTAAGGTTTAGGGATCAAGTTTTAGTGGATGGGCGTCCATCGGGTTGGCAAGTGGTAGATCGCAAGAAATATCCTGTTTTTGATGAGATCGGCTTGTTTCGTCGGTCAGACTATATGACTTGGTCTTGTAGGTTGTCTAGTGGTGAGGTTGATCACCTGGATTTGTTGGAGCGATTATGCCGGGAATCGGGAATGGGTTTCGAAAACTGGACAAATACCAGTTGGCAGCGACATGCTGAACGCGAGGGGGTTTTACCTGAATATTATCACCATGGGCAGGAGGACTCCAACCCCAGCCCCGTCATTGTTGCCCTGGCTGCCAGAAGTGAAGATGAAGTACAGCAAACCCTGACGGCTTGGTCCATTATTACCTTTGAAGATTACTCCGAACTGAACTCCTACTGAGAGCCTCAAATTAATGCGGCTTAAACGATCCTTTCTACCTGAAAATGGCATGGAGAAACGTCCCCCCCTCATTTGATCCAAAACCCCTCCGATTGCCGGGT
>CAZXLD010000023.1:0-74047 GCA_964641965.1 uncultured Saprospiraceae bacterium | reverse complement strand
GTTCCGTAGAGACTATACGTGGTACACCTGAGATGGTGAAGAGATAGTCCAGACCCCAAATGCTGTTCTTTTGGGCAGGAGCAGTGAAAACTGTAGTGGGTAAGCTAATCAGTAGGTCACAGGTTCGAATCCTGTCGGGATCACAAAGTTTTAATTTCAATAATACTGACGCAAGTTTAAAATGACCTATTTAAAAAATGGGAAAACAGCCAAACTTGGTCAGCATTATACCATGTAAAGAAATGTTGTCTTTAGAGCACAGGGCACTTTTAATTAAAAATGGTATAATTTGTCATTCAGTCTTTTAGAATTAGGGGTTTCTTTCTACGGACCTACTTTAGGCCTGCAATTCATTTTTGTCTAGATACTATACTACCATAAATGCTTCTTGGAATAGCGTGTAGTAGGAGCAAGGAAGAGAATTCTATCTACCTACTTAATTGCCATAATTTAATCTGACAATCAGCTATTTTCAGCCTTGATCGGGTCCGATAAATCCATATGTCAATTAATCTTCCCTTAGTATCAGTCATTGTTCCAGCCTTTAATGCCGCACGCTTCATCGAAAAAACACTTCGGTCTGTACTTGCTCAAACCTACGAGTATTTCGAAGTTATCGTGGTAGACGATGGGTCTGACGATCAGACTCCAGCTCTTATTCAAGCTTTACAACAAGAAGATACTCGAATACGGTTAATCCGGCAAGACAATGCGGGAGTAGCTGCAGCCAGGAATAAGGCCATACAAATGGCTCGTGGAGCACTCATCGCCTCTATTGATGCTGATGATCTTTGGTTTCCGCAAAACCTGGAAAAGCAAGTTGCTTGTATGTTGGAGGCAGGGCCATCAGTTGGTTTGGTTTATTCCTGGTCGGTGGATATAGACGAACAAGGTCGACTTCTTGGATCCGTTCACGCTTCTAATATCTCCGGTGACGTCTTTTCCACCCTATTGGTCCATAACTTTCTGGCGAATGCAAGCTGTACTCTGATTCGGCGGGCTGCACTTGAAAAAGTTGGGCTTTTTAATACTGAATTCAAACAACAGGATGCACAAGGTTGCGAAGATTGGGACCTGTTTTTGCGCGTGGCCGAGCATTATCAGTTTCGGGTCGTTCCCGAGTTTTTAGTAGGCTACAGAAAGCTCTCTCAGAGTATGTCTGGCAACCGTAAGGCTATGGCCAGATCCCTCGGGTTGATTTGGAAAGCTGTTGAGCAAAGATATCCAAGGATACCATCCAGTATGGAAAGGTTGTCAAGTAGCAGTTTCTACGTTCACTTAGCTCATGAAAGTATACGTCTAGAAGACTATGTAGAGACTTGGACTTGGCTTCGTAAGTCTTTGGAGAAGAACTTTCTGATCCCATTTATGCACTTTAGTTTTATCGTATTGGCTCTCCGATGCGCCTTTGGCCTAGTTGCGAAATCAACTCTTCTTACCAGGTTCACAGAGGATGATAGGAAGTTCAACCGATCAACAAAAATGGAAAGGAAGAACAAAAGAAAAGCACTTGACGAATTGAGTCATCGTCAAAAGAGATTAGCCTTCCGGTCTGTTTCCGAAAGGGTATTGCATCAATGGGCCACATTATTCTTTGGTCGTCCAACTGATTGGATGTAAAGGCATAGGCTTGAAGCTTTTCTTGCCTAGTTAAAATTGATGGGTCAAAAGAAAAGCAGCTGATTCAATTAAAAAATAGTATTTTTTCTTTGTTACTTTCCAGCCGTTAATCGTCCCAATTCTAATAATGCCTTGATCTTATGTGGTTTGTGATAGTAATTTCATTGTTATCTCTTTTGGTGGTTCTGCTTTTGCTTCACTATCAATTGCTCCAACGAATTCAGGAGGAAGAAGCAAAGAGTATCGCCTATAGCCAGCTTATTCGGACACAGAATGAAGCGATGCGGACTTATCAGGAACAAGTCGATATGCTTCAAAAACGAATCGAGCTCAATGCTCTGGAGCAGTATTTCAGACCACCTGCCAATACATTTGAGTTAGCAATCTTAAACAAGGAGTTCCTGGAAGAGTCTCTGATCTATAAAAATTAGGACCACAACCCAATCAATTTATCTTAATTAGGCTCAGCCTTGGTTTGTGCATTGGTATATTCCAAATACCACTGAAACTGATCTTGAATGATCCTTTCTTTCTCTTCTCGGATATATTGTAAGTAAGCTTCTGCTACAGGTGACAGTTTTTTCTCTTTTAACCATACCAATCGCCAGCTGGTCGTAATCGGTAAACCGGGGGAAGGGATAATGCATAAGTCACCATTCGATAAGGAGTTTTTGAGACCAATTAATGGTATCACAGAATAGCCCAATCCGGCAATTAAGGCCTGTTTAACTGCCTCATTGGAGGTCAATTCGATCTTTTTATTGGATTGCTCATAGTTGAAGTATTTATCCATAGCCATCCGGGTAGCTGAACCTTTTTCCCTAAAAATTAGTGGGCGGTCCTTTTCTAATGTTTGTGTATTCCCTACCAGGTATAGTTTATTCTCCAACAGCTTCTCCTCCTTTATTGCCAAATCTTCCGGAAGGACTGAGACCAGCGCAAAATCAATCTCATTTTTGCGGAGGCTGTTAATTACTTTCATTTTGTTGGTCACATCAAGCACCAATTCGACGCCTCTGTATTTTTCCATAAAACCACTCAAAAAATAGGGCATCACATACTTGCCGGTAGAGGCGGAGGATACCTTTAACCTCCCGGCCAATAGACCCTTAAATTCTCGAGTTTTATATTTGATCGCATCGGCCTCTTTAAGTATGTTTTCAGCTATTTCCGCAATAGACCGCCCAAAATCTGTGACATACAGCTTTTTCCCAATTACCTCGGTGAGGGGAATATCGAATTGCGATTGAAAGTTTTTAAGCTGGATGGAAACAGCTGGCTGCGTCATATGTAACTCCCGAGCAGCCTTAGTTATACTTTCCTGTCGGACTACTGCAAGTAGAATTTGTAACTGATGAAGGGTGTAATTCATAAGTTGTTCTTATGATTAAGTTTGAAACCCAAAGTAAAGATTTATGAATAGAAACTGCTGTGTGCTGGTTCCAAATTCGGTAAGGATGGAAGCTTCTTCTCTTAACTATGTTTTGAAGCCCACGTTTGGGTTAAGGGATACAATTCAGAGATGTTCATTCCATCCCGGCTATGTTCCCTGATGTGGTTTCGGGTTGCATGGTTGGAATCGATTAATACTGCCAATCTTCCATATCAGCCAACTGATCATACCTTGATTTATTGATTCTTACATATTCCATTCCTAATTTTGATAAATTAGAGGTGGGAATCTACATACCTCTGAATTTTTTTTCCTGTTAACCCGACTCTTCTCACCAAGTCGACTTGCATAATATTCAATGACTCCTTTAGCCATTGAAATTAAGAGTCTGGGAAATTTACACCATTACCGTAGCCGATGATTACCATGATTATACCTGTTCATGAAGAACAGTGTAAAAACGTGTTGGAAGCCAGTATAAAGTCTTTTGTTGAGTCAGATCCACAGCCATTTGAAATCATTTTAGTTTCGGATGGAGAGGAGGTGGAGTTGCCATCCTGTTTTTCCTCGTGTGGAATCACTCAACTGTCCACGGGAAAAAAAGCTGGCCCTGGAGTGGCACGCAACCTGGGTGCTGCTAATGCTTCTGGAGATCTTCTTCTATTTGTTGATTCAGATATTATAGTATCCAAGGATATTGTTTCTCAGATTCAATCAGAGTTTGATAACAACCCTGGAATTGATGCTCTTTTTGGTTCGTACGACACGAGTCCATCCAAACCTAATTTCCTATCCCAGTACCGGAATTTATTGCATCATTTTGTACATCAAAATGGTAAAGAGCAAGCATTTACATTTTGGTCCGGTTGTGGAGCAATCCGAAAAGATGCGTTTCACGCAGTAGGCGGTTTTGATGGTGAAAGATATCCGGATCCTTCCATTGAGGATATCGAATTAGGATATCGATTGAAAAAAGAAGGGTATTCCATTCGTTTAGCAAAGCAAATCCAGGTTACTCATTTGAAGGAATGGGGAGCAAATTCCATGTTAACAGTTGATTTCTTCAAACGAGCACTTCCCTGGACGGAATTATTGCTTCAAAATAATGATGTTGGCAACGATTTAAATGTCAAGAACACTGACAGGGCGAGTACCGTCTCCCTTTTTCTCGTACTTATATTTGCAATATCCGGATTTTTAGAGCCTCTATCATTACTTTTCGCCTTGTTCTTTTTAGTTGTATACTTTTTATTGAATTTATCTATATATCGGTTTTTCTTTCGATTAAGAGGCCCGGTGTTCACGGTGAAAGTTATACCCTGGCACATTCTCTTTTATTTTTTGTGTGGAACTGCATTTATAGTTGGACTTTTTAAGTATTACTTAATTGATAACGGTACATCAATATCAAAACAGATGTTGACCACCGAACCAAGAATCATGGGCAAGTGAGCAAGAATCCGGTAATCATATTTGGAGCAGGCCCCGCTGGCTTAACTGCAGCCTACGAACTAGAGAAGTATGGTAAGAAAAGCCTACTTCTTGAAAGTGATACCCAAGTTGGAGGAATCTCTAAAACTATCAACTACAAGGGTAATCGCTTTGATATTGGAGGTCATAGGTTTTTTTCCAAGGTCCCTTATATAAATGAAGTTTGGGACGAAATTCTGGGAGATGAATTTTTGACCAGAGATCGTTTATCTCGAATTTTATATAAGGAGCATTTTTTTGATTATCCTCTAAAACCCTTAAATGCAATATCGGGATTAGGGTTGCAAGAATCATTGCACGTGATATTTAGTTATGCCTGGATTAAAGCTTTTCCTCAAGCTACTCAATCCCAAGAGAACTTTGAACAGTGGGTGACTAATCGTTTTGGTTCCAAACTTTACGAAATATTCTTTAAGACCTACACTGAAAAAGTATGGGGAATGAAATGCACGGATATTTCAGCAGACTGGGCCAGTCAACGAATTAAAAACTTCTCGCTATCGGAGGCGATTCGAAATGCATTCTTTACCTCTGCCAAGAATACCAAAGGAGAAGTAATCACGACCATCATTGATCGTTTTAAATACCCTCGGCTTGGACCAGGTATGATGTGGGAATATTGCCAAAATTTTCTGGAGAATCAGGGCAGTTCCATCTTACTTGGGGAGCGGGTGAATAAAATCCGACATCATAAGAATGAGGTAATCCATGTTATTGCAGAAAATAAAAAAGGAGAACAAACCAGTTATCGGAGTGAAGAATATATCTCGAGTATGCCGCTTAGAGAAATGATTCTATGTATGGACCCACTTCCTCCTGAAGATGTGATAAAAGCCGCAAAATCCCTCCGTTATCGTGATTACTTCACGGTGGTATTGACGATCAACAGAGAAGAAGTATTTCCGGATAACTGGATATATGTTCATACACCAGAAGTAAAGCTTGGTCGAATCCAGAACTATAAGAATTGGAGTCCGGATATGGTATCCAATCCTAAACATAGCACGCTGGGCTTAGAATATTTTCTTTGGGAAAACGACCCGGAATGGAATTGGCCCAATAAATGGTTAACTGATCTTGGCGTCCGAGAATGCACTCAAATAAATTTGATCAAACCCAATGAAGTCCTTGATGGATCAGTAATTCGAATGAAAAAGGCTTATCCTGTATATGACATCAACTACGTTCATAATGTGGAAAAAATAAAAGCCTATTTACAACAATTTCAAAACCTTCAAACGATTGGTAGAAATGGTCTACACAGATATAATAATCAGGACCATTCAATGCTTACGGGTATTTATGCAGCTCGCAATCTTTTTGGAAAAAACTACGATGTCTGGTCAGTAAATACGGAAAGAAAATATCAGGAAGACTTAGATAGGGGAAAAGTTTTAGATCGTGGGATTCCAGTTAGAGTAGATGGAAATAAAAAAGCATGCAAAACATCGATGGTAAGGAATGGGGAAAGCTGAGTGACTATCTGTTAGTTATGTTAGCTTTACATAGCTCTTATTTTTTAATGAGAGGGGCTGCTATTGATAATGGAGACGGTTATAAGTCTATTTTTTATTCAATTATAATAGCATGTATTGGATTCGTAATCATCTATTTTTTACACCCTATTATTGACAGGGTTTTAAAAACCTTCGTAAGGATTTCAAATCAAATAGGATGGTCAGAATTGGACATGAAATTACAAGTTTACGGAGTTCTTTATATGTTGATTATTAGCTCTATATTTGCTTATCTTTTATATGCTCAAAAACCCTGGACTGATGGCCATTCCTTCCATTGGGCTGTATATTTTTATTTAGAAAATGGTTGGGAGTATTTTTTTTCTCATTATAATGAAATTCCTTGGTTGGGGAGGCAACATCCACCTTTGCCAATTATTTTTACTGGAGAGTTAAGTAAACTATCTGGATTGAGTATTTTCACTACCCTTCGATTATTATCCGTTTTATTTGGGATAGGGATTGCGGTCTGTACCTTCATGATAGCACAAAAATTGTATAGTATAAAAATTGCTTTGCTAAGTGTGATTTTTCTTTTCGAAATAAGATATTTTTACCTATTTAATATATTAACGAGTAATGATATTTATGTGAGCTTTTTTTTAGTTCTCACAGTTCTCCTACTTATAAAATTAAGTGAGTCCGCGGATAGGATAAGTAGAAATGGGTTAGTCTTGTCCTTTTTCGTGTGTATTGGATTGACATTGGGACTCTTAAGTAAATATACAATGGTTTTAATTTTTCCTTTTATTTTTGCTTTGGTTTTATGGCCATTTGGTAAACTTATATTCAAACCTTCTCTCCAGGTTGATTCATACATAAATTACCAGTCTCGCTTTTTTTATTTATTTTTAATTTTTGCTTTTCCTTTAGTCTTGATTTTACCTTGGATTATTTTTTCAAGTAATACAGGAGTTTTTCAAAAGCAAATAAGCCAGATTATCCAATATATGGGGTCCAATGTTGTAGCCAATGAGGGCTTGATAATTATAAAAGATAATTTTTATTTCGAACCTTGGCGAATTAAAATGATGTTCCTGTCTTGGATTGTTTACCTTCCATCCTCGATTGGTCTTTACAATCTTCCAATAATTGGATTTGGGTTATTACACTTTCTTTTCTATTCTAAATCGAATAGTCGATTTTGGAACCATAAAATTATATTATTCTGGCTTTTAGCGGTTGCACTACCAGTCTTGGTATTGTTGCCAATCAATAGATATTTGATGCCTGCATACCCTGCTTTGGCTATTTTGATGGCTATAGGAGCTTACCGGATCTTTCAGGATAAAGCCCTTGTCCTTGGATGTTTCGGATTATTTTTAAGCATAACATCTGCTTATATATATCTGTGAGCTAGACTGACTTGTTCCTTTTCCAGAATAAACCCTCCGTAAATTCTCCCTACCTACTCAAGTAGATTTTATCCTTGAAACTAGGGTAAATACCCGGTTTTAAGATAAATGTAACGCTATCATACCTGAGTTGCATTCCCTTATCTGATTCTTCAACCTGTTTATGTACGTGAAAATTTTTCAGCTGAATGGAGACGGCCGGTTGGGTCATGTGTAACTCCTTGGCCGCCTTCGTGATGCTCTCATGGCGAACTACTTCCAGGAGAATATGTAGTTGGTGAAGGGTATAATTCATAAATTTTAGTTATGACATGAATTATAAACAAAAATAATAATTTATGAACTAATACCCTCAGTTTTGCGTCAAGAAATCATAAACGAACAAAGAATGCAAACCATTACCATCGCCAAAGGAGACGGCATAGGCCCAGAAATTATGGACGCTACCTTATCCATTTTAAAAGCTGCACAAGCCCGGATTCAATGGGAAGAAATTGAGGTCGGTGAAAAAGTGTACCGATCTGGAAACAGTAGCGGCATAAGCCGAGCAGCCTGGGATAGTATCCGTCGCAATAAGGTCTTCCTGAAAAGTCCGATTACAACGCCCCAAGGCGGGGGCTACAAAAGTCTAAACGTGACCCTCCGAAAATCACTCGGACTTTACGCGAATATACGCCCTTGCAAAAGTTTCTATCCCTTTGTTCAGACCAAGCATCCGAAAATGGACGTCGTCGTTATACGGGAGAATGAAGAGGATCTATATGCTGGGATTGAACACCAACAGACCGATGAGGTAGTGCAATGCTTGAAACTGATCACCCGCCCGGGGTCAGAAAAAATTGTTCGGTATGCTTTCGAATACGCTCGCTTATACAAACGCAAGAAAGTAAGCTGCTTTGTGAAGGATAATATCATGAAGCTAACCGATGGACTCTTTCACCGAGTCTTTAAAGAAATCGCACAGGAATATCCGGACATTGAATCCGAAAGCTGGATCATCGACATAGGCGTAGCTAAGCTAGCCGACCAGCCTGAGCGCTTTGATGTTGTGGTAATGCCCAACTTGTATGGGGATGTGGTTTCTGATGTGACAGCCGAAATCTCCGGGTCTGTAGGTCTTGCCGGTTCGGCCAATATCGGAGCAGCCTGTGCCATGTTTGAAGCGATTCACGGTTCTGCACCTGACATTGCAGGTCAAGGGATTGCCAACCCTTCCGGTCTTCTTCGGGCAGCAGTGATGATGCTCAACCACATTGGCCAACAAGATGTAGCTGAAAAGATTAAAAATGCCTGGTCTTGTACTATCGAGGATGGAATCCATACCCCGGATATTTTCAAATCATCTGTGAGCAAACAGAAGGTAGGCACCCAAGAATTTGCTGAAGCCGTTATCAGTCGACTAGGCCAAAAACCAAAGCAATTATTGCTGGCGGAGTATGCACGAGATGTTCAATTGAATATTCCAACTTACCAACGCAGGAAGCCGGCGCAAAAAGTCCTGAAAGGAGTTGATGTATTTGTAGATTGGAAAGGAAGTGATCCGGATGAATTAGCTCAGACCTTAGAACTGCTTAATCAAGACATTAAACTCACTATGATCACCAATCGGGGTGTAAAAGTATGGCCCGAAGGCATGGAAGAAACCTTTTGTACAGATCATTGGCGCTGCCGGTATGAAGTAGTAAATGGTTCACCGGCTAAGAAAGTAAGTATTCCCAAAATCTTGAAAGAAGCCATAGGACTTGGTGTAGATGTTATCAAGACGGAAAACCTCTACGAATTTGATGGAGTTAGAGGATTCTCACTTGGACAAGGCCAATAAACAGAATAACAAAAGAAACTGCGCAATGCCAAATGCATCTTTGGAATACATAGTTGAGGATCAATTCTGGGGTAAAGAAGCCCCTGAGTTGTTCGGATGTATTCTGGGGATGCAATAGGAATGTTTTACATACACCTGGAATACCTTTTTATGGTTGGCAATAGCTGGTCAGCACTATAAAATGGATATGTCCAAGGCCAACAAACAGATTCTTTCGAATAACCCGAGACTAATTAATGAGCCTTTAGGACGGTAAGACTTTTAAATCAATTCAAATGTTTTCTAAATCAAGCACAAGGACCCAACAATCGGATGCGACAAATTATGGCAAGCCCGCACTAGGGAGCTACTGTATTACCCCAGATGGTGAAGTTCGTCGTCGAAGAGCGTTACCAGGACTTGGAGTTATGGCATGGACTATGCTTATCGGCGCCTGGCTCACACTTGATTTAGCTACCGGACAGACATATGCATTTCTGATTTTTCCACTCGGATTGTTATTCGGTGCCTTGATTATAGGAGGGGTGCTTGATGGTGGCCGCCCGGAAGACAAGAATACTTTCTTTTCATCTAGTTATCGAACCAACTGAACTCAAATTGCAATACGAGTTTGAAGGAGTCCCCTTGCTTTGGCTGGCGGGCTCCTTTTTTCTGCCTGAATTTTAACTGCCTGACATGGATTTACACTTTCTGATCGATAATTTGACAAACCCTGCACTGCTTTTCTTTATGCTTGGTATTGTAGCAGTGCAATTGAAAAGTGATTTAGAGATCCCACCCAGTTCTTCAAAGTTTATTTCGCTATATCTGCTGTTTTCCATTGGTTTTAAAGGGGGGCAGGAACTATCGCACAGCGTAATGGGGCCTGAGATATTTTGGTCTCTGCTTTTTGGCGTTCTTTTAGCGCTGTGGGTTCCTGCATACACCTTCTTAATACTAAAGCGTAAGTTCAGTATTTCTAATGCAGGTGCTATAGCAGCGTCTTATGGGTCGGTAAGTGCCGTCACTTTTGTGACTGCGATCTCTTTCCTGGAAATGGAGCAAGTTGAGTTCGGGGGGCACATGATAGCTGTAATGGCCTTGATGGAGGCTCCGTCTATCATTATTGGGGTTTTGCTAATTGCATTGTTTGAGAAAGACTATGATGAAGAGATCTCAATTCCGGAAGTCCTGAAGCATTCCCTGACCAATGGAAGTGTCCTATTAATCTTGGGTAGCCTGGTTATCGGTTTCTTAGCCAGCGAACATCAGGCAGAAGGGATCAAACCTTTTACTACCGATATTTTTAAGGGATTTTTAGCTGTTTTTCTGTTAGATATGGGCGTCACGGCCGGTCGCAAATTATCCGCCTTCCTGGATAAAGGTCATTTTGCTTTTTTGTTTGCCATTGTAGTGCCTTTAATCAATGGGTGCCTGGTCGCCATCATTAGCAGCTGGATTACGGATAGCGATGGGAATCGGTTCCTTTTCTCCATATTAGCAGCGAGTGCATCCTACATTGCCGTACCCGCTGCTATGCGGATCGCTGCTCCAAAGGCAAATCCAAGCTTATATCTTCCCATGGCATTGGCCATTACCTTTCCGTTTAATATTACCCTCGGTATGCCCCTTTACCTCACTGTGATTGAATGGTTTTAAACCAGCGGTGGGTGAATAGCCTCTTCTTGCCGTGTTAAGGAATGTCTTATTTCCCTGGATCATTCCTTCTTTGAAAGGGTATAAACGGCGTGTAGGGAAGCTCGGAGGGGTCTAAAGATCCTCCTCCGGGCCTGCGGAGAACGACTGGGGGGAGCCTGCGAAGTAATAGGCTATACCATTTTAGTCTTGCTTAAGTACAAGAAGGAGGTCGAATCTTCATTAAGCAAAACAGGAAGCAGATTGAAAACCAGGGGTCAATAAATCTCCAGTTCCAAAATGAGATTTGAAACCGGAGATTTTTGAAGTATTGCCTTATCGATATTTTTTGGGAAGAAGGGTATTACCGGTCAGCTATACTTCCAATAACAACCCCTTTTCCTTCCACTACTTTTTTCGTAAACATTTTGACCGGATCCTTGTGCTTCCCATTATTTTCGAAGCCAATGGTTTTCACCTGAATATGCTTGTACACAGCGTTTTTCTTGAAATCCTCGATAATCTCTAACACATCCAGGTCAATAGATTTGGAGCGATGCGCATCGATGATTACGGTCGAGTTTTCCGGCATGTGGTTCAAGGTTTGCATGATGCTGGCCTTGTTCAGGAAGGTCACTTCCTCGGATAATTCAAGTACAATAGGCTCGCCTTCCTCATGCTTTTCCGGATGGAAGAAGTAGGGTTTTTTATAGTTGTTGTACAGGATGTAGAAGATAGCGACTACCAGACCCATTCCAATTCCGATCAACAAGTCGGTAAATACAATACCCAAAATGGTGACAATAAATGGAATGAAGTGGGTCCGTCCCTGGGCAAACATTTGCTTAAACAGAGAAGGCTTGGCCAGCTTGTAGCCGACCAGAAAAAGAATAGCGGCCAGGCTAGATAGTGGAATCAGGTTCAGCACAGCTGGAATGGCCAGGGCACAAGCCATCAAGATGATACCATGGTAAATGGCGGCCATCTTAGTGCGTCCACCGGACTGAATGTTGGCAGAGGAGCGAACGATAACCTGAGTTACCGGTAATCCACCGATGAGACCGGAGATCATATTGCCTACACCCTGTGCTTTCAATTCGCGATTGGTGGGCGTAATCCGCTTGTAGGGATCCAATTTGTCGGTAGCTTCTACGCAGAGTAAAGTTTCGAGACTGGCAACAATAGCTATGGTAAAGGCGGTCAGATAAACTTCTGGTCGGACAATGGCGCCAAAATCCGGGAAGGTGAACAGTCCCAGGATGCCTGAGAAACTTTCGGCTACCGGAATACTAACTACCTGGTCACCCTGGAGAGCCAGGTTTGGGAGGGTCCGAAAAAGAAGGTTCAGGCCAATACCCGCCGCAACAACTACCAGTGGGCCCTGGATAATCCGGGTGAATGACTGTTTTTTCATGAAGGGCTGCTCCCAAATCACCAAAATCGCAATAGAAATGGCGGCAATGATCATGGCTCCAGGGCTGATATAGTTGACCATATTCCACAATTCACTAATGGTATTTTGCCCATCTGGTTGATTGAAGGCGAAGCTCCCTTCATAGTCTTTATCGTATCCAAAAGCATGTGGAATTTGCTTGAGAATGATGATAATTCCGATACCGGACAACATTCCTTTGATGACACTGGAAGGGAAGTAATAGGCAATGATACCAGCTTTGGCATATCCCAAAGCGATTTGGACCACACCAGCCAGCACGACAGCCATCAGAAATACATTAAAAGCGCCAAGATCTTGAATGGCAGTTAAAACGATAACTGCCAATCCTGCAGCGGGACCGCTAACCCCGAGTGGGGATCCACTCAAGACACCCACCACTATACCACCTACGATACCGGCGATAATTCCTGAAAATAGGGGAGCTCCGGAGGCCAGGGCAATCCCCAAGCATAGTGGAACAGCAACCAGAAATACCACTATACTGGAAGGAAAGTCGTATTTGAAATTTGACAGGATACCAGGGGTCCAGTCTGACTCGGCTGAGTTGAGATTGGGCGTTGGTTTGACCATAGGAAGTGGAATTTTTAGTTGATTGTTTGTCGGACTGTTGCTAGTAGTAGAATAAAAAGTTTGACTACTAAAAAGATTTAATCACAGTCATAATGAATAGTTATGCTATCAAATGTAGGTATATTACTCCTGATTCACAAGGAGAAAGGTTATCTCGTTTTGCTTATTTTTCTCAGTCTACTTGTGACTTATAGAATTACGCACCTATGGAATGGATCAATGATCTACCAGACTGGGTCCATAAACTCGGAATACTGGTTGTATATGCACTTTCGGCCTTTCTTTTCAGTTTTTTATTGTTGAGGATTGTTCGGTGGCAGCTGAAAAAGCGGAATAAAGGTTTACTATCCAGTCTGAAGGGAAAACTAAAGTGGCCTATCTATTTCTTTTTCCCATTAATAGCCATCGTGATTGGCTACCGCGGATTTCTGGAGGATTCCACTCTGCCGAATTGGGGCTATTATCTGATTTTGACCCTTTTTTACATCAGTTCCGGCTGGTTGGCTATGGGGGTTTTTCGTTTTTTTGCCGATGTAGTCCGAAACCAGTTCGATATTTCTTCCTCCGATAATCTGGATGAACGGAAGGTAATCACCCAGATCGATTATATCGAAGATGTGGTTGGGGTTGTCATCGTGATTCTGTTTTTTGCCCTCATCTTACTCCAGTTTGAAAGTGTCCGACGGTTTGGGACCAGTATACTGGCGTCAGCAGGTGTGGCCGGGATAATCATCGGCGTGGCGGCTCAAAGTACAATAGCTAATTTGTTGGCTGGATTTCAGATCGCTTTTACCCAGCCCATTCGAATTGATGATGTGGTCATTGTGGAAGGAGAGTGGGGTAAAATTGAAGAAATTACCCTTACCTATGTGGTGGTGAAGATCTGGGATGAACGGCGATTGGTCTTACCCATCCGGTACTTCGTGGAGCAGCCATTTCAGAATTGGACACGGACAACGTCCCAATTGTTGGGAACGGTTTTTTTGCACATGGATTACACGGTACCAGTACAGGTGGTGCGGGACAAGCTTCGCGAGCTTTTGGAAGGCCATTCGCTTTGGGATAAGCGCGTGAGTGTGGTCCAAGTAACGGACTCCAAGCCAAACGCCATGGAGGTTCGCCTATTGATGAGTGCTCGGAATGCACCCGAAGCCTGGGACCTCCGCTGCGATATTCGGGAACAGATGATCAGCTTTATCCAGGACAACTATCCGAATAGCCTTCCAAGACAACGGATAGAGTTGGAGCCGACGGAATGAAGATTGTCCGGCCGCAAAGGTGAATTGCGGAGGTTGGCCTAGATTATAGGCATGTCACCTAGGGTTACGGTTTCCCTAGTTCGTGATCCTAAATTGCTGATTTGCCCAGTAATAGAGTCGTAAAACAGGATGCACAATGTGTTTCCTGATCCTGCAGCGGCCACAATAGCCTTGTGCATGAACGAAGCAGCCAATACCAAACCTCCTTCTACCGCACCATAATCTGCTGGTACAGATCCCGCGTCTCCTGCTCGGGCTGTAGGCGAAGGTCAGAGGCCAATCTGTCGCAGCAATGTTGATATTGTTTGGCTGCCCGGTCTCGCTTTCCCATTTTTAAATAGCAAGTCATCATGAGACGATGAATTTCTTCCAGACAAGGGTCTTTTTCCAATAATCGAGCGCAATTATATAAGCAATTCTTATAATCTTTCTGCTCAAACTGATGTTCCGCAATTTGTTGACCCATGTGAAGAAAGATATCCAGCATCTTATCCCGTTCGAGTAGAAACCAATCCTCCAAAGGGATCTTTTCCATAAACTCACCTCTAAATATCCGGACCCCTTCCTGATAATTTTTTATCGCGCCGGAGTAGTCCAGGTTTTTCTCCAGGCTTTGTCCAATTTCCCAGTATTGTAAATACGATTGGACATCGGTCTGGATGCTTAGGTCCGGATTGATCTGATAAAAATCCTGCTTAAATAACAGAACCTTTTGATCTGGGCAAACAAGCTCCAGGGTCCTTCGAATACCGTGTAAGGCTACGTTCAGAGAGTTTCGACCATGGCTGGGCAGCGCGTCTGGCCAAAATTTTTCGATCAGCGTATCTTTGTGGTGTTTTCGGTGGGACCGATACAAGAGATAGGCCAGCAAGGCTTTCTGTTTTTTACCTCCAGGGGCAAAACCTGCAGGGCCTTTCTTTCCGCGGAGTAAAAATTCTCCAAAAAAGGAGACAAATATATCTGGGTGTAGGGCAGGGCCATCTAAGGGTAATGATTTACCTCTTTTAATTCCGGATGACTTGCCCTGCCTTATTCCTTGTTCAGGATCTGGTTTGCCAATAGGTTTGGAAAGCCGGTCCAACAGATTTGATTCGTTTAAGGGAGCAAAAAACAGGTCATCTATTCCTGCTCTAAATAATTCGGCAACGGCTTCGGGTTCCGGATGATAAGCGACGACAAATAGAGGAACGGATGGAAATCTGTTCTTGAGCTTCCTAATCAAGGTTGTTGTAGGATTTGCTCCTTCGTCAAAGTAGGCCAGTGCTGCATCCCATTGCTTTAGATCCTGATTCACTTCATCCATTTGAATGGGAATGAAACGGAAGGAAGAGGCCTGTGCCCATTTGCCCAATCGCTCACGCATGGCCGGAGGGAAGCCATACGATGCAATATTCATTTTAACTACTTTTTTTGAGGCTTTAAATAATAGTTCTTATACATAATTTTTTTAATACGAAAAGCTGCTCTGTTCAACTCTATTGCCAATAAGTTGGATCTGTTCATTTCTTAATGGCATACTACCCAGATCCATTCTGTATATGATAAGCTATTTTTATGAACAATGCTACTTATATTCGCGTTTCCGCCAGAAATAGTAAAACCCCTGTAACCCAACTACTTACTTTCTACTAGCCCATATTTACTCACATTTAATTAATCATAATGAGCAAGAAAGCTAAAGTTTTGGAAATGGGTGTTGAACAACATGAATGTACCGCCACCCGAGAGGGGGATTGGATTATTTACACTTGCAAACAGTGCTCCTACCAACGGAGGATAAACTTAAAGACCAACAAAATGGAGGTTACTGAGGGCAATCCTCTGGCACTGCATTTAGGCTTTTACGTTGATCCTGTTTTTCAAGTCGACCAACCTAGTCAGAATTAAAATGGCATGCGGCCATTATTAACTCGTGCTCCCTTGGAGCTGTAACAGGCGGTTTCCGAGTAGGGTAGCGGATCGGTTGTCAAATTCTCCGGTAACCTTCGCTGTAAACCGGTATAACCCATCCGGTATGTCGGTTAAGCGCAATGGGATTTCCAGAGACGCCTTTGTCAATGGACCATTAAAGGAACCAACCTGCATGCGTTGGTTGCTCCCCATGGATTGAGCCGTTACCTCAGCCTTCAGCTGGTTTGTCTTGGTAGGTGTCAGGTTTTGCCCCCAGCTAACCTTTAGCAGGATATTGGAGGCCATCCGATCTACCAATTGCCCCACGGTAAAGGCATCTTGAAGTACTTCCAGTCGGAGTTGTTCCGTTGGAGCCTGATAAGCTATTTCCTTTACAGGCAGCTTTTCTTGTACTACCGGCTTAGGTTCTGCGGCTTCCGTTTTGAGTTCTGAAGGAGCACTAACTAATTCCTCGGAAGGTACTGGATCGACTGCCTTTTCTCTGGGTAAATGATGCTCTATGTAGGCCGTAATCTTATCCCAATCGACTTCCTCGAATAAAGCTTTTTCCTGCCCGTGTGGATATTCAATCCGGACGGACCACTGATTTTGCGCTTCGATAAACTGAAGTACGAAGCGATATTCAGTAGACGTGGAAAGTGAATCAGCTTTTTCTGGGAGCAGCTCAAAAGAGGAGACTGCTTGTTGTAATGCAGTTTTCAGCTGTTGGGCTTGATCTGAGCTCGGGAAATGGCGACTTTTTCCAAGCGCTGCATCCGATCCATCAAACAAGACAAGCTGGTAGGGTCCTTCTCCCTGGATTTGGTAATTGGATTCCTCGATGATCGAGGCTTTGACTAGGGCGGCATTGCGCAGGGCAGCAGTGGCAAAGGCTTTGGAAATGAAGAGGCGTTGGCCTTCGGGGTCTTGAAAACAGAACATATAATTTTGGCCCTGCTGGATCAATTCCAACCGGGCATCGGGATGAACGGCAGCCAATTCCATTCTTTCGGTTTTTGGGGGTTAAGGGGCCAGGCCCGGAGCGGCAGGCCTGGCGCGCAAAATCATTCTATCCAAAATCTTCGTACACCTGTACGAGACCCAGTTCCTGGTGGGCGGCCAGAGGCGTTACTTTTCCTCTTCGGCTGCAAAGCGTCATGGAAACTACCACTTTGTAAACGCCCTCCTTCAAATTGTTGATAGAAACAATCTCATGGTAATCTACATCCTGACCTTGTACAAAGGGGATGTGTTGTACGGGGTGATCGGAAGGGGTTTCCCCAGTACCCATCAATTCTAGGAATACCTGCAATTTCCAGAAGGAATCGCAAAACATCCAGCCCAAGAGTCCCTTTTGATTCCATTTAAAGTGGACATAGAGCGTTTGATCATCCTGAATGATGTTGACTGGTGGACGGGCGGCGAGGTGGTCCCGGGAAGGGCTTTCGCGCAGGTGCGCTTCACCTGAGATTCCGAAATAGGGGAGAAGATCTTCAATAATAAGCATGGTTTTTGGAGATTAGTAGCCTAATAGGTTAGGCAAGGGTTTAACAATATTGAATTCAGTATAAAGTAAGGTCTAAGCTATTAATGCTCGCTTAATAAACACTTAATTGATGGTTAATGGTATACGATAGACGGTAAACGGTAGAGGGTGGGGGAGTTGCCGAAAAGACTATTAAAAGATATCCATTGTATATCATAGGGAAAAGGTCTATCTTTGCCGGTCGAATCCGGTCCCGTAGTTCAACGGATAGAATGTAGGTTTCCGGAGCCTAAGATGCAGGTTCGATTCCTGCCGGGACCACCGAAATGTAAAACAGACAAATGTAAAAGGCAGAAGTCCAGTGGGGCGGCTGCCCTTTTTAATGGTGCAATGTCATAAAACCTCAATTCACCATTTGAATGCTGTGCTGTATTCTTTCCTGAATCGTAATTCTCCCTATCATCACAATATTCTCCCCAGAGGCGAATCATTCTGGGTCTCACCCCAAACTATTCTCCTCATGAAATGCTTTTCAAGGAAACCAATTATCCATATGCCCAAAGTATTAGGTGTGATTATCCCGCTCCTCCTGATCGGACAACTTATCCAGGCACAGGTCCTGGAAGGTGTCATTCAGGATAAAGAGTCGGGCGCGCCCATCGAATTTGCAAGCGTTTTCTTCGCCAATACATCCATCGGGACCAACTCGGAATCTGACGGGCAGTTTCTTTTAGATGGCTTTCTACCGGGAAAGTATGACCTGACCGTTTCCTTCGTTGGGTACAAGACCTATTCACTCCCACTCGAAATTCGCCAGGACCAGAAACTGAGCCTTACCATCAAACTTGAAAAAGACGCTGTGGAACTGCCGGAAATATTTGTTCGGCCGGATACCGCTGGTTGGCTGGCTAATTTTCGGGAATTCCGAAACCTGTTCTTAGGTAAAAATCCCGCCAGTAAGGCCTGCGAAATTGAAAATCCCGGTGCCCTGCTCTTTTATTTTAATCCGGAGAAAAAGACACTGTTTGCACATGCCAAAGAACCCCTGCGGATCCGGAATGAATGGTTGGGCTATGAACTCATCTATGATTTGAAGTCTTTTCAGTGCGATTACGCTTCCGGTCGCCTCGCGTATACCGGCATTCCCCGTTTTGAACCGCTGGAGACTTCCTCCTCCAGAAAAGAGAAGCGTTGGAACAAACGCCGGCAAAAGGAGTATGAGGGGTCGTTGCTCCATTTCATACGAACCCTTCATGATGGAAAACTGAAAGAGGAAAAGTTTGAAGTGCAGGCCGTACACAAGATTCCCAACCCAAACCGACTTCCGCCGGATCTCGTAGAACGTAAACTGGCCCATTATCGGGAAAAGGCGAGGACGCAGGCAACACAAGGGGGAACCGTAATCCTAAATGCCAAGGACAGTCTGTCCTTTTATGCGTCCGAAAACCGAAAACCCATTTATCTGGATAGCCTGGGGAAAAAATATCCCAGCGGAAAAAGGTTGGTACAGGATGGACTGCTGACCTACGTTGGCGAATTGGCCCTTACCTATAAAGGTGCCAAGGAATCCATGGATTATCCCTACAAACGCGGACGATCTCCCCGGTATCCGGTATCGAAAATCATTCTGGAAGCCCCTCTGCGGATCTACGCCAACGGATATTACGAAGAAGTTCAATCTTTATTCGTTGACGGGTATTTGGGCTGGTCGGGCACCACTGCCTCGCTCCTGCCGCTGGATTATTATCCCCCCGATTGATATAGTAATATCGTGACATCGCGGCATGGCGACATTGAATCAACCCATCGACTCAATCGCTTCAATCAATACATCCAACTCCTCCATAGTCGTATACACATTGGGGGTGACGCGCACACCCTGTACACCCGGGCGATTGATGGCGACCGTCCAAATTCGGTGTTCCTGCATCAATTTTTTGGCCAGCGTACTGGGGCCCATCCCCTTGATCCCTACGTTTCCGATAGCGCAATGGCGGTTTCGATCAGCAGGTGTATTGACGGTTACGTGAGGTAGTTCTCGCACCCGGCTAGTCCAGTAATGCTGCAGGTAGCGGAGCCGGGCTTCTTTGCGTTCCGGTCCTAATCGTTGATAAAACTCGAGCGCATTCAGGATAGCCAGGTCGGTATGCACCGGGTGGGTACCAGTGTGATTCAGGCGGCGAATGTCATCTTCCTTGCGGCCCATTTCAGCAAATAGAGGCCAGATCTGAGGGACCTTTTCCTTTTTTACAAATAAGATTCCCGCTCCTAGGGGTGCACTCAGCCATTTGTGGAGGCTAGCTCCGTAATAATCGCAATCCAATTCTCGCAGTGAAAATTGAATCTGGGCAAAGGCGTGCGCGCCATCTACCATTACCTCTACCCCTTTGCGGTGGGCCATGTCCACGATCTTCCGGATGGGCAGTATCTGCCCGGTAATATTCACCACGTGGCAGACCATCAGCAAGCGGGTCTTATCCGTAATGGCGTTGGCGTACAGATTGACGATATCATCGTCGGAAATGGGGTGATTGGGAATGGAGACCCGGACATTCTTGACCCCGTGTCGTTTCTCCTGCAACTCAAACTGATCGAGCATGGCCCCGTAATCTTGTTCGGCCATGATGGCTTCATCGCCCATTTTCCAGGGCATGCCGGCAATGATCAGATCCAGGGATTCCGTAGTGTTTCGGGTGATTACCAACTCGTCTGGCTCACAATCGGCCAGTTGGGCCAGCTTTTTCTGTACCATGCGCTTGTTGTCCCATTGTACAGTCCGCATATAATACGAATGCTGGTAATTCACTTCCCGCACATGGTGAAGATGGGCTTCGAGGATTTCTTGCGGCAACATGCAATAATAACCGCTTTCCAGGTTGATGTAATCCGGCTTGAGTCGGTAGCCGGCGCGGATTTGCAGCCAGAAGGATTCATCTTGAGCGAGTAGGTCGGGATGCAGCTCGGACACCGGCTGAATAAGCTGATCAAGTTGCTTGAAAAAAGAAGGTAGGGCGAGGGCGCCAAAACCCAGGTGTTGCAGGAAAGTGCGTTTGTCCATAGTGCCGATGTTCGTTCCTGTACTTAATGTAGGAAAAAAGCGGTAGTTGGCAGAAGGTAAAGGGCAGGAAGCAGAAGTGTGTTTTAGGAAACGGAAGGGTTGATAGGCTAATGCTTTAATGGGCTAACCCGTTATTCTAGAAATTATTCTGTTGTTTTACCTAGGTCATTCATCCCGAAAGCATCAACGCGAAGCACCAATCTTTTGCGAGACCGTCTGCCGTCCCCAGTCTGCCGTGCACCGTCAACCGTCTGCCGTGCACCGTCTGCCGTGCACCGTCCCCCGTCCCCCGTCCCCCGCCTAGCGCGAAAATGCCTATATTTCCCAAAACCTAATCGCATGAAGCAACAACCTCGTCGCCAATTCCTGGCCACTACCACCAAAATCGCAACCGGAGCTGTAGTGCTGCCTGCCTGGGCCTGCTCCAACAGCCCGAAGTCGACAGCAACTGTTACTGAAGTGGCAGATCAAATGACCACGGATCTGAAGCTGGACCAATTTGGGATTCAATTGTATACCCTGCGCGATGTATTGCCGAAAGATCCCAAAGGCATCTTGAAGCAGGTCGGTGCCATGGGCTATACGCAGATTGAAAGCTATGAGGGAGAGGCCGGCATGTTTTGGAGCATGGGGCCTATGGAATTCAAGACCTATTGTGCCGATCAAGGCCTGACGGTCGTGTCCAGCCACTGCAATATCAACGAAGACTTTGAAGCCAAGGCGGCGGCGGCGGCCGAAGCCGGACTACAATATTTGGTCTGTCCCTGGGTGGGCCCTCAGGAGTCGATGGATGAGTTTAAGCGATTGGCCGACCAATTCAATACCTGTGGGGCCATCTGTAAGCAAAACGGCTTGCGCTTCGCCTATCATAACCATGGTTATTCATTTGAAACGTTGGACGGTGCACTTCCACAGGATTTGATGATGGAGCGTACGGATCCCGAGTCGGTCGACTTTGAGATGGATATTTATTGGGTGGTTACTGCCGGAGCTGATCCCGTCCAGTGGTTGAAAAAATACCCAGGGCGCTGGACCTTATCCCATATCAAGGATCGCATGAAAAATGTTTCGCCCAGCGAAAAGGATGCCTCCTGCGATCTGGGTACCGGGAGCATTGATTTTCCTTCCATTTTGCAGGTGGCTCACGAACAAGGGATGCGGTACTTCATCCTGGAGCAGGAACGCTACGATAATTCAACTCCCATCCAAAGTGCAAAAGTAGGAGCCGAATATTTGAAGCAGTTCTCTTGATTGTGTATTGATGAGAGGTGGCGATTTGAGGTTTCGGCATTTCAAGGATGCTGGAATGTGGCGATATCGGGTTGGATACGAAATCTCCTTATTTTTCAGTTTCTTTTTGATTAACACTTGATTTATGACGGTAGACGTCCAGGCATTGACCAAAGTTTATGGTGCGCAGACTGCCGTAGATGCCCTGTCCTTTCAAGCACATCCGGGCGAGATTTTAGGGTTTTTAGGGCCGAACGGAGCTGGGAAGACGACGACTATGAAGATGCTCACCACTTACCTGGGGCCGACTTCCGGCACTGCAACGGTTTGTGGGTATGACATCCGGGAACAACCCATCGAGGTACGGAAGAAGATCGGCTACTTGCCGGAACACAATCCACTTTATCTCCACATGTATGTGCGGGAATACCTCCGGTTTTTGGCCGGGATGCATAAAATCAAACATCCAAAAGATCGGGTAGAGGAGATGATCGAGCTGACTGGCCTAACCCTCGAAAGTCGAAAGCCAATTGGAGCTTTATCTAAAGGGTATCGACAGCGGGTTGGGCTAGCACAGGCCTTACTCCACGATCCGGAGATCCTGATCCTGGATGAGCCCACCTCCGGACTGGATCCCAATCAGTTGGCAGAGATCCGGAATTTAATCCGGTCGATCGGCCAAGAGAAAACCATCATCTTTTCCTCGCACATCATGCAGGAGGTGCAGGCCTTATGCGATCGGGTAATCATTCTGAACCGAGGGCAATTGGTAGCGGATGATCCCATCGAACTGCTCAGCCGAAAGGTAGATGGAAATACTGTAGTGTCGATCGAACTTGAACAGGACGTAAGCCGGTCCGAGTTGGAGCAAATCCCCGGTGTACAGCTGGCAGAGTCGCTTGGGCAGCATCGTTGGCGCCTCCAATCCGGTAGTTCAGCTGACATTCGTGCGGGGATTTTTGAGTATGCTGTCAAACAAAAATGGGTCTTGTTGGGTATGCAAAGGGAGGAATTTAATGTAGAGGAGGTGTTTCAGCAGTTGACGAGGAATTAGGGATCAGTCCCGGTTCCTTTGGCTTGACATGACTTTGGCCTTGGGAGCAACTAGCCTTGATTACGGTATGCTGCTCTAATGTGTTGGATATTTGGCGTCAACATCCCCAATGCTGAGGATTTGGAACCATCTTAGTCTGAGCATAACGAAGCCCATCCAACACCTCTTCTTGCCGATCGAAGGATGGCCATCTGTGAGCAAACTCGATTTCGATAGCCGGATCTAAACTTAGAACCGTAACTTCGTTTAAATAATGACGTTTAAGCGCGCAATGAGGATAATTGTATTGCTTGTATCGATTCCTTTATTGGGATTTAGTCAACCGGATAGCACCCTGGTTACAAAAAATTTCAAGTTTACAGACGGCCTGTATACCTCCTTCGAAGAATTCCAGCAGAATAAGCCTAAATATCTTTGGGAGGATATTCGCATTTCATTGGCCAGTAATCCGCAGACCTTTCTCATTCAAGTAGAGCGTGTCATTTCCAGGAATGGCGAACCCATACCGGTAGAGTCTCTTTGGGGACTGACCCTACAGGGCATTCCCTACATCCAGGTTGATTCTTCATTATCTCGTAAACCTTTGCCTTCCTTTACAGCTCTGCGGTTACGGGGCAAGCTCTGTTTTTTTGAAGTAGCTGTCGATACGGTTGAGGAGGTAAAAATGGCAGCCTATAATCCACTCACCGGTTTACCCTTTCGGGAGGGAAGTGTAGAAAAACCCCTCACACTTTGGTTTAAATATTTGATTCCTTTCGCAACAGGCGAAATTATTCCGTTTACACTGAAAAATTTTTTGGAGCTCATCCAGGATGACCCCGTGCTGCATCGGACCTATCGGAATTTATCCCCAGAAGAAGCTGAAGAACGCCTCTTTAAAGGAGTTTTGATATACGATGATCGAAATCCGGTGTATATAATGAATGAAGAAGAATAAACAATTTAGATTTATAGCTCGTCCGTTATCTTACTTGGTTAGCTTCTTTGCGTTTCAATGAGTGACCGATCTTATGCAAATTCCATGTTGATGGGATGCCAAATGTAAAAACTACACTTTCAAATGAAAGAGACATTAGACTGCAGATTTTTTTAGGCGGTAAAAAATTGGTAATCCTCTAGATAGACCACCTGCCATCTAATTATCTAAAGTCTATTTCGAATCGTTGAATTGGTGGGTAACATCAGTTATTTATTATCACCTACGAATGATCTATTTCTAAGCCTATGCTGGCTCTTTTCCGAAAAGAACTTAATGTATTCTTTAGCTCCCTGATCGGCTATCTGGTGATCGGGTTGTTTATCCTGGTGATTGGATTATTTCTATTTGTGTTCCCCGAAACCAGTATCCTGACCTATAACTACGCTACCCTGGAGACTTTTTTCGATATGGTCCCCACCATTCTGGTATTCCTGATTCCGGCTATCACCATGCGGTCTTTTGCCGAAGAAAATCAGGAGGGAACGCTTGAACTGTTAGGTACTAGGCCTATAACCATGGAATCAATTATCCTGGGAAAGTTCCTGGCCAGTTTTTCTCTGGTCTTGTTTGCCTTGTTGCCCAGCTTGCTCTATTTCTACACGGTTTATCAATTAGGTGCACCAATCGGTAATCTGGATATTGGCGGCACGGTTGGGTCTTACCTGGGTTTGATCTCGTTGGTGGCTGCCTGGGTGGCCATAGGTGTTTGGGCATCTTCGCTTACCAAAAACCAGATTGTAGCGTTTATCATGGCTACGTTTACCGGCTTTTCCTTGTATTACGGATTCGATTTTATTTCGGGCTTGCCCTCCATTTCCGGTAACCTCGAGACCTTCATTCAAAAACTGGGTATGGCACATCATTACGAGTCCATCAGTCGAGGTTTGATTGATTCCAGGGATATGTTGTATTTCTTATCCATCACCATTGGGTTTTTACTCTTCACCCGCTGGAGTATTGAGCAGCGCAAAGGCTAAAGTCTACAGAATTGGCATTCATGGAAGAAAAGCAGTCCTCCTTTTTATCACCTTTACAAGTTCGAATCCTTCTCGGGGTCGGTCTATTGATCCTGATCAATGTGCTCGGAAACCTACGACTGGGGGAACAGCCCTTTTATTTCAAATTGGATTTGACGGAAGAAAAGCGGTACTCACTCACAGACCCTACTCGGGAGTTGCTCCGGGAAATTGATCGAAATATCCTGGTACAGGTATTGCTGGAAGGTGATCTGCCTCCCAGTTTCCGGAGGTTGCAAGAGGCTACGCGCGATATGCTGGTCCAGTTTCGGTCGGAGAATAGCCGGATTGATTATACGTTTCTGGATCCGAATGAAGGGACCGTAGAGGAAAAAAACGAACGCCGGGAAAACCTGCGCGAATACGGAATCAACCCGGTTACTCTTTCGGAAGTAGAGGCGGATAGTCGATCGGAAAAACAGATTTTTCCCTATGCCGTAGTTCGGTACCAAGGGCGGATCGTAGCGGTCAATTTATTAGAAAACAATAATCCGGGGATCAATCCGGAAATTCCGCTCAACAACTCCATTATCCTGTTGGAGTACAAGCTCGCCAATGCGATCCAGAAAGCCCAATTCGAAGAGCAACCGACGGTTGCTTTTACGACCGGCCATCAGGAACTGGAGCCGGTCGAAACCTTTGGATTGGAACGGGGGCTGCGGCAGTATTACAATACCGGGCGTATCATATTGGATAGCGTCAGTTTCATTCCCGAGGCGATTTCCGTATTAATCGTGGCCAAACCACAACAGCCGTTTTCAGAACCAGAGAAATTCAAGATTGATCAATATATCATGCATGGTGGGAAAGTGATCTGGCTGCTGGATCCGGCTGCTGTTACGCTGGATAGCTTACAAACCCGGGCCGAGTTTTTGCCTCGCCCGTACGAGCTCAATCTGGATGATCTCATCTTTCGCTATGGGGTACGCATCGAACCTAACCTAGTATTAGATCTGCAATGTTCTCGCATTCCATTGGCAACCGGGGTGGTAGGAAATCAGGCTCAGTTGGAGTTGTTTCCCTATCCATACCACATTGTCTCCGTGCCTACCTCTTCGCATCCGGTCGTCAAAAACCTGGATCCGGTCAATTTTTACTTTGCCGGTCAGTTGGATACTGCCATACGTACCAAGCCGGCCTTATCCAAGAGGGTTTTATTGGAGAGCTCCGATAATTCCCTTATTCAAAGCCTTCCCAGGTCCCTGAGTTTTGAATTTCTTCGGTATGGGCTTGATCCTCAAAAGTTCAATCAACCGGGTCAACCCCTCGCTGTGCTTTTGGAAGGAACCTTCTCCTCGCTCTATGCAAACAGACCCTTGCCTACTCGAAATACCCCATCGGAGCAAGCTTTTGTTGAGCAAAGTCCACCCAATGCCATGCTTGTGGTTGCGGATGGAGATGTGGCTAAGAATCCGATCAATCCCAGGGAGCAACGGCCGGAACCCCTAGGCTACAACAGTTTTGAACGCTTCACCTTTGCCAACCAGGATTTTCTGGTTAATGCTATCGAGTATATGGTTGATCCTAACGGGGTTATTGAAGCCCGAAATAAAGAAATAAAGCTCCGGTTACTGGATAAAGCACGGACTAGTTCGGAAGCCAGGTTTTGGCAGGTGTTTAATATTGGGGTTCCCTTGGCATTGTTGCTTATTTTTGGGTTGGTATATAATTGGATCCGGAGAAGGCGCTTTGCTAATTAGGTAACTGATGTCAAGCGCCATTTTGGTATCCTATAAATGGACTCCTTGCGGTTGGATAGTAGATGTTGGATGGGCTATTTGTCTGAAAATCAAATTTTTACACCTAAGATCTATCCTCTAATTTTCCAAGGTCTTATTGAATTGGAAGCATAATGTTGGCTTACTCAAGGTCGTAATTATAGAATTTGCATAAGGTCAGTTAGGTAGTCTACCCGTTGGCCTTTTTGCAGAGCTTATCTTTATTCTCATGAATACGCGATTGCTGCTGGTGGTTTTGTTGTTTTCTGTTTTGCCTTCTATGGCTTTATCGCCATCGGAGAATCCTTGGGGATTTTATGGGCACCGTCGGTTAAACCGATTGGCTGTATTTACCCTGCCTCCGGAATTGATCGGTTTTTTTAAGAAGCATATAGAATTTGTCACGGAACATGCAGTAGACCCGGATAAACGACGCTATGCTACCCGGCATGAAGCTGTCCGGCACTACATTGATATCGATCACTGGGGTGTGTACCCCTTTCCGGATGTGCCCCGAAAATGGCCAGATGCCCTGGCGCGTTACCTGGAGACTTTTGCCATTGAGGAAGATGGTGATACCATTCCATTATGGCATTATGAAGATGCGATTTGGAGTAGCGACAGCCTGTATTGGACAACCCAATTCGAGGACGACGATCCTGTGTTAACCATCGGCACGGCCCGACAAAACCTAACCCAGTTGGTCCGGCATATGGTGCTGCCTCAGTATTACGAGGATGAATGGGTGATTGAACCCGATACCTTTGGTGTACTGCTGGAGCTGGAACTCCCAGACGATATTGAGGAAATCCGGGCTATAGATCATTTCTCAGAATATGGCATCGTACCCTATCATCTAAAACAAATGCAAGAACGATTGACTCAGGCCTTTCGGGAGGAGCAACTGGATCGAGTTTTGCGTTTATCGGCCGAAATGGGTCATTATATTGGCGATGCGCACGTTCCCTTGCACACTACGGAGAATTATAACGGCCAACTTACGAATCAGGTAGGCATTCACGGGTTTTGGGAAAGTCGGATTCCGGAATTATTCGAAGCCGAAGAATACGATTCATTTGTAGGTAAAGCCTCCTATATAGAAGATCCTGAAACCTACTACTGGGATGTAGTGCTCACCAGCCATCAGTTGGTGGATTCCGTGTTGCTGATCGAAAAACGACTCAGTGAGACTTACCCTTCTGACCAGCAATTTTGCTTTGATGAGCGTCTGGGGCAAACGGTCCGCATTCAGTGCCGGGAATATGCCAAGGCGTATCAGGATGCTATGGGAGGCATGGTGGAAAAAAGATGGCGGGCTACCATTCAAGCTATTGGGAGCAGTTGGTATACGGCCTGGATAGACGCTGGTCAACCGGATTTGAAAGTGCTCAAAGAAAAGAAAAAATCGACCCGGGAACTCAAGGAAGAAGAAAAATTGGAGGCTGCTTATCAGTCAGGCCTGCCAAAAGGTCGTAAACACGAGAACTAAGATTCGAAAAACCCAGCAGGGCAGTTATTTTTGGGCCCATGAACGAACGCATTTCCCTTTTTCTGAAAGGTATGGTCATGGGCATGGCCGAGGTAATTCCCGGGGTATCCGGTGGAACGATAGCCTTTATTACAGGTATTTATGAAACCCTGATCAATACCATTAAGGCCTTTTTGGGTCCGGCCGTCTGGAGAAGTTTATCTTCCGAAGGACTGGCGGCAGCCTGGAAGGTGGGCAATGTGGGATTCTTACTGCCCTTAATGTTGGGTATGGGGACCGGGCTGGTTTCCGGTGTGTTTGTGATCAGTGACCTGTTGGAAAAATACCCACCCCTGGTTTGGGCATTCTTTTTCGGCCTGATCATTGCGTCTGCGATATTCGTGGGCCGTCAGGTCAAGCAGTGGAGCCTACAGACTGTTGCTGCTATTGTACTGGCTGCCATAGTGGCCTATTTGATTACTACGGTGAGTCCGGCTCAAGGCCCTCAAACGGCCTGGTTCGTTTTTCTTTCCGGCGCGATTGCTATTTCTGCCCTGATTTTACCAGGAGTTTCAGGCAGTTTCATCTTACTGCTTCTGGGCATGTATCAATATGTTATTGGCTCCGTAAAATCCTTTTTGGAAACCTTTGCTTTCGATAAGCTGCTGGTCATTTTCTTTTTTGGATTGGGTTGTCTGGTTGGATTGGGCACGTTTTCCAGAGTCTTATCCTGGATGTTTAAACACTACCGCGACTTGACCCTGGCCACCCTTACTGGTTTCATGATCGGTTCGCTCAACAAGATCTGGCCTTGGCGAAAGCCGGTTTTGGGAATGACTGAGTCTGGAGAAGTTGTCAGTTTGACCCCGGGGATGGAGATAGATAAGGTCATTAAGGAGGTGAATTTGCTTCCGGCACAATACGGGCTGGAGGTGGGAGAGTCCTTTTTCTGGTTGGCCTTGGTAGCCATGTTGATTGGTTTTGCCATCGTCTTTTTGCTCGAACGAGTTGGAAGCAACAACAAGTTGGAAGTTGGCGTATGATAGTACCACAGGCGCATCGATTGTTTGGCTTGATCGGCTACCCCCTGTCCCATTCTTTTTCCAAGCGCTATTTTACCGAGAAGTTTCAAAAGGAAGGGCTTTCCGATCATGCTTACGAGCTTTTCCCGATTCCTGAAATCCAGGCATTGCCCGCTCTTTTCCAGTCGCATCCTGATCTGGTGGGTTTGAATGTGACAATTCCGTATAAGGAACAGGTAATCCCTTTTTTGGATTCCCTAAGCCCGGAAGCCGAAACAGTCGGGGCAGTGAACACCATTCGGTTGATAGATGGACGAAAAGAGGGTTTCAATACGGACGTCTTTGGATTTGAAAAGAGCTTGACCGAATGGGCTTCCGTCGATATACTTCGAAAGGGTAGGGCCCTTGTTCTAGGCACTGGTGGGGCGAGTAAAGCCGTGGTTTATGTGCTAAAAAAACTGGGATTAGATCTTTTTACCGTTTCGCGTTCTGCACAAAAAGGTGATTTGACCTATCCTGAACTACAAGAATTAGACTGGGATCAAATTCGGCTTATTGTCAACACCACTCCTCTGGGTATGTACCCAAATGAGGATCATTGTCCGGATTTACCCTACGAGCATCTGGAGTCCAGGCACTGGCTTTTGGACTTAGTTTACAATCCTGAAAAACCACTATTTTTACGAAAGGGAGAACAACAGGGCAGTCAAATCTTGAATGGTTTGCCAATGCTGCATTATCAAGCTGAAAAAGCTTGGGCAATTTGGAACACTTAATTATTCGCTTTCGTTGTTGTTTAAAGCTTTAGATTGCCAAACTGAACCGAATTATGGAACAATTGATCGGCCCCTCCCGGGAGTCTGTCGACTTCTCCAATACAGAAGTAGCCTTTGCCTCCAAGACGGATAAGGAATTACGAAAAATGGCTTGGCTATTTGGGTTGATGAATCACCACTGGCTGGTGGGAATTGGATCCAGACTCGGTATCACCGCTATCAAGCTGCACTTACCTTTTGTAGAAAGTATTGTAAAGCATACCATTTTCGAGCAATTCTGTGGTGGTACTTCACTAGAAGACTCTGCCAGCACTATTGAAAGCTTATATGCCCACGGTGTCCTTAGTGTGCTGGATTATGGCGCTGAAGCTAAAGATACCGAAGCAGATTTCGACCGAACCATGGAAGAAAATTTGCGGGCTATCGAGTTTGCAGCCCAACATGCTAGCGCTAGTGTAGTAAGCACTAAGCTCACTGGATTAGCTCGATTCGGCCTGCTGGAAACCTTAAAAGGTAAGGTGCCAGATCCTGGTCCGCTAAGAGAAGAATGGGATCGGGTGGTACACCGGTTGATCACCATTTGTGAAACAGCAACTCGCAAGCAAGTACAGGTTTATATAGATGCGGAGGAAACCTGGATTCAGGACTCTATAAATTTGTTGGTAAATCTAATGATGTTCCGGTTTAATCGGGAGGAAGCTATCGTGTTCAATACTTTTCAGCTCTATCGGGTGGACCAGTTGGAGCATTTGAAATATTCTTTCGAAAAGGCACAGGCGGAAGGCTGGATTCTTGGGGCGAAATTGGTTCGGGGCGCTTATATGGATAAAGAACGGGAGCGAGCCCGAGAAATGGGCTATCCTTCACCTATCCAACCTTCCAAGGAATCCACCGATCGAGACTATAACGAAGCTGTTCGATTTTGCGTAGCGCACTATCAGGAAATGGCCTCCTGTAATGCAACGCACAACACGGAAAGCAATCTATTACAGGCACAATTAATCGAAGAACGGGGTATCGATAAAGGTCATCCTCACCTTCGTTTTGCCCAGCTCTACGGTATGAGCGACAACATTACTTTCAACCTGGCTCATAAAGGATTTCAAGTAGCCAAATATCTGCCTTATGGCACTGTTCAAGAAGTGGTTCCTTACCTTATTCGAAGGGCTCAGGAAAACAGTTCCGTTACCGGCGACATGAGCCGGGAGTACCGCATGGTGAATGAAGAGATGAAGCGGAGAAAGCTGGATTAGATAAATGGTATAATGTTGTAATCCTATAATTTATTAGGACCTTATTCCACTAGCAGACTCAATCATTGCTAAGTAGCCAGCAGCTTGATAATAAAGACCAGGACTACACTAACTACCAGCCCGATAAATACTTTAAACAAGTCTGAGAAAACCATCTTTCGAATTCTTGGAGAGATGGTACCCTCCAGGCGAAGCCGGATACCAATTTCCCGGCCAGCCAGTAACCCAATAAATACCCAGGTGGTACTCATGGGGAGGTTGCTGAGATCTTTGAAGATGTAGAGTATAATGCCATAGATTAAATCCACGAAGGTAGCGGACCTTATATCATCGGTATTCGTCTTTTGGCGTACAACTTCCTGGACCGCACCCCCTCGATTGTAGAAGATGTAGGCTAGCAGTCCGACCAGAATGAGCAGTGAAATACCAAATTCCAGTTGGGTGACCTCTCTTGCACCTCTTAAAAAGACATAGATATTGGCTAAGTCCTGGATGAGCCATTGGGACCATAAGAAGCCTGTGGAGGCCCACTGAGCGAAAGTCCAGTAGGGACGGTGTTCTGCTTTGAGCGGATTCTCGATAAAATATTTTTCCGTCAGCTTAGTGACCCCCAGGTAGATCAAAATGGCAGCTGTAAAGGCAACCAAGTAGCCGATAAGGGACTTTTGGATCATTCCGCCCAATTTTGAGCTCGAATCCACCGTACTGCTAAGCATAGATCCGATATCATTGGGGATATCCTGAAGGGAAAAGAGGGTCAGGATCATAAACGTAGTACTCACCGGAATCCCCAGTCTTGTTATCGATAGGAGGACCAATGGAGGTAGCAAATAGTACCAGGCATAATTATCCGGAAAGGAGAAACGCTCCAGGCGACCGTAGGAAACATCGCCCAGGCTGTATCCATAGATCAGGACGATAGAGAGAATACCGGCCGCAAATACCCAAAGGATATACCAAGGAACCCGTTTCTCATTGGAGGTGAGAAAGGTACCCAAGGTTTGGATAACGTCGTTTCCGACCACGGAGTAAGAGGCAAGGATAAAACCGAGCCACATGACTGCAAGGGAAAGATCCATTGGCTTTCAGGTGTTTCGAATCCGGGGAGAAAATAAGGGTTTTCGGTGGGCTTTTGCGTTTTACTTCAAGTTTTTTGGAAACGGTCATTCGAAAGTTCGAAAGGCCGACAAAGCCGTTGCATGTTCCAGGTGTTTAATTACTGGATTCCATATGTTGGAGGCTATCCTCAGGTGTTTGTTCCGCTTCCATTTCTCTTTTCTTTCTCGCCTGAAAAAGGGAATCCTGGCGAGCGCGATACTGCGCTTTCCATGCATCTTTATCTCTGGGATCAAGGTATTTGATAATCGAGTCTCCAATTACCGTATAGCTTTCATCAAAATAGAATTCTGCATCCCGCCGGACCCATCGATTGGCGTTATTCAACCCTTTATATCGATGTACTACTTTGGCGATGGTGCCTTTTGGGATAGTGGTGCCATTAGGGCGGGCCCGCTGGAATTTGGAATAGCTGATTGGGGTATAAGATGGAATAGCGATCGTATGGTCGTTAAGGGGGTTTTTCATATACAGGCTGATTCGCTCGGCAATTTGTTCCTCTGGGACATTGGGCAGAGATGGGCCGCAGGAAGGGAAGAAAAGGACCGTAAAAGCCAGTAGGACCAGTACTTTTCTAGTAGGTTGCATGGTAATAGGGTTGTTGTGCATTTGGTTCTTCTTTTTTTTTGGAAGGATAGTTTTTTCAAGCTGCAAAAATACAACTACTTATGTGTTCTTAAGCTTTAAAACCAAGAAGATAGAAGCCCACATAAGCAAGTTCTTCTCCCAGAATAAAGCAGAAGGGCCTACTCGCGTTGGCAAGTAGACCCTTTAGAATGTATACTAAAGAAAAGAAGTCTTTCTTAGTAAGTAGTACCGTCAGGTCTCAATACCCAACCAGTCAACCAGTTGTTAGCAGGATCAACTGCACCGATGTAAGAAACAGAAGTAAAGAATTCTGTTCCATATACCGTAGAAGGATCAACAGGTCCAACGTTTTCACCAGTGGTCACAACACCGATAACACCGTCAGTTAATGGGTTTGAAGAGATAGTAGTATCTACTGCAGCAGCCTTATCACCGGTGCCAGGTCCGCCCAATCCGTCGTCGAAGAAACGGACAGCAGCGTTACGCAATTCGCGTCCGGTATCGTTAGAGAAAGCAATGGAGTTAGTTACTACCAACGAATCCGTATCGACGTGACCATCGGTGATTCCGTCTTCGTCTACACGGATACCACCGCCACCGAAACCGGTAACCAATGCATTGTGGATAGCACCTTGCGTACCATGACGCAAACGCATACCCACATCACCGTCAGCGTTTCCAACCAAAGTCAGGTTAGACAATACAGGACGAGAGTTTGGACGTGCTTCAAAGTTAGCTTCCAGGTTATCCGCTTCAATACCACGGTCGCCATCGCCATCTTGCTGAACCACCATCCATTGGCCGTTCCCCATCCATCCGTGTGTCCAGTCGAAAGAGTCATCCAAAGAACCAGTGGATACAGCATAACGGACGTTTACAGTTCCACCGAACCATTCCAAACCGTCATCTTCCCCTTTCCAGCTCTGCAGGAATTCACAAACAGTTTGGTTTCCACAGCCGTTGAAAGAAAATCCATTCAATTCGTTATCAACACCCACGATACGACCTGGGAACTTCAATACGATGTAACGCATGGTTCCGCTATTGTCGGTCGGGTCATCTCCACCGTAAACACCGGTTCCACCTTCACCTTCAGCTTCGTCGCCTACGTTGATAGGTGCATTTCCGTTTACGATCAATCCACCCCACTGTCCACCAGCTGGGTTACCACCTGTTCCAAGTTCTTCAGAAGTAGTCATGGTAATAGTTCCAGCAGCATCGCCACCATCAGCATCGATGTTGGCATCGCGCTGGATAGCCAGGAAAGAAGTAGAAGCAGACTGGGCGTCGAAATAGATGGTCTGACCAGGAGCAATAGTCAGGGTAGTCTCATCAGCAGCACCTTCGTTAGTAACCACGAAAATACCACCGCTCAATACCCAGCTGTATCCTTCGTTAGGCACGTTCAAGGAGATGGAACGGTCAACAGTTCCACGTAGCAAAACTACAGGCTGACCATTTTTGGTGCTTAAGGAAAGGAAGAAGTCATCATCATCCTGAGGAGTAATTCCAGTGATAGACTCAACAGTTGGAGGAGGAGTCGTGGTGATGCTCACTGTAGTACGCTGAGAAGTAGTTTGTCCAGCGTTATCAGTAATTGTTACTTCTACAACAGAAGTTCCAGCATCAGGTACACCGGAAGCATCGAAAGTAACTTCACCGGTACCAGTTGTAGCACCAGCAGCAGGTTCGCTAGTTACAGAAACAGTACCGGAGCCAGCTTCAACCTGAGCAGTCATGCTGGAAAAACCAGCTGGAGTAGAGATACCAGTAATGCTAATTGTAGCTGTAGTTCCAGTTTGAACCTGAGCAGTAGCAGGGGTTGTAAATGATGGTGGCAATGCAGTACCGCCATCGCTGTCGTCATCACAGCTGGTCAGCGCAAGCGTACCAACTGCTGCCAACATCATGAAAAACTTGAAAAACTTGGTCATAATAATTATGAAGTTTTCGGATTAAGAATGCAATTGAATTTGGGGGAAGTTCTTGATATTTTTTCTTGAGTTCTCTGAGTTACAGAATCCGGTATTTCAGGCCAATGCCAAAAGTAATCCCTCGGCGAAAAGAGTCCATTTCCAAGGTTTCGATCACCTCGATATTTCCGTTTTGCAATTCCTGCTGATCGAAAAACTCTTGCTCTACCCGGAACAGTGGGTTGAGAATGTTGGCTGCAGATAACTGGAGACGGAAGCGTTGCTCAATGCCAAATTTCATCTCCAATACAGCATTCAGGGTATTTACCGGCAATTCAAATTGGTCTCCGCTACCCAGGGCACCTACACCGGAAAGGCGACGGCCAAACACATTGTAGCTGAGCGTGAAATCGTAAGCTATTTTTTCGGCTACGCGGCCATAGCTCAAGTCTGCATTGATCAAGTAAGGAGAAGCACCCTCAAGTGGGCGTTCGTTGGTCGTTTGATTGGTTGCTCCGCCGCCTCCTTCTTCTTCGATGGTAATTCGGCTGAATAGACCTGTGATATTGGTCCGAAAACGGAAGTTTTGCGCCCAAGGCCCCAGGAATGCGAGGCTGCGATCCAGTTCAAATTCTACCCCAAAAACGTAGGCAGATACCCCGTTTGTAAAGGATTTACGAGCATTCGAACCAGCCTCCACCGTTTGGACGATCGGATTGTCCAGGAATTTTCCAAATGCCCCCACAGCCAATAGTCCGCCTCCGGTAGACAAAATCTCGTATCTCAGATCCGCGTTGTAATTGAAGGCGTTTTCCAGATTGGGATTACCCACAACCCGGAAGGCTCCAAAACTTTCCCGGTATTCGAAGGGAGCTAATTCCCGGAAATCAGGGCGTGAAATAGTCCGGCTGATTGCGAATCGGCCAATATTGTTTTCCGTGAAATTCAACTTAAAGTTTAAGGCACCCAGGATATCATTAGACGCTAACTCGCGCTTGGTGCGCTCATCAATGGTTGGATCTTGACCCAACTCAAAAAACTCAATGGTCTGGGTCGCATTTTCAACCCGGAGGCCACCGTTGATATTGAATTTTCCTGGCGTTACTTGCCAGCTGAAGGTGAAGTAAGGGGCGTAGATCTGAAGAGTAGCGTCATAGGTATCGGTCACCTGTGTACCTTCACTGATTTCATAAGCCGTAGTATCGGAAATGAAGCCGATGTTATCCAGTCGGATGCGGGAGTCCACATCGTAGATAGGCGTAGGCCCTTGTCGGTTTAAGTTTCGAACAACGTAGTTGTACTGACGCAGGAAGAAATCCCGGGTCTTGTCTTGCACATCGAATCCGAAACCGATGAAAGTTACCTCATCGTCATTCAGACGGCGCAGGTTATATTTTAGCTCCAACTTACCGGCAATGTCGGTATCATTCAGATCAGTGAAGAAGCGGTGGTTTTCAGCGCGATCCAGGAAGTTGAAGTCATAGGTGAAGGACTCCCGATCTTCCGGGTCGTAAAAGAAAGAGATCTGCCGGCGATCTGGTTCAGCAGCATCCGCTTTGGAGTAGCTGGCTCCCCAATTGAAATCCCATCTTGGTCCGAAGCTATGCTCTCCAAACAACTGCGAGGCAAATAACTGATAGCTCAGATAGGTGATCCGTCTGGAGTATACATCCTGTGGCTGCCGATCGAAGTAGAAACCATCGGTCTCTAGTACGTTGTTGTTCGTCAGGTGGGAGTACAGGTTCTTGAATAGAATAGAGTGGTTATCGTTAATCTTGAACGTGAAGTTACCTACAGCAGAGAGGTTGGTATTCAGGAAGTCTTTGTCCAATGTAAAGTCTTGCCGAGGAGGGACATCGGGAGAAGCAGAGAAGATTCGAATGAAACCGTCATTGTTAACATTCTCCTGCGAGTAATTCACGTTGAATATATATCCTAATTCCCCTTCACTACCCATATCAAAACGGTCCCCATAGGTAATAGAACCGCCAAAATTGGGGGCGGCATTTTGAAAAGAAGGGTCAAATCCAGTCGTAAACCAATTATCCTCGGTGAAGTCTTCCCCTTCACTTACAGTTGTGTTGGAGTTATAGAAGAAACTTGGTCGACCCGGATCTCCCACTTCCCTTGAGTAATAGTCCGTTAATATGGATGGAAGTTCCCGGGTGTTGTTAAAACCCAATACATCGTCAGAGGCTGATTGATCTCGAAGTACCTCCTGAAAGGTAACCTGGGTATTAAATCCAGTTGAAAACTGAACATCCAGCAAGGTCTCGTTTGGATAATCAACCGTTCGGACATCAATGGAGGCACCGGAAAAGTTACCAAACAAGGAAGGTGTAAAGGATTTGGTCACATTCAAACTGCTCAGAATGTTACTAGGGAAAATATCGTAGGGAAGTACCCTCCGGTCTGGGTTGGGGGCAGCTACTGGAAGCCCATTGAGGGTACTGGCATTATATCGATCGCCCAATCCGCGAACAACCACAAATTTGGAGCCCTGTACCGCAAGACCTACTACTTTTTTTAGCCCTTCAGCTGCATCACCAGCCCCTAGTCTAGATAATTCACGCGCTCCGATAGACTGTGTCAAGAGCGTACTTTTTTTCCGTTCAATGAGGAGAATACTTGAAGATGCCCGGTCTGCTTTGGCTACGACGACTACTTCTTCGAGTTGAGCCGTATTTTCCTCCATGGTAAGGTTGATCACCGTAGACTCTCCATCTGCCACCTCCACCTCCTCCAGGACAATAGTCTTATATCCGATATAGGAGATAGTTAGGGTGTAGGCTCCTGGATCTAGGAGGACTTCGAAATTACCATCAAAGTCGGTAGTCGTACCTCCTCCGGTTTCATTGACCAGGATACTGGCTCCGATGACACCTTCATTGAGTTCAGGATCAATGATAGTACCGGTGATAGAACCTTGTTGAGCAAATATGCCAAGAGAAAGAAAGGAAAAGACGATTGGGAAAAAAATACGTCTCATAGGGTTAATGGAGGTTACGGTTTTGGTAATAGGTAAATCCTCTATTGCAAAAAGCTGGACAAACTTCCTACTTCGTGGTTTTTTGGGGGCCTTTGAGGTGTTAAATAATGTTTAAGTTTTCATGAAATCGAATACAGAAGACACAATATCAATGACTTATAGGACTTCTATCAATATGATACTGGGAATTAAATCAAATTGAAGGACAAGCTTTTGCCCGATTGATTTTTTGGTTGGGAAGGAACTATGTTTGTAAATTAAATGTTAATAATTTGTAAAATATTTGTATATAATAGCTCCTTTGTTGTTTACTAAAAGCGTTTTTAGCTGGAAAAATGAGGAGAAGGTTATGCGAAAGATTGTTTTATTTGGCTTGATACTACTGGGGCTTGCTCTTCAATCCTGTGCTGCCCATAAGTCTATACCTGTTCAGGCTGTTTTAGATCATTCGTCTTCCGCGGCTTTAATGGTGGAGGACCTAATTTTGCTGCAAGGAATCGTAGATGGTAAGGAAGGATGGTTCGTGCTGGATAGCGGCTCCCCGGGTATTGTAATACACAAAAAGGAGATTAACGTCACCGATGTCGGGAAAACGATGGGGAGTTTGGCACTGCTTGAGGAAACTCGCTTTTCCGATGTTCAATTTGCAGGAATAGCACTTGGGGATGTAGAAGGGTATTTCACCGATTTGTCCGCTTTGTCAATCCATTTGGATGTCAACCTGATTGGACTGATAGGCTATCAAGCATTTGCAGGAAGGGCCGTATTGATCGACTTTCCACATCAACGAGTCTCCTTCCTCGACCGGAGGCAGTTAGCTATGCTGAAAAAGCAATCTGCTCCTCAAGCAAGAATCTCATTTGAGCTAGTAGATAATTTGCCTGTCGTATTGGCTCAAATTGGAACAGAAAAGGTCCGATTGGGAATAGACAGTGGTGCGGAACTCAATATATTGGATGCAGGCTTTGCTCGCACAACCAGTTCCTTTACGGCTAGCTCAAGCCAGGAGGTACTGGGCCTGGATCATGTATGGCGGAAATTAGCTGGTCCTGCACCACTGCTTACCCGGGTGTGGGAAGATCGTGCAATCTCTTACGATTATTTCATTGAAGACCTTTCCCACCTCTCCTCTGCTTCGATTGAGCTTACAGGAATATTAGGTACGCCTGCGATACAAGATTTGCTTATCTGTTTTGACTATCGAATGCAATACATCTATGTATGGAAGGAATGCAGGTTGTCTAATTGAGTAACCGACCTTACCTGTTATCCAGGTTGATGGGACGGTTTTTTCAAAAAGAACCTACTATCCAATGATTACAAGTACGATGGTTCATTTTGATGACTGCCATTTTCAACTTAAAATGGATCAAGTCCATTTATTGTTAGGTGGTCTTAGATCATGCCTTTGACCAGGATATTATGGGCCTCACCACATGGGATACCCATATTTACTCCTATCTTTGCATCCCGTAACATCACCAAAGACAGCCTAACCAAGCCTTCTTTGGTAAAGAGAAAAGCATGACCAAATATATCTTCGTTACGGGGGGCGTCACCTCTTCATTAGGGAAGGGAATCATTGCTGCATCACTAGCCAAATTGCTCCAGGCCAGGGGTTTTGCGGTTACCATTCAGAAGTTTGATCCGTACATCAATGTCGATCCCGGCACCTTAAATCCCTATGAACACGGCGAATGTTATGTAACGGACGATGGAGCCGAGACCGACCTGGACTTGGGGCATTACGAGCGTTTCTTGAATCGACCCACTTCACAAGCGAATAATGTTACCACCGGACGAATTTATCAAACCGTTATAACCAAAGAACGCTCGGGAGACTACCTGGGGAAAACCGTTCAGGTAGTGCCTCATATAACCGATGAAATCAAACGAAGGGTCCAGCTGTTGGAGCAAAGTGGGGATTACGACATTGTCATTACGGAGTTGGGTGGTACTGTGGGGGATATCGAAAGCCTGCCTTACCTGGAATCGCTGCGCCAAATACGCTGGGAACTAGGCTTGGATAATTGCCTGGTCATTCACCTTACCCTGGTCCCTTATTTAAGTGCTGCTAAAGAATTAAAAACGAAGCCCACCCAGCATTCTGTAAAGGAATTGCTCAACACAGGAATTCAGGCGGACATTTTAGTGTGTCGGACTGAACATCCACTCACGATGGATATCCGGCGCAAGCTGGCCTTATTTTGCAACGTCGATGTAGGCAGTGTAATCGAGGCCATTGATGCGGAAAGCATCTACGACGTTCCCTTGCTCATGCTCAAGGAAAAGCTGGACCGGACAGTGATTTCGAAATTGCGGCTGCCCGATCGCCGAGAGCCCAATCTCTCAGCCTGGAAAACCTTTTTAGGTAAATTAAAAAGCCCAACCTACCAGGTCCGAATCGGTTTGGTGGGGAAGTACAATGAGCTCCCGGATGCCTATAAGTCCATTCACGAAGCTTTTGTACATGCTGGAGCTGTGAATGAAACCCGGGTCGAAGTAGTACCTATACATGCCGAGCATTTAGAGGGCGCCGAACGGGATATGGAAAAGCATTTAGGGGAGTTGGATGGAGTGTTGGTTGCACCCGGCTTTGGAGAACGCGGGATCGATGGAAAGATCCATGCTATCCAATTTGTGCGGGAAAAGGGCATACCTTTTTTTGGTATCTGCCTCGGTATGCAATGCGCTGTGGTGGAAGTTGCTAGAAACGTGATCCGCATGGAGGGGAGTTCCAGTACGGAGGTAGCCCCTCAAACGCCTTTCCCTGTCATTGACTTGATGCCCGACCAAAAGAAAATTACCCGCAAGGGAGGTACGATGCGCCTGGGTGCCTACGAATGTGAAATTAAACGAGGTTCCCGCTCAGCAGCCGCCTATGGCAAGCTCCATATCAGTGAGCGCCACCGCCACCGTTATGAATTCAATAATGCCTTCCAGGAGCAATTTGAAGCTTCCGGGCTTGTTGCAACCGGGATTAATCCTGATTCTGGACTGGTAGAAATTGTGGAGTACGAGGACCATCCCTGGTTTGTGGGAGTTCAATTTCACCCGGAGTTGAAAAGTACTGTCGAAACCCCGCATCCTTTGTTTGTTGGCTTTATACAAGCAGCCTTGGCCTACAAGCAATCCTGCACATGAGCTCGAAAGGGGCAAGATTTTCGTTTATTCAATGGTCTCCCTGGGTGATCGCTTTTGGGCTGCCAGCCTTGTACGTTTTGGTTTCGCTCCATCATGCTTTTTTCTGGGATACAGTTCAGCTGGCTTCCAAACATGCGCACCATTATTACCAAACCGGTTTTAAGGAATTATTACTTCCCGAATCTATTGACTCGGGGCATCCGCCTACCTTTGGAATGGCTATTGCCGGCTTGTGGCTCTTGTTTGGAAAGAGCCTCTGGGTAAGTCATCTGGTAATGATGCCATTTGCCCTGGGGATCGGTTGGCTGAGTTACCATTTGATTCGCGAAATTGAAGTGCGCCAGGTCTTTTATTGGGGGATGCTCCTTCTGCTGGCGGACCCTGTGCTGGCTAGTCAACTGACCTTGGTGAGCCCGGATGTAGTGTTGACCTTTTTTTTCCTACTTGGCGTCTGGTCCATTTGGAAAAATCAGTCTATGACACTAGGGCTGGCGGCGATGGGCCTGGCCGTGATCAGTACCCGCGGCATGATGATTGCAGCAGGCTTGTTTTGCTATGATATCGCGCTCCGGTATTTTAGATCTTCTCTACCCCTATCTTATGTAGTGAAGCGGTTCATAGTGTTTACTCCTTCAGGCCTGTTGGCCCTAACCTTTTTGATTTGGCACTATCGGGAAGCGGGGTGGATCGGCTATCATGCAGATTCTGAATGGGCACCTGGATTTATACTAGCCGATTGGACCGGCATGTTGCGCAACCTGGTAGTTTATCTATGGAGAATGGTGGATTTTGGTCGCATTACCTTATGGATCATTCTGCTTATTCTGGTTTGGCGAAAGGGATTGCCCAGGTTACATGCAGTGGCAGGCAAAACCCGGGATACACTTCTGTTATTCTTAGTCATGACTCTGGTGACGCTGCCTACTTTCCTGCTGTACCAGGGACTACATATGCATCGCTACCTGTTGCCGGTTTTTCTTTCGTTCACCCTGCTTTTCGTTGCAGTTTGTAAGGAGCATCGACCTGAACGGTTGTTACAACCGCTAAAATGGACGGCTTTGGTTGGTTTGCTTTTAGGGAATACCTGGGTTTACCCCAAGCAGATGTCACAGGGTTGGGATGCGACCCTAGCGCATCTGCCTTACTACGGGTTACGAAAAGATATGATTGCATTTTTGGATAAGGAGAATTATGCCGTGAATCATATTGGTTCTCATTTTCCCAACCTGGGTCCTATGGAACTGATCGACTTGAATGGCCGGACAGATGGATTCCACAAAGCTGATCTGCAACAGGACTCCATCATCTTTTACAGTAATATCATGAATGATTTTTCCGATACTGATCTTAAGGAATTGGAGCAATGGGATATCGTACACGAGTTACGCAGCCCGTTGGTGGAGGTTATTTTGTATCGTAGACCCTATTCGCCATGAGAAAACTCAAGCTGGAAGAGCTCGGGCGGTTAAGTGCATCAGATTTTGAAAAGGCGCCCAAGGCACCTATAGCGCTGGTATTGGATAATATCCGGTCCGGTTTAAATGTAGGATCCGCTTTCCGAACCGCCGACGCTTTTGCCTTGGAGCATATTTATCTGACTGGAATCAGCGTCCAGCCACCTCATCGAGAGGTGTTGAAGACCGCCATTGGCGCGGATGCTACTATGCCCTGGACTTACGAACAGGCAGTGACCGTATTGCTCAGGCGCCTGAAGGCAGATGGGTATTTTCTGGTAGGGGTGGAACAAACGGATGAGAGCCAGCCTTTGCAAAACTTCAGCATGCCAACCCGGCAAAAAATTGCATTGGTTTTTGGCAATGAGGTACAAGGGCTTAGTGCGGATGCGCTGCCACTACTTGATCAGGTGCTTGAAATTCCTCAGTTTGGAACCAAGCATTCTCTAAATGTTTCCGTTTGCCTGGGTATTACGGTTTGGGAGTTGTTCAGGCAGTGGAAGTTTGGTGGTTAGCTGATGTCAGGGTAGTAAAAGGATGAAATCATCTTTAAGGACAACGGGTTTTTCCTCCCGAGGGCCATCTTTGGTATACCAGGTTACCTGATACAAGATGGGTTCTTCTGGATCATGGTATAAAGAGATTCGGTTGGAACTCTCAGAGTCCGTGCTTTTCAATACCAATGAACGTTGGGGTTGTGCCTTGCCGTTCAAGATTACGAAGAACCGGATACTGGCCGAATGGACGCCTGCAGGTTCAAATTGGGACCGGTCCGCATCAACCTCAATCAGCCGTTTGTTAAACGGAGGAATCAATGAAATTGCCGCATCCTTAGTGCTGGCCCAGCGGCTTTTGGAGGGAAAATGTAGGGTCGTATTGCTACCTTTTAAGCTCCAGGTGATGCGGTACTCATAATCCAACCAATCCTGATTAGTAGCGCCGAGCCTAGGGTAGAGTACTGACTTCACATCATTGCCTTCCTCTAGATCTTTCCGGTTAAACATAAGGTCTCTCGAAACTTCCGGCTGACCACCCGGATAGCCCTTTTTGAAATTGACGGATACGAAATTCAAAATATCGCTGAAAGATTCTGTGAATTGGCCATCGACCTGAAAGAATACTTCCCTTTTCTGAAAATCGGGATCATCCAGATTGACGACGCGGAAGTAACGTTCATCCTCATTAAAGCTTTGATACAGGCCACTTAAATTGCCGGTCGTATAAACCGGAACCTTTACGGTGGTTGATTTGCTCAGATTTAGGTAGAACCGATTGACTTTGATGTCCTCTCGTTTCTTGACCACATATTGGTTATCGGATACGTATTTTTCATTCTGATCGCCACCGAACAGCTTGCTAAAAAAGCCGCGTTCCCTTCTACCCAGAATTTGGCCTTGCTCTACCGCAACTTCGGTCTCGGGCATCTTAGACCAACCCGTTTCAGCGTCAAAAATGAGTTCGATCAGTTTATCTGTTACCAATTCAAGGATAGCCTCCATGTTGTCATTATCGATACCAAGGCCTTCTGATCGGTCAAAAACATCAATCTCGAGGATCTGGTCTTGAACCAATTGATCCGAAATCTTTCTCAACTGCCGCCTGGAATAGCCTTCCTGAAAATTCATGATACGGCTCATATGATTGTAAATGGTGGATACCTCAGCTTTCACGGTAGCATTGTATCCTTTGACTGCAGCCTCATAATAGCCACGAATGGCCACGGAAACATCGGAGGTTGGTCCTTGTAGTGATTCCCAGAGTAAGGTGGCTCCTTCCTGACTTAGTTTAGCCGCAATCGCAGCTTTGGACCCTGGAAGTAAAGGGGCAAAGCCGGAGGTAACTACCTGACTCGTGAAAGGATTTTCACCCTCTGTATTATTTAAAATGGCTGAGATTACACTAAAGCTGGCCACTCCGGTTTCGCCATCTTCCAGAGCTTGTTGCAAGGGAACCGGTCCTACAATCCGGGCACCGGGCACTTCGTCCTGAAGCGCATCGGTAAGCACGGCCAGCAAGGAATCGGGAAGGGAAAACTCAACCAGGGCATGGAATAAACCACCATTGGTCTCGCTGCCTCCCTGGCCAATGTATTTCATGCACAACAATTCATAGGTTCCGTCTTCATCTATTGAAATTCTGGGAAATTGGGGCAGATAGTAATACGCCAGGCCGTCTTCATTGTCCTGCAACAGTTGAATGCCGTTTATCATGCGCCTTCCTTCATCGTATTTGACAACGGAAAAACCATTAACCCAGGTGGTTAACAGGAGGAGCAACAGGAAGGTGAATTTTAAGGTTAAAGGTTTCATGAAAGACATAGGTTTACAGGTTTTTAAGGGAAGCAACTTTCAGCATAAGTTACAAATGAAAAGCTCCCTTGTAAAGGTGCTTATCAAAGCCTTAACGGTATTATTTCCCGGATTCTGAAACGTTCATCGTTAAATAAAGAGGTACTGTACCTGCATTTCCAAAAGGCAGAGAAAATCCTACCGTTTCTTCTTGCAAGACTATTTGATTGGGATCTGCTAAAACCTCTTTAAATACTTCCCGGACTCGAGCAGGTAAACTGCCTTTACTATTTTTCAAAGATTGAATCCGTTCATTAAAATTCGGGATAACAGTTTGACTGAAAAGAAAGCAGACCCACTCCTGACCGGCCTGCTCCAACTGCAACACCTGATCGGTACCGGGTACCTCAAAGTCGAGAAAGGGATAGATCACTTCACTTTCGTGAACGCCTTCGAATTTATCGTCCAATTGTTCGTCCCGGGGCCAATGTACGTTGATCTTGCCGGAGGCATCCATACTGAACAAGTACAAAAACCCTTCTCGGGACAGATCCCCAACTGCAAATTGGTACATGTCTTCGACCGACCAATCCCGATTATCCAGGTAATAGATGCCCTCCTTTAGGGTAGGGGGCAGGTTTTTATATCGGATGCTGCCATCCCGATGCAGCAACAAATTTCCAAGGGCGTCAAATTGGGGAAATCTACATCTAACATTGGCTTGGAAATCAATGGCTTCGGCCATGCTTTCCCAGTTGGTGGAAAACTCAAAGGCGAAGGGGCAATACTGGGTAAAGTCGCTATATCCGATCCAAATGAATCCATCTTCCCCCCACCGCGTTCCCCAGCTATTCATAACTTGAAATGCGCCTTCTCTTCCACGAGTATCGTCATAGCCGACCACTACCATGGCGTGGGCCAAAGAAGCCAACCCGGTAGGATCCATATTTGGGAAATACCACTCCCGGCCCTGAAGCTTCAGGAAGCCTTCTTTGAGTAGCAGGCAGATGACCACCGGCTTGCCGGCTGCCAGGCTGGATTTGATCTGGCTCAATTTTCGTTCATGGGTTTCCCCTTTGGCATAAAGCCTTCTGAAATCAGATACCCGAAAGGGAGCAGCTTGCTTAACCTCTTCGGGACCGGGCTTGGCATCGCAATCTGAAGTTTCAAATGTGGAAAAGAGCGTATTGCCTTTCTCCCGGATAAGTTCCAACCCCTTGGTAATATAGGTACCCTCCTTGCAGGCTGGGCCGGTTTTGATCTGGTTGTAGATGTATAGAGCGGAAAATGCGTTCTCGGTAATTTTATCCCTTTGTCCTCTCCAATCTTGTTGAATGGCCCGATGGATCGTCATAGCCCCGTAGCCAATGGCCCAGCCGGTACATGTACTTGAAAGCCCTTGGTTGCCAACTTTTGGACAGTAAGGCGTTAGGTCCACTTTGAGTAGAGTGTCGAGTTTCCCTTTGCGACCAAAATCCGGCTTGGTGGGTATCTTTTCCAGGGCCTCCTCATCCAGTAGGATGCCGGTGCCGAATTGGCCCTGTACGGTTCCAATCAGGGTAAATAGCAACAACCCTATGCTGATTCGGAGGATCATAGACTATTGGTTAGAGGAATCTACCTGCCGGCCGTAATTTCATCCCAGGTATGAAACCGATACTCTTCGATTAAATATTTGTCCAGGATGGCTTCATTCATTTTGTTGAATTCGTTCTTGATCTTCTGGATGGCCTGAATACCTAGTTTGATGTACTTGATCAGTTCGGGTATCATAGCAATAAAGGCAAAGCCTGTAATCTCCCCGGCTGTAAGCTGAACGATTTCCTTTTGAAAGGTATTCTGGTAATATTCTTGGGCACGGCGCAGGTCAGTCTCTACCTGCTTGGAATAGGAATCCGGGTAGGCAATGATGTACTTGCGCTTATTTTTATCCAGGAGGTCATCCTTAATGTTGTAGAGTGTGCGGTTGAAATACTCAGCGGAGGAATTGTAGGAGTCTATGATGATTTGTACCTCTTGATCTGAATACCGATGTTGGATAGTCTGAAATTGTAAGACAGCATCCTCCGCTCTATCGCGCGCGGCAGTGAATTCATCAAAAAATTCCGTTCCGAGGAATGTATTGAGGGCTTTTCTTACCTGTGCTTCCGATTGGGAAAGGGAAAACAATAAGATTACGATAGTAAAAAGGGCCTTTTGTGCCATAGGTATTAGGCGTATATTGTACAGTGATAAAAATGACTGATAGTGTAGATGCAGGCCAGGCTAAAAGTATATAAATCTATATGGAAGGTCAAATCTGCACCGAGTTATGAAAAGCCTAAAACTTGAGATGAAAGCGGGTAAGATCGTATGTTTTATACTCGTGTTAACGATGACCTTTGGTGTTCTCCATGCCCAAAGGCGCAACAAGGGGCAAACTGATCCCGGAGCCAAGCCCAAAATGGAAGATTGGGCAAAACCGGTGATGCGCGGCAAAGCGGAAACGATTACCGTAGAATGGATTTACCCTAAGGCAACCGAAATCTCAGCATTTGACGAGGTAGTACTGGAAATGAAAGTACAATCTTCAAGCCCCTTAACGGATTCTTCTTTCCAAGTTATTTTAGATAACATCAACCTGGCCGGCTCCAAGTCGGGGGAAGTAAACCTAGCTTCCAAGAAAGGAGAATTTCTTTTTCGCCGAAGGATTAAGCTCAATCGAAATCGGGATATTAACATTGTGCGGGTTGAGATTACCAGCTCGGATGGATCACGCGTAGAGGCGCCGGTTCGGTTTATTCGAATCTCCAAAGACTTGGAAACCAAGGTCAATTGGTCCGTACCCAATCTGTTTGCCTTGGCTGGTGATCCTTATATCCTCAATCAGGACCAGTTTCGGATTTCGTTAAATATTGAAACATTTGGCCGATTAGACTTACAGGAACTCCAATTGATTTACAATGGGACTTCTTTTGCTCCCAGTTCGGCTGCTACTTTGACCGGTGAGGCTGGAAAATTTTATTTCTCAGATGTATTGCCGGTGCAAAACTCTTCTGCTTTTCAGACTCTTCAATTAAAGGCTAGGGGAGCTGCTTCAGAAGTATTAAAGTTCTCCTATGTGCCCCTTACGGCTCCGGATCTGCATCTGATTTCTATTGGGGTGCAGCGTGACCTGATGTATTCCTCAGCAGATGCAAAAGATATTGTGCAATTGTTTCAGCCTCTAAAAGAAAAACCAAGCTTGTTTGGCAAGGTAGAGATCCAGCCTTTGATTGGGAAAGAAGCTTCAACTACAGCAATTAAAAAAGCGGTTGCCCGGTTGGAAGCCAAACAGCGCTTTGGGGAGATTAAAGCCAATGACTTAGTGCTGCTGTTTATTTCCTCGCACGGGTTTATCATGGACAATAATTTTTGGATCCAGGGGAATGATTACGATCCCTCGGCCAAGGATATTACCTCCGTCAATTTTAAAGAAGATATCACCAACCGGCTGGACCGGCTTCGTTGCAAAAAGGTTATCTTGATTGATGCCTGCCATAGTGCAGCCGCTTCCGGAGAGAAAGGGGTTTCCATAGATCCGGAAGCCATTAATCAGGCAATTTTTCAGTTGAATCAGGTCAAGGATGCTACGATCATTGTGACCTCTAGTCGCAAGGAGGAGTATTCCTATGAAGATGAGGCCTGGAAAAATGGGGCCTTTACCGAATCGATTGTAGAAGGGTTGAAGCAAGGAATGGCTGATCTGCAGAAAAAAGACGGTATTGTCACCATAGGGGAATTGTTTTCTTACCTGGAAAGCCGGGTGCCTACCATGGTGAAAAACCAAAAAGGAAAGCCCCAGCATCCGGAAATTATCCCTAAGCTTTCGGCTGAAAAGGACTTTGCCATTTATGTTCGACAAAACCCATAATCATCAAAGAACCTAAAATCTTTCCCTACATGAAAAAGACAAGTCTGACCTTGTTGTTGCTTTTTGCTCTGACAACCCTGACCTGGACCCAATCTTCCGATTGTAATTTTGCCAAGAACTACCAGGACCGGGTAATCCTGGATGAAGATAAACTGGAAATCACCTACGACCTTCCGCCAAATGGAAGCCATCGGTTATTTGATGTTTCACTTAAAACCAGCAATGACAATATTCGTCCCAAGACATATATCTCGGGTACCGGCCAGGTTATAGCCGGCGATAATCTCAAGATCACCTGGTATTACAAGCAAGACGGCTATCAAACTGTCGATATTAGCAATATATCCGTAGTGGTAATGGCTACTGATCCACTTGATCCCTGTATGGATGCTCAAAAATCAGTAGCTAAGGAACCATCCATGCGGACAGGTGCACCGGTTACCGCCGGGCTTGGTATTTTGAGTGCCTCCGGTTTAGCCCTAATTGTATCCGGCGCTGTAATTGTGGGGCAAAACGGTACGGGTAGCGATGATTACAAGTTCTACGAGGAAAATCCAGATCCTACTTCTCCAGTATGGGACGATGCGGGAACGACCCGGGATGAATTCTACAATGACCTCAACTCAAAATATAAGACTGGGCAATGGCTGTTGATTGGTGGATCGGCATTGGTGGCTACAGCTGGAGCCATTCTGATTACTCGGATCATACAGGACAAAAAAGCGAGAAAGCTGGGTCGTCTGCAAGTAGATCCGTTTTTAGTGCCGAATTTGGCTGCCAGTGGGAAGGGAGTACCCTCGCTGAGACCTTCTGGCATGGGCGTACGGATGCGGGTAAAAATGGGGAAATGACAGTGCTGACGACTTAAGTTGCCTTTACTGTCACCTTAAATAGAGGTAATCGGTGTTCAGCATTTTCTTGCCAGATCCTTGGACCTGTCCATCCTGATGCTTGGTTAGAACTTCATAATAGACCGGCCTATCCAAATCATACCGGAATGTAAGCACCTGAATGGGCGAGGGATCTGTTGGGGTAAAATCCAGCCATTGTTGGATGGGATCGCCACCTAAGTCAGCGAATACAACGAGTTGCATTTGTTCCACTCCGTTTTCAGCCAGGTTTTCCAAATTGGCTTCCACTTCCAGGCTTTTCTTACCAATCGGGTTGTCTCTAAAGGCGGTAGTTATGTCAATCAAGCCAGTGCAGGGATCTTTCTCTTGCCAGGGGCCTTTATCTCGTTCACCAGCTAAAGTAAACTCGGTGACCCGGTAGCGCATACTTCGATCCATCCGTATAGCATAAGGGAAATTGATCTCTAAGGTGTGGCGGTCCAGTTCTCCCCGGGTAAATTGCTTTTCCAGGCTCACCGGTCTCCCATTGACAGCTGTAGCTTCGATCTCAACCTTTTTGATAGCCAGATCGGGACGTAAGTCATCGACAAAGTCAAAACACTTGATCTCCAGGGCGGCATAGGCTGGTGGTACACCTTCATTGATATCGAGCTGCTTGAGGGTTTCAGGCCATTGTTGGGGATCAATTTCTACAGGGAAGGCATCCTGGTGGATCAAGTGGGTGGCCAAAAGCGTATCACCTTCGTCGATTAGTTGATCGCCTCCGATCTGGTTTTTGATGGTTTCCACGGCTGCCGAGTCGCCGCTTAGCTGCACTTCACCCCCTTGAATCCCAGGAATTACCTCAGCATAAAAGGCATAGGTCATGCTTAAGGCCAGTTTTCCGTTGGTCACCTGGTCCCAGAGCAATTGGGCTTCGGCATTATCCAGACGCAGGGTATAGGTCCGCTCTCGCCAGTACCCGTTACCTCCCAATCCAGTGCTTTCAAATCCGCCAGTTGTCCCAATTTTTTGGTATTGACGGGCCAGATCGGGGCTTTCTCCAATCGGGGTGACCAGATAGGCTTCCATATTGCGAATGGGAAGAGGGCGAAGCTGGGCTTGAGGTCCTAATTGGGTTTTCACTTTATTCAAGAGGGCAGGGGAGTGGGCTTCCATTTGGAGGGTCAGCTGCACCAGGTTGGTGAATCGCACTTCGCCTTGATCAGCCCGACAAGCAGTACCGGTATACCGCATTTGGAGCAGTTGGAAGCGGGGCTGGCCATTGGTTTCGAAGGAGAGGCTGATATTCCCGGGGGCATAGTAGAAAACATCCGGGAGCAAATAATCTTCGAGTAGATTCAGCCCATGGATCTGATGTTGGGTGGAAAGGTTGGGTTGAGCTGGAAGGAATGTAGAACAGAGGAATGTAGAACAGATGGAAAAGAGGAAGGGACGATAAAGGAAAGAGTAAGCAATTTTCAGTATCGCTTGTATTCTACCTTGGGCTTTAAAATCTTCGTTTACCATCTTCCGACATTCAATCTAATTCCAAAAAGAGGTGGCTTCTGGTTACTCCCAAATTTCACCTTGCGAATCCGTTTTCAGGAGCAGCACTTTGGTGTCTATTCCTCCGAAGATCTCTCCGGTGATCAGGAAGCCACTATCGTCAGTGGCAATAATATCGTAGGCTCTGGAGCTGCTCCCCAGAGCTTCAGGTACCGGATGCCTTTTTTGCCAGACTTCGTTGCCATCGATATCATACTTGATCAATAGTAATTCAAAAGGGTCTGAAAAAGTTTCTCTGTCATAGCCGGCCACGACCACCCCGCCATCATGGGCTAAAGCAACTGAAGTGGCGGTTGAGGAATAGCTGCTTTCCACGCCGCTGCCGAAGGGGGCTTCCCATTTAAAAGTAAAAGAGCCATCCAGCCGAACAACTGCTCCGCCTGCTTCCACCCTTGTAGATCGCCCGCTGAAAATATAGCCCGCTCCATTTGGAAGCTCCTGTATACCGCTAGGGATATAACTGCCTACACCTCCATAGTTTAGATCCAGTTGCGTGCATAGGGTACCGCTATTGAGGTTAGAGGGAGTACTCTGGGTGACGGTCAGGATAGGGTTTTCCCCAAAGTCGCTGGTACAATCCAGGTAGGTATCACCAGCGGCTACAATCTGGCCTGCCTGAGTCAAGGTCATGACAGTGGCCCCTGAGACGGAAGGCCCTTCCCCTATTGAGGTCCAGATCGCAAATTCATCCGATAATCGTTGCAGACTGTTGTTGAAGCGGAATAAGAAGTAACCCGAGTTATTGGTATTGGTAGGGGAGCCAACCAGCCTCCGGTTGCGAGCGGCTACGATAAATTCGCCACTGGCTGTTGCGGCTATGGCATTTCCTCGCGTATTGGAGTCGAAGAATTCATTTTCGGTTCCGGTAGTAGTATTGATCAGCTTTAGTTTGTTGTTACTATTAGCCAAAACAACAAACCCTCCGCTAGACGTTGGGGTGAGATCTGCACCATCGAAGCCGGCAGAACCCAAGCTGCCGGAACCAGCAAGAATATTCCCATCGAGGTCAAGCGTCAGGAAGAGAACATCTTCATCTTCCGTGGTGCCGGTAATAGCATAGGCCATCCTATCTGTAGATAAGGCGGCAGATTGCCCGGCATCATCGCCACTTTGATCATAAAAAGAATAAAAGGTAGCAGGCAAGACATCTATCTGCAGCGTATCTGAGTTGAATTCTACACCGTTGGAAGCGGTCAATACCGCCGAGTATCTACCGTGATTTTGATAGGTAAAGAAGCGATCTTCCAAGCCGGAAACAGTCTCCTCTACCGTTCCATCCCCATCAAAATCCCATTGAAAGGAAGTGGCATTTTCGGACTCGTTAATGAATCGTGCCTGACAGGGTAGGGTAGGGCAGTCTCCGTCTAATTCGATCCTAAAACTAGCTATAGGTAACTGGCTTTCCTGGATGAAAACCGTCTGTGTATCAGCTAGGGTAATCCCGGCAGAATCCGTTACCTGTAGGATTACTTGGTAGCTCCCTCCCGAATTATATAAATGCGTTGGGTTTTCCTGGGCAGAGCTATTGTCGGGGCCAGCATCCGGATCTCCAAAATCCCACAAATAAGTTAGCGCATTTCCTTGAGAAGTATTGGTGAAGGTCACCGTGCAAGCTGCGATGCAACTATCGTTCTCGACGGTAAAAGAGGCAACTATCTCCACCTCCTGAGCGCGAATAGTCACCGAACTGGTCAGCGTGTCGCTTTGACTATCCGGATTCGATACGATTAACTGTACCTGATAGGTACCGGCTTGTGCGTAGGCATGAGTTGGATTTTCCAGGGAAGAGATATTCTGATTGCCAGAGGCCGGATCTCCAAAATCCCAGAGATAGGTCAGGTTTTCGCCTAGGGAATTATTGGTGAAGGCCACCGTACAAGGGGCAACGCAGCTATCATTGGCAATAGTAAAATCGGCCATTACCATACCCGGAGGAACCTGAATTGTAACGGATTGGGTAGCTGTATCCTGCTGGTTAGAGGCATCTGTCACTGTCAATTGGACCGTGTAGATACCTGGATTGACATATTCATGTGTTGGATTTTCTTGGGTAGATGTATTGTTGCCACCGGAATTCGGGTCGCCAAAGCTCCATTGATAGGAGAGCCCATCACCCTGCGAATTATTGGTAAAGCTAACTGTACAAGGCGCAATACAGCCATCGTTGGAGACGGAAAAATCAGCTGCTATAGGTATAAAATCGTCGACTTTTGGCAAGTCACAAGCAGCCATCAGCATTAAGCAAATAGCTATAATATAGAAAGGGTGCTTTTTCATGGTTTTCAGGTGTTATGGGTAAAAAGGCCTGTAAATGGGTAGCCGCATTTAGATAAGTAGAATTCAATAAAGATTATTTGATTAAGCCACTGGTGATGAATGAATTACAAATAAAATTAAGGTGTCTTTTATCGATTTCAAGCCTACCTGTCTCCCTAACAGCTCTACTCCTTACCGGACAATACCCCACTTCAGAAATGTTTGTGCCACGTCTGTCTTGAAGACACTGGGGCTTCCTCCATTGATGGAAGCTTGTTCAATAACAACCTCGCCACCATTATCCCGGTCGAGCCAGAAAATTATATCTTGCTCCAAGTCAAGCGCGATATAGTCTACAGTGAAAGAAGTAGGATTGGTGACAATCGTTTGGGCTGTATTTTCAGGGGTGGCGGCCGTTAGATCATAGGACCGGATCTCATTAAAAGCACCCTCATAAACGTAAACGATCTCCTCTACGGGATTGTAACCCATAGCAGAGAAGAAATTATTCTGACCGGCAAAAGGCAAAAACAAGCCATTACTAAGGGACGTTCCCGGATTTGCCAGGGTGCTTCTCCTAATGTAGGGCTGACCATCGGAGGAGTTCGCTAGCAGGATTTCTTTTCTATCCTTGTCAATGAACATATCACTATGGAAGCCCGCATCTTCGACCCAGTCCGACGATACCGTTTTTCCTGTACCATTGTACCGTACGCTATGCAATTCGAAATTGCCAAAGTAGGCTTTTTCATCTACCCAATAGACGCGCTGATCTTCTTCATCAACACCAATTTCAGCGAGGTCGGCAGAATAGCCACTGCCGATGATAGTCAGGCCGGTACCGTTTAGGTTACCCACCAGTAAAGAACCAAAGTTGCCGGGAGAGATGATTAATCTTCGATTTTGAAAATCAATAGCCAGCTTTTCAATTGGATTGCCAATAACCAAGGTTTCAGTAGTAAGCAGTTCCTCTCCGGTTTGAGGGGATGCAAAAACCAATCGATTGCTCTCATCCAGAAAAGCTAATACGCTGGTGTTGGGCAGGGGGCCATTCACCAAGGTAATTTCGGCTTGTTGTACGCATTCAAAGGATCCTTTGGTCAGGGTAAGTTGAATGGTTTGGTTGGTATTGGTAGAAAGGCCGGAAAAGGAAACACTAGGATTGATCTCCGTAGAAGTATTCCCTCCACCAAAATCCCAACTGTAGGAGAAGGAAGGATCTTGAATCGGAGCTTGAAATTGGACTGTTGACGGAGTCGGAATAGAATCATTGGGAAGCGTGAAAGTGGGTAGATTGGCACAAGTCAGTGCGGTGAACGTCGGACCATTTACAGTTACGCCATTTACCTCTATTTGCACCGTCCCAGCCTCTGCATTCGCGGGAACCTCAACATTCATCTGGGTACCTGATCCATTGATATCCAATACAGTACCTTCTTGAGGGTTGAAGCCGTCCGAACCAAATACCACAGTAATGTCCGAGGTGGACGAAGGGAATCCCGTTCCTTCCAGTAATACTGTATCACCAGCAAAAGCAGAGTCCGGAGTGATCGAATTCAATTGTAGGGATCCCGAACCAGGCCCTTCTACTCTGGGCAGGTTGCAATACAGTAGACCAAATACTGAAAACAGGAGCAAGGTGTATCTAAGCGTCATGTGTTTTAGGATGTGCAGGGTTGATAAAATGACCCTTTGAAATTACAAACTATTTGAAGGTTGGGGGGCCAGAGGTTTTCTTTTTATTGGATATCAAAATTCTTTGAACAAATCTCGTATTTGCTTTTCCCCGATGACCAGTTCCAGGTCGCTCCAACGTTGCCAACCGGCAGATTCATAGCGGGTACCGTCTGCCAGGTACAATTGAATTAGAAACTCCAACTCGGGGGATTCTCCATCATCCAGGAATAGTTGTCCGGCGGGCATAGTCTGAAAATCCTTGGTAATGGTGAGCGTAGGCAAATTCACTTGCATAACCCCATTGGGATCTGCCTGAAAGGACCGGACCTTGATTTTCATCATGGCTGCACCAGTGTATTGCAGGGGTGTCAGGGTGGTCACGGTTAAGGAATTGATTTGGGAGCCAATAACGCCACCCAGGATCTTTTCCCGCACAGTTGCATTACAGGAGTTGCAGGGCTTGACGGTATATTCCAGCCAAGCTTTTTGAATATTCCTATCGCTATCCAGAAAAGCAGGCACTGCTACAGCGTTAAATTCTACCATGGCATTTTCGGGAACTTCCCGGTTGGCCATCGACCAGGTATAGATCCTGGATTTCCCAGCCTTGGTCGTGCGCAGTAGGTGTAGATTCTTCAGGAGGATCGGGTAATCGGTTTGGTTTTGCCATTGGTTCGTTCGGATCCTTCTTAGCTCTAGTTGGAACTGACCGTAGGTTCGATGATCATCAATCTTCAGGGAGATAGGGATTTCAATGGCTGGCATATTCTCTCCGGCCGGGACCAAGGTCAGGTTCCCGTTCAACCCTACATTGTTGAAAAGAGCAGTCAACAGGTCGTCTACTTGATCCATTTGCCAGGAAATCACAATTGGATCCAGAAAATCGGTGGGGGTCCGAACGATAATGTCTTCCGGATTGACCCCATAATTGCGAATTTGATCGAAGGTAATGCTAGGTGGTTCTGCCAAAGGCATGGACACCAACTGCTTGACACCATGCGGGCCCGCTACCGGGTCTTGCCGGATATCCTGTTTGAGGAGTCCCTTGGCTATATCGAGATCCTTACGTGTAATATTCGGCTTCAGTTCAGCCGTGACCACGGCCCCGCCTCTTCCCTGGGCATCGGCTGCTTTGAAATTAACGTATAGCGCATATTGACCCGTTTCTTGCGTCCAATTCAGGTTATACTCAGCCGGGAGGTAGTAGTAATAGCCCGATTTGGCATTGGCATCCCGGTAGATCTCCCGAAAAATATTCAGGATACCCGAATTGGATTCAAATTCATAATCTGATTGGATCTGGTTCAAAAATTCATAGGGCAAATTGGCCGGTCCCATCCGGTCGAGAGTATCCAGGGTTTGTCCCTGAAGACGTGCGCTTGTTCCAAATACCAGGAGCAAGGGAAGGATCCGGTTGACCCAATATAGAAGAGCATTCATTTGTTTTGTCCGGGTTTTAGGGTTTTCGCCTGACCGATCGGAGTCAGCGTTACTTTAATCACCATGCTTTTGGTACCGCCAACTCTCCAATCCTTTTGCAAATGGTAGAGGTAGGTGGTACCGTCCAGTGATATGCCACCATCAATCAACTCGTCCAGGCCACTCAGTAGACTATCCTCATCACTTTTCGGTTTCATTTGGATCTGGAGGAAATGAGATTTTACGTAACTATTGGTATAAGTGCCCTCCGGTACAAAAGTGAAGGAGAGGTCTACATTATCTCCCCGGCTGGGTAAGGGCTTTCGAATTGATTTCACCCCTTTTAGCGATTTTTTAGAACGCGTCAGGATTGACCCGACGATTTCGTAGGGCTGATCGGAGAAGCCGGTAAAATTTACGCTTACATTAAGCCTGGTTTCTGCATCCGAAAGCAGGCGCACGGTTTCGATGGTATTTTCAGCATCTCCAAAGAAGGCTTCCAGGGCAGAAGTACCATCGGTTACTCGTTTTAGTTCGTCTTGCCCAAACCCTGTTCCTGGGCGTAGGAAAGCGAGGCTAACAAGGATTATGGAGGATACTAAAGAATAGTTAATGGTCATTGGTTTCCGACATTAAAGGCGTTGCATTTGAAAACGATCTTACTGTAGGACAGGCTAAGGCAATCCGCCTCCCAGGCCGAATTTACGGATGGGTATTGGAGACGGATTAGCCCCTTATTCCTCGATAAACATATCGATGATATTGATAAATTTTTCCAGGATCTTTTCTCCAGGTTTTACACTTCCATCGGGGTCCGGTCGCAATAGCTCTTTCCCTGCTTCCAAGACTTTATTCAGGAATTCGGGATCATTTTCCTTGAGTTCATTCGGGATGATCGCATACACGTAGTCATCGTTGATCTTCTCCTGCCAGTCCAGGACCATTTTTCCTTTTTCTTTGTGGGTAAGGATCAGGCGATACACATAGCCCCTGTTATTCCGGTCCGTGAAAATGGTTTTTTCCGTCAGCGGCACACCTTTTGAGACAGTAATCGGGATATTTTCTTCGCGTTCCTCGCCATATTTGTAATACCGGATTTGGGCTGTGGCTCTAACGATTCCCATTTCAGTCAATTCGTCCAGGTCTGCCTCAAATTCAACGGTACGAGGTTTTACCGGAGGTACGAGGGTCACCCCTTGCCAGTCACCGCTTTCGTATCTCGGATTTTCCGGATAAAGGTGTCCGCCTTTCAGGCTCCACTGGGTTTTGTATTTGTATTTATCGGAGTTGGTGTCGTTGCCGCGGGCATAGGTGATGGTGGCCAAGGTGCCATTTTCCTGAAGGTAATCGTTACCAATAGTGACCGCGTCCTGGAAATCCCGTCCATTGCTTCTTCGTTTCTGGACGTTTACCGTGACATAATTGATTTCTTGCTGAAAGATCTCTTGCGCTTCTAAATCTACAATAAAGTTGATATCTCTATGCTGGAAAAAGGGATCATTCAGGTTGACGGAGGTGACGCACTTTGGATTGTTTTTGACCTGATCATAGGTACTGGCCAGGTTGGCCACCATCTGATACTTTCGTTTCACAGGTAAAATGATCTTATCCAATCGGATCGTCTTATTCAGAACGCGGGATCCAATCAGCTGGGTACAGGATTTAAATTTATACCCCCCTTGTGCCCCTTCTTTGATCCCTTCATCATCAATGGTAACATCATTAGCCAAGGTGGATAAAGAGGAAAACTCAGGCATATCGGCCGGTTCGGTGAACATATTCAAAAAGTAGTTGAAAAATGCTTCCCGCATTACATCCACTCGTTCGTCGATGAGGTTTTCCTCCCATTCGAGGGTTACCATTTCATTACTCTCAAAGTGATCGTATACTTTACGCATCATATTTTCACTAATTCCATATTCCCAGGCACTTCCGGTATTGCCGCTTCCAGAGGTATTTCCAGCAGCCGCATCAATGGCTTGCATCCCAAGCAGGACATTGGTTAAGCCATCTCCAACTCCACATTCATCAGTCATCTTGGCCTTGTTTTGCTCGTAATAATCCAAGGCGACTTGAAGCTTTTCTGGTTGGTTGTCCAATTCCAATTTGATAAGGTCATAAGCAATACCATCTCCCTGTTCCTGCGTGATTTCCAAATTATAGGTCAGTTTTCCTTTGGCAGCCTTGACCATCAATTGGTATTCATAGTCGAGCACCAGGGATAAGTCGGTGATGGAACGAGCCCGTTGGAAAGTGGCGTCCAGCAATTGAGCACCCTGCCCGTTCAGGCGTGCGGCGACGGCGGCTTTACCGCCTTCGATCGGAGGTGCCATGCCGGACGTGATGAAGGTCCGGGTCAACTCTTTGTCTTGTAATGTAGCTGAGACGATTCGAAAAGATTCACCTTCTGGCGATTGTAGGTCTACAGGTCCCTTTACTTTTCCGTTTCCATTGGTTTTATCTTTCAGCCCTTCTTCCAGGCGTTCCATTTCCGCTGCAGATAGTCCCCATTCTACGAGGAAGTGCAGGAGCGCCCCTTGTATACCTCCTTGGTCTTCCCTCGATTCAGAAGTGAATTTCATAAATAGAAATTCCGGAGTTTGCCCATCCTGTTTCATCCCTAGGCGGATGCTCTGTGCGGGAGGGAGGTAAAACCAGTTTTGAGTTCCACGCTGCTTATACAGCCGAATATTCATATTGTGGTGGTCGCCTTGAATCGGCACCTCCAGATACCGCTCGAAATTCAGGTTTTGGGTGTGTCCGATAGCTGGGAGGATCATACTAAGGATTACCACCCAAACGGCTATGGGATTTTCTTTGAGGAATTGCATATGCTTTGGTTTAAGGTTGTTCGTTGGTTGAATTATTCATCAGAACTTTCATCTACCATAATCACATCCTTGAATTTATCAAGGACTTTATCGGCTTCAGATACTTCTCCACCCTGGCTGCCACCCATGATCTTCTTACCTTCTTCGATCAGTTTTTCGAGGAAGGTCGGATCTCCGGCTTGCAATTCGGGCGGCACTACGGCAAAGAAGTAATTCAGATTGACGGCCGGTTGGTACTCCATGGCCATGATACCCTGTCGTTTATGGGTAAAAATCAGGCGATAGGCATACCCCTGTGTATTTCGGTCCATGAAGATCGTCTTCTCGGCAAACGGCTCTTCGCTGTACAAACTGATATTCAGATTGGTCTCTACCTCCTTCCCAAATTTGTAATAGCGTAATTGAAGGGTGGCATTTCGAATGTCCAGGTCTTTCAGTTCATCCAAATCTGCTTCAAACCGAATCAATCGTGGCTGAACCGGAGGTGCCAAGGTGATCCCTTGCCAGCTTCCGGTGGTCCAGGTCGTATCTCCTTCCGGAAACAGGTTTCCACCGCGGAGGCTCCATTGAACCTTGTATTGATACTCATCCGGATTGGCATCCTGGGCCTTGGAATAGGTCACTGTGGTCCGATTGCCATTTTCTTCGAAGAATCGCTTATCGAAGGTTAGTTGGTGCGAGAAATCATTTGCTCCTTTGGCATTTCGGTCCTTGCGCAAGCTCACCGTCACGTAGTTCAACTCTTTACCCATCATTTCTTCTGCGTCCAGATCCAGGATCACATTTACATCCCGATGTTGAAAGAAAGGGTCATTCAAGTTGACGATACCTACACATTTGGGATTATCTTTTACACCATCGTACCAGCTAGTGAGATTCTCGGTGATTTGGTAATCCCGATCGACAGCCATACGGTAATTCAGGTTGAACAAACGGGTCCGCTTTTCAGAGACGGCTCGAACAATCTCGCGCCGGAATTTATAGCTGTTTCCGTGGCGGATATTGGGCATTGCCAATTGTTCGTCCTTGCTGGGTTGTACGGGAGGTACATCAGCTGCTTTTTCGGTAAAGCTGTTGAGGAAATGCTGAAAGAAAGCTTCCCGGATTTTATCCACCCGCTCGTCATTCAGGTTTTCTTCGAAATTCATTTCAATGACCTCGTTTTCCTCCAGAAACTTGTACATCTCCCGCATTTCATCATAGGTGAAATGGGTCTTTTTCTTCTTTTTAGTTCCAAAAAAACCAATTGCAGCTCCAATAGGCCCACCTACGAGTCCTCCCACGAAGCCGTTCAAGGCTTTTTCACCTGTATTATCATCTACATCTACCTGTTTGGAATAGTAGGCCGAGTCGACCAACCGCAAGCTGTCAAATTTGCTCCAGTCCTCTTTGATATATCCTCTGGCTGCTGGAAAGCGAACCGAATATTTGAAGGCGAGCGAAATGGAAAGATCCGCAATGGACTTGGTTTCCTCCAGGGTGCCACTGAAAAGCTGAGCTCCTTTTTCATCCAATTCAGCGGCCAGGGCCATTTTATTGCCCGGGAACAGGGGCGCTTTACCCGAAAGGACCAGCGTTCGCGTCCGATCCTTGCTATTCAGGATGGCAGAGACGACTCGAACGCTGTTTTCACCGTCTGCACGCACATCTGCCGCTCCTTTGAGTACGGCTCCATCGTATTTGGATTTCAGGATCTGTTGGAGTTCTTCTTCCTGTTTTTGGGTGAGCCCATACTCCATCAACATGTGCAACAACGCACCGCTGATTCCCCCTTGCTCTTCGGACTCCTCGGAGGTGAATTTGAGGAAGAGGAATTGGGGTGTTCCATCTAGATTTTTGGATAGCCTAAGGTTGCAGGGCATGTAATAGTATTGACCGGATTTTTCATCCGATAAAGCTGTTGCCGCTCCATACAGGTTGACGGTCGTTTCATCTGAAAGGGTTACCGTAATGCGATCTTCACTATTCAAGATCTGGGCTTGAAGCCCGAGGAAGCCCCCCAGAGTGAAAGCTAAAAACAGACCTAAACGTCGCTCGTTTTTCATGTGGGTCCAGATTATATGTTTTGTAATAAGGTGTATAGGTTTTTCGTAAGGATCAATTCCTGGTTTCGCCGGCCATATTTATCCAATACCTGATAAAAAAACCGCCATTGGAATTGTATTTGTTTGAGTTTCTTGCGCTGAGCCAGGGCCTCCTGGAAAAGACGCGTTCCTTCTGTATCCAGATGAAAAGCCAAGGCCATTTTACCTCCGGCAGTCGTTGGGGGCATGCTTCCTCCTTTAAGGCTTTGCCTTAGAATATTGGCCAGTTCGTTTTCACCCAGAATCTCAAAAGCTGGCTTGCCATGTTCCAAAAAAGCACCGCCGGCTACGAAGGCATTGCTATCGACTTGTTCCACCAGGAGACGTTCTAAATGCTCGGTTTCCTGTTTGGAAAGCCCCCAGGTCAATAATAAGTGCAGGACTGAACGGGAGTTGGCTTCGTCTTGATATTCCAAAAAGGAGAACTCCGGTATTTCTTTTTTTTCAGACAGGTAAAAATCGGCTGGGATATAGTAAAAGACCGTACTGCCTTCAGCTTCCGTATCCGCCAGCATGGCGACAGCCTTTGGATTTTCAGATGGAAAAGGAACAGTGGTAGATGGATTATTTAGCACTGGTTGTGCCAGTATATCGGCTGTGGTCGTCCAGAACAAAGCCATCAAACAGGTAGCATAGCCGGTATAGGTAAGGTTCATTAATTGGAGGCTTTGTTGTGTTCAGGGAAATTCATCAATGAAGATTAATCCGAAATTATCTACCCCTTCGTGCTGGATCCGACTTCCGTCTGACATCACCCAGGTGATCGCATAGGCAATGTTTTCTTCTTCTGCCGGCAGGGTTATTTCCAGTCCTTTTTGAGTCAGGTCATCAGCCGGTCGGATCGTAACCCGTTCTTTGCGTTGTTCTCCAAAAAAGGGATAGGCAATTTGTACAATTACGGCCCGGACTCCTTTTTCTTTAAGTAAGTCCATATCTCCCTCAAAGTCAATAGGCTGCCTTCGAAAGGGGGTATAGAGATTGATCATCGGGATAGAATCCGTGTGTACCTGGCTGGCCATAGTCCCTCCTCCGACAAATTGCCACATGGTTTGATAGTCGTATTTCATCCAGTTTTGTCGATCGGAGTCTCCCTGATTGAGGTAAATCATGGAAAGTTGGCCAAGGGAGTCCAGAAATATTTCCCGGTTTACTAAAAGCTCTTTGGAGGTGGTTTGTCCGTTTTCGTGAGCTTTGGTCAGCCGGACGGTTACGCTGTTGACCATGCGGTCAAATTCGCGTTCGAGCGATCCGTCTACCCCTACGTGAACTACGCGCTGTTGGAAAGCGGGGTCCCACATGGGCACATCCCGGAAGAATTGTTCGTCATTGCCGTATTGTTGGTAAAGGTCTCCTGCATTAAAGGTGACATAATGGGTACGTTGGACGGTAGAACGACCGTTGAAGGACAAGTGGGATTTACCGGTGGTGCGCAATTGTTTGAGTCGAAATCCGGCGCTTACGCCAAACCCTGTGGTATTACGACTATTGAGCATACCACTATTACCCAGGATCGCCCCGATAGCCTGGTTTAATCCGCCTCTGGCTTCAGGAGGTACCTGATCGGGTTCGACGCGTTCGAACATTAGTTCGAGCAGTTTGCTGTAAACGGTATTGAGTAGGCTTTCCAAATTATCATCCGAGCCTACCGTGGTTAACTTGATGGCGCTATTGCGACGGAGCTCGTCAAAACCAGCCTCTACATCAGCACTGACAAAATAAATGGAGCCGCCGGCGCTAAAGGATTTGCTGCTGGATACCTCTGTCCAATCGACTTCAAGATCTGCTTCATAACTGAAGGTCAAACCTGAGAACACCAACTCGAAAACCAGGGAGACATCTGAGGTCATCATTTTCAGGCTTTCCATAAGCAGCTTGGACTGTTGAGGATCTACATCGAAGGTGAGGGCGATCTTGCTGTTTTCCAACACGGGGGCCTCGCCGGAGGTCAGCAAGGTACTTTCGGATTCTCCCTGGGGGTTGAGAATGCTGGAAATGAGCGCATACCGACCGGACTGAAATACGACCGGTCCTTCAACACGGATTTCATCATTATCCAATCGTTGGCGCAGGCTTTGCTGTGCAGCAGATATTTGTTTTTCCGGGGTGTCGTACAAGATGAGGAAATGGAGAATACCGCCTCCATCTGCCTGGTTGATGGTTTGGATCTCCTCTGCTCCGGAGGGTTTTTCCAAAATATACCGCATGAACGAAAACTGCGGGGTGGAATCCGGATTCATGGCCAAGCGAGCTCTGGAAGGCAGGTAGCGATACACGTTGGGCTTTTCATAAACCGGAAAGCACCACAATCCCTGCACCTGGACCCCTTCGTCAACCAGGAGGGGTTGGGTGAAAGCAGGAAGGATGTGAACTAAGCTAACCCCAATGCTGAGAAGCCAAATCAGTTGATGTTTAAGGGCCATTTGTTCTTGCCTTTTGATGTTAGCATTTTGAATAGTTTTTTTGAAATGTTGTGGTCCATTTAGTCAGGGGTAGGCCAAATAAATAGCATCTACATTTTGTTCCATATCTTGCAAGCTGGTCATCTTTTGAATGAATTCCTGAAAGGTCTCTGTGTATTGAGAACCGAAATTCGGGCTCCGAAAACGTTGTCGGTTCCGATCCCAGGGGTCGTTGATATACAGGAGGGTACCTTGGGCAGATCCATCACCTTCAATACCGGTTATTACTCGAATATGAGGGTCCAACCGTCCTCTGTCATTCAAATTTTCCAACGTAGCCACCCAGAGTGGTCCGTAGCGCCACAACAGCTCACCAATGTCATCCAGATTGAAGGTTCTTCGGGTATCCGGCACTAAACCCCAAATCTCAAACATATTCAGGTCTTCCGGATCGAGGGTTCGGCTTATGGAGTATCGTTCATGATTGTATTGAGCCCAGTAGCCGGTTCCTTCAGCAATATCTTCCGGATTTAAAACTGCGAAATCTCTCCAACCTACAATCATGGCTGTAGCTGCCGCCCAACAGGATACTCCTGTACTTTGGGGAACCAACTCTACATCGTATCGGACGGCGTAGACCAAGTCTGGGTTACCGCTCCAGTTGGTACTATCTGAGACTTGAGCGGATAAGCAGGTAGTCAAAATAAATCCTGCTATAGTCAGAAGGTTACCTTTATCCAAAGCCTTTTGATTTAGGATTAATTATGGGCGAGGTAGAGGGGAGCAGGTTCATTTAGCTCCCGTTCTGCCAATTCATTTTGCTTTCGCATAAACTCAGAGAATGTTTCCGTATAAATGGATCCGGGATTGGGCATTCTAAATCTGCGCATTCCTCTTTGCCAGGGATCGTAGATGGTCAATACCGTTCCATCCGGGGTGCCGTCCCCCTGTATGGCTGAGATTACCCGGATGTGAGGTCCTGGTTCAGCTGTTGCCACCCATAAAGGACCATAATAGGCAAGTAGATCAACCAACCCTTGTACCGTGTAGGTCTGTGGGGGTTCAGTCTCCAAGCCCCAGGCAGCAAACATGGTTGTATCATTGGCATCCAAACCGGCATTACGGTACTGAGCCCAGTAGTCGATTCCGGCGGCGATTTCTTCCGGGTCGATACTAACGCGATCTCGCCAGCCTACTAACATGGCAGTGCCAGCTGCCCAACAAGACATCCCTGTTCGTTGTGGGACCAGTTGAACATCGTAGACGATATCGATATTGGTAGCATCGTATTCCCAGGCACCCGCTCCGCCTCTTCCGGCATCACTACTTGCCGTACTGGAAGAGCTGCTGCAGGAACCGGATGTGGAGTATAAGGTATTGATACTATTGATATCTCCGGAGCTTAAATTGGAGCGTTGGCCCATGGTTACTCCCGACCTTCCCGGAGTTATTGTTTCCATTCGGTTTCCAGAGGCATCTTCTTTACCAAAAGCAGTTCGAGGATAATGCATAATGGAGCCATAGTCGTAATCCCCAATATTTTGTCCGTCTGGAAACAACCAGCTCCAAATCGGGATATCATTGTATTTTTCAAAGTTGTGTTCATGCCCATCTTCAATATTATCAAAGTTGATGGTTACAAAATCATCCCTGTCATCCCGACTCTGTTCGTGGTAAAATCCAGCTGAGTGCAGGATTTCATGCATGGTACTGCCAAAGGTATTGGCACATCGATCTCCTACTTTAACAATTTGTTCTCCACCTTGTCTGCCGATGGGAGAGGAGCCACATTTGTTGGACACATACCGAAACCGGATGTAGTCGCCTACTCCACTGGTACTGGTGATTTCATAAAGGCACAGATTAGTTCTGTTGGAGAGGTTCTGGGCTGCTCTTCGAATAGTAGCTGCATGCGGATGGCCACTGTTGATGATGTAAGGGATGACACTATTGGGCCACAGATGGTCATCATCAGCAGAAGCTGCTCCTCCTCTCCCATCTCCTATGGGTTGTACTACAATATCGCCTTCCAACAGGTATTCACCATCTACTACTGAAACGGTAACCTGTTGTACTCCATTCAGGAAGGGAAGAAAGACATCGATATTAGCAGTTTGAATTTCTTCTTCTAACGGATATTGTTCCTGCGCTGTAAGAGGTAAAGTGATGGTTGCCAGACCGAATAGTATCGCTGTAAATCGGGTGATTGAGTATAATTTACCTGATTGGTACATATGTCAAAGGGTTTTAAAGTCAACTAATTGAATGCGTGGATCAGCGCTTAGGTGTTTAAAGATGCCAATCACAGTTGGTTCTTCTTTTAATTTCGTTTCAAGTTCTTTGCAAATGGCCGGAGAGGCACATTGGATAAGGTCCATTCCAAGAAGCTTGTATGTGTTTTCCCCGGTTTGGGTAGCCTGGATAAAACCTTGTTTAACTGGAAGCATAAAGGTGACGGAATCACTGACAGTTTCGGTAGAAAGAACCTTGTTTAGTTGATAATAAAAGGCTCCCTCATCCATCATAGGATTTTCCCGGTTCACCCGAGTCACTTCCATATTTTGTATTACTCCCCACTTGTAATCAAGTCCGCGAATACGCTCATAAAGGAGTCGCCAGTTTTCATCACCCTCAAATTTTACCCGGTAGCACCATTGCGGACCTTCTCCTTCACAGGGTACCATGTAATGGTTCATGGTCAGGGTCCTATTTTGCTGACTTCCATTTTTGGAACTTGATCTGGTGGTATCACATCCCATAATCAAAAGCATAAGTAGAAACAGATAACCGGTAAAGGGTATTTCTTGAAGGTGATGCATCAGATAGGCTTAGTTAAACACTTCGTAAATGTCAATCCGGCCATAATTGGATTGCTGTCGCTGAGAGGTGACTGGTGGTTTTCCCCGAAGGAAAAAGGTAACATCATATTCGTAATCATCTTTTTCCCGGGGTAGAAGGACCTCTACTGTCCTGCTGAGTTCCTCCTTGTTCGTCTTTAGGTTAACAGTCTGTACCTGCGCATTATCTTCAATTTGGGTATAGAGCTTGATTTCAATCCCTCGTACCTCCTCGTCAAAGACAAAGTCGGGGTCTACCTCTATGTAAATGGGTTTCTTGACGACTGGCGGGTTGAGAGCTATACTGCCGAATTCTGTTTTTTCCCAATCTGTTTCTATGGTATTCCCACCGGCGAAGCTCCACATGGTACGGTACTGATATTCAAGCCATTGCTCCCGATTGTCATCTCCTTTCCAGCCGTACAGCATTTTGAAAAAATTTCCGGTCTGATCAAACTGTGACTTGTCAATTTTTAGTTCATCTACGGTCTCTTGTCCATTTTGATGTTCCTTATTCATAATGATGTTCACAAAATTGATGTACTCGAAATCCGTTGAGTTAATCCCGCCAATAGAGGCATTGATTTCGCGTTGTTTCATCAATGGATCGTCCAGGTTGACTTCCAGGAAACAAGCTTCACATTGTCCTTTTACATTTCCCGGATTATAGGCAAATGGCATGGTTCGAGTAGTTTCTGTATACTTATTCAGGTCGATTCGGTAGCTTCCAGTCCGTTTCACCTGTTTGAGCCGATAAGAAACCGCGACTGCAAGATTGGGCATGGGCTGTCGTTCAGGTAGATCGGAATCAGCTTCACTGTTGCCATTATTTTCGGTGTCTTCTTCACTATTGGCTTCCTGGCGACGCTGGCTTCCTTGTGGCATTTGATGTTCTCTTCCGTTGGCTGCCATCCGTTGGCGAGCTCGACCCTGGGCACTTTGTCGAACCCGGTTTTCCTGTTGGGCATACTGCCTTCTCAACTCATCAATTCTTTGATTCTCCTCCCGGGTTTCTTCACGTGCTTTATTCAGCATTTCGGTAGCCCGATCCAGCATGCTTTTTTCATTGCTTGGCAGAAGCTGATTCAGCTCGGGTACACCAGTTCCTCCTACCTTGTCAAACATCAGGTTAACCAACTGATTATAGGCGGTTTCCTTCAGTTTTTCCAATTGTTCATCCGAACCTATTTGGGTAACCCGGATAGCTCCCGAGTCAAAAAGTTCATCGAGTGCGATATTTATTTCTGCTGCTAATACGGGAGTGGTGGCGGCTGCTTCAAAGGTTTGATGCTTATAAATACGCTCGAAATCTGCTTCAATGAGCACCCTTTTGGGGGACAAGTATCCTTCTACCTCCATTTCGAAGTTGAAACTGAAGTCGGGGGTGGGTGTGTTAAAGGTTTCCCAGAGGATTTTAGAGCCCAATTGGTTAAGTTGGACCGAAACTGCTGATCGTTGATTTTCCAGTATAGGTGCGCTCCCTAAGCCTACGATCTGCTGTGTGGTTTCGCCATTGGGTTGCGCCACGGATGAAACGAGGGAAACCGTACCCGACTTGAATACGACGGGTCCGATAATTTGGCCATCTCCGTCAAGGCGTTGAAGAGCCCGCTCTGCATCTCGGATTTGCTCGTCGGTAACGGATAGCTCGACCAAGGCATGCACAATTCCTCCTCCTGTAGTACTTTGAGTAATCGCATCGTTTTGGGAGGCATCTGTTCCCTCATTTTTGACATACCGTACAAAAGAAAATTGAGGGTTTCCATCGTTATGAAACGCAAGTCTTGGCTTATCTGCGAGGTAGTAATAATTACTTTCGTTCCCGACAAGTGGGAACAGAATTAATTCACCGGCCCGAACGGGTTTGTCCAACAGGATTTGTTGGCCACTGAGAGGAATACTTACTAGTATGGATAGGGTAAGTAAAATGGGTAATAGGCTATTTAAAAGTTTCATGTTTGAATATTTGAAACGTAAAGAATTAGCATTCAAGCTCTTTAATCGACTGAGGGTAGTTCATCTACAAACAAGATGGGCTCAGCTGAAGTCTTTCGCCCAGTGGATATAGTTTTCCCTCCATTCAATCGCCAGATGATTTCATAATCAAAGGCATAGGTATCTGCTGGGGCGATGTAGGCCATTTTTTTGGAAAAAATATTCTCGCTGGGCCTGATCGTTTCCCGAGTAGTTAATTCCTTGTCGCCCAGGGTATAAAAGATTTGGACACTAACCATTCGGACCCCGGCTTCACTTAATAGATCCGGTTCGGCTTCAATTTCCACAATTCTTCTTCGGTAGGGCGGGCTCAGGTTGATGGCATTGAACTGGGTTTGTAGGGGGCCTTCCACCCATTCATGATCGCCAAAAAAGTTCCAAGCCACCTGGTATTGGTAGTTCATCCAGCGATTGATATCTGTGTCTTCCTTTACGCCGTATACCAGATTGAAAATGTTTCCTTTTTGGTTAAAATTTTCACGTGTAATCCGGAGTTCTTGTCGGGTTACTTCTCCTTTTTCATGCTCCTTTATGATTTGAAGCGTCACGAAATTGATATAGTCTCCAAAATCATCGGCATTTAATCCATCGATGAAAGCTGCGATTTCGCGCTGGCGGAAGAACATATCTTCCAGATTGACCTGCTGAAAGCAAGCTTCACAGTCTACTTGTCCGATATTTTCATCAAATCGAATAGACAGTTCATCGGCCATGTATTTATTGAGGCTCACTTTAAACGTGCCTTTCATTTTGGTTTTACGCATTCTAAAACTGGCTGCCGCCGAGAAAACAGGTTTCTCCTGTTGGGCTTCCTGCGTGTAATAGGCCGTGCCCACGCCGGTAGGACTACGGTCGGCCCGTCGTTCGGCCAGTTCTTGTGCTTCTTGTCTTCGCTCCCGATTATCTTCCCGAATGCGGGCATTTTCCCGTTCGGTTTCTTGGCGGGCTTGTTGAAGCAGGTTGGTAGCGCGGTCCAGGGAACTTTGGCCGGTATTCAGGGCTGTCATTTGAGACAGCGTATTGTTGGCCGGTTCCATCATCATATCGGCCAACTTTTTATAGGAAATCTCTATGAGTCGCTCCATATTCTCGTCGGCTTCTACTCCGGTGAACTTGATCGCTCCACTTTTTCGGAGATCATCAAAAGCAGCTTTGACCTCAGCGGAAAAAACAACGGAAGCTACCCCTGCATCAAAAGTTTTATTTTGATAAATCTGATCAAAATTGGCTTCCAGGGTGGCCTCAATAGGGGAGCGGAAACCCGCCAACACCATTTGAAAGGAGAAGGAGATATCGGGGGTGGGGGTCTTGAAAGACTCCCAAAGCAGCTTGGCACCAAATTTGGTGAGTTGCATGGAGATAGCTGCCTTTTGTCCATCCAGAATGGGCGCATCACCAATGCCCAGTATTTGCTCAGTAAGGTCACCGGTTTCATCCGCAAAGGAAGACACCAAAGCAAACTTCCCGGATCGGTAAATAACCGGACCTTTGATTACGCCTTCGGCATCATAACGCTGTAAGTCGCGTTCAGCTTCCCGTAATTGCTCGGGTAATACGGACAGTTCTACCAAAGCGTGGACAATTCCACCACCTTCCCCTTCCTGTAGGATTGTACCTGAGCCCCCTTGTTGATTACTTACGTAGCGCAGAAAAGAAAATTGAGGATTCCCGTCCGGTCCTTGCGCAAGACGGGCCTTATCGGGTAGGAAATAATATTCATGTTCATTTTTCAGGTCGGGGAAGAGGGTGAGTTCACCGGCTCGGACCGGTTGGTCGAGTAAGATTCGCTGCGCATGGACTTGAACTGCCATGCTTATCCCCAATAGGCACAGAAGGAAAAGGCGAAATACGGGTTTGTAGGGTAAGGCGGTCATGTTTTGTAAAAGGGATTATAGGTGATCCAGTAAGGCTGTTGTGACTTACATGGACCAGAAATATAAGTTATCCTGACATTAGTGTCCAACAGTTTAAGAAGAGTTTATTTTTTTAAAGTAATAACTGTTAAGGTTATTATGTGATTTGTGCCCCAATTGATAACTGGTCAAATTGGGTTGATAATTGGTTGGAAGCTGAAGAATGAGGGAATAAAGGAGTGACGAGTGACGAATGACGAATGACGAATGTGTGAGAGTTGCAGGAAAAAATATGAAGCAATTATGCTGGATAGAAATAACTAAAGGGAAGTGAGCTGGATCAGGTCATTGCACACCCGATCGATAGTATTTGGTAGGAGCTTTTGGCGGGATCGTTGCAAGTCAAAAAGGGATAGGGAACGGGAAAATATTGATGAAGGCTATTCGAACATATCTTCTTGAAAAGGACCTGACCGGATTGGGATTTTGTAGCCGGACAAATACGCCTTTTTATGAAAAGTGTGGTTTTCAGATCGCAAGAAACTAGGTAGAACGATTTAAAGTGAAGGTCAAAAAAGCATCCCTGCTATGGCCGCGGTCATAAAACAGGCTACGGTCCCTCCAATCAGTGCTTTGATGCCTAATTGCGTAAGTGCTTGCCGTTGGCCGGGGGCGATGGCGCCAATTCCACCAATCTGAATACCAATGGAAGCAAAATTGGCAAATCCACAAAGGGCATAGGTGGCGATCAGGATAGATTTCGGATCAGTGAGCTTACCTGTATTTCGAATGGTTTCCATTTCGGAATAGGCTACAAATTCGTTGATTACGGTTTTGGTACCCAGTAACTGACCCATAACCAACAAATCAGCGCTTGGAGTACCCAACACCCAAGCCAGGGGGGCGAAGATCAATCCCAATAGATAAGTGAAGGTCAGGCCTTCGTAGCGTCCTTCTGTAGCTACTTTTATTTTTTCATTGAGGCCGAACCATTCGCCTGGATAAAGGAGCAATTGATTGGCCATATATACCAGGGCGGTGAATACGAGTAGCATTGCTCCTACGTTGACAGCCAGTTTTACACCATCGGTGGTACCCCTGCTGATGGCGTCCAGCAGGTTGGTGCCTGTATCTTCACTCATCTCCAGTTGGCGTTCAATGGACTTTTCTTCGGTCTCGGGTACCAGCATTTTGGCTGCCAGGATGGCGGCTGGGGCTGATATGATAGATGCTGTAAGGAGGTGTTTGGCAAAATAGGTTTTCTGGACCGGGTCATCGCCACCCAACATTTGAATGTAAGCTGCAAATACGCCACCTGCAATGGTGGCCATACCTCCAGTCATCAGGCACATAAGCTCGGACCGAGAAAATTTTTCTAAATAGGGTTTAACGACCAATGGTGCTTCCGTTTGTCCTATAAATACGTTGGCCGCGGCAGCCAGGCTTTCTCCTCCACTGAGCCGCATGGTCCGCTTCATGAACCAGGCCATACCCTGGATCACCTTTTGGAGGATACCGAAATAGTAGAGAATTGCCGAAAAAGCGGAAAAGAATACGATGGTAGGCAGAATTTGGAACGCAAAGATGATACCAAAGGTCTCGGTATCTTCTACCAGAGTACCGAAAATAAACTCTGAACCGGCGAGGCTATAGCTCAGTAGGGTGGTAAAGAAATAGGCGATTGAATCAAATGCCGCATTGATCACAGGGACTTTCAAGAGCAGGACCGCCAAAGCAAACTGGAGTAAAAGAGCTACAACGACCAGCTGCCAGTCAATTTTCCGTCGATTGCTGCTCATCGCAAAACAAATAGCCAGCAAGAGGGTGATTCCCAAAAATCCCCGAAGAATATCCATCGAAAGCAGGTTTCTCGTATTGTGGTCTGTCCAATGTACCAATTTTCCGTATTAGCCTTTTGGCAATATCCCAATTGATTACATTTACTAACAGGGATAAAGAGGGGGAGTGGTTGATAGGGAGTCGGTTGGAGGAGGTTGCAGTGTATCATGGCTTCAGGGTTGTCTTTTTCGTCAATAGTATCATCCAAGTTTGTTTTAATGGGAGAAAATCGAGATCGGATTGCCATAGGAATTACCGGGGGTAGTGGTTCTGGAAAAACCGCATTTGTCAGACAATTGATGGATAGCTTACCTGAAGGTGCCGTAGCCTTATTATGCCAGGATAACTATTATCATCCAATAGAGGAGCAGGTAAAAGATGAGCAGGGCTATATCAACTTTGATTTGCCCAGTTCCATAGATATGGAACAGTTTGTGAAGGATCTAAGGCAATTAATGGCGGGGTATCCGGTCGAACGCGCCGAATATACCTTTAATAACGATTATCAGGAAGATCAGTGCCTGCGAACTGACCCGGCACCAGTGATTCTAGTAGAAGGCCTGTTTATCTTCCATGTAGAGGCTTTACTTCAGTTATTTGATCTACGAGTGTTCATCCATACCAAGGAAAACCTAAAGGTCATTCGCCGCATTCGGCGAGATCAATTGGAACGTAATTACCCCTTGGAAGAAGTTTTACATCGGTATGAGCGGCATGTGACGCCCACGTTTGAACAGTTCATCGAGCCTTACCAGGAGCAGGCAGATCTGGTAATTAACAACAATCGAAGTTTCGATAGAGGGCTAAAAGTGCTACGCGGTTATATATTACACCGATTAGCACAAAAGATTTAGGAAAAGTTCCAGCACAGAATGGCTTACAGCACCTTCATTTTTAAGCTGATAAATATCAATGTATGTTCATGTGTGCATCATTTTTTGGGGTTTCGTTTTCTTGTAAAATTGGTTGTGATGGGAATCGACAGTGGGGGAGATTGATCTTTCTAACAGCTGAAACCAAGCACCATGAAAAATTTCTTTGTCGATTTAATGCCGAAACCGGACGACGATCTGAAGTTGAGGCAAAATTCAAATTTCGTGGAAATGCAAATTCCTTGTTGTGATGGGAGTCTATATGCGTATTTGATTCCTGAAGAGGAAGGCGGTACTTGGGTAGCCGCATGTTGGGATGATACCTTTGACTTTTTATTGGAAATAGATTCAGATGATGTTGTAATGGCAATTGAATCCAAATGGCCTGTCACTGCTCGTCAGCTAAGCAATGGACTCCGTGGACACTATCAGAATACTGCTTTGCTAAGAATAATGGATCACGAGGAAAATCGAAAAAAGTGGGCGGTAGTAACCAAACTGGAAGAGAGGGCAATACCTGACACGGTTGAGGCTTTCTGGAACGCCCCATTGTATATCCAGGCTATTGAACGGGTCCAGAAGATGTCTGCCCAATTATTTGAAGAAATTAAGGACTTCAGGGACGAGGAAGACCAGCTAAAGAATTCCATATTGCTCGCTGACTGTGAGCGAAAAGAAGATGCACTTTACATCCAATTTGGGCTATTGGAATTTTGAGTAGGGAGAAATATTAGAGTTCCTGTCCCTAACAACACCTTCAATCCAGGTTTTTAACCAACTCAATACTGCTAACAGAAAGCGTTTAAACCCCTGTATTTCCTCAAACGACCAATCGGGACTTCCGAGCTCTTAGTCTATGAGTTTGGAAGTCTTTTTTATGAGTTAGCTGTCAATTCGGCAATTTTCTTTTCAAGGGTTTCTGCTTCGGCTATTTTTGCCGCATACCCTTTGATGTCTCCGCTCCGTTGTAGTTCCATTGCTTCCTTCAACAATTTCTGGTGTTCCTTTTCCAATTTTTTAGTTGGGTCCTTCTTGAATAGTCCGAACATGGCTTGATGGTTTGTAAATTGTAAGAACAGAATGAGTCAACTACTAACACCAATAGCAGCATAGGGTTCTTAGTCTTGGGACTATTGAGGGATTTTAGGTACTTAT
>CAZXLD010000022.1:0-76584 GCA_964641965.1 uncultured Saprospiraceae bacterium | reverse complement strand
GTCGGGGTGGCAGGATTCGAACCTGCGGCCCCCTGCTCCCAAAGCAGGTGCGCTAACCGGACTGCGCTACACCCCGTGCGGGTCCTGCGGACCCGAATAATGAATAACGATCATTCGGATAACGAATGACGAACTTTCTTATCTAGAATCCACCTTCGTGGACCTGTTTTCTTTTGTTGCCCAACCACCGCAGGTGAGCTAACCGGATCAAGAAGAACAAATTTTCACAATAAAACCGCTCACTTCTTGATACTGACCAAACACTGTGAGCGTCAATACTGTGCTACACCCCATGCTGATCCTGCGGACCCGGATAATGAATAACGAACATTCGAATAACGAATGACGAATTTTCTTACCTAGAATCCACCTTCGTGGATTCAACAACATGAAGGAGAACAAAAGTTATTCATTCTTCATGCTCCCATTATACATTGCTTTTGGCCAAGGGCGAAAAGCCTTGCGGTGACGGCGGGATTCGAACCCGCGATAGCCCGTTAAGACTATGCCGGTTTAGCAAACCGGTGGTTTCAGCCACTCACCCACGTCACCAGATGAATACCAAAACTAATTGTTCATTCTGACCGCTCTAATCCATACCTGCCTTCAGGCCTTTTTTCAGAGCGATTGCAAAGGTAAGTTCTCCCAAAACATTTTGCAAGCAACTACTCCCTGATTTAGAAATTTTCTTTTTCCATTATCTTATCGAAAACTGAGCCTTCGATATCAAGCAGGAGAAGGGAAAAGATCACAAATTCTTATACAACTCCTCCATAGAAAATTGGTATACACCCAACTGAAAAACTTGATGATGTACCCGATACACCCATTCTTCTTGTTTCCGTGACCAATTCTCCACCTTGGGCTCTTGATGCATTAGAATATAATGCTGCAACGAAGGAAACTCTTGGTAAAGTAAGAATTTACTCCCCGATCCCTTGCCTCCGAAATTGAGCTTAAGACTTCCACAATAATGACCGGATTAGTCAACATATCTTGCTCCACTATCGGATTGCATGTCAAAACAGCAGCTGGATAAGCAACCTAGTTCTTCTTTTTGATCCGTATCTTTATTTCTGATGTAAGAGCTATGTAAGTATCTAATTGGTCGAGCACTCGAAAAGCATTCGCACAAAGCAATGTGTGCTCCCAACTTCCCCCTGCCATATCGTCTACCGGCCAAACACGTCCATCATGATAATCGTATCGCCGATTGTCTTCCAATTCAAGGGCTAGATATTCTTCCAATGTATACTGACCTATTCTAGGTTCTCCCATCCAGCTATCTTAATACCTTGAAAATGATAGCCTCTTTGAGTCTATCCTATGTTGGACGATACCGGACCTCAATCTCAACTCGCTTTGAATTTAATCTGTGAGGACCAAAATCAAATTATAGACCTCCCCCTCTACAGCACAAAAAGGCCGGCATTGCCGGCCTTTTTGTGGGCTCCTTTACCGAAAAGGAAGCTTAATGATTGAGGCTCAACTTTAACTTTTTCTCCAAATCAGCTACCGTATCCTTAAAAACCGTATCGGTTTCCATCAAGTTCTTAACCGTGCGACAGGAATAGATAACCGTACTGTGATCCCGGCCTCCAAAATTGGCTCCAATGGCTTTCAGCGATTGAGCGGTCAACTTTTTGGCCAGATACATGGACAACTGCCGGGCCACTACAATCTGCCGTTTCCGGGTTTGTCCCTGCAACTTGTCGATCGGTACATTAAAGTGGTCTGCCACCAGCTTTTGAATATACTCAACCGTAATTTCCTGATTGATTTGGGATACAAAGTTCTTGATCACCTCCTTGGCTAGCTCCATATCAATATCACGCTGGTTAAGCGATGACTGAGCAGCCAATGAAACCAATACCCCCTCCAACTCCCGAATGTTATTCTTGATATTGAAGCAGATGTATTCCGTCACGTCCGGCGGGATATCCACTCCTTCCCTGGACATCTTTGCCTCCAAGATCGCCATCCGGGTCTCCAGATCCGGCACACTAAGGTCTGCCGTCAAGCCCCATTTAAATCGGGAGATCAATCGCTCCTGTATACCTTCCAAATCCCTCGGTGGCCGATCAGAAGTAAGCACAATTTGCTTCCGGTTCTGATGCAACTGATTGAAAATATGGAAGAAGATCTCCTGGGTTTTCATCCGGTTAGACAGGAACTGAATATCATCCACGATCAACAAATCAATTCCCTGGTAAAAGTTGACGAAGTCGCTGGTGGCATTGTTTCTTATGGATTGTATCATTTCGTTCGTGAATTTCTCAGACGAAACGTACAGCACATTCTTTTTGGGCATTCGGCGCAGCACTTCATTACCTATTGCTTGCGCCAGGTGTGTTTTTCCTAATCCGACTTTACCGTATACTACCAGGGGATTAAAAGAGTTGGCTCCGGGTTTTTGTGCAATCGCCAATCCTGCCGAACGAGCCAGGCGATTACAGGCACCTTCAATGTAGCTTTCAAAGGTGTAATTGGGATTGAGGTTGGGATCGATTCGCTCTTGCTTGATCCCGGGGATCACTACCGGATTGGCGATGGTGGTCGGATCCACCTTGGCCGGGCGATAGCCCCCATTGTCTTTTAGGTCATTTTTTTTGTTTGCTAATAGGATTTGATACTCCAACCGTCCGTGGTCTCCCAGCTCGCGGCGGATCGAGGTCTTCAATAGTGAGACGTAATGTCCTTCCAGAATTTCATAGTAGACCCTACTTGGCACTTGTATCGTCAATGAGTCTTCAGTCAAGCGAACGGGCTTGATCGGTCGGAACCAGGTATCGAAACTCTGTTGCGGAACACTCTTTCGAATGGTCTGCAGACAGTTATCCCACACTGTGGCATGGTCTAATAACATCCTCCAGTCAGATTTAGCTAGCAAGCTAGCTGTTAAAAAATAGCAGCCTTGAGTGTATTGAGAGTATCAGTAAGCCGGATTAAAATGATTTTTTTAAAAACCATCTCTATCTATCCAGGCATTTGTATGTGCTTCTTTTCAGAAGCGCGGGAGTACAAAAATGGGAAATATTTCTCTTCTCTGAAAGCCCATTTTCACTTTTCTTCAAAATATCCGAAGAGGTCCTGGCTAATCTCCACTAAACCAAACACTTATTGAGTTAAATTTTTCCTCCACACCTAATAAGCTCAAAATCAACTGATTCTAACCAACAAATTGAGGCCAGGCCAATAATAACAGGCCTTTCAGGGTCCAAAAAAAAGTTCTGATCCAATTGGTCTGCACCAGATTTTGAGCATCCTCCTGCTTGTACCCACTAGCTAACTTGCCATGGAGTGGAACCTGGATCAAAAAAGTGGAAGCCCAGATCAGTATCACCATTCCCAACTGAATTCCCCAAAACCAATCCAGTTGGAAAACCGCCAACCCAATTGCGAGCACCAACTCCATCACCATGACCGGCGCAACAACCCAGGTTGTTAAACGAGTGTGAGCTTGTTCGTAAGCGATGAATTGTTCTTGCCCTACCCCTTGGAACAACGGATAATGAACAACTTGAACAAACCATATCAATCCAGTCATATAAATACTACACCAGAAGTAGAGATCAGTCATTATTTCCATGTCGACATGAACAGCCCATACAAGTTTAGGTTTTCATGAATTCGCAGTCGTACCTTGGCTGTCCTATGGAACGCATCTTTATCGGCTTGGGAGCCAATCTGGGAGATCCTGTGCAGACGATGACAACCGCTCAGCAGCATATTCTTAATCGAATTGGCCCTATCAAGCAAGCTTCAAGTTTCTATCAAACCGATGCCTGGGGCAACCCGGATCAGCCTGACTTCATCAATCAGGTCATCGAAATCACCTCAAAGCTCCATCCCCAGGCCATCCTTGAATCCCTACTTTCCATCGAATCTCTTCTGGGGCGAACACGTGTGGTGAAATGGGAAGCGCGTTTAATTGACCTCGACTTGCTCTTCTATGGCCAACGCATTCTCCAGGAGCCCGACCTTATCATCCCCCATCCATATATACATTTGCGGAATTTTGTACTGGTACCGCTAGTAGAAATTGCTCCAGATTTTTATCATCCTGTGCTAAAGCATTCTATGGCTGATCTATTGACTAATTCACCTGACCTACTCGATATTAAGCAGATTTAGTCAAAGAGATTGTTTAAATTCCTTCACCGAAAACCAACTGTGCATGAGTAAAGCCTGGCCCTTCCCCCACCAATTTATTGCTATCGAAGGAAATATAGGTGCCGGGAAGACCACCTTGTGCGAAATGATCGCCCGGGATTATCCTTGCCGCATAATCCTGGAAGAGTTTACTGACAATCCTTTTCTATCGCTGTTCTACAACCATCCGGAACGCTATGCTTTTCCGGTTGAACTTTTCTTTATGACCGAACGCCACAAGCAGTTGCAACAAGAACTGGGCCTCCAGGACCTGTTCAAGGATTCGGTCATTTCCGATTACTTCTTCTTAAAGACCCTTCTTTTTGCCAGCAACAACCTCAATGAGGAGGAATTCCGCCTGTTCAACCGCTTGTTTCAAGTGCTAAATAATACCTTCCCCAAACCGGACCTTCTTCTTTATTTACATCGCCCTATACCGGCATTGCTCCAGAATATCAGAAAGCGCAATCGCCAATTTGAGACCGATATTTCCGGAGAATACTTATTACAGATTCAAAATTCCTACCTGGAATTCTTCCGATCCGAGGCCAGCACCCCCATTGTGATTCTTAAGTTGGACGACCGCGATTTTGAACATGACGCTGTACATTATCAGGTTATTTTGGAGGTGTTAAAAAATACCTATCTACCCGGGCTGCATTACCTGGAAGTAGTAGATGGCTCTGCCGGTTTTGCCTCTGAAATAATGACGGACAATTAGGTTCTTTACCATTCGTATTCCGCCTATCTTAGATGGGGCATTGTTTCCCGCAACTCCCCAACCTTTTTAATTGTTTTACAAAATAAGTACTAAGGGCATGTCCTTACGGACCTGGTAAATGTCAATAATGTAATGGCTGTGTTCGGGCAGAAAAGGAAAACCCCTTGGTGACCAAAACAACAGCTAGAACAGGTTTAGGCAGAAGGAACTATTACCGTATTGCTATACTAGAATTTAATATCCATTGCACATGATCAACTTACCCGAAATAGGCAAAGAGCGCGTTGTTGTAATCGGCGGAGGATTTGCCGGCCTTTCGGTTATAAAGGCTTTACGCAAGTCGGATTTTCAGATCGTCCTGATCGATAAAAATAATTACCATCAATTTCAGCCCTTGTTTTATCAGGTGGCTATGTCCGGATTGGAACCCAGCTCCATTTCCTTTCCCTTTCGGAAACTATTCCAAAAAGAAAATCACATTTACTTTCGGGTAGCTCAGGTAAGGGGTATTGATCCAGAGCAAAAATGCCTGGACACTGACTTTGGACGAGTGAATTACGACTACCTCGTGATCGCAACCGGGGCGGATACCAACTTTTTTAATAATCAGGAAATTGCCAATAAAGCCATACCCATGAAATCGGTTTCCGAAGCGTTATTTCTGCGCAACCGCATCCTGGCCGATTACGAAGAGGCTTTGTTGGAACCTACCTACGATGGCCGCCAACCTTTACTCGACATTGTAGTAGTAGGCGGTGGCCCTACCGGCGTGGAAGTAGCCGGGTCCTTAGCAGAGATGAAAAAATTTATCCTGCCTAAAGATTACCAAGAGCTCAATCCCAATGAAGTGGAAATTCATTTGCTGGAAGGCGGACCGAGGCTCCTGAATGGCATGTCAGATAAATCAGGCAAGGAGGCCAAGCATTATCTGGAAAAATTAGGTGTCAAGGTAAACCTCAACACTTTTGTAACAGATTACGACGGCAAAAAAGTGATTACCCAAGATGGAATGGAGATTGAGGCCTTTAAAGTGATCTGGGCAGCGGGTATCCGAGGTACTTTCCCCCCGGGTCTTCCTGAAGAGGCCATTGTCCGAGGCAACCGGATACAAGTCCAACCCAACCTGGAGGTCCAGGGAACCCAAGATATCTTTGCTATCGGGGATGTGGCTTATTTGGAAGAACCCGACTTTCCAACAGGTCATCCTCAAGTAGCTCAGGTGGCCATGCAAATGGGTAAATTCCTGGCCAAACAATTGAAAAAGAAGGACTTCTCGGGGAGCTTTTCCTACAAAGACCTGGGCTCCATGGCAACCATAGGACGCAATAAAGCCGTTGTAGATCTGCCAAAGTTCCATTTCAAAGGATTTTTCGCCTGGAGTGTTTGGCTATTGGTGCACTTGTTCCAAATCCTGGGAATCAAAAACAAGTTCTTTGTTTTTTTCAACTGGGTCTGGAGTTACTTCACCTACGACCAGTCGCTTCGCCTCATCATTCGCCCCAGAGTGCCTAAAACAGTACTCCGAGGTAAAGAAAAGGAGGTTAAATTGGTAGATCAATAGATATCTCGAAGTCGGATGGAGAAAAACCAGGTGATCAATATGGTTACAATATAGATATGCAATAATAGAATTTCGGATAAGGGAAGTTATTCCCTTCAGCTATCACTTACTTACTATTTATTACTTTCTGGCTATCGCCTAAAACCACCAAAACTAGCCCGAATGAACATACTTATTATTGGGGGCGGAAATATGGGACAAACCTACGCAAAAGCTTTCCTGCGTTCTCAAATTACTACCCCGGAGCAGCTAATGATCCTGGAGAAGGACGAAGAAAAAGCGGCTTCTCTCCTAATAGATCGGATGGGATCGGTGCATTTCGAGCCCGAATCCTGTTTACCCAAAGCTGATCTGGTCATTTTGGCCGTCAAGCCGCAAGATTCGGAAGCCTTATTCAAGGCTATTGCCCCTTTTGTGGGCCATCAACAACTCTATTTATCCATTATGGCTGGGGTACAGATTGCTACTATAGGCCAAGGATTGAAGGTTGAAAAAATAATTCGGGCAATGCCCAATCTACCCGCTCAGATAGGGCGTGGTATGACGGCTTTCACCTCTTCTGAGCCGGTTACCCGAATTGAACTCATTACCGTTCAGAACCTGCTCAATACGACTGGAAAAACCCTCTACGTAGCAGATGAACAGCTGATTGATGCTTCTACAGCCATCTCCGGCAGCGGCCCTGCCTATGTCTGGTTTTATATGAATGCGCTCATGGAAGCCGCTCGAAAAATGGGGTTTTCCAATTCAGAAGCCGAGCTTTTGGTGGGGCAGACCTTCCTGGGAGCCACCGAACTCTATCAGGCAACTAATTACTCCTGTGCAGAGTGGATTCAGCGAGTATCTTCCAAAGGCGGTACCACGGAAGCTGCTATGGCTACCTACCAGGCTACCACCGTGCAAGAAGATATCATTGCCGGTGCAGAAGCAGCTTTACAACGCGCTGTAGATTTGGGGAGTAAGGAATCGAAATAAAACCTTATCCGAACAAAAGTAAGATACCCAGACTCTGAGTACAGATGCCATCTTGACATCAATACTTATTGCTATCACCAGATCGTCTCAACGGTAAGGTTGAACATCTGAACAGTCCTCCAAGCTTTGCAATTTCAGCATAAGGAATGGAAATGGGCTCGTAACCCCTATTCTTCAGCTCCTTGGCCAAGCAACAAAAACCATCCTCAATCACCATCCGAGTAGGGGAAATGGAGAAAATATTTGGGAACATCCGGTTCATTTGGTCCTGATTAACACGGATCAACTTATCTCCCGGAAATAGATCAAGGAGGGCCTGCGGAATTACCCGAAATCCCGCTTCGTAAATAATTGCTTCATCCCAACCAATAGGCTGAAAAGCACAATCCAAATGTAGGATATTGGTCAGGTGATCATCTGAAGTACACAATTCTAGCCCAATAATCTCTTTACTCGGAAAAAGGTCCTGTAAGAAGCTTACCCCGGCAGCATTGGACCGTTCTCCCAAGCCTACGAAGATGAAATCATTCCATAAGATTACATCTCCACCCTCCAGATAGACCTCTTCCGGTAAATGGACAATCTGACTGGGTTGTATGAGATCTAAAATAGTCCGAATACCCTTTATTTCGTTTTGCCTTACGGCTTCTTTCATATTGGCGCAGATCAATCGATCTTCGATCACAAAGGCAATATCCCGCGCAAAAATCTGCTCTATACCATCCAAATTAGTAGGTCGATAAACCGTTACCCCCGATGCCTTGAGAATATGTTCAAATGCGCTGAGTTGTTGCTGCACCACCTCATCTTCAGGATAAGTACCCTGCGCATGATGATGCTTCATAACGGGATTGATCAGGCGGGGAACACCCCGGTCAGTTCCAATACCTAGTATCACTGCTTCCAAAGGAGCAGTTTCGTTGATTACTGTTATATCAATCATTATTTATCCTGCTTGACAGGTCGCTTGGTTGGGCTCAATTATTAAAGTAAATCTACATACATTCATACCCTAATCAATTTTGGCCCATTTTCCGACAGCAGAATGGCAAAAGGTTGATCTGAATAGACCTTTCCTGTTTTAATGGGCTGGGATAAACTCGGTAGAAAACCTATTTTCCCTTTTTTGAACCTACGTTACTATTGGTTCGTTTACACCGAAACCTGTACCATGTCGCGTCATTTTCGTTTACTTTTTCCCCTCACCCTATCATTGGGCATGGCCCTGTTTTCCTGTACTGAATCGAATTCCGATGCCCCAACCATCGGTTTTGTCGACGCTTTTGAAGATAATACCATAGGGCTTGCTCGGGAAGGGTTTCTGGATGCCTTGAAGGAAAAAGGATTCTCGGAAGAAGACAAAACGCTCAACCTGATCTATCGAAATGCCCAAAATGATATTCCGACCCTTATCCAGATCGTGAAATACATGATTCAGCAAAAGGTAGAACTGATTGCAACGAATCCAACTTTATCTACGATCACGGCCGTGCAGAATACCGACGATATTCCCGTTTTCATGATGACTTCACCCACACCGGCTTTGATGCAACTGGAAGACGGTCAGGGGAATGCACCTACAAACTTGTACGGGGTAGCTGAAGACCTCAACTATATCGACACTTCTTTCGCCTTAATTCCTGCCATGATTACGCCTAAAGGGAAAAAGCTGCGAGTAGGACTGCTTTACAACCAGTCGGAACCCCAATCTGTTGATGCTTTCGAGCGCATGCAGCAACTGGCAGAGCGATATAATACCGAGTTGGTGGCACGCCCGGTCAACAATACGGCAGAGGTACAAATCGTAACCGCTACCCTTTTAAATGAAGGTATAGATGCTTTTTTTGCCAATCCGGATAACATCATTTTCAGTTCCTTCGAAATTATTTTAAAACGTTGCAATGAAGGTCAGGTACCGGTTTTCACCAGCGAAGCCGGCCTCGTTGCACGTGGTGCCTTGGCCGCATTTGGAGCAGACCTGTATCAATGGGGATACCAAGCTGGATTGCAGGCAGCCGGTTTTCTGACCAGTAAGACAACTGAAGGAATGGCGTGGGAGATGGTAAACGTGCGCAGAAGAGTCTTCAATCCCTCAACAGCAGCACAATTTGGCTTAATGATGCCCGGAGACTTCGAGCCCATATGATGTACTTCTTATTATTTGCTACCTAAAAAACCAATCACCTCCGTTGAGCTGGAAGCCTGAATCATGGACCTTCTCCTAACGCCTTTTATTCAAGGATTATGCCTATCTGCCATGGGGCTGGGAATCTACATTACCATGAAGATTTTCAGAATACCGGACATCACAACGGACGGAAGCTATACCCTCGGTGCAGTAGTGACCGCTTTACTGTTAACCCAAAACTGGAATCCCATTGCTATCATCCCGATGACCATCGGGGCGGGCATTATCGCGGGCATATTAACCGGTTGGGTCCACACCAAATTAAAAATTGATGCGCTTCTGGCTGGTATTCTGGTGATGACCGGTTTATTTTCCATCAACCTGACGCTGCTGGGCAGGTCCACACTACCGTTTAACACCACCACGATTTTCCAATTGATCCCCTTTTTTGAGCAGGGGGAGAACAATGAAATGTTCATCAGCCTCCTTTTCATGTTAATTCTGGTTTTCTTCCTGGCCTATCTACTGAAAACGGATTTCGGAATTGCTATGCGGGCTACCGGAAATAGCGAGACCATGACCCGGGCAATGGGCATCAATACCGAACGCATGAAAATCATTGGGCTGGGTATGGCAAATGGGCTAACTGCACTCAGCGGATACTTGATGGCCCAATTTCAGGGCTTCACCGATATTAACATGGGGGTAGGAATTGTGCTGGTAGGCCTTGGTTCGGTACTGATCGGAGAAGCCTTAATCGGGTGGTTGGGCATCAAAAGCGTAATACTGCAGCTGGTCCTGGTCATTTTCGGTTGTATCTTATTCCAACAGATGGTAGGATTAGCCCTCATGCTGGGCTATCCGTCACTGATCAAACTGATCACTGCCCTACTGGTTTTGGCTATCGTAGGTATTCCAAGGTTGATAAAGCGGGAAGCACAATGATCAAAATCCAACAGGCATCAAAAGTTTTCAATTCGGGCCAAGTGAATGAGGTAGTGGCCCTGCGAGCATTGGACCTTGAGATTCGGGAGGGGGAGTTTGTAGTACTGGTCGGTGCAAACGGTTCGGGTAAAACGACGCTGCTCAATATAATCTCGGGTACAATTTTTCCTACTGCAGGAGAAGTCTGGCTGCAAGGGCAAAATGTCAGTCGATTACCGGAGTACCGGCGAAGCAAGTGGGTAGCACGTGTATTTCAGGACCCCATGGGCGGAACCGCCCCGGACCTCAGCATTCTCGACAACTTTCGGCTGGCGGCCCTTCGCACTCAGCGAAAGCGCTTCATAATCGGCACGACAGACAAGTTTAAAAAAGAAGTTTGCGAACGGATCGAAAGCTTGGGATTAGGGTTGGAAAAAAAGCTACAACAACCCATGGGAGCTCTATCGGGCGGTCAACGCCAAGCCTTAACCTTGCTAATGACTGTAATGGACCACACCGATATCCTATTGCTGGATGAACCAACCGCCGCACTGGACCCTAAATCGGAAGAGGTGGTCATGCGTACAGCTGATCGATTGATCCGGGAACATGGACTCACGGCCGTATTGATCTCCCACAACCTGCAGGAAGCACACCAATATGGAGATCGCTTGATCCAAATGGAACGAGGTAACATCGTACGGGATTTGAATGCAGCAGAAAAACAACAAGTGGAGGTAGAAGAAATGTACCGTTGGTTTAAATAATCAGGTCCACGCTGGTTGGCATTTGGAAATAATATGTCCTGTATTATCCGAACCAGGCTAATCTTGCCTTTTTCCATTAGGATGGGACCCTTTTAGGAAACGATTCGGTTGGATCATGTATGGCTTATTTACTAATTTAACCGTATGCCTTCAACTGAATTACTTGCTGAAGTTCGCGACCTGGTCTCGAAGGATCGTTTGAATAGAGCCTTGGGAATATTGACCCCGGTTCTTGAAGCCGAACGGAAAAAATTTCCACGTGCCTATCGGGACCTGCTTTCGATCCAGGGTGAATTAAGTAGCCTTTCCAATGATATCCGGGCAGGGATTCTTTCACCCGAACAAATTAATCTGACAGAAAATCGGATCCGGAACCGGTTTCTGGGGTTACTCGATCACCTGGAGCATGGGCCTGCTCCTGGAGGCCCCTTGGGAAGCCGGCAAAACCGCTTATTAGTGTATGCTGCATTGGGCCTTGTCGGTCTTATCGGCGGCTGGTTTGGTTATCAGGCACTCACGGCCAGTGGCCCCGAACTCAATTCTTGCCCACCTTTCCAGACCGACTCAGATTTCCGGATCCTGTTACACCCTTTCCAGGATCTGAAAAACGAAGCTGTTTCCCTTAATCCGCATCAAGCTATTTTAGCCAGATTGGATAAGATGAAATCGCTCTATGCAATCAATACCCATGCACAAGAGATTATCACAGATAAAAACCCTTTTTTAGGTAGCTCTGCTGAAGAGGTGGCCTCGAATTGTGATGCCCAATTGGTGATCTGGGGCACTTACGAAAAAGATAATAATGATGCGTTGCTGATCACTACCCAATTCCAGTTTTTCGCTGAAAACGGAAAGATAAATATGCGTAAAGCGGAATGGGACCCCGTAAGTGATCATTTGGAAATAGGAAGTGCGGGGACGACCTTATCTCCTTACGGCTTCATTAACGATACCGTGTCTAACCTGACCGAAATCATTGCCGAAGGAACACTCACGGAACAAATTGAACAGACCTTGCTCTATCTGTCTGGAATAATAGCCCATCAGAGTAATAATCCAGAAGCAGCCATTATGGAATTGGCAAAAACTCAACCCTTGGATTCGGCCAACCAACTGTTGCGTACCATGAGCCTGGCAGATAGCTACTTGGCCGTCGATGACATTGACAAATCCTTGAATACCTACGATGAGGTATTGGAAATTCATCCTGATTATCCGCTCGCTTTAAACAATCGGGCTTACCTCAATATTTCCAAACGGAACTTCGACAAATCCATGAAGGACCTCGATCGGAAAATTGAGATGAATCCAAAGGATAAACAGGCATTGAAAGCCCGCTGGGAAGTAAATCTGCTAACGGGTCGGGTGAAAGAGGCTGAACAGGATTTGAAGCGACTCGTAGAAATCGACCCGGATGATCCTCAGTTAGATAGTTTGAAAAGTAGAACCATCAGAAAACGTATTACTCCTTCTATCAGACAGCGTATCAGCAACTAAAAAAGGCAGCCCCGAATGAAGCTGCCTTCTAAGCTTTTTAATAAGCAGGTTTTTACATGACCAACTTGATGGTTAAATCAAAGTCGTCATAAATCGTTTTGTCTCCTAGGTCTTCGAAGAACGATCCGGAACCGTAGCGAACGTCGTATTCTGACCGGTCAATAGTCACGGTTGCTTCAGCAGTATTGCCCTCAACTAATGCATTGAACTTGATAGGCTTGGTAATTCCTTTGATAGAAAGGTTTCCTTCGATTTTATAATCGCCCGGCTTACCGCGTGAGATTACTCGGGTGATTTCAAAATTAGCCGTATTAAATTCTTCTACGTTGAAGAAATCGCCAGACTTCAGGTGACCTTCCAACTTGGCCTTGGAACCTCCTTCCAAATCCTGAACCGTAATAGTAGTCATGTCAATATCGAAGGAACCGCCAGTTAAGGCACCGTCCTCCATCTCAAGGCTTCCCGATTTGATCTTGACAATCCCGTTATGCTGCCCAGTAACTTTGTAAGCTTTCCACTCGATCACACTTTTTTCAGTGTCAATGGCTACTACTTCTACATCATCGGAAACGGGTCCGGTAAAAGCGAATCCTACAAGGGCAGATAATGCCAAAAGGCTAAATAAACGAATCATGGTAATGTGGTATTTATGGTTTTTGAAATTATGATTCCTAATTGTTTCAAACGATTGATTATCAACAGCCTCAATCTGAAAACCTTATCCTCTCATTTTGTCCAGCAATCGGTTCAACTCCTGAGCTTCCATTTCGGACAGAAAACGGAACTTACCGTCCAACTGTTCGTCCATTTTTAAGGAAGCTTCCCGAATCAAACCCAATCCGTCTTCGGTAATGATCACATTTACCCGACGCCGGTCTTCCTGACAGCTTTTCCGATCCACTAATCCTTTTTGTTTCAATTTTTCCACCAAACGGGATGCATTCGACATTTTATCGATCATTCGTTCGGTAAGCAGTTTAACTGTGGCAGGTTCAGGGTGCATCCCTTTCAGAATTCGTAGAATATTGAATTGCTGCCATGAAATATTATACGGTTTGAGCACCTTGGCTGATTGTTGACTCAACCAGGCAGAGGTAAACAGCACGTTGATATGTGCTTTTTGGTGGTCAGAGGCAAATGCCTTTTGTTTAATTTCTTCTTCAATCTTCATCACAGCACAAATATATGTATACACAACTAATGTTGCAACAAAAAATACAATTTCATGCATTTGATCATGAAAACAGCCGATCCTGCAAATAGTTTCTCGTACCGCCTTACCAAATGCCAGCCAAGGATTCAATCCTTTCCCGATACAGCTTTCCAAGATCACCAAATAACGTTAACTTTATTGGGTGCGTAACTCATTTGCGTACCAAAATCTATGGAACACTATATCATCTTAGGCTACCTGGTCCTGGGCTTGATCATTGGTTTATTGATCGGATGGCTCTTGTCGCGCCTGCACTTCAGAACCCACCTCTCCCCAATCGATATCCAACGGCAATATGTGCACAAATCCATTGTTGAGCAGCAGCAGACTCAAACCGACATCTTACAGGACAACCTCTATGAAAAAACAAAAGAGCTGGCAGATACGCAGGTGGAACTCGCTACAGCCAGGCAGCAAATCCTCCATCTACGCGAAAATCTGGATCAATGGCAAGCCGATGAAACCAAACGAAAAACGCAACTAAAACAGGAAATTGAATTGCTATCCGGGCAAATACTGGAAGAAAAAGGCAAGCGATTCTCCCAACTCCAACAAGAGCAATTAAACCACCTGCTCAATCCGTTAAAGGACCGTATTCTGGAATTCGAGCGCAAGATCAAGGATAAAATGGTGCAAGAAACCAGGGATCATTCCGATCTTCGAAACCAGATCCGTCAGCTCCACGAATTGAATGATCGACTGAGCCGGGATGCCCAAAACCTTACCACCGCCCTTAAAGGAGACTCCAAAACCCAGGGCGACTGGGGGGAGTTGCAATTGGAGCGTATGCTTCAAAGTGCAGGCCTGGAAAAAGGAATCCACTACAGATGCCAACCCAGTTTCAAACACGTCGACGGTAGGCAAAAAAGGCCCGACTTTATCATCGATCTCCCACAAGGAAAAAATTTAATCATTGATAGCAAGGTTTCCCTGACTGCCTACGAACGTTTCGTCAACGGAGAAGACCCACAAGAGGAACAGACCCATTTAACGGCACATTTGACCAGTATCAGGCGGCATATCCGGGAACTCGGTGACAAGAATTATCCGGAACTCTATGAGATCAACAGCCCGGACTATGTGCTGCTATTCGTGCCTATTGAATCTGCTTTTGCGCTTGCCTTCAAAGCTGAACCCAACCTTTTTGCTGAAGCATTGGATAAAAACATAGTACTGGTAAGTACTTCAACCCTTCTCGCAACGATGCGGACCGTAGCCTTTATCTGGAGTCAGGAAAAACAAAAAGCCAACGTGCTTGAAATCGCCCAGCAAAGCGGCAAACTGTATGATAAATTTGTAGCCTTCGCTGAAAACCTGGTAGAAATTGGGACCCGCCTCCAACAAGCAGACCGAGCCTACCAAGATGCCATGTATAAATTAAGGGAAGGAAAAAGACAAGGCGATACGCTCTTGGGCAAGGTAGAAAAGATCCGGGAACTGGGTGCCAAGACCACCAAACAATTGCCCAAGGAGCTGCTCACCGAGCCACAGGGCTTGATTCGGCTTTCAGAGCCGGATGATGATCAAAGGGATTGAATCATTCCCTTCAGATGCGTATACTGATGGTGTAAGCTTTCGCGTCTATTTTCCGATAACCGATTCCATCGAACCCTGCGGATCCAGTTCCGAAACAGGTCGGTATAATACACGCAAAAAAGCCCGGTTATGGGCATTACGAAAAAAGGGATCCAAAAAGGGCCACCCGCCAGGGCCGCTACTATCCACACCCCCAACCACCAAAACAACCAGGCAAAAATCCCGACCGAAAGGCGGATGGAAAGTTTGAATTCCAAAACCGGAACCTTGGTACGTACCAGCCATTCCACCAACCAGAAGGGCCAACTGTTTAATACCCATCCTATTGCATACATAGGAGCTCCAAGCAGAACCGCGGCTGTAGTACCGGGAGTATTTCTATCCATCTCTGCAAGATCACCTCTCCGCAACCCGGTAGCCTCCAGCAGTTCGGCATACCCATCCCAGGCTTCCCGTACTGGTTTCTTGCGCGCCTCCGAAGCTTCATTAATAGGGGCGGTACCGGCTTGTTCTGCTTGTAAGCGCCCCGCTTTTTTATCCAGCGGCCACCATCCCCCCCAAGGTAATCGGGCACGTACCCAAGTCAATACCCCTTCTACTACAGCATCATCTTTAGGGTTCTGAATCAAGACCATTTGTTCTGATAAGCCGGTATAAAGAGCTTGATTAAATCGCTCCACTCCTGCTTTACGGCCGGAGTTGCTTCTTTCAAAATAGTCGGAGGCACGCAAGGGCGCCCCAACGGCAACAATCACCTCAGACCTGAAGCGAGAGGCATCCGTAAAAGTGACCCCGATAGGCACTACATAGACCTCCTGGACTGAATTTTCTGCTTCCAAAGCGCCAAAAGCTACCCGGGCAACCCCTTTTTTCAATGGCCGTAGCCGCTTGGTATAGCTTGTACTCCCCTCAGCCAAAATCATAATGGTCTTGTTTTCAGCTAGTGCGCTGGAGCAAGCTTCGAAGGTGGCGTAGTTATCTTTCACTGCCCGAAGCCCCTTATCCTTTTTTCGGTAGACCGGAAGCATATGTAAAGCCCGAAGCAAAAAATTGAAGATCTTTTTTTCAAAAAAATCTCCACGGACCAGAAAATATAGTGGCCTCCCCAGTATACAAGCCAGGATACATGGCTCAAGAAAGGCAGTTGGGTGGTTGACTGCCAGTACAACTGGCTGATTTTCTGGAATTCGTTCCCGATGAATCAAGTATACCTTCCTGAAAAAAAGGAGAATACCTAGAGTAGCAATAGGTCGAACAATACGATAAAGCATGGCAGAGGCAAATATGGGGACAAAATAGAAACCTTTACTATTTTCCCTCTATGACCAGGCAAAAGCATCTCATTGTAATCGGGGGAGCTACCGCAAGCGGGAAAACAACTTTTGCCATTCGGCTAGCTCAACACTTCCAGACGTCCGTTCTATCGGCAGACAGCCGGCAATTTTATCGCGAATTGAGCATTGGTACCGCCAAACCAACCCCAACGGAATTGAAAATGGCTCCCCACTATTTTATCAATACGCAAACTGTTACAGATAGGTATTCAGTAGGCGCATACGAGCAGGATGCCCTTCAACTATTACATCACCTTTTTGAGAAGCAGGATAAAATCATCCTGGTTGGTGGATCTGGTCTTTACGTACGAGCCGTATGCCATGGTTTGGATGAATTTCCGGAAGTTGACCCCCAGGTAAGGTTGAAAATAGAGCGCCTGTATGCACAAAAAGGCTTACCCGCACTCCAACAAGCCTTAAAGGAACAAGATCCCGCATACTTCAAGGAGGTGGATCTTCAAAATCCACATCGGTTAATTCGGGCCCTCAGCGTGATTGAAACAACCCAGCTTCCCTTTTCCTCCTTCAGACAGGATCAAGCTACTGATCGGCCATTTACTTGTTCTTTTATTCAGGTACATCAGGACCGGGAAACCTTGTACGACAGAATTAACCGAAGGGTAGATGCAATGGTAGACACCGGGCTGGAGGAAGAAGCAAAAAAGGTTTATCCTTATCGAAAGATGACGGCCTTGCAAACGGTAGGGTACCAGGAGTGGTTTGACTATTTCGACGGAAAAACGACCAGGGAAGAAGCTATTCAGCTTATCAAACAAAACAGCCGCCGCTATGCTAAAAGACAGCTAAGCTGGCACAGAAGGGATGGCTTCTGGAAACATTTTCGCCCGGAAGAAGTGGTGCAAAGCCTAGATTATCTTGATTTTTTATGGGAAAAAAATGGAAAACTGGAAGTAGCCAAACATCCGGAATCCAGTCAAAAAGAGCTTAGGCTGACAACTTCAATCCATAGATCGGTTTCAGCGCTTGTCCTCTCTATCCAAAAATTCACCTTCTATTTTTGGGCAAATATGCAGCCGCCTGAGGCAACACCTGAATATTATCTATGGCATGAGGTCCTGTTGCGAGCCGAAGAAACCAACGGAATATTAATCCTTCCCGTTTCTACTGAACCCTTCGCGAAAGAAGTGGGTTGTATCCCTGTGGCTCAGGCTGATCATTACCGGAGAATCATGACCAGTACTAAACAGAACTGGCTCGGCTCTTCGTACCGGTTATGGTGGCCGCCATCCCAAAAGATCACCCAAATATGAGCATCCTTCAAGAGATTGGAAGCGGTTATCGCAAGGTCGAAAAGCCTATCCTTCAGCTTATTGGGGCCCAGTTTTGCTTTCAAGCTATAAATACCTCCTTTTTCCTACTCCTCAATTTCGTCATGGCCAGGCACAACTATACCGATCCAGCTATTGCGGAGGTATGGTCTTTCCGTTTCCTGGCGGTATTTTGGCTGGCATTCCCGTTGGGTTTGTTTATCAAAGGTCGACGGTTACTTCCCTTTTTGCTCGTCGCTGCCGTCGGGCTTCCCTTATTTTCTTTATTAATTCTATGGGCAATTGAAGCTGGAGAGGTTCGGCTGCTCCACATTTTTTCTGGTCTTTGGGGCCTGTGTTATTCGTTCGCTCAGGTCTGTGTGTTGCCTTTTATTGTTTTGAATGCGAAACGGGAAACCCAAAGTGAGGCGATTAGCCTGAATTTTTTTGCTTTCAGCATAATGATGTTCTTATCCGGGGTGCTACACTTCAGCTTGAATAGTCTGGCACCCGAGACGTTTGATGAAGCTACTACCTTACGCATTATTGCGGTTATGTCCAGTATCTCCGTGTTCCTGCTGCTTCGCATCCGAATTACGGAAAAGCGCGGCAAGCAAATTCCTTTTCGGGAAATCCGGTCTGGTTACGATTGGAAGCTCATTGGAAAGGCCCTAACGCCAACTTTGCTTATCGCCATTGGAGCGGGATTCACCATACCCGTGATTAATCTCTTCTTCCTGCATGTGCACGGTATGCCATCCGCTAAATTCTCGGTTATGGGTTCGGTTACCTTTCTCTTGGTAGCACTTACCATGATTTTCATGCCTTTCATCCGGAGGAATTTTGGATATCGAATAGCCATTACCCTTTTTCAATCTGCTGCGGTAGTGGCCTTGATTGGCTTGGCCAGTACAGCATGGTATAATGATTGGGTCGGAGCAGTTTGGTTGGCCGGGTTTTTCTACGTGATCCGACAGCCTTTAATGACCTCCGCCAGGCCCATGACCAGTGAACTGATGCTGAACTACGTAGGCCCCAAAAACCAAGAATTGATTAGCGCTATGAGTGCCTCCATCTGGTCGGGCAGTTGGTTTGTCTCCACCCGCTTATTTGGTTGGATGCGAGAGGTAGGAATGGAATACGGTCCAATTTTCCTGATCACGGTTGTGTTTTATGTAGCAGGCGTTTCCTGGTATGCCGGGCTTATACGGTCTTTTGAGAAAAAGAAACCAGAGGCCCGGGTCCGTTGGAAGGCTCGAAAACGCATCCGTGAAGGAGTAGCCTAAACCACCCCTTGTTTAGATGCTGGCTTAATGTAATCGGAACTGGATTGGCAGATTATATAAGGTAGTAACCGGCTTTCCGGACCGAATAGCAGGTTCCCAATCAGGCATTTTCCGGACCATCTCCAACGCAGCCTCATCGCATCCGTATCTCATGGGTTCTACCACCTTAGATTCGACGATCTTTCCCGTTTCATCAATTTTCAGCTGAACGACCAACACGCCTTCTACCTTCTGCTCTTTGGCCAAGGGGGGATACTCAAGGTTGACATCAATAAAACGAAGCAGGGCAGGTCGGCCACCTTTGAAGCTGGGCTTTGACTTTTTGACAGTAGATCGAGTGATCGGTGCATTGGTTTTAGTCTGTACCACCTGTTGAGCATTTGCAATCAAACAGCCGGAAAAAAGCAGCATAAGGGCCAGGAATAGACTTCTCATGGGTAAATGGGTTTTAGGTGAGGAAATAGAGTTCCCGAAGGAGTATAGGTCTGCGCATCCAGGAACTGAGCAGTGGGTTGCTAAATGAGGGGAGGCTAAAAAATCCGGTCGAGGATCCAAAGCCTCCCTTCTACAAGCACTACAATCTACATTACTTTAGAGCCTGCTTTGACTGAATTTCCACAACTATCCGTGAATTTTTTTTCAAAAACAGAATAGTACCTTATCAATTTATAGCGTACTTATGATCTGGAAACAACCCGCAAACCTGGAACGATTGCAGCAAATTGGCCAGCATACCCTGCTGGAGCACCTAGGCATAGAAATCCAGGAAATTGGATTCGATTTCATTGAAGCATCCATGCCTGTCGACCATCGTACGGTTCAACCTTTTCGCATACTCCACGGAGGTGCTTCCGTTGCCTTGGCTGAGTCATTGGGCAGCTATGCCTCCACCCTGATGCTGGAGGATCTCGACCACTTTTCCGCAGTTGGTATTGAAATCAATGCGAATCATTTGCGGTCCGTTCCCGAAGGCGGGCGTGTTGTTGGGCGAGTAACTCCCATCCGGCTGGGGCGTACCATCCAGGTTTGGCATATTGAAATTAAGGACCAGCAAGAACGGTTGATCTGCGTTAGCCGACTAACCATTGCGATTGTTAAACGAAAGAACTGATGAACTGAAAAAGACAGAAGGAATATCTGCTCGGGCGAAAGGGAAAAACTACTTTTTTGAAGCTGTCCTGATACTCCTTACGAAAATGGAAATCTATTCATTAAATTCTTGGTTAAGACTTTCATCTATGTTAGTTTCTAGTCCGAGAAGTATACGCAGAATGCTGGGGGTTTCCCTTAATTATGTTAAGCAAATTCTCATCATTGTGAATGAAATCCTTTCTAGAATCAGCAGCTTGAACTTCACTACAATTTAGGGCTTATGAGTTTCTCGACTGCAGTAGTTGATTACCAAAATACCGACCAATTTCCTTATAGGCAATTTTCAAACCAGCCTTACTCGCAAATGCACTCCCCAAAGAATAAGACTTCAGAATTCAACCTCGTATTCAATCAATTCATCCCCTCTTTTGACGGTAACCCTGGTCTGATCTCCTTTTTTGAATTTGCTCAAGCCCTCCATGTAGTCATATATATCCTTTACTTCCATCTCCCCAATCTTTAGCACAATATCACCGTTCTGGATGCCCGCATTAGCTGCCGCTCGATCTGCAATTACCGCATCAATTCGCATACCTTCAGCCTCATGGGCATAATCAGGCATTACTCCTAACGTGACCTTAAAAGCAGCCGCCTGCCGTTGAGTTCCTTCATCCTTGGTGGGGGAAAACTCGATTTTGTCGGTTTTATCCAATTCGTCGATCAAGGCCAGAATCACTTCAGTAGCTTCATACAGTCCATCAAAATTGATTAAGGCAGCATCATCCGACGGTTTGTGATATTCCGAATGCAAACCGGAAAAGAAGTGAACAGCCGGGATATCTTTCAGATAAAAGGAGGTATGGTCAGATGCCCCTACACCGGATTCTGTAGTCGTAATTTTTATGTCGTGCAGCTTGATCTTTTCGAGCGCAGGCTTCCAGGCAGGAGAAGTACCTACTCCATTGACAACCAAATTCTTTTCTTCATCCATACGGCCCAGCATATCGATATTGATCATATAACTCACCTTGTTCAGGCCTATGGAGGGAGACTTGGTGTAGGCTTTAGAACCGATTAACCCTAATTCTTCACCCGAGAAAGCAATAAAAAGATAATTGTGGTTGGTAAAATTGCCCAACGTCACAAATTCTGCCAAGTACAAGAGGCTGGCGACACCGCTGGCATTGTCGTCCGCACCATTGTGGATGGCGGGTTCCCCCTGATCTCGACTCCCAATACCCCCCATGCCTATATGATCGTAATGGGCTCCGATCACAACGGTATAGGGCGCCCCATTATCGAGGTAGCCGATTACGTTGCGTCCGGTGATTTGTTGGCCTTCCTCAGCATGTGGATTTGCTCGGATGGTATAATCAAACGTTTGAAAGTAACTTCCAGATTCTCCAGCCGGTTCCAAACCAATCTCCTGGTAACGTTTGACCAAATAATCAGCTGCTCGCATTTCGCCGGGCGTACCCGTGAGACGCCCTTCCAGGTAATCCGAAGACAAGTAGACAACATCTACCCGCAATCCGTGAATTAAATCATCTCGGAGTTGTCCATTCAATCCGACAATGAAAAAGGAAAGACATGCTACTAAACTAATTATCCGGTTCATGGCAATTTTTGATTAAAAGTAGTGAAGCTTTTGCTGGGCAATGTATTCCCAATGTCAGAGCTAATCTCGGAACAAAATAGTTGCCGATATCGGAGGTAAAACGAGTCCAGGACCAGGAATTGTTCTTATCCCGTCCAGGTCAATTTCAAATTCGCTTAAAGCGACGGACCAGGCATTACCTTCAGGTAATTGGATTAACCTTTGTGTTTCCGAACCATTCAACCAAACAAGGATTTCCCCCCAGGCATCTCCGACAGCTGCCCCGTTTATCCGGTATCCCACCAGTAAGGGCTCCTCTAATTGTTCGAAAGAAAGGTTGGATTGAATTTCAGCCGTCGTTTTCATCCGGAAGGCGGGATGCATCTTTCGTAGTGTGATTAGTTGCTTCAGGAACTCAACCGTTTCCTGATTATCAGAAAGCCAGGACCATTGAATTTGGTTGATCGAGTCCGGAGACTCAAACGAGTTTTCCACCCCATTCTTGGTTCGTCTCATCTCGACTCCTGCATGTAAAAAAGGGATGCCCTGTGCGGTCAGCACAATTGCCAAAGCCAGATGATGCATATGCACTCGTTCAAACGAGCTGGCATCCGGCCTCGAAAGTAACAGTTTGTCCCAGAGCGTATGATTATCGTGGCAAGAGACGTAATTAATGCATTGGGTTGGTTCCAAGGCCCAGGGCGAATTTGAATAATTTACAGCTTCATAATCCACCTCCGGATGGGAGGTTGCTGCCACAATTCCAAATTTAACCGACTCTTCATTCCCAGCTAACCCACTGACAAAGCCACCTTGGTCATCTACAAAAACGCTTCCCTTTAGCCCGTCCCGAAGGTCGTCACTGAAGGCTGCAATATGGTCCAGCTGATGCGTATGCTTCTTTAAAGCTCTTTTCTCAACTGGCAGCGGACTTTCTCCGGCAGTCCATCCTTCCCCATATAAAAACACATCCGGATTTACTTCGCGTAGGGCGCTAGAAATGGCATTCATCGTCTCCATATCATGAATACCCATGAGGTCAAATCGGAAGCCGTCTATATGGTATTCTTTTACCCAGTGCAGCAGGGATTCGATTATGAATTTCCGTACCATGTGTCGTTCAGAGGCAGTCTCATTACCACAGGCCGAAGCATTGGCAAATTGACCATCTTCCCAGTGCCGGTAGTAGTAATGCGGTACTACCTGATTGAATACGGATTGTTCCGTAGCTCCGGTATGATTGTATACCACATCCAGGATTACTCCAATCCCTCTTCGGTGCAAGGCTTGTACCATCTGCTTAAACTCCAGTATTCGCCTTTTTCCATCAAAAGGGTCTGTAGAAAAACTGCCTTCAGGGACATTATAATGCGCAGGATCGTATCCCCAATTGAATCGTTCCTCTTCCAGCCGGCTCTCGTCAATAGATCGAAAATCAAAAGCAGGCAGAAGGTGCAAATGGGTGATACCCAAACCAGCAATATGATCCAATCCAGTAGAAAGCCCTTCCATGCTTTGGGTCCCTTCTTCAACCAATCCAAGGAACTTGCCTTTTTGCCGGATTCCGGAAGAGGAATGCGTTGATACATCTCGAAGGTGAAGCTCATACAGAATCACCTCCGAAGGATCGATCTCTACATAGGTGTCCTTCTCCCAATCCGGTGGATTCAGGGTAGATACATCCAGAACCTGGCCCCGAAGTCCATTTACACCCACCGCCTTTGCATAAGGGTCAGGCGTTTCCATCAGCCATTGTCCTTTATGCAAAACCTGGACCGTGTAATATTGCCCTTCCACTTGCCTGGATAGTTCTGTTTTCCAGCTTCCGTGTTCCCCTTGATCCATATCAATCGTTACGAGAGGTGCCCCACCAATCCCTGTCTCATAGAGGTGTAACCGCACCTGTTCAGCGACTGGGCTCCACAATCGAAAATGAACAGTATCGGCTTCAAAAGTTAATCCCAGATCATCTCCATCATAAATGGGGAATCGGTCTAGATCGGGTGTCGACTGGGCAGCCCCAATCGAAGGCCCAAGGGCAAACAAGAAGATCATGAATAGGAAAGATTGGACGATCTGCATGTAGACGGTATTCAACGCCAAAATAAAAAAAGGAGACAAGCATTACTTGCCTCCCCAATTTGTAATTAAGCGCCACAACGGGCGCCGTCTAGCCAAAAATGAATCGATCGATCAATACCCCTCGTTCTGAGGAATATCGTATACCTCCAATTCGCGTTCCGGGATAGGCAATACCAAAGCCGGATCGGTGAAGGGAAGACCATCGATCTGCAATTGCCAACGCTTGAAATCATGCAGTCTAAACCCCTCAAAAGCCAGTTCGCGTTGGCGCTCTTCCCGAATTTCATCTTGTGTTACTGCTCCAATTGGATCCAGTCCGGCTCGAGCCCGAACCACATTGATATCGTCGACCGGAGCAGCTCCTACACTCGTACCGGCCTCAAAATTAGCTTCTGCCCTGGTCAGATACATTTCAGCCAGCCGTGCAGTAGGAATGTTGAGATTGGGATCTCCGTATTTCGCGCATTGGATTTGCCCGGAGTTCTGACCACCAACCCCGATGTAATACATTTCCCTTACATCCGGGATAGTTGCCGTTTGAGGAAGATCATCCTGCAGTCCGCCGCGCAGATCACCTGCTTCAAAAAGAAGGAAATGAGGCTCCTGCACCTGCATATCTCCCCGACCAGGACCGTTTAAGCGAGCATAAAAGGTGGTAAGCCCGCTATTGTTCGCTCCCGCGTTGCGCAAAGTGGATTGTTGGATCGCAAATATGTCTTCTGAAGAATTCGACGGATTGTTGAAAGCAGCCAAAGGTTCGCTTACCAGGCTGTAAACACCGGATTGGATCACTCGGTCTGCTTTAGCGGCTGCTAATTCAAAGTTTCCTTGTTGAAGATAAACCCTAGACAGAACAGCAGATGCGGCATAAGTACTGAAAAAATTACCGTTAGCTCCGGAGGGTTCAAGCAAGGTTTCCGCTCGCTCCAGGTCATCAACAACCTGTTGATAAACAGCCGCTACATTTGAACGTCCCAGGTCTGCAGTTGCTTCAGCGTCATTTGTCGTTACAATAGCCGTTAAAACCAAGGGTACACCAAGATCTGAAGCTTCTGTGCCAGTACCCCAAGGTCTGGACCAAAATCGGACCAAATCGAAATAAAGCATGGCCCGCAAACCCAATGCTTCTCCTTCAATACGGTCTGCTTGCTCCTGACTATCGGCCACATCGAGATTGGCCAATACAGTATTCAAGTTGTTGATAGCCAGATAAGCTCGTAACCAATTATTTCGGATTAGGGTATTGTTGACAAGAATCGCCTTATTGCCTACTTCACGATAGGTGGAAAACGATCCGCCCCATATTAGATTACTGTCGGAGGCAAGAAGCTCACTCATCAGATTGAAATCCCCTCCAAACAATTCACCGCTAAAAGCAGTATTCACACCACCAAATACCCCGGCAAATTCAGCATAGGCTCCACCGAGAGCCGCCTCCAGATTATCGGCGCTGGTAAATACCTCTTCTGCATCGATCACCTCGCGCGGAGATATATCCAGTTGGTTGTTGCAGGCCGAGGCCAATAGGCCTACTAAAAAGAAGAATAAAATATACTTGTTTTTCATGTTTCGGATGATTTTGAATTAGAATCCAAGGTTTAGCCCAAAAGTGAATGTCCTAGGCTGTGGAGCCGTATAGAAATCATAGCCCTGTCGAACATTGGCGGTAGTAGTGGTTGGATTAGTGGGAGGAGAATTAACTTCCGGGTCCCAACCTCGGTAATCGGTGAAATTGTAGAGGTTTTGGGCAAGGACGTAGATGCGAACCTGCCGGAGCTTCAAGCGATCCAGCACTTTTGAAGGCAAATTATACCCAACAGAAAGCGTTTTGAATCGCACGTACGAAGCATCGGTTAAATAACGGGTAGACCGCTGGTCGCCAATACTACCTACCAGCTCCGCCCTTGGCACATTGGTAATATCGCCGGGTTGGCGCCAACGGTTGAGCTGGTCTCTGGTTTGATTATCTACGAACCCTGAAGCATTGTTACTCTGAAAACGGCCCCCATCATTAAATACCTGGTTGCCATTAACAAATTGGAAAAAGATATTGATGTCAACTCCGTAGAATTCAAAGGTGTTGTTGAATCCACCCACGAAGTCCGGATTCGGATCACCGACTACCTGAACCGGTGCCGCGTTGAAATTACTGGTTGTCCCTCCTTCTCCATCATCGAATAAAGCATCCCCCGTTTCCGGATCTACACCGGCATATTTTCGCATAACGAATACACCAAGCGGCTCGCCTACGCGCACCCGGTTTACGATATCGATAATATCGGAATCGCTATTTAGCCGGGTAACCTCGTTTCGATTAAATGCAATATTGAAACTGGTGCTCCAACGGAATTTTCCTACAAAATTGAGCGAGTTGAATACCAACTCAACACCTTCATTACGGATTTCACCTACATTCTCGAAGATGCTGGTAAAGCCTGAAATACCCGGTAGTGGCCGGCTCAACAACAAATCTGTGGTGTTTTTACGGTAGATATCAAATTCGACCGTCACCCGATCATTCAACAACCCAAAATCCAGCCCCAGGTTAAACTGGCTCGTATTTTCCCATTTCAGATCCGGGCTTGGCAGGGTGGCAGGCGATAAGCCTGACGTGGTCGTATAGGCATTGCCTACCCATTGGCCGAGAGGAGCGAAATTGGCGACCGGAGCATTACCGGTCAATCCCCAGCTAAATCGGACCTTCAGATAGGAAAGTGTCGGATTATTGATCAGGAAGTTTTCATTGCTTATGATCCAGCCAGCGGTTACAGCCGGGAAAAACCCGTAGCGGTTGTTCTTTCCAAATTTGGAGGATGCATCCACCCGTCCGCTTACGCCAAACAAGTAGCGGTTGTTCAACTTGTAATTCGCTCGAAGAAAATAGGATAAGAAAGAGAACCCCTGGAAGGTTTCCGCGGTAGTGGTAGGTTCAGCCGCACTGGCAATCGAATTCAAATCGTCATTGGGAAAGCCTTGCGCCTGTATACTTGTCAGGTCTTGTTCCGACTCCTGGTAGGACATTCCCAAAACAGCCTCCAGAAAATGGTTGTCGTTAATTTCACCGCCGATCGTGAAAAAGTTATTGGTGTTGTAATTAAACACGCGCACGGCACGACTTTCACCCAGTCCTGCAGGAGCTCCGTTCTGAGTTTGGCGACCTTGGAAGTTATCTTCTCGCTGGTCAAGCAGGTCCACCCCGAATTCGGTACGGAAACGCAGCCAAGGCAGAATGTTTAGCTGACCATACACATTGGCCAGGGTTCGAAATACTACCGTATTTCGGAAGGAATATTTTTCCTCAATAAGCCCATTGTAGTAAATAGTGTTCGGATTGGGTTCCCCGTCCTCCAACCTGGCAGGTTGCGTTGGAGCCAACGCAATCAACTGAAGTGGAGTAGCAAAAGCATTATCATTCGCTATTCGGTCCAAGGTCGTTCGATTGAAGCTAAAACCCATCCCCACATCCAACCAATCAAAAGCCTTCTGGTCCAGGTTCAATCGACCACCGATCCGTTCAAATTCATTGCCAATCAGAATTCCTTCTTGGTCGGTCCAGCCCAGCCCGACATAAAAGCGGGTGTTCTCGTTTCCACCAGAAGCACTGATATCCAGTTGCTGAAATAAAGCGTCGTTTCGGAAAGCTTCCTCCTGCCAATCGGTATTGGTTTCAAAATCTGAATTGAATCCTGCCACCAATGCATCTTCCAAGAACTGACGGGCATCGTTTTGCTCTTCTTCGGAAGCGGTGATTGGATCGATTCCTAAGAATCGCAAGGTGGCCTCCGTATATAATTCCCGATACTCAGCTGCATTCAGAAAATCGATGGTATTACTGGGTTGGCTGATCCCTACCTGATAGTTTACGTTGAAATTCGTACGTCCGGCCTTCCCTCTTTTTGTAGTAATCAGAACGACCCCGTTGGAGGCTCGTGACCCATAGATGGCGGCAGCCGAGGCATCTTTCAGGATCTCAACAGATTCTATGTCAGCCGGATTGATATCGATCAGCGGGCTGGTGGGTTGATTATTGGTAATCCCCTGATCCTCCGCAGTGATTGGCACACCATCTACGACAAAAAGCGGTTGGTTACTGGCCGAAATGGATGAATTTCCGCGCACACGCACCTTCACGCCTTCCCCGAGACGGCCACTGGTCTTTTCAATAAATACCCCTGCTGTACGCCCTTGAATACCGGACTCAAAAGAACTTACCGGGATATCTTTTATTTCCTCGCTGGATACTTTGGCAATGTTTCCGGTGATATCGGAACGAACCTGGGTACCGTATCCCGTTACCACTACCTCGTTCAGTCCAATGGCTGCTTCATTGAGCACCACATCCAGTCGCGTGCTGGCACCATCCAAGACAATTTCCTTAGGGCTAAAGCCCGTGTAGCTAAATAGGAGCGTATTGTACTCGGAAGGAACAAGCAATTCAAAGTTGCCATCGAGATCGGTAACGGTTCCTGTGTTGGATCCTTTAACCAAGATGTTTACCCCAATGAGAGGTTCACCTGCGTCATTGGTTACCGTTCCCTGGATGGATTGCTGTGCAGAAATGGCCCATGCCCATAGGAATATAGGCAAAGCTAGTGTCAGCTTTTTAAACATAGTCGGGTGTTTTAATTTAACAATAGTGAATGCTGGAAAAGGAAGGACAATGCCCCCTTTCCCTACCTCTTAATTCAATACTGATCCGAAGGAAATCAACACGTGTTGGATAGAAATAAAGAAGCAGAATTCTCTACAGGGTTGCTTGAATGGGAATACCCGATTATGTAGTTGGAAAGACAAAAAGGTGGGATGGGAATGGCAAACTACCCGCTTGGGTAGGCCTCCTTACAGTAGTTTAGTGGAAACTCCGGAACCGGATTTGATTTAAAAAGCCAGGACAGGATATAAATTCAAACCTTTGAATTGACCATAGCACCATCCACCAATTGAAGGTAATTGGGACGATCTGAGGCTAACTTATGGATAAAGCTCTCCACAATCTTATTGTGTTGGATAATAAAGATGCCCGGCATTTGGAAGCCATCACCCAATTGTTGGACCCCTACTCCATGTCCTTGTACAACCCCTGCAGAAAATCCGCGAATCCAGGAATGAAGACCAAACAGTTGAGTTAAATTCCCTTTTACCAAACCAAAGGCCTTGTAATAATTGCAGTCCGGATCACTGATATGCTCTACTCCTTCTAGTTCATAGCGCGTGAAATACCGATCAGCAATTTCGCGATTGGTCATATGGACAAAAACGATCTGAACGCCACGGTCCTCAATTTCTTCTCGAACATCGGATAGATCAGATAGCGCCTCCCTGCAGAAAGTACATCCAAAGTGACGCAAGAAAACAAGCAAAACGGGTTTTTTGTGGGAAAGTGCTCCTAAAGTTGCTCCGCTATTGGTCTGCATTTCATTAAAGATCTGCAAGTCGAGAAGGTCAGTACCCATCGTTCTGGTTTTACTTGATGACAGGAAAAAAGAAACGGGAACAGAAATCATATTGTTTACCCTCCGAGCTTTTTTCCTCTATGTAGTGTCCAATTTCAATGATGTGGAAGGAATTGCCAAATCGTAGGGTGGTGCCAAGAGGTTGGATTCAAGAATACAGACTTTTGTATGGACTAAGGGTAGGCCATTCAATTTGGGAGAGCGATGAAAAAATAAATTGGGGCCTTGCATGCCAAAGCCCCAATTACCAAGATGTTCAATTTGACTCTTAAAGGATACCCATTCCATTGAATACTTCCATCACGGAGCGTACATGGCTGGCAGAAGCAGTTAACAGCTCTTTCTCAGGGCCGGTCAGTTTTAGTTCGATCAATTGTTCAATCCCGTTTTGCCCCAATTTAACCGGTACACCGAGAAAAATATCCTGCATACCGTATTCTCCATTGAGCAGTGCACAGCATGGATAAATGCGGTTTTCATCCTTCAAAATAGTTTCTACCATTTGAGCCGCTGCTGCGCCAGGTGCATACCAGGCTGAGGTGCCCATCAATTTAACCAACTCTCCCCCACCTACTTTTGTGCGGTCAACGATAGCCTGCAATTTGTCCGCTTCGATCAATTCTGTAACTGGAATTCCTGCAACTGTGGTATATCGAGGTAAAGGAACCATGGTATCTCCATGCCCTCCCATCAGGACCGCCTGGATGTCCTTAGGTGATACTTCCAGCGCAGAGGCCAGAAAAGCACGGTAACGCGCCGTATCCAAAATACCGGCCATCCCAAAGACCCTTTTACTATCCAGGCCGGCAGATTTGTAGGCTGCATAGGTCATTACGTCCAATGGATTAGACACAACGATAATAATGGGGTTTTCGGAGTGTTCCATGATTGATTGGACCACCGAATTCACGATTTTGGCATTGGTGCTGATCAGGTCATCCCGACTCATACCCGGTTTTCTGGGTATCCCCGCAGTGATCACAACAATATCGGAATTAGCAGTAGCAGCATAGTCTTCGGTGCCTACCAAATGGGTGCTATAGTAATCGATTGGGGCTTGCTGCCAACTATCTAAGGCTTTTCCCCGGGCCAGGTCCCCTTTTATGTCTACCAGGACCACTTGTTTGACCAGGTCTTTGTGGGCCAGTACGTTGGCGCAAGTGGCACCTACATTTCCAGCTCCGACTACGGTTACTTTACTCATAATGCTATGTTAAGTTTGTTAGGATCTACTTCCAAATCCCTTGATATTAGGAGGTATTTGCAAAGGATCAGGGTACGGGTAAAGTTAGGCTATTTAGGATTTTTCCCATTGAATAGCCTGTAATTCTTGGCATATTAACCGTATAAAAAATACCTGTTCGAGGACGAATCGGCATTGAGGGGCAAGGTTGGCCATTGGCAGCCAGTTCAATTGAACAAAGAACCGGTTTTCTATATTTTTTGATCCTACTTACCGGACCGAACTTTGAACGACCACGTCAAATAAAACCGAGCTACAACCGCACCCTCAGGATTTGTGCCCACAGAAGTAACTCGGACCGAGGTACCTTCTCCGGTAAGAATAGCCTGCTGGATAGCAGCCCGGATCTCACTCCCTTGTGTACAGGTGAAACAAATCCTTTGATTTGCTTTTTTAAGAAACTCAGCTTCCATTCCGGTTACAAGCATGGAAACACTTTTTCCACTTGCCTCAATGGCTAGCATGCTTAATAAGCCCGTACTTAATTCGGCAGTCCCTGCCAAGGCAGCAAAGTAAATCGAACGAAAAGGATTCTGGGTACGCCAATTGAAGGGGATAGATACTTGAAATTGTTCCGAACCAGCTTCTTCCACTCGAACGCCCCACCACCATAACGTAGGAAGTTTTTGGATGTAATACAGATTCATTTTCCAACTAGAACTAAGGTTGGCCAATAGGTGCTGTACTTTTTTTTGATCTTCAGTCTGCGTATTTCGAGTAGGGGAAACTGTTTCCATAGGTAGTGAAGGCATTTGAATACCCACAAGTTAGCGAATATTCGCCTTAATGCGGTCAAATGGGTTCTCAGCTTACGTGAGGATTCGTTTAATCTTGCGCTTTCAAGGGACTTTATCTAACCCTATCATTCCGGAAATGTGCTGAAATGATAGTACATTTAAGCCGCTTTAGAAGGGGTAATTGGCTGTCCATGATCGCCCCTTTCCATTCAACAAACGGAAAACCTGCTCACATTATATGAATCTGCACGAATACCAAGGAAAAGAACTGCTCAAAAGCCATGGAGTAGCTATTCAAGAAGGCGTCATCGCCCATTCAGTCGAAGAAGCTGTTGAGGCTTTCCAACAGATTACCAAGGCTTCCGGACAAGGCGCTGTCGTTGTAAAAGCGCAAATTCATGCCGGTGGTCGCGGGAAGGGCGGCGGTGTAAAATTGGCGCGAAACCAGGAGGAATTAAAAAAGTATGCGTCCAACATCCTGGGTATGATGCTTCGAACGCCTCAAACCCCGGGAGGTATGGAAGGACCGGGCAAGCTGGTCCGTAAGGTCTTAATCGCAGAGGATGCTTATGCTCCAGATTTTGATGCCAATAAAGAGTATTATGTCTCCATATTAATGGATCGGGAGCGCAAGTGCAATGTGATCATCTATTCGACCCAGGGAGGTATGGATATTGAAACTGTTGCAGAGGAAACGCCACAGCTCGTTCACAAGGAATATGTCGATCCAGCACAAGGGCTCCAACCCTATCAAGCGCGGAAAGTAGCATTCAATCTGGGGTTGAGTGGAAAAGCCATGAAAGAAATGGTCAAATTCATTTCCAAACTGTACCAGGCTTTTGTCCAATCTGATGCCAGCTTATTCGAAATCAACCCTTGCCTGCATACCGGAGATGACCGTATAGTTGCAGTAGACTGCAAGGTAACGCTGGATGATAATGCCTTATTCCGTCATGCAGACCTAGCCGAGCTTAGGGATAAAGATGAAGAAGATCCCCTGGATGTAGAGGCTTCCGAATATGGCCTCAATTTTATTAACCTGGATGGAAATGTAGGTTGTATGGTCAATGGGGCAGGACTGGCGATGGCCACCATGGATATCATCAAATTATCCGGCGGAGAGCCTGCTAACTTCCTGGATGTGGGAGGAACAGCCGATGCAGCACGAGTGGAGCAGGCATTCCAGCTCATTCTGAAAGACGAAAAAGTCAAAGCCATTCTCATCAATATTTTTGGGGGTATTGTTCGCTGTGACCGTGTCGCTCAGGGGGTGATCGATGCATACAAGAATATGGGAAGCATTCCGGTACCTATCATAGTAAGGCTTCAGGGGACTAATGCAGACATCGCCAAAAAAATGATTGACGATTCTGGGCTGGATGTGTATTCCGCTATTCTGCTTAAGGAGGCCGCAGATATCGTTACCAAGGTCCTGCAAGCCTAGAAAATATAGTTTTGATCCGCGATTAGGGAGAACCGAGTCTTTTAGGCCAGAGTTAGGAGATACCTTATATCAAAGCAAAGGTTAGGAAAGGGGGGTGACCAGTACATCTTTCGTCAATTTCTCTCCTGTCTTGATTGTCTACATGAGCAATCTAGCCTTTCCGGTATTGTACCTGTGGAAATTGCGGACGGGCAGCTTAGGTTTAGGAATCTATTTATTCTGGAACATCCCCGATAATCGAATCACCTCGCCTCCGCGTAACACATCCAGGATCACCTCCTTGCCGACAATTTCTTTTTCTATAATTCGAAGGATATTTTCCGGTTTTGAAAAGTCAACTCCATTAATCCGAAGTATTATATCGCCTCCGATGAGCAGTTGTTCATTGGCTATCACGGCAGCGATATTTCCACCTTTTAAACCGATAATATCAGCTGGAGATAAGGGGGCTACCTTTTGAATCATCATACCCGCTTCCGTGGGTAAATTAAAAGCCTGTGCCAAAATACCGGTGAGCAGTTTACCTTCCAGTCCAGTCCAGGGGCTCCTTCCATCCAATAGCACATCTTTGCAAACATTAGAAGTGGCGGCAAAACCCAATCCTTCAAATCCGCCGGATTCAGAAAGGATAAAACTGGCAATTCCGATAATTTCCCCTTGCATATTTATCATCGGCCCGCCTGAATTACCGGGATTGATGGATGCATCCGTTTGGAAAAACTCTACATAGGGACTGCCGTTCGAGAATCTTTGCCGCAACTCTCTCCCGCTGATATATCCAACCGATAGTGAATAGCTTAACCCTCTTGGGGAACCGATCATAATGATCCGCTCTCCAATTTGGGCTTTATCGGAATCGCCAAGCGGTATGGCTTTTTTCCCGGTTGGCTGGAAGCCCAATTTGACCAAAGCGACATCTGCCGCCGGGGATGAATACAGAACCGAACCCGGTATTTTCAAGCCATCCGGAAATTCGACCAGGATTCGGTCAGTAGTCTGGACCACATGTGAAGCTGTCAGGATTAGGCCTGCCGTATCTATCAAAACGCCGGACCCCAGTCCTTCCCCCAAGCTAACTTTCTTGCCTTCAGCAGGATCTACGATTGCTTCATCCACATAGATCTTGACTACAGAGGGTACAATCTCTTGATAGAGTTTGGCGATATCTTGCCCATTCAAGCCCCAGGAGAAGCTTAAGGTGGCGAATAATAAAAGGGTTAAATCTCGCATGGAATTCGGTTTATGCTTTCTGCCATTTAGCTATGCCCCCATCAATATGGGATATTGATTTGAAAATAAAGCTATCAGGAATCCTAATTTTGTGACCTTATCACTAATTGACCCTAAATATACCGATGCCTTTTGAAGCTGTTCTGACCTTGGGAGTAGTAGTAATGGCGATCGTCCTGTTTGCTACAGAACGGCTTCCGGTGGATTTGGTGGCTCTACTTATCATGGCCACACTCGTTTTCTCAGGTATCATTACCCCAGAGGAAGGAATTGCCGGTTTTAGCAATAAAGCGACCATCATTGTCCTTTTTATGTTCATCCTGAGCCATGCCCTCTTTAAATCCGGAGCCCTGCAGGTGATGGCTTATCGACTCTCGGGACTTTTCAAAAAGAACTTTTTACTTGGGATTTTCCTAATGATGGTCCTCTTGGCAGTTATATCTGCTTTTGTGAATAATACGCCTGTCGTTGCTGTATTTATACCCGTAGCCATACAGATCGCTCATGCTTCGGGCAAAGATCCTCGCAAAATGTTGATCCCCATCTCCTATGCCTCGATTTTTGGAGGTTGCTGTACCCTACTCGGGACCTCAACCAATATTTTGGTAGACGGCATTGCTGAAAGTGAAGGCATTGAGGGACTAGGATTATTTACCCTAACCCCGGTTGGGTTAGTCCTGGCTGGAGTAGGTTTGTTATACCTTATAATTTGGGGAATCAAAATTCTACCGGGTGATGAGAACAAGACCGAAGATCTTAAGACCAAATTTGAATTTAAGGACTATCTCACCGAACTTCAACTATTGCCGGGAGCCTCTGCTTTAGGCAAGCGAATTATGGACTCCCAACTGGTTAACCAACATGGCATGGATGTCATTGAGGTTAGAAGAAACGGCCAAGTTTTTCCGTTACCTTCCGGTGACTTCACCTTAAAGGAAAACGACATTCTTATCGTACGCAGCGATGCGGGAAATTTAAAAACCTTTAAAGATAAGATCAGGGCATTAAAGGAGAATACGATCCGTTTCTGGGATGGTTCTATGCAAGGAAAGAATATGGTCATGGTGGAACTCGTCATCCTGGCGGATTCGGAAGTAGAGAACAAAACACTGAAGGACCTGGACTTCAGGAGGCGGTTTCGCGCTGTTCCTTTGGCCATCCGGCACAGCAATGAAGTGATTCATGATCACCTATACAATATCCCTCTGCGGTCTGGAGATGTGATCCTCGCAGAAATGAAGCGCCATTTTGTCCGACAGATTCGAAAAAAAGAAACGGAGAAAGGGTTTCCGTTTGTCTTATTAAGCGAGGATCCCTTAGTTGATTTCAACCGACGCAATTTTGCCGTGGTATTGTCCGTCCTGTTTGGGATTGTTATCTCTACCGCTTTTGGCTTGCTGGACTTGTTGGCAGCTACTTTGGGCGGAGTACTTATTCTTTTCTTTACCCGATGCTTATCCACCAAAGAAGCCTATAATGCCGTCAATTGGCGGGTCATTTTCCTACTGGCAGGCGCGTTAAGCCTGGGAACGGCAATGAAAAATACCGGCTTGGATATATGGCTTGCGAATAACTTGGTGGAACAGCTCGGCCCCTGGGGGCCCGTCGCCATTCTCTCCGGGCTCTATCTGCTAACTTCGCTATTGACCGAGGTGATGACCAATAATGCGACTGCCGCCCTAGTGGCTCCCGTAGCAATAGCAACTGCCCAACAGTTAGAGTTAAATCCCCTACCCTTTTTAGTTGCGATCACCCTGGCCTCCTCTGCGAGTTTCATGACCCCGGTCGGCTACCAAACCAATACCATGGTTTTCAGCGCTGGAAGATATCGATTTGTAGACTTTTTAAAAGTTGGAGTATTCCTCAACTTGACCTTCTGGTTGCTGGCTACCCTGTTAATCCCACTCATTTATTCGTTTTAAGGGTAATGATGCGCTGGTGGGCTTCACCTGGTTTTTGTTGTGCTTCGAAGGTCTTTTTCAACAAAACCATTTGTAAAACATCAAAGACTATCCCGTCCTTTTGCGAAAACTGTTCGAAAAAGGCCTCCGTTTTGAAACCTGCTTTTTCCAAAACCCGTTGGGAAGCTTTATTTTCCGGATGCACCACCGCTGTCAGGCGGATAATTGGCCCTTGCTCGAACCAATGCTGGCAAAATCGACGCACACAACTGGCCATCATCCCCTGCCCACGCCAAGGCTCCCCAAGCCAATAGCCAATTTCATCCCGGATGCTATCCATTCCGTTGGTCATTAACCTTAGAATTGCCCCGGCTAATTCGCCGGAATTCCGATCCCGGATCGCAAAATGGATGGTCTCCTTGTAACGCTCTTCCGCCCGATTCACTTTTGCCAGGTAATTCAGGCCATCCTCCCGTTCAAAAGGGTAGGGAATATTCTCTGTGAATTGATACACGATTGGATCATTGGCATGCTTGCAAAGCGCAGCAAGGTCCCTGGATCGCAATTCGGTCAAGACTAAGTCCGTTCCTGTCTCAAGGTAAATATGAAAAGGCTTCAAGGATAATACAGTTGAACTTAAAGATTGCGGTTTTTCCACTCCGTGCTGTAAAACCGAATCAAATGCTAACCTCAACTTAAGGAAAAGAATCGGATCAACGAATCAAGGTAGTCTGTCCTTGACTGACCTCCCGATTCCCATCCGGAAATTCAGCCTCCAGGACCCAAACGTAAACTCCTGCCGGTGAAGGCGCTCCGTTTATATTTCCATCCCAGCCACTTGCCGCCTCATTCACTCCAAAATCCAGCCGCTCGAAGACTAATTCACCCCAACGGTTGAATACCTTGAAATTGATAACACGTACACCGTCATTTCCATGTACGATCAATTGATCATTCTGCCCGTTTCCATCAGGAGTGAAACCGGTAGGTACTTGTGCCTGGAAGTTATCTTCGATTACGACTCGAATAACCCCTTCCCCCTGACATCCATTTGCATCTTCTACCTGAAAGAAAAAGTCGGTAGACTGTGCCACACCAGTGGTGGGCGATGGACAAATCAGGCAGCTTAAAATAGGTTCCTGGGTATCACTCCAGCTAAAAATATAGGGCCCCATTCCACCTTGTACGGTGGGATTCAGACTTACAGAGTCCTGGAAACTCTTTACTACGTCAGGCTGGGCAGGTATTTCGAGTGGTGGCGGATTCAGCAATTCCACCACGGGTAGGGCAAATTGGCAACCGTTAGCATCAACAATTTCTCCTTCATATACCCCTGCCAGAAGGGCTGGAAAAAACCCGGCGTTTTGTGTACGGCCTCCTAACGAATATGTATAAGGAGCTGTTCCACCAGTTGTCTGAATGGTGATAATCCCATCTGCAAAGTCAGTACAGGTTGGATCAGTAGTAGTCAAGGTACCTTGTAAAACCTCCGGCTCACCAACCATGACCATCTCCTGAAGCACGCAACCGTTTCGATCCGAAACCTGAACCGAATAGGTCCCGGCAGCTAATCCACCCAGCGTATTCTCCGTGGAACTATCTTGCCAAAGGACCTCATAAGGAGCCAGCCCCCCAACAATAGACAATTCAATTTCTCCGTCCGTCTCCCCCTGGCAGGAGGCACCCGCCACGGAAAAATCGATCCCCAAGGCATCAATATCGCTGATGAATGCGCTTAAGGAATCCACACATCCGTTATTGTCGGTTACAAAAACTTCATAATTGCCAGGCGCAAGGCTATCAATATCCTCCGTAGTTGCTCCATTGCTCCAATCGAAGGTATAAGGAAAGGCTCCGCCCGAAACGGTAAGATCAATTTGCCCGTCAGATTGCCCCTGGCAACTAACCCCTTTGACATCGGATTCAAAATCGAGCCCATCAGGCTCAATCAGGGTGATCGTATCTGTAGCTATACACCCTAGCGAATCACTGACTTCAAGGGAATAAAACCCAATCGGAACGTCCACGGCCACAGATGTGTCACCAATAAAACCCGGATTCCAGTTGTAGGTGTAAGACCCAGTCCCTCCAATGGCAAAGGCCTCAATGGTACCATCCGCTCCGCCTCCACATGAAATATCCACCCCGGAGAGAAAGACTTCTAACAACTGAGGGTCTTCAAGGGTGAAAGTATCATTGATAAAGCATCCGTTATCGTCGCTAACAGATACTGTGTAAGTGCCCGCGCTGAGGTTATTGAGCGTAGCATCCGTTGATCCGGTATTCCAATCGTAAAAGTAATTCCCGGATCCGCCGGAAACCGTTAACTGGACTCGACCGTCAGAACCACCGGTACAACGTACAGGATCTACCGCAGTGCCCACATCCAAGGCTGCTGCAGTGGGAATAGTGACCTGTGAAGAGGCTGTACATCCATTGGCATCCACTACTTGCAAGATATAATCGCCTGCGGGAAGCCCTACTGTATCTGGTAATGGGGCACCAGCCGTATCGGTCCATGTATATTGATAAGGCACTGTTCCTCCAAAAGTAGTAGCCAAAATAGTCCCATCGCTGGCGCCTGCACAACTAATTGGCAGGGCACTCGTGGTAGGTTGCAAGGCTGCCGGTTCAGACACAAAAATAGAATCGGTCACATTACAACCCGTGATTCCCAAGGCCTGCACGGCTGCAAAGCCCATCGGGAAGCTATCGGCGATAGCCCCGGTTTGTGTATTGGCCCAAGTAAAATCATATGGACCATCAGGACCATTGGCCGATGCCTGAATAACTGCGTTCGTATCTCCCTGACAAAGGACCCCGCTTAATATCTCCATATCCACCAATATGGTATCCACTACTGGCAGATAGATATCGCCTGTGAATTCGCAACCAATGGAATCTTCCACTTTATAGGTGTATACCTGATTTACAAGGTTCTCAAAAACCCCAGTCTGGTTTGTATCCGCATCTAAACGAAAAATATAGGGTGCTGTACCGCCTGTAGGAGTAAAGGTAATCCCCCCCTCAAATACGCCGGGACAGCGAGTTGGAATGGTATCAATATCAACCGATAAGTTGGTACACGGCTGGGTGGAACAAGCCCGCTGGGCAGAAGGAAAACCCGGACAATTGTCTACCCCACGGACAAAAATAATATAAGGGGTATTTGGTCGGAGGTTGGTAAACGTATGCGTAAGGTTTCCATTGGCAGGTTCCCAAATCACTCCCCCAATACTCACCTCATAGCTACTCGCTCCGGCAAGTAAATCCCAAGTAATGGTAAAACTGGTTTCGTCTGAAGCAGCACACACTACATTTTCTACCGGAGGTAATACATCCAGTGTGGTGATAGCTACCATATCTTTTGTCTCACAACCGTAGCTGTCTGATACGGTCAATACATAATCAGTAGTGGTATTTGGTACTGTAGGTGTTGCTATCGGGTCCGGGTTGTTTGGAAAATCAAGTCCGGTGGCCGGGTCCCAGGAATAACCTACACTGTAGTTGGCACTAAACGAAATACTCCATCCCAGAAGGGCACCATTGTCTCCCTCCTTATCATCAATAACCAAGAGTTGCCATTCCCCATTGGTAGGGCTGCCGTACAAAGCAGACCAGTCCCCCTCCGGTAAAAATGTACCCGTTAAAGGCAAAGCGGTGAAGGGAGCTGCCGGACCGGGAAAATTCACAGCTTGGGTGGCTGATTCCGAGAAACAAGTCCCGATATAAAAATCGGGCTCCGTATTGTTCCCTCCATCTCCCCCATTATCAGTGGTAAGTTCAAGCAGGCTTCCGTTAGGAGCCACCAGAAAGACATCGACATCCTCGATCCAGCTATGTCGTAAGCTATCGATACATACCGTAGCAATAACCCCTGGCCCTACAGTTTGAATAGGGATACCGGAAACATTGATAGGTGCTGAAAACAGAACCCCGTTCGTATCAATGGGCAGGTTTCCTTGAAAGTTGAAGGACTGCACCGGAGGATTCATAAATCCAATATCTCCATTTAACGCCACCGAATCTGCGGGGCAAATGGTCGTATCAGTCCGTAAAACTGGGGTAGGCAAGGTATCATCTACAATTTGAATAAGAAACGTATCTCTGCGACAGGGGGTCGTCTCTAATTCGAAGAAGATCGAGTCAGTCCCTTCAGGCGTAAAATCTTCAAGGGCTTCAAAACTGATGGTGAAAGAAGTATCTCCTTCGGGGAAGGTTAAAACTCCTCCGCCGGGAAGGTTGGTCGTAAAATCTACTCCTTCCACAGCATTTCCGAAAATGGTATAGGGAATCTGGCGGTCCATCACAGCTGAATCCAGCAACTCCAGGGTTAAATTGGCCGGTGAGCATCCCTCGGCAATTACCCCGTCAATGGTGGGCAACTCAGCCAGAATTTCAAACGCGTCAGTGGCGAAACTTTCAGCCTGGAAAAAAAGGGCCGAATCGTCCTGGTCATCTCCCACATCTGCAATGACGAGTTTGATGGTGTATACCTGGCATGGGGTGACCGCAATTTTATTGGTCAACGGATCGGTAAATCCATCATAGACTGGAAAAAAGGGAAGGCCATCATTGTTGTTGTATAGCGCATCAAATACTAATGATCCATCAGGTGGCGAGCATTCGTTGAAATCCCCACCTGGTCCAGGCAAGCCAGTATTGATGCTATTGATTCCCGCAGGAATAAGGGTGCCCGGAACTACGGCCATATTTTCAGCATTATTGGCGAAAGGCCCGGCAATACCCGGGCCACTAATGAAAATGCCAAATCGGTCGGTCTGGTCAGTGCAATTCAATTCGGGATACTCTTCTGACGCAAACACATAGGTCAATTGAAGGGAATCGCCTTGAGGGATAAACTCTATGGTATATACCTGAATATCAAAAACACTACTGCCTCCTGCCAAAGTCTGGATATCCCCATCTACTGCTGTACTGGCAGTTCCGGACGAAGCCAACATCATTCCGATGGCGTCGGCGCCGGTCTGTCCGGGAATGGTTTTTGCCAACCCGTTTGACAAGATGAGGCCCTGGTCTATATCAATTACGCCGGCTCCATTCCGAAAGTAACCGGTCGATAAGGGGTCACCTTCAAATTGTACATTCAAAATTTCAATGCCCTGGCCCAGGAAACTGCCGGGAATAAGGCCTTCGGGCCCCGTAGGTGGTGGGCTGATAATTTCCAAAGGGTCTTGAGCCTGCAGGGATAAGCCCAGACCTAGCAAAATAACCGTAAATGCTCCTGGAAGCAGCTTCAGGATAAGATTCATGGGATTAACATTGTTTTGAACACAAAGTGTAGGTTACCGGTTACGGATGTGTGTTCTATCGTATTTTTCCGAAAAGCAAACATAGCCGAAAAGGAGGTCAACCAAAAATGAAATACAGGATTGTGATATAGGCTGAACACCTTCAACTGTATATCTGCCATTTCGAGCTTTTCATCCATTAATTTCAAGCAATTAGCTGTATATTTTTACTTTCCCCTCCAAATATTGATTCTCGAATGAATACCTTTTGGAAAACGTTTTTTGCAGCCATTCTTGGTGTGTTGGTAGCCCTGTTTTTAATTTTTGTTATTGGGATGGGCATTATATCCGCTGTAGTGGCTGCTTCTGATCAACCACCTGCCCTTCGGGCTAACACCGTCTTACACATCAAACTGGATAAAAGTATCCCCGAACTGACCAACAACCTGGAGCCAAGTTCTTTTTCGCTAAATACTGAAAAAACGCTGGGTCTTCATGAGATTACCGGCACCATTGAGCAGGCGGTCAAAAATGATAAAATAAAAGGTATTTTCCTTGAGGTAGATATGGTCAATGCGCCCTTCACTACTGTTGGAACCCTCCGGGAATCTTTGCTGAAGTTCAAGGAATCGGGAAAATTCATTGTAGCCTATTCCGATTATTATACCCAACAGGGATATTATTTGTCGTCTGCTGCCGATGACCTCTATGTCAATCCAATCGGCCTCATCGATATTCGCGGATTTTCAGCTACCATACCCTTTTACACCAATCTGTTCGAGAAAATTGGCCTACATATGAATGTTTTCTATGCAGGTAAATTCAAGAGCGCAACAGAACCTTTTCGCCGAACGTCCATGAGTCCGGAAAATAAGCTGCAAACGCGTTCGTATTTGACAGAACTGTACGACCATATGGTCGCGAACATTGCTTCAAGCCGTGGCCTGGAGGAGGAAAAACTCTTGGCATTGATCAATCAATTTGATGGATTATTTCCTGAAAAAACTCTGGAAGCAGGTTTGGTTGATGGCATAATCACCAAAGGGGAGGCTATTGAAAAGTTGAAGGAACGGTTGGGACTCAAAGCCAGTGAGAAATTTCCACTGATGAGCTTGGTGGATTTCAATCGAGTAGATCCCCCTCGGAAAAACTACAGTGCGAAAAACCGAATTGCCGTAGTATATGCTGAAGGAAACATCGTGGGCGGTAAAGGCAAAGATGGTTCCGTCGGGGACCAAAAGTATGTCCGACTGATCCGGGAGATCAAGGCGAATTCCAGCATAAAAGCGATCGTCTTGCGAGTCAATTCCCCTGGCGGAAGTGCGCTGGCCTCTGAAAACATCCTTCGAGAGTTAAAGGAAGTACAGACCCAAAACAATACGCCCGTTATTGTCAGCATGGGTGATTATGCTGCTTCAGGCGGATATTACATTGCCTGTCAGGCAGATAGTATTTTCGCTGAGCCGACCACCATCACGGGATCCATTGGTGTGTTCAGTGTATTCCCTGATATTTCCAAAATGACAAACGACAAAATCGGAGTCAATTTTGATACGGTCAATACAGCCCTTATGGCTTCTGCATTCACGCCTTTTTTTGAAATGAGCGCCGATGAAGTAAAGCTCATGAATGTCCGAACCGAAAAAATGTATCAGACCTTCCTGGATCGGGTAGCTGCCGGAAGAAACATGACCAAGGATGATGTTCATCAGATTGCCCAAGGCCGGGTCTGGACCGGGAAACAGGCACTGGAGCATAAACTGGTCGATCGTTTGGGAGGACTACCTACAGCCATAGATGCAGCTGCTGCTCTCGCTGGATTGGAGGAGGGGGAATATCGAATTTCGTCCTACCCATATGTGAAAGACCCCTACCTCAAACTGATCGAAGATCTCACCGGTGTAGAATCTTCAGTACGGCTACAACAGCGATTCCTGAAGGAGGAACTTGGTCCTTTTTATCCAGCCTATCGACAGTTTAAAGAACTTTCAGCAGGAGGAACAGCTGTTCAGGCCAAACTACCCGTAGTGATCAATTTCTAGGTATTTGACAGAATGGCGGCATGTGGAAAATGCGGTCAGTGCCAGATAAGTTTGCCATTTTTTCGCAAATACAAGAAGGATCAGATCAGAAAGAGAGTAATTGATCGGCCTGCTTTTCCATGGCTATCAACGTAGGCTGATCGACCACTTTTGAGTTCTGATCCAACAGGGCTTTTATGCTGGAAATAGGAAGCATATTCGGCAGTATAATTGTTCCCATGTGATTTAGAACGCCGGACAAATGGTCCATCCCACGCAAGTTCCCGGCTCGTCCGCTGGCAACTCCTACTAGCGCCGCCTTTTTGCCCTGGAAGTTTTCTTTGTATTTGCGGATAGAGCAAGCATCAATAAAGAGCTTAAGAGAACCGGGAATACTTCCATTATATTCCGGCATAATGAAAACGAACTTCTCTGCCGGCAATATAAATTCGTCCTGCAGCTTTATCAAGCTCAGCGTCTGAGAGGCTGTATCGTACATGTCGGGATGAAACCAATCATGAGCAATTTCTTCCAGTGCTAATAAACGGATCGGCACATTCGATTTAGCTTCCAAGATACCTGCATAGGTCTTGGCGAAGGTCAAACATTCACTATCTTTTCGATTCGTTCCCGATATAACGGTGATCATGCAATCATTTTGTGTATGAAAAAGTCAATAGATAAAGCCTATTTGACCGGTAAAGTTTTAGGGGTCAAGGAAAATATAAATCCGTTCCGTTTACGATGGAGGTAGCATCATTATAATTGGCGTTTTTGCCCGATGTGAAAATTTTTTATTTGAAATAAGTCTTAAAAAATGTGTGCCGATATTGGCGCCCACGGAATTCCTAAAGCAGTATGACGATACGATTAGGATGGAAAGTATGGTGGAATAGGACTGGAAGCATTTCCATTTTCCCGAAAAGGGTATCAAATGTTACGTGTCGATATTATTTGTAAAATGCTATCGAATTTGAAATTATTTTTAACCAGCTAAACTTTAGAAGAACAAAACTTGCTCTAACCCTGACATTCCAATCAACAATAGCGAACACTAACCGACCCGCAATAGTATGCAATTGACATTTCTGGGACATGCCAGCTTTATGCTCGAAACCGATGGATTCCGGATTTTGATCGATCCCTTTATATCTCCCAATGAATTAGCACAACAGGCACTAGCCGAAAATCCAGACTTGGAAGACCTACTCAATCCGGAGAAAATCAAAGCGGATTTCATTTTGATTACCCATGGGCATCAGGACCATGTAGTCGATGCAGCTACGGTTGCGCAGGCCAATGAAGCCACTATTATTTCAAGCTATGAAATTGTCACCTGGTATGGCGAACAGGGCTTAAAAGGTCATCCGCTGAATCATGGTGGAAAAGCCCAGTTTCCGTTTGCAACCGTTAAGTATGTAAATGCCATTCATTCCAGCGTACTACCAGACGGCACCTATGGAGGAAACCCGGGAGGATTCGTGCTTTGGAACGATGAAGGCTGTCTGTATATCGCCGGCGATACGGCATTAACCTGGGACATGAAGCTCATCCCGATGACTTGTCCCAAGCTGGATATGGCCATATTTCCCGTTGGAGATAATTTTACCATGGGATTCGAAGATGCGGTAATCGCTAGCGACTTTGTGGAATGCAATCGGATCATAGGCTGCCATTATGACACCTTCCCTCCCATTGTTTTGGATAAGGAAGCCGCACTAGCTGCATTTAGTCAGCAATCAAAAACACTGTTATTACCAGCTATTGGGGAGGTTGTGTCCTTGTAACGGACCAGCGATTTTGCTCTATTTCAACACGGCAACCTGAGCTGGCTACCCAAGGTTTTGTCGATTCCGACCGACGGAATTAACATCCAATCCTGTCGGAAAAGGCTACCTTTATTGGAGCGATTTTGGGATAATAATTACATTATCTATCCTGATTTACCCTTTAATGTGTTGTATTTCATGGGAAAAGTAATAGCAATCGCCAATCAGAAAGGAGGCGTTGGCAAAACTACCACAGCGGTCAATCTGGGTGCAAGCCTGGGTATTATGGAGCAGAAAGTATTGTTGATAGATGCAGATCCGCAATCCAATGCATCCTCTGGAGTCGGATTTCCGGAAGAGGTGGAAAAGAGTATTTACGACGCTATGATCAACGGGATGGACCCGAGGGAAGTCATACGAGAGACCTCTTCGCCCAATTTACACTTGATGCCCTCCAATATCAATCTGGTGGGGGCAGAACTCGAACTAGCCGAAATGGAGGATCGGGAATACATTCTCAAAAATGTAGTCAATCAAGTGCGCGAGGATTACGATTATATTCTGATTGATTGTCTCCCTTCCTTGGGTCTGGTAACGGTGAATGCCCTGACCGCTTCAGATACCGTTCTGATACCCGTACAGTGCGAATATTATGCCCTCGAAGGTCTTTCCAAATTGCAGAACACCATTTCTATGGTAAAGGAGCAGTACAATAGAGATCTGCAATTAGAAGGTATTCTGCTTTCCATGTATGACAGCCGCCTGCGGTTGGCCAATGTAGTCGTTAGCCAGGTTAGGGACATATTTGGTAATCAGGTTTTCGATACAATTATCCATCGGAATGCACGCATTGGAGAGGCACCAAATATGCATATGCCGGTTGTCTTGTTAAATGCCGGTAGCAAAGGCAGTATCAATTTCCTGAATCTGGCCCAGGAATTACTGACCAAAAACGCTGACGCAACCACCCAAGAGCCGGTAGCCGGCTAAATCTTCCTACTTTTGGCAGGTACAGAATTTTGGTACGTTGATTATGGCTAAGCAAGTGAAAAAAGAGGAGTTAGGGCTTGGAATTAATGCCTTGTTCAAAAATAAAAACCTGGATACCAGCTCCGAGGAAAAACTATCCAAGGACCTGACCCAACAAGTAGCCGCTATCCCAATCCAAGACATCCGGGTCAATCCCGAGCAGCCACGCAAAGACTTTGAGACCGAGGCCTTGGAATCCCTCTCCCAGTCCATTCAAACTTTCGGTCTGATACAACCCATTACAGTACGGTATCTAGGTCCCAAGGAGTTCCAGTTAATATCAGGGGAACGAAGACTGAGGGCCTCCAAAATGGCAGGCCTTCGCGAAATCCCAGCCTACGTTCGCCTGGCAGGTGATAAACAGGAAATGCTGGAGATGGCTCTGGTCGAAAACACCCACCGGGAAGACCTGAATGCAATTGAAGTTGCCCTTGCCTACCAACGCCTTATAGAAGAATGCGATCTCAGTCATAAAACGCTTTCCGAACGGGTAGGGAAAGAACGGAGTACGATCACTAATTATCTGAGGCTTTTAGAACTCAGCGCAGAAGTTCAACAAGCTATTCGAGAAAAGACTATCAGTATGGGACATGCGCGAGCTTTGCTAGGGCTTAATAGCAAAGCCGAACAGGCAGCAGCCTTACGTTTGGTCCTGGATCGAAATCTAAGTGTGCGCGAAACCGAAAAACTGGTTCGTCAACAAAACCAAACCCCTAAGCAAAGGAACCCAGCTTCCTTAGATGCCGACTACAAAAAAGTGCAACAGGAATTTAGATCCTTCTTTGGTTCCGGAAAAATAGAACTCAAAGTAAAGGACAATGGAAAAGGCCAGGTTGTCATCCCTTTTCAGAATACCGAGGAGCTAAATCGGTTGTTGGATCGTTTAGATGAATAACTAGAGGTCAATCACCTGAAATCCCCATTTGTCATGCTGGAAATAATGCAATGAAACCTTTATTCATTTTAAAGTTATTGGTACTCATTTGTGTCTTGTGGGGAGGCACCAAGGCAGCCGGAAACGCTCAGGATCGAGTAATAAATGTAGATTCATTGGCGGAAGCAGCTCCGTCGACCAAGCAAAAAAAGCCCCCAAAAATAAAAGTAGAGCGCCCCTGGCCTGACCCTAAAAAAGCCGTACTCCTTTCTGCGGCCTTGCCTGGTGCAGGGCAGGTTTACAATAAACGATGGTGGAAGCTACCTATCGTCTACGGGGCCTATGGCGGTCTTACCTATGCCATTATTTTCAATACCCAGCAGTTCAACCGGCTCCAAACCGCTTATCTTTTGGCCCTGGACGGAGAAGAACACGAATTCACAGGTACGAGTATCGACAACCCTACAGCCCTTCGTACGCTACGGGATCAATACGATCGAACCCGCCAACTCTCCTACATAGGCCTCTTTTTCGCCTATGTGCTCACTGGAGTAGACGCCTTTGTGGATGCCCATTTGCGTCGTTTCGATATCAATGATGACCTTTCCTTGCGATTAGAACCGAAATTGGACCTAATGCAGGGGCAGCCCCAATTCGGAGTCGGCCTAAACTTCACTTTTTAAAGGGATTACAGCCAATTTGCGGGAAAGAATCCGTAGCTTTTTCGCATTATTTTAAGCTAGAACCCAAAGGGCAACATGTCCAACGACCAACCATCCACCAAAACCTTTCGCATTGGCATCGCTATGGCCGGTGCAGTTTCTGCAGGTGCCTACACTGCCGGTGTAATTGATTATTTGCTACAAACACTCGATGCCTGGGAAAAGAAAAAGCAAAAGAACAGGAACATCGAAACCCAGTTTGGCAGCAAGGATCTTTCCAAAGGATACGACCCTTCTATTCCCATGCACGACGTCAAGATTGAAGTGATCGGAGGGGCTTCTGCAGGCGGGATTACAGCCGCCCTTACGGTAATAAACCTGTTAGAAGGATTCAAGCCGGCATCCGAGAACCACCCCAACTTGCTATATGATTGCTGGGTAAATCTCAATGACAATTCCGATGCATCTACACTGGAGCAAATGCTCTCCAAAACAGACCTTCAACAGGGAGCAGCCCATATCTATTCCTTGCTCAATTCAGAGCCCATAGGGGATATTGCCCGCAAAGCGCTCCATGCCCCCTTGTTACCTCATTTACCGCCCTATGTATCCGAGCAACTAGAGGTTCTCTTAACCCTGACGAGTTTAAGAGGGATTCCCATTGCGGTAAACTTTTACGATAAGGTGAAGGTCGAAGGGCAAAAAAGAAAGGAAGCTCCGGCGCATCAGATGAACCTGCACCGGGCGATTGCTCATTATCGTCTGGGCGACCCTTCCTCTTTACCTCCTCATGTATTTCCTTTTCGGCACGATGTAAGGGAAGACCGTGAAATGCTCATCAAGTTTGCCATTGCATCAGGGGCATTTCCGCTTGGTTTAAAGCCTCAGTTTATTGAAAAAACCCCTTTGAGTTACATTCAGGCTATGACCAATCGGATGTTTAAAACCGATAGTTCCAAACAAGCCTTTTTTGATGTATTGGCTCATTCCGACCCTTTTGAATATGTAGCTGTAGATGGGGGTACAATCAATAATGAACCGTTTGGAGAAATTATTGATGTATTGAAGGAAAAGTGCAAAGAGGAACACGAGCACTACGCGGTTATTATGATCGATCCATTCCCCAATTTCCAGGAAGAGGAAACTATCCCGGAATTCGATTACCTACCCTCGCTGGCCCAACAGGTGCCTGGCATTCTCGGTGCTATTCGCGGGCAGGCCATGATGAAAGAAACTGAAATTGCACGAGGGTTCTCCGGCGATTATACGCGGCGAATGATTTTCCCGAAACGAGACGACGATCCGTTCCCAATCTCCTGTGGTGCGCTGGAAGGCTTCGGCGGGTTTTTCAATAAGGATTTTCGAATTCACGATTTTGAGTTGGGCCGAAAGAACTGCCAAAGTTTCCTGCGCAAATACCTTACGGTACGGCTGAAGGATCTGGACCAGGTCGGTATTTTCGAAGATTGGAAGCCTGATGATGCGAAGCATCAGCGATTTTTCATTCCGGATAAATACGGCAAAGAAGGGTATTATCCCATCATTCCGGATGTAAGAGCAACCGAAAATCCTTTATCCGACCCTACCAAGCTTTCCATACCAGACCGGAAGACCATTACCACCCAGGAAATTTTCGCATTAAGGCCGTCCGTGAAAGACCGAATACAGACGATGCTGATCATGGGCCTGGAACTGCTATCCAATAAAAAACCTGGGGAAGAGCCTATTCCCGAATTGGAGTGGGCAGAAAAACAAATGACAACACAATACGGCAAGAATCCAGTCTTGACATTTGTTAGCAGTCTTTTTTTCAAAATCTTTGCCTGGTTATGGAGGCTTTTCTTGGCCAAATTGGTAGCCAAACAGCTAAGTGGTATGGTGATCAAGCAGATACTGTATGATTTTCGAAGGCGGGGATTGGTCAAATAGTGATACTTCACTACCATCGAGGATTGTATAAAAAAGGAGAATCGCAGGTAGGATTCTCCTTTTTAGATTACGGTTATGAATTGACGGTTAGGCATTCACAGCGGAAGAGATGCCTTTGACAGGAACTAACCACCCAAAGGTGTCTTCTACCTTCCCAGCTCGAAGCCCGTCGATATGGGCCTTAACCATTGGGCCGATCTTACGATCTTCAATTGCGGGTAAGGACAACAGCTGGTCTTGGTAACCAATTTCGGAAACATGAGCAACCACAGCAGCGGTTCCGGCACCGAAAACTTCTTCCAGCTTTCCTTCCCGATGGGCTGTTATCAGTTCCGCCATAGCAATCGGTCGCTCTTCTACTTGGTATCCTTTATTGCGAAGTACATCCAGGATCATCATACGAGTGATTCCTTTCAGAATAGCTCCATCAGTAGCAGGCGTTACCACCTTTCCATCGATTACTACAAATACATTCATGGTGCCAACTTCCTGCAAATGTTCGAACTTGTAACCATCCAGCCATAGAATTTGGTCAAACCCTTTTTCCTGGGCCAAACGGGCAGGAAGTAATGCACCGGCATAATTTCCGGCGGCTTTTGCCTCACCGGTACCGCCGGGAATCGCTCGCACATATTTTGCCTCAGCCCAAAGTCGAACCGGCTTTGGATAGTATGGTCCAACCGGACAGGCGAATAGAATAAACTTGTAGGTTTCGGATGGCTTCACCCCGATAAACTCATCGGTGGCAAACATGTAAGGGCGAAGGTAAAGAGCACTTCCTTCTTGAGGTGGAATCCAATCTGCTTCCAATCCAACCAACTGGTGGAGCGCCTCGAGGAAAAGCGCCTCAGGGAAGGGAGGCATACTCATACGGGCCGCAGAAGCATTGATTCGCTTGGCATGCATATCGGGCCTGAGCAGCAAAGGTTTTCCCTCTACGCTCTTACTGGCTTTCATCCCCTCGAAAATAGCTTGACCGTAGTGAAGAGCCATACAGGCAGGGTGGACGGAGAAGGAGCCAAAAGGGATGATTTGAGGATCTACCCAAGCCCCGTTTCGATAATCACAAACGAACATATGATCCGTAAATACCCGGCCAAACGGTATATGATCAAAGTCTAATGTAGGAAGTCGGGATTCCTGGACCCGAGTTACTTTAATGTTAATACTCATAACCTTCTGATTTTTCCAAATTTACTTAAATTTAGCAATAATTCTAAATTTTGATGTTTTTGCACTATTTTATTATCTTTTATTTTTCAAAAAAGCACAAATTCCAATTATTATTTTGAAATCAAGTTTTTTAGGTTTTCCAATATTTGTAGCAACCGAACAACTCCAATTCCTTGCAACCCCGCTTTCCCCGGAAAAAGCCGATTTTTTAGTGCTTTGGGAATCTGAAAGTCAATTGGATGATGCGCTTCAAGTCTTTTTGGGAAAGATCCTTAAAGCAATTGGTAAATCCACAGAAGACAATACCGCATTGGCCGTCCTGCAAAAAGGAGGGAAAACCAATCTGGCGGCTACCCTAAGAGAACGAAACATTAGGTATGTTCTTATCTTCGGAATTGCTCCCGAGGCCTTGGGTTTTTCCATACAACCTCCCCTTTACCAACCCTTTTCGATCGGTAGTTTCCATCTGCTCTGGGGGCATGACTTACCATCGATTTACCGGGAGCGCATGGAAGGAGGCGAAACAAAAGCTCGCCCATTGTGGGTTGGCCTTCAACAGCTTTTCAAATCAAATCAATGACTGAACTCGTTTTTGCTACGCATAATGAAAATAAGGTAAGAGAAGTCAATCGTCTGCTGCCGGAGCATTTCCGGATTATCAGCCTCCATGAACTGGATATTTTGGAGGACATACCGGAGACGCAACCCACTTTAAAAGGCAATGCCCTTCAAAAAGCGCAGTATGTGTACGACAATTATGGCTACTCCTGCTTCTCGGAGGATACAGGCCTGGAAGTAACTGCTTTAGGAGGAGCACCGGGAGTAACCACTGCGCGGTACGCAGGGCCGCAGCGTAGCGACATCGACAATATGCAAAAATTGCTAACCGAATTAAGTCCCCACAAAGATCGTTCTGCTCAGTTTAGGACCATCATGGCCCTTATCCTGGCAGGGGAGGTTCATTACTTTGAAGGGGTAGTTCGAGGGCATATTGCCCCAAATCCGGCAGGAACAGCAGGTTTTGGGTATGATCCAGTTTTTATTCCTGAGGGAAAGAGCATTACCTTTGCTGAAATGGAGCCCTCCGAAAAAATTGCGATCAGCCACAGGAGCAAGGCACTACAACTACTCTTGTCCTTTCTGGCGCAATTATAGTATTTTAGTAAAAGGAATAGGTTTCTTCTAACAGAAACCTCGGTGGAACCACGGTATGGACGCAAACCAGTTCGTAGATTTTCTGAGCAACTCCTCCCTGTTGGCTCAACAGGACTATCAGGATTTGAAGAGTCTTGTTCTGAGGTATCCCTATTGTGCCAACCTTCACCTTTTACTTCTGGAAAAAAGTGTGTTGGAAGGTCATCCGGATCGAGAAAAAAATCTTTCCCGGGCGGCAATTACCTGTATTGATCGGAATACCCTCCGCCTGAAAATGGTAGAATGGGAAAGCATTCTTGAAGAAACAGGTTTAAGTGATGAAGATGTCGGTACAGAGGCAGCTCTACCAGGATTAGACAGTGATTCCGAAGACCAAACAGCAGCTAAACCGGAAAAAGAATCGGAAGAAGTGAGTCAACCAACCGCCCCGGAAGGCGACCGACAACCGGACTCCAATCTTACGGAAGGATTGCCCAGTAATGGGGTGAAGCGGTTTACTCCAATACGCTCCACCCCTATTCAGCCGGAGGAGGATTCCAGTTTCATGGAATATGATCCGACTGAAATGGAAGATGACCTCAACTTCCAGGAGGGAAAAATCGTTCGAAGATTAGCTAAACAAAGTCTTAGTGAAAACCCGGTTGTTGCATCCGAGACCCTGGCTGAGCTCCTGGTTAGTCAGGGGAACTTGGAAAAGGCAATTCAGATGTATCAACAGCTAAGCTTGAAAATGCCGAAAAAAAAGAAGTACTTTGCGGCCAAAATTAAAGAGCTAAAATCGTAGAAGGATATGTTAGTATTGATGACGGTTCTGATTGCATTAATCAGCGTTTTGCTCATGGGAGCGGTTTTGATCCAAAACCCTAAAGGCGGCGGGGTAGATTCAACCTTTGGGGGTACCCAGGCTAATCAGATGTTTGGCGCCGCCAAATCCACTGACTTTATAGAAAAAGCGACTTGGTACCTTGCAGCTGCCCTGTTCATCCTTTGTATCATTACTGCAGTGATGGTGGGTGATGTCCCGGAAGGTACTCAACAATTGCTTTCTGAATAAAGGCTGCTTAAAAAGTCTGAAAAGCCCCGGCGATCGCTTTCGTCGGGGCTTTTTTGTCAAAATGACAATTGCTGCCAAATTTTTCGGCAAAGACCACCGCAAAGACGACTTAAAAGCTGCAAAAATGGCAGCTACCCCTTATTGGCATGAGAATCGCTGTGAAGAAAGTGTTTTCAACAACCATAAACCTTAATTAATTATAATAAGCATGAAGCCAATCAACGATCGGGTTGTGGTCAAGCCCGCCCCCGCTGATGAAACTACCAAAGGCGGAATCATCATTCCGGACACCGCTAAAGAAAAGCCTCAGCGTGGCGAAGTCATTGCTGTTGGCCCTGGAAAAGACGGAAATATGATGACCGTTCAAACTGGGGACATTGTTCTTTACGGTAAGTATGCCGGACAGGAGCTCAATTATGAAGGCGTGGACTACCTGATTATGCGTGAGGACGACATCCTGGTAATTCTGGATTAAGCACATCTTCGTCCAAACATTTCATTTTTCATCAAAACATTAAAATCAACATCCCAATGGCTAAAGAAATTAGCTTTGATAGAGACGCCCGAGAAAAATTGCGGGCTGGTGTAGATGCCTTGGCCAATGCTGTCAAGGTGACTCTGGGTCCAAAAGGCCGTAATGTAGTGATCCAAAAAAGCTTTGGTGCACCCCAAATCACCAAGGATGGTGTGACTGTAGCCAAAGAAATCGAATTGGAGGATGCCGTAGAAAATATGGGAGCTCAAATGGTTAAGGAAGTAGCTTCCAAAACTGCCGATATTGCCGGTGACGGTACAACTACAGCTACTGTACTGGCACAAGCCATGATCAGCGCAGGCCTGAAAAACGTAACCGCTGGAGCAAATCCAATGGATCTCAAGCGCGGAATGGATAAAGCCACTCGTGCCGTCGTAGAGAATCTCCAGAAGCAGTCCGACGTAATTGGCGACGATTTTGAGAAAATCCGCCAGGTTGCTGCCATTTCTGCAAATAATGATGACGAAATCGGTACCCTGATTGCAGACGCTATGAAGCGGGTATCCAAAGATGGTGTAATTACCGTAGAGGAAGCCAAAGGAACAGATACCTATGTAGAAGAGGTACTCGGTATGCAGTTTGACAGGGGGTATTTGTCACCTTATTTTGTGACTGATCCCGAAAGCATGGTCACTGAGTATGAAAATCCATACATCTTAATCCATGACAAGAAAGTTTCCAACATGAACGACATCGTTCCCGTGTTGGAAAAAGTGGTTCAGGCAGGTCGTCCCTTATTGATCATTGCCGAGGACATTGAAAGCCAGGCTTTAGGTGTGCTTGTGGTAAATCGCCTTCGCGCACAGCTCAAAGTAGTAGCTGTAAAGGCTCCTGGATTCGGAGACCGCAGAAAGGCTATGCTCGAAGACATTGCCATTCTGACTGGAGGAACAGTCATCAGCGAAGAAAAAGGGTACAAGCTGGATAATACTGGTCTTGAGCACTTGGGAACTTGCGAGAAAGTTACGATCGACAAAGACAATACGACTATTGTCAACGGAGCTGGCAAGGAAGACCAAATTAAAGCTCGCATCAACCAGATCAAACAGCAGATTGAAACCACTACCTCTGACTACGATAAGGAAAAACTGCAAGAGCGACTTGCTAAATTGTCAGGTGGTGTAGCTGTGCTTTATGTAGGTGCACCTACTGAAGTGGAGATGAAAGAAAAGAAGGATCGTGTTGATGATGCCTTGCACGCAACCCGCGCTGCCGTTGAAGAAGGTATCGTAACTGGAGGTGGTGTAGCACTTGTACGTGCTATGGAAGCTTTGGATGGCCTCACCGGAGTCAATGAGGACGAGACCATCGGTATGCAAATTGTTCGCAAGGCTCTGGAATCTCCTCTGCGTACTATTGCTGATAATGCCGGTGTCGAAGGAAGTGTAGTACTCCAGAGTGTACTTTCTTCCAATGGATCAAATGGGTACAATGCACGCACCGACGAATACGAAGACCTTAAGTCTGCCGGAGTCATTGACCCAACTAAGGTAACTCGCATTGCATTGGAAAATGCCACCTCAATCGCAGGTATGGTATTGACTACCGAAGTGGTTGTAAATGACAAGCCTGAGCCAGAACCAGCCATGCCTCCAGGTGGCGGAATGCCAGGCGGTATGGGCGGCATGATGTAATTGCCACTTTTGCTTTTTACGATATGAAACCAGAAAGGTCGTCTTTGATGAAGACGGCCTTTTTTCTTTTGCAGAAGGTGAAGTAGAAAGGAATGGATTCAATAAGGAATGCCCATCTTGCGATAGATAAAATGAAGAAGCCAGGCAGGCCCTATCAATAAGAATTTTAAATCGTCGAAGAAGCTTGGTTTTTTACCTTCAATTGAATGACCGATAAACTGGCCAACCCAAGCCAGCGCAAAAATTACGACACAGACCAAGGCCAAGCGGCTGTCGATGCGCCCAACGGCTTCATAAATAGAACCCAATCCAAATAAAATTAGCCCCGCAATTACAATGAATCCCAAAAACATGGGTATGGACAACCGAATGTAAAAGATCAAGGCTAGCCCAAGAAAAACTGCTCCCCAATTGAGTAACATATCTTTTTTTACCGGAAATGGAATAGCAAACAGCAAGCCGATCAGGCTGAACATGATGAGCGGTACACAAACCCAGTGAATTATTTTATTTGTCCTATTCTGGTGACTTTCACCGTATTTATCCAGATACCATTGTATTGATTTGGCCATAGTCGATTTTTGAGATATTTTATTTGCCAAGAGTAAGATATAAAGAAAAAAGAAGTGACTGCTGTGAAGATGCCCGGTTAAAGGGGGAATACTTTCTGACTCAATTGCATGGCTTGCTGAAATAATTCCGGCACCACAGATAAAGGTTCTTTTTCTTTTCGGAAGTAGTAGACCAAATGCTCCGTCGGCATATTCCCGGTGAGATCGTCCTTGGCCATTGGACAACCTCCATATCCCCGTATGGCTCCATCAAACCGAAGACAGCCGTTGTGGTAAGCCGTGCTGACCTTTTCTTCCCAATTATGAGGCTGGGTATGGAAATGGGCACCAAATTCCAAACTCGGATAGGCTGGTATCAAGTGGCCAAACAAATAAGCAATACTATCCGGTGAGGCAACACCAATCGTATCGGACAACTGAAAGACCCGTATCCCCATATCCGATAGGCGATCCACCCATTTCTGGACAATCTCGACATTCCAGGGGTCGCCATATGGGTTTCCAAAGCCCATAGAAACGTAAAGGACCAACTCTTTTTGGTGCTGGAAACACAATTCCTGAATGGTTCCTACTCGAGCAAGAGACTCTTCGATGGTGGCGTTCGTATTCCGGAGCTGAAAGGTTTCGGAAATAGAAAAGGGATAGCCCAGGTACTGGATTTCATCAAAAGCAACTGCATCCTGTGCCCCTCTCCGGTTTGCCACAATGGCCAGGAGTTTGGTGGCGGTTGAAGCCAGGTCAAGCAACCCCAAAACATCGGCGGTATCTCGCATCTGGGGAATGGCCTTGGGAGAAACGAAACTTCCAAAATCAAGCGTATCAAACCCAACCTGCAACAGGTGATTCAGATAGGCTGCTTTGGTTTCTGTTGGGATAAAGGTTTTTATCCCTTGCATGGCATCCCGGGGGCATTCGATCAGCTTGATCATGGGCGAGTAAGAATACAGTGTGACAAATCCGATCCAGGTGTAAATTAGTAATTTTAGGAATGACCTGCTTTACTGCAGTATAGATGCCCAGACCATCCCTCTTATGAGCAGAATTTTTGCCGGATGGAAATACGGATGGAATCGAACCAAAAGAAAGGTTTCGTGTACAGCTCTGTGAAATCTCTGGCAGAATAGTTGGGTCCAGGACCATTTGTTTATACGGTAAATAACAACATGACTAGAAACAGAACAGCACTCCTTGTGATCGGATTTCTCCTCGCAGGTATCGGTTTTTTATCGATTGTGTTAAGCCTGATTGGGCTGCAATTTAGTTTCCTGGTCTGGCTGGATGCTGCAGGCAAAGGGCTGGGTTTTTTATTGAAGATCATATTGACCCTTGTCGGCTTTGTCTTGATCTATCTTGCTTATGGCAATTTTGAAGCGGACAACCGGTAGAAAATTAACCATTTACCCCCCTGGTAAGGACAAGCCAAGTAGCACCCCGCCGTCCCAATTGCCGGACACATCTCTCGAAAAAGCTCCATCAATACGCAGGAAGCGGAATATGTTCCAGCCTATGTTTTCAATACCGACCCGCAGCTCGAGATAATCGCGCTGCTCAGGCGTAAATAGAAATCCTCCTCCTACTACCATTTTCCAACCCAACTTTCGGATTCCCGGAATCTTATCCAGGATATAACCTTCAAAGTGGTGCTCCATAAAGGCTTGCACATGATAATTGGATGTAGAATTGGTGTAATAAGGCAACAATAAAAAGGAACGTAAGTAACGGGAGGGATTTCCAAATAGGGTTTTGTTCCCATTGAAATGTTGAAAATCCATGAAAAACAGGTTCTCCCGCCTCAAAAAATGTCCACCTTCAGCCCGGAACTGCAGATATCCCGCCGCCCCGGTAGGAATATTTCGATCTTCCAACCTGATTAAGAATTGATCAAAATCTATGTCCGCATTTCCCAATAGAATACCCTTGCGATAAATAAGCCAGATGTCAGGCCAATTGGATCCGATCAAAAAGCGTCGTTTTGGATAGGTGATATACCGCTGGCCAATTCGGATGCGCAGAGCAACATTCCATATAAAAGCTTCGTGGGTAGGAAAGGCCGGATCGAAATTTAAAGGATCCTGTGGATCATTCGACGAGTAGGGCTTTCGTTCCTGATCGCCAAAACTGTAATCGCTTTGGTTAACTAAAGCCTTGCGCTGTGCATATTCCAGATCCGTAAATAAGCGCACCCCATTAAAGATCTCTCTGACAAAAGCAACTTTTCCGAAGCTCTTCTCGTACAACCGGATGAAGTTCCGTCGCCCGAAAAGCGAATACAACGAATTGAGGGTTGGGCTGATCGGATTCTCTCGATTAAATTGGAACACATCCACTCCCCCGGTCACCTCCAATCGAGTTCGGTATATCTGGTCGAATTGATAGGCTGTAGATCCGAACCACCGCAACCGCCGATCAGAAAATCCGTAATTCAGCCCTGCCCGAACCTCGACAGAACGCGTTTCGTATTTTCCAAAATCTTTCTGAAACAGGGCTTCTGTTTCCAGGTTCCATCCCTGAATGGTATTAAACTGGAGGGTAGTGAGCGGAGAACTGATCTGCAAGTACCAATCATTGTAGGAATTCGAGTAAACATATCCCCCCAAAAGATTAATAAATTGGAAACGATTGTTCCGGCGATCAACGGAGTCGAGATACACTTTAGATTCCCGAACCTCTTGTATACTGTCCTTGCGAACGTAATCAACTTCTTCCTCCAGCGTCAGGGGGATAGGCCGAATCGTATCCCAAAACTCCATTGGCATTTCGTTGGTACCTTCTTCTACACGAAACACCTCCCCTCTGAAATCCTGTTTCTCCAATTGAGGCTGAAGATCGTATTTGGAATACACCCCGGTGAATGCGCCTTGCAACTTAAAAGCAAGAATTCCAATCTTAAAAGTCATATGCTGGGAAAAGAGCCGCCAAACGTCCGGTTCTGCAACTGGAACATACACCTGCTGAATGGAAAGTGAATCCAAGGCATCAATCTTCATGGCTCCTTTGGTCAATAAAAGATCTGCCTGCTGGATATTCCAATAGTCATCGGCAATGTAAATGAATCCACGGTAGACTGGATCCTCACTCCGTTTAGGAATGATCTCAATTTTGTTGATGAGTTGTCCATCGTCCCCCAAAAGCGTCCCGACCAGGCGGTATTTGTAAAAGCCGAATGCATTTCCTGCAATCGGACTCACGATTTTTCTGCCGAAGTCAGCATAACTCTCATATAAGTTAAAATCCATTTGGCTGGCCCGGTTAAAGCTAAACCCATTGTCATTACCACTCACCTTATTTGAGAGCATCTCCTCGTTGAACTGATCCGGTAATTGAAATTGCAAGCGGGAGATGGATTCTGATAAATAAACTATCCCTTGCCGATTCGAGTCTAGGGATCCACCTAGATCCCCTACTTCCACTCCAAAAATTCGTTCCGGAGCGTCTAGAAACTTGATATTCCCCTTTACATATACTTCGCACTCATAAGCTTCCACCTGATCGCGGTAATACTTGCGTTTCTCCATAGCCTTGCGGATAATCGGATAGGCAGGGTCTTCTTCGTCTGCGCGTACCACCACCTCCTGAAGGTCTAAAGCTTCTTCTCGCAGCACAATATCCAGCTGAATAGGCTGCCCCTCCACTTCAACCCGGCGAACTTCCGGCCTGTATCCCAAATATTGAAACTCTAATTCGTAATTGCCCGACGGCAGCTGGAGATTGTAGTTCCCTTCTTCGTTACTGGTGGTTCCAAGAGTTGTTCCCTTGGCATACACCGTAGCAAAGGCTAATGGGCTTCCCGAAGGAGAAGTGATTTTTCCCCTGACCTGCCCAAAAACAGGGAAAGCCATACTGGACAGCGAAAGAAGGAATAAAAACAGGGAAAAACGGGACAAATAGTTGGACATGGATTTACGAAAATTGGTATGAGTGCAAACCTGATTTTTTTTAACCAGGATGCGATTATGCGAAGATTGTAACAGGTCTTTCAACACTTTCAACAACAGATGCTAGGCTGTTAGAGTAAGGACCTTATTCTTCCTTCATTACGAGTTTGTACGAAGCATACATCTCTCGCCGAACTATTGCTGGCAAATCTGACCTCCACCGACTAAAAGGACATTTCCTGGTATACTGGATAACGTATCATTGATTGACCAATGTAAAAGTCCCTTGTATCGCTTTAATTGGCAAACTCTTGGCTCGCCAGGTTTTCCTAAATACCGTAGCTACACATCTAAATCCACACTTTCTTTAACACCCATCCCATCCAGCACATCCCTGCTAGCGTTCATCGGCTTCATTGGTTCTTTCAGCCGTACTAAACTCCGGACGAACCCGGCGTTGAGCAAACTTTTCTTGTACAATTTCCTGAATGGTCTTGTTTTCAATCTTACTATCCAGCCAGGATATAATGTCCAGATAAAGGAAGGGCCTTCTTTCGTAAGGATCAAGTTCAATTTCTTTCAATCGGTCTCTAAGTTGTATGAATTCCTGCTGCAATTCATCCGGCCTTACACGGAAGGTCTTTTGTAGAAACCTGAAAATCTCTTGTTGAACAGCCTGCAAGTCTTCCATTTTCGCTAAAAAGCGATACACGGATTTGGCTTGGTATTCTACTAATCTGGCGTTACCAAGTTCGAAGTGAGCTATTAGGTTTAAAATCCGACTGAAGCTTTGGATATCTTGGCGGTAATCCGGACTTTTTTGGTTAATGATCAGATTGAGGTAATCAATAGAACGATCAAAATCACCACTCCCGAAATACAGGCAAGCTATCCGATAGTAAAAAACCAAAATCCGATGGTCATCCCAATTGAATCGGTTCTGCTGAATGATATCTTCCAGTTCGGGGACTAATACCAAGCCTTCGGAATAAGTGCCCTCCAGATAGTGTTTCTTGATCTGGTGCCAATACAAATAAAAGGTGTGCAAGCCTTCGATATTTCGCTCCTTGCTCATATCGTATCGTTCGGGAAAAGCTTTCAGCCATTGTAGCACTTCCACGAATCGATCGTAATACCACATATTGAAAAGGGAATTCAACAAATTGTGGAGCCCTTTTAAATACAAGGAAGCATGCAGCTGGATAGCTTCGGGATTGGAATGAAACAGATCCACCCATCTCCAGGCATGCCGATAGCACAATTGAAACTCCTGCAGGATGAAATGGTACCAGATATGGGATTGACAATAGTGCACTTTCCCCATAAAATCTAAATCTTCAAACTGAAAATTCGGACGCCTGGCATAGAAAAACTCCTTCACTCTAGCATAACCTGCTTCATTGCGGGCATAGCCTGATTTGAGATAGAGGCTATAGAGTTCCAAGGAAAGATTCGAATATCCATGTACCTTTTTCAGGATATCATCCAGGCGTGCGGTTTCCAGGGTCAGTTGTTCTGCACGTCCCTCTTTACTGTGGGTGACATATTGAGCCTCAATATGCTTCTCAAATTCCAGGATCTCCATGGTCAACCCATATAAGTAGGCGCATGAGGCTTTGTTTTTTGCCTTATCCAGAATTTGCAGGCTTTGTCGATAAAGGCCTTTATCATATAAGATCCGTCCGTAATCCAGCATCTCCCGGATTTGCATCTCCTGGGAATGTTGGGTATTCAGCAATCGAAGGCTTGTCAACAATTGTCGGTAAAGATGAGCCTTGAGATTGGACAATTGGCGCTTCTTTATTCCAGGTATTTTGGCTAAGATTTGCGCCTCATCATATTGGCTGTACCGATCCAGAAAATCAAATAGCTGGAGGAACAACAAGTTATCTGAAGCCTGGTTTCGCTTGGCAAACAGCCGGAAATGGCGTTTTTCAGCCTTGGTCAAGGCGTTGATCAGGTCTAAAAGGGCATCTGTCTTCTGACTGGACATTGTAAATAGATTTCCGCTAACTAACTACCTATCAAAGCATTGTTACATGCTTCTCCATCTTTAAGTCCGTAGGCGATTTGGGAATATGGTTTTCAAAGGCTACCTCTCGCCAATACTTTTATTGATGAAATCGCAATAACTCAAATCGAACGGGAAAGATATGCAAAAGCATTTGGCTATTCTCCCGGGGGACGGCATAGGCCCTGAGGTAACTGAACAAGCCATTAAAGTGTTGGATGCAATTGGAGAAAGATTCCGATATTCATTCGAATATAAGTATGGAGAAATAGGCGCTGCCCCCTTGAAAGAAACCGGTAACCCATTGCCAAGGGCGACCGTAGAATTGTGTAAAGAAGTGGATGCGATCCTGCTGGGTGCCACGGGACATCTGTATTTTGAGAAAAACCCCTCCGTGCAACCCAGACCGGAAGATGGTTTGCTGGCCCTGCGCAAGGAGCTGGGATTGTACGCAAACCTGAGACCGGTAAAGATTTTTTCCGAACTAACGCACCTGTCTCCGCTAAAGGAAGATCGCCTTCAGGCAAAGCGAGTCGACCTTTTAATTATCCGGGAGCTGACCGGAGGTATCTATTTCGGGGATAAGGGAAGAACAGAAGGAAGAGATACCGCTTACGACCAGTGTGTCTATTCCTCAGAAGAGATTGAACGCATAACCCGCTTGGCTTACGAAAAAGCCATAACCAGAAAAAGAAAATTAGCGCTGGTAGATAAGGCAAATGTGCTTGAAACGTCCAGGCTGTGGAGAGAGGTAGTCCTGCATTTGCAACAGGAATATCAGGAGGTTGAGGTTGAATATTATCATGCGGAAACGATGGCTATGGGATTGATCCTCGATCCAGGTAAGTTCGATGTGATTCTTACCAGCAATCTTATAGGAGATCTCCTAAGTGAAGAAGCTGCCATTCTTACCGGCTCGCTTGGTCTGTTGCCATCAGCTTCTAAAGGTCTGTCCACCTCCTTGTTTGAGCCGGTGCACGGAGCCTGGCCCCAGGCTGCAGGTAAGGATATGGCTAACCCGATTGGCTCCATTCTCTCTGCATCTATGCTGTTGGCGGATCTGGGAATGGAAGAAGCGGGTAAAATTGTTCGCCTTGCCGTGGAAGAAGTGTTGAAGAAGGGGTTGGGCACTCCGGATATGCGCCCGGAGATTCCATGCTCATGCAGCCAGCTGGGTGACCTGATTGCCCACATGGTATACGACGAAGAACGGATCAGCCTGCAACCGGAAAATATTTCCGACCGGGTATCCACCATAATTTAAGGCATTCTACTGTTCGAAATATTGCGATTTGAGTTGGTGAGAAGCGGCATCCTTTGGGATGCCGTTTCTATTTTCCGGCATTTGGGATATTTTTGCGGTCTATGTCAACCACAGCGCTTGACCTGCTCCGCTTACATTGGGGCCATAACTCTTTTCGACCCCTCCAGCAGGAAATTATTGATTCCGTTCTTGACGGGAATGACACCCTGGCCTTGTTGCCAACAGGGGGAGGGAAATCCATTTGTTACCAGATCCCGGCTTTGTTAAAAGAGGGTGTTTGCCTGGTTGTTTCTCCCCTCATTGCGCTTATGAATGACCAGGTAAATCAGTTGAAAGAACGCGGTATAGCAGCGGCTGCCCTACATTCGGCTATGCCCTATCAAGAATTGGATCGCCAACTCGAAAATGCCGCTTATGGCAACACGAAATTGCTGTACTTATCGCCCGAACGCTTAAAAACGGAACTGGTCCAAGAACGGATTAAGCGTATGCAGGTAAATCTGATTGCCGTCGATGAGGCACATTGTATTTCTCAATGGGGTTATGATTTTCGTCCTTCCTACCTCGATATAGCTACCATTCGCCAATTTTTGCCCGGAGTTCCTGTGTTGGCCCTTACCGCAACCGCCACCCCGGAAGTTGTCCAGGATATTCAGGATAAATTGATATTTACGAGCTCCAACGTGCTCCGTAAAAGCTTTGAAAGGTCTAACCTGGCCTATGTGGTCCGCCAAACCGAGTCCAAAACGGATAAGCTATTGGACATTCTTCACAAAACAGAAGGAAGCGGCGTGGTGTATACTCGGAATAGAAGGCGCACCCGGGAAATCGCCAACCTTCTCCGTCAAAATCAAATTTCCGCTTCTTATTACCATGCCGGTGTAGAACCGCTGGAGAAGGATAAGCGGCAGGCGGCATGGATGTCGGGCAAAACCCGGGTTATGGTAGCCACTAATGCCTTTGGCATGGGCATTGACAAATCCAATGTACGAGTCGTAGTACATATGGACCTTCCAGATAGCTTGGAAGCCTATTTTCAAGAGGCGGGACGAGCAGGCCGGGATGGGCAAAAAGCATTTGCCATTTTACTCTATCAGGCGGCGGATCGGATCAAAATGGAAGCTCAGTTGGAAGCTGCCTTTCCCACTCCAAAACAAATCCAACAAGTTTACCGAGCGTTGTGCAATTATTTTCAATTAGCGGCTGGTAGTCCGGCAGGAACTGTCTTCGATTTCGACCTTACCGATTTTTGCCGACGGTTCAACCTACCGATGAATCAGACCTTCCACACCCTTAGCCTACTGCAGAAAGAAGGCTGGATACATCTCACCGATGCCGTTTTCCAACCCGCGCGCCTGCAAATATTGGTCAACAAGGATAGTTTATACGATTATCAATTGCGTCACCCCAAGCTGGAGCGGATCCTTAAAACCATTCTCAGAACCTACCAAGGTGCATTTCAGCAACAGATCAAGTTGCGAGAAGGCCAATTGGCCAACTTTCTACAGCTCAAAAGCGCAGAACTCCAACACGCCTTTACCATTATGCACCGAGACCGGATCATTGATTACATCCCCCAAAAAGACAAACCACAACTCTTGTTTCTGAAGGAGCGAATTCAGGCAGATCATTTTTCATTAGACCAAAAAAAATACAAGGAACAAAAGCAGCGCCAGGAATCTCGTTTGAGTCAAGCCATTGCTTATGCAGAAGGCAAACAGTGTCGGCCTCGCTTTTTGTTAACCTACTTTGGGGAAGCCACCCATTCCAACTGCGGGCAATGCGATTGGTGCCTGGAACAGCAAGTGCCTAAACTAAATAACCGTCGGGCCAAATCAATTGCTGAGCAGGTACGTGGTTTTCTGGATCCTTCCAAAATGCCTGTACAGGCCCTACTGTCCCATTTCCCCGAAGAAGAACATCAGCAAACGCTTGAAGTGATTGAGCACCTTTTGGAAACTAAGCAAATCGTTCGCCGCAACAACTTACTGGAATGGGTATCCGGTTCCGATCGGTAAACCCGTTCTACAAAGGCCCTACCCTATCCTATGAAAAGGTTGATTTTTACTGTAACGAATGACCTGAATTACGATCAACGCATGATCCGGATTTGCACCACGCTTTCCAGGGCAGGCTATGACGTAATACTGGTTGGAAGGCAAAAAAAAGCATCTCTTCCCCTATCGGACCACCCGTTCAACCAAGTACGATTAGCCTGCTATTCGGAAAAAGGGAAATTATTCTATCTGGAATTTAATATTCGATTGTTGTTTTACCTGATTAGGCAACCCTTTGATGGCTTATGCAGTGTAGATTTGGATACCCTGCTCCCTGGCGTACTGGCTAGCCGATTAAAAGGGAAGCTTTTGCTGTACGATGCGCATGAATACTTTTCGGAAGTACCGGAGGTAGTCGACCGGCCAGCGATCAAAAAAGCTTGGGAAATTTTGGCACAGCTACTCTTACCCTATGTTCGCAAAGCCTATACGGTAGGCCCTCAGCTGGCAAGGGAACTAACCAACCGATACGACTTATTTTTTGAATCCATTCGCAATTTGCCTTATTCCAGAAGCAAAACCCCTATTTCAGCTAAGCATTCTCCCCCTGTCATTTTGTATCAAGGTGCTTTAAACGAAGGCAGGGGTTTAGAGGAATCTATTGAAGCAATGCAACAGATCGAACATGCCCAACTCTGGCTGGCTGGAGAAGGAGGTCTGTCAGCAAGCCTCCGAGCAAGAGTAGTCGAGCAAGACCTTCAGGAAAAAGTCAAGTTTTTGGGCTATGTACGGCCGGAAAACCTACCTGCCATAACCGCCCAGGCTACACTGGGTCTGAACCTGCTCCACCAGAAGGGATTGAGTTACTATTTATCGCTAGCCAATAAAACTTTCGATTACATCCAGGCTGGCCTGCCAGCATTGAACCCTGACTTTCCGGAATATCGCGACCTACACCAAAAATACGGTTGCCTGGTGCTGGTACCATCCCTGGACCCTAAAGCCATAGCACAACAAATCAATACCTTACTGAATCATCCACGACAATTGGAACATTTGATAGACAAATGCTACCATGCCCGAAAAGACCTTTGCTGGGAAAAAGAGGAAATCAAATTATTACAGTTGTACCAGGATTTATTTCCGCTGTCGCCTTTAAATAAAGGGCAAGCATGATATCCAAACTTCATCTAATTTCTTTGGACAACCCCGATCCGCCCGACTATGGAGGTGTAATAGATATCTTCTATCGGGTTAAAGCTTTAGCTGACCTGGGAGTTGGAGTTCATCTGCATGTCTTTCTATATGGAAACAGGCCCCCAACGCCCCGTCTGGAGTCCATGTGTGAAAAAGTATACTATTATCCCAGGCCCAAATCCATCCGTTACATATTTGCCAAAGACCCATTTATAGTAGCCACCCGAAAGTCACCTCTTTTATTGGAACGCCTTGGTTCTGATCCTTTTCCAATACTGGCTGAAGGCCTGCACAGCTGTGGCTTCTTTGGCCATCCGGCATTGGCCTCTCGGACCAAAGTGATCCGAATGCATAATATTGAATGGAAATACTATGCCAATTTAGCCCGGCAAGAGAAAAGCTGGTTACGTAGGAGTTTTCTACAAGTAGAGAGTCGCAAGCTAAAAGCCTTTGAGCGACGCATTATTCCATGTTCCAGTACCATTTTGGGCATATCAAGATCTGATGTCCACTACTTTTCCAAACAGTATCCCCAAACCAACGTACAATTCCTCCCTCCCTTCCACGGTCATCGGGCGATCAATGGCCAGTTGGGTAAAGGCCAATTTGCACTATTCCATGGCAAGTTGGCTGTTTCCGACAATGCTCAAGCAGCGCTCTTTTTAGCTAAAGAAGTATTCTCCAAGCTAAAAATCCCCTTTGTCATAGCCGGTAAGGATCCCAGTCCGGAGCTTTTAAGATCCTTAGAAAAGTTCCCGAATGTGCAACTCCACATTAATCCTGATGCAGTCCAAATGGAAAACCTCCAACAAGATGCACACCTGCATGTGCTCCATTCCAACCAGGCAGATGGCTTTAAGATAAAACTATTGAATGCGCTATTCACTGGTCGGTTTGTCTTGTCGAACCCTATGGTTGTAAGCGGTACCGGGATGGAAGAATTGGTCACTGTTTATTCCAGTGCGCAGGAATTAATGCAATACGTACAAAAATTGTGGAAAAATCCCTTTACCCAGGTCGATAAAGCGAAGCGCTCCAGCTATCTATTTCCTCAACTGGATGATCATAAGAATGCACTACGCTTATTAAACATTCTCACTTTATAAGACATTCTTACTAATAGAAACTTTCAAAAAAAACTGAAAGACCAAAGGGCTTGTGGAACGAGCTGCAACTTGTACCTTGCCATGGAATTACAATTCAACTTTATGCAAAGCGGTAACCAACTGGAGACCTTACTTAACAACCCCAATCTATCGCAGGAGCTTCGAGCCATTGGGCAGAAAGTTAGAGCCCGAGAACGTATTACCGAATCGGAAGGGCTCTATCTCTACGAACATGCTGCGCTAAGCTACCTTGGAGCATTAGCCAATTTTATTCGGGAGTACAAACACGGTGATGCAACCTATTTCAACCGGAATTTTCACATTGAACCTACCAACGTTTGTCTGTATACCTGTAGCTTTTGTTCCTACAGCCGCTTAATCAAGAAGCGGGAAGAGGGCTGGGAGTATAGCCTGGACGAGATCCTGGATATCGTCAAAAAATATGACGACGAGCCGGTTACTGAAGTGCATATTGTGGGTGGTGTTCTTCCACAATATGACGTTCCCTTCTACGAAGAACTGTTCAAGCAAATTAAGGCCCACCGGCCCGATTTGCATATCAAAGCCCTAACTCCGGTGGAGTATCACTATATATTCAAGAAGGAGAAAATATCCTATGAAGAAGGGATGGCACGAATGAAGGCGGCCGGCTTGGATAGCATGCCGGGAGGGGGAGCGGAAATCTTCCATCCGGAGATTCGGGACCAGATTGCCGGAGGGAAGTGCACAGGAGCACAATGGCTTCGGATACACGAAATCTGGCACGAATTGGGCGGTCGGTCCAATGCCACTATGCTATATGGCCACATTGAGGAATACACCCATCGCGTTGACCATCTTGAAAAGCTTCGGCAATTACAAGATAAAACAGGTGGATTTCAAACCTTCATACCGCTTAAATTCCGCAATCAAGATAACGAGCTATCTCACTTGCCGGAGGTCAGTACCATTGAAGATCTGCGCAACTACGCCATTAGTCGTATTTATCTGGATAATTTCGATCATATTAAAGCCTATTGGCCTATGATCGGTCGAACCACAGCCCAGCTTTCCCTGGCTTTCGGCGTAGATGATATGGATGGTACGATCGACGATACGACAAAAATTTACTCTATGGCAGGCTCTGAGGAGCAAAACCCGTCGTTGAGTACCCGGGATCTGGTTCAGCTTATTCGATTGGTGGGCCGTCAGCCAATTGAGCGAGACACCCTGTACGGTGTGGTTCAAGACTATTCAAATGTTGAATTCGAAGAGGATAAAGGATTTAAAGGTTATCTGGATCTTCCCGTTGTACAATCTACCCATTCATGAAGAAAACAATTTACCTGATCCGACATGGTCAGACAGACTATAACCTGAAAGGTATAGTGCAGGGGGGTGGTATCGATTCGGACTTGAATTCGACCGGTCGCCAACAGGCCAAAGCTTTTTACGAGAATTACCGCCATCTAGAGTTTGAAACGGTGCTGACTTCTCGATTAAAGCGTACTCATCAAACCGTGGAGCCTTTTTTGAACGATGGACTACCTTGGGAACAATTTGGAGAAATAAATGAGATGGACTGGGGAATCCATGAAGGCAAATCGGCTTCGCCTGACATGCATGAAGAATGGCAAGCGGTAATCGGAGCCTGGGATCAGGGAAATTACCATGCCCGGATCACTGAGGGGGAAAGTGCCTGGGAACTTCGAGAACGCTTGCTGCGCTTTTTGGTATTTCTGGAACGAAGAGCGGAATCGATTGTATTGATTTGTTCCCACGGACGCGCGATGCGCGGTTTGGTTTGCCTTATGCAGGAACTGGAACTTAAGGACATGGGTAAATTCCGGCATGCCAACACCGGTTTATACTTGGCGGAATGGGATACGGAACGTTATCATTTTCATCTGGAAAATGACCTGAAGCACCTCGCCGAGCTTGAACCGAAAGTACAATAATGCAAAACGGGAAAATCAAGGTTACTGCAGTTAGTTATTTGAATACGAAGCCATTTTTGTACGGCTTGTTTAAAAGTCCTATTGCAGATCAGATTCAGTTGCAGCTGGACATTCCCTCGGTTTGCGCAGATAAGCTGCTGCAAGGAGAGGCACATCTGGGATTGGTCCCGGTAGCGGTACTCCCGAAACTCAAGCAATACCAATTGGTGTCAGATTATTGCATTGGCTGCCATGGTCCCGTACAGACCGTTTGCGTCTACGCAGACAAATCTATACAGGAACTGGATTCCATTTACTTGGACTATCAGTCTCGCACCTCTGTTCAATTACTGAAGTTGTTGCTCCGAGAGCACTGGGGGTTGAATCCTGCGCTAATCGATGCCAAATCGGGGTTTGAATCCCGGATTGGCGGTAATACGGGCGCATTGGTTATTGGCGACCGCTGCATTGACCTGGAAAATCGCCATACCTTCCAGTACGATTTGGGCGAACATTGGCATAGGCACACTGGATTGCCATTTGTATTTGCCGCATGGGTGGCTACCAAGACCTTGGACCCAGCGTTTGAAGCTGCTTTTAATGCTGCGTTGCGAAATGGAATAGAGGACATACCCCAGTTGGTCTATATTCTCCCACAACCCACCAATCATTTTGACCTTAAAAAATACCTGACTCATTACATCCAGTACCAACTAGACTCCTCTAAGCGGTTGGCGCTTAAGCGGTTCTTAGAAACTCTTGCACCAACGCAAAGCCAGATTCCTTCTTGAAAAAAATAATGAATGCTAGGGCGGAAGCATATTCCATGCCTTTACCTTTACCTTCCTACTTTTTGATTTTACGTTTCAAATTTTCCTTTTCTTATCAAAACTATAAAGCGTTCATTCCTCCCAACTCTAGCATACACCAAGTGTTCTCAAAGTATCAAAACGATTTTAAATCATGGAAAACCACAATCCTAGTACTATCGATAATGCATCTCAAAAAACCAACTTGGAAACTATCACGCTTGGTGGGGGTTGTTTTTGGTGTGTGGAGGCTATTTTCCAACTGGTAGAAGGGGTTGAGCAAGTTCAAAGCGGGTATTCCGGGGACACAGAGGAAACTGCAGACTACAAAACCGTATGTTCGGGTACCACCCGTCATGCAGAGGTGGTCAATGTAGTCTTCGACCCGTCAATTATTCCTTTGAACGAAATTCTGGAGATTTTCTTTACCACCCACAATCCAACGACTCCGAATCGGCAAGGGAATGATGTTGGTCCGCAATATCGTTCGATCATTTTCTATAGATCAGATGCACAAAAACAGATCGCAGAGCAGGTAAAGGCAGACTATGCACCCAAGGTATGGGAGGATCCAATTGTTACAGAGATTGTCCCTTTTGAATCCTTTTATCCGGCGGAAGCTTATCATGATAACTACTACAGCAATGTAGGCAACAGGAATCCTTACTGTTCGTTTGTGATCACGCCGAAGGTGAGCAAGTTTCGCAAAAAGTTTGCCCATCGATTAAAGTCAGCGTAAGTAAATCCTTCATAATCCCCAAAAAAGAGGTCTCGGTCCGTATCCGAAGGCCTCTTTTTTTCTTTTCAAAAAATAAACACGGTCAATACTGCCAAATTTTTTCGCGGTAGGATTGAAGTATTTCATTTACTGAATAAGGCGGCGTCTATTATTTATTTTAAGAGTCGCAAACAGCGACTATTACTTTTCAAAGATTTGGAACGCATCCCCACTTGGCTTAGGTAATCCCTAAATTCCCACACTCACTTTTTTTGATTCAATAGAGTGACTTTTATCATCCTCTTTTTTAAATTGTTCACGAAACCGATCTTTTTTTATGTAAAATTCCATCTTTTTCGGAATTTTAAGCTATTCCCTCCTATAAATGTTCGAATCAGCTGACCATAGAATTCTGTATGAGTTCTAAGGCTACTCTTTATTCCAACTATTTACAAACAATAAATTTCTTTTCCTGGCATGCATGCACTTCTAAACACCCAATTCCCTAGATGGCTTTCCTTAGTGATTTGCCTATCGTTTAGCTCTTTTTTTTCCAATTCTATTCTCAGTCAGCCGGCCGGCTTTATAGATGAAGTCTATGTTAATAATCTCAGTCAGGTTGTCGGCTTCACCTGGGATAACAATGGCCGAATGTTTGCCTGGGGCAAAGCCGGAGAGGTTTGGCTTATCGAAAACGGGATAAAAGCTGCCCAACCCGTACTCGATATTAGTGAGGAAGTGGGAGGCTGGCGTGACTTCGGTTTGTTAGGCGTAGCCCTTGACCCAGACTTCCCGAACAAGCCCTACATCTACCTGCTCTATGTAGTGGATCGTCATCATTTGATGAAATTTGGCACACCCGAATACAATCCCGATACAGATGAGTATTTCCAAGCCACCATTGGCCGGGTTACCCGCTACGAATTGACGGCTGCCTCCGGTTACAGCCAAGTGGACTATAACTCACGTACTATATTACTGGGGGAAAGCCCATCTACAGGCCTGCCCATATTGCACCAGTCGCATGGAGTAGGTCATATCGTTTTTGGAACGGATGGCAGTTTGATGGTTGCCATGGGGGATGGAGCCAGTTATTCCTCCACCGATGAAGGCTCGGCTTCTGAAACGTATTGGGAGCAAGCGCTTGCCGACGGAATTATTACACCGGAGGAAAATATCGGCGCTTTTCGCTGCCAAAAATTGTTTTCGCACAATGGTAAAATGCTCCGGATCAATCCAGAGAATGGAGATGGTTACCCTTCCAACCCCTTTTACGATCCCGCCAATCCCCGTTCCTCTGCTTCTCGTACCTGGAGTTTGGGGTTGCGCAATCCATACCGCTTCTGCCTTATTCCCGGTTCTGGCGGCACCGACCCCGCGGTTGGAGATCCTGGAGATTTCATTTTTGGAGACGTGGGTTGGAACCGAAAGGAAGAAATGTCTTTTATAACCGAACCAGGTCAGAACTTTGGATGGCCTAATTTTGAAGGGTTCGCGACAAGAAGCGATTACGACATCTTTCCCCTTTCTGCGGCGGATCATGAGCGGCCTAAGATCGATTGGAGAAATGGTACTGCTCAAGTACTGGTAAACGGACAGGTGCAGCAAGTAGGAAGTGAATTTACCAATGGACCAAATTTCAGAGGAAATGCCTCTACCGGCGGATTCTGGTATACGGGTACTGATTTTCCAGAGCCTTACCGAAATACCTATTTCCATGCCGACTACGGTAGGAAGTGGATCATGAATTTCGTTTTCGATGAAAATTATAACCCTGTTGAAATCCGTGAATTTATTTCCAACACGGGTCCGGTTGTTTTCCTCGACTCACATCCTACAGAAGGAGGATTGTACTACGTGGATTATCCCAACCGGATTAGAAAAGTTACCCACAATGGATTGAGCAATCAATTTCCAGTAGCTGTGGCCACTGCGGATAAAACGGAAGGCTTTAGTCCTCTTACCGTACAATTTGCAGGTGATCAGTCCTATGACCCGGAAAACTTCAACCTGACCTACCTCTGGGACTTTAAAGATGGCACAACCAGTTCAGCAGCCAACCCACAACATACATTCGATGTAGCCAACGGCAACTCCTTCAATGTGGAATTGACCGTAACAGATGCCGGAGGTCTTACCAGCACCGCCAATGTATTGATCTCCTTAAACAATACCTCGCCAGAGATCCTGTCTACCAGCCTGGATGAGATCACCACTTTCGTCCATGATCAGAATACGACACTAGACCTCTCTGCTGTGGTTGTAGACGCCCAGTCTCCCTTGAACGCGTTGTCTTTTAGTTGGCAGGTGGCACTCTACCACAATGACCACAATCACCCGGAAGCGCCGGATAATAACCCGGTCACCCAGGTGGAAATCACACCGGTTGAATGTGGGGGTGATGCCTATTATTGGTATGGGATCACACTTACTGTAACCGATCCGGAGGGTCTTTCTTCTTCCGTCACCAAGTTTATCTACCCCGATTGCCCCGGCCAAAACCAGACCATTACTTTTGATCCAATTACGGACCAAAACGTGGGAACAAGCACAGTAACCGTAAGTGGAAGTTCCTCATCCGGCCTCCCCCTTACCTATTATGTTTCTTCCGGCCCAGCTACTATAGATGGAAACACCATAACCTTATTAGGCGTACCGGGAACCATTTCAGTAGTGGCCACCCAAACGGGGGACGCTACCTACGCTCCCGCACAACCTGCTTTTCAATCCTTCCAGGTGTTGCAGGGAGGGCCTCAGCCTTGTGGAGCTACCGGAAGTATTTCCGCTGATTACTGGAGGGGTGTTTCTGGTACCAGTGTTACTCAAATCCCCCTTGATCAGGAACCCAGTTCTTCAGAAGTTCTGGATAAATTTCAAATACCAGTAAATAGGTGGAATGACTATGGTGCTCGAATAAGAGGGTTTATTTGCCCACCAGAAACAGGCGAATATACATTTTGGCTAGCCTCGGATGATAACGGAGAGCTTTGGATTAGCACCGATGAAGATCCAGCCAATAAGTACCGTATAGCCAACGTTCCAGGTTGGACTCCTTCAGAGGATTGGGATAAATACGCAAGCCAGCAATCCGATCCAATTACGCTTCAGGCCAATACCAAATACTATATCGAAGCCTTGATGAAAGAACAAGGCGGTGGAGATAACCTGGAAGTTGCTTGGCGAAAGCCTTCGGAGAGTTTTACTTACCCCAGCGATGTAATTCCGGGTGCCTACCTATCCCCATATGAGGATCCTAAGGAAGCTCAGTTCATCAACTTTCTTACCGTAGGTTCTAAATTCATTACTAGTCCGTCGTTTCAGGTTACGCCTACAGCGAGTTCTGGTCTACCGGTTGCAGTTGAGGTATTGGATGGGCCCGCAACAGCATCTGGAAACACCATAACCTTAACTGGGGAAACTGGTAAAGTATTCTTGCGGTATAGCCAAGCTGGTAATGATAATTATGCACCTGCTCCGGATGTGTTCGACAATTTTGAGGTGTATGCAGATCCACCAACTGTCAATATCACTTATCCGACTGATGGAGGTACTGTACCCGCTGGCTCCTTGACCGTATTGTATGAACTTTCCGGAGATCTGGTCAATGGCCACGTGGATCACCTACACCTTACGCTGGATGAACCTCCACACAACACCATTCACGAGCTAACCGGTTCTTTCACATTCAATAGCCTTCTGCCTGGTCAGCATACCTTAATTGCCGAATTGGTTACGGATGATCACATCCCAATCGATAATCCAGAGGGTAAAATGGAGATCACTTTTACGGTGGAAGAACCTGCATTGCAAAGCCAATACATTGTCTATAATGAAATTGGCACTAAATTCACCAACAGCCCGGCTTTTTCCATAAGCCCAACCGCAACCTCTGGCCTACCCGTAGATGTCCAAATCTCTGGACCCGCTACCTATGACAATGGGACAGTAACCTTGGATGGAACGACCGGGACAGTCTCCTTGCGGTACAACCAAGCCGGAGATGCCACTTATGATCCAGCTCCAGAAGTGGTGGTTACCTTCGAGGTAAAAGACAATCCACCAACACTTGTCATTACCTCACCAACTCAAGGGGAAACCCTTACAGCTGGGTCAATTACCATAAGCTATCAGATCAGCGGAAATATAACGGATGCCCAGGTAGACCACCTACATCTGGAATTTGACGGGCTTCCACCCGTTATGATATTTGACCTGGGTACAACTTCTTACACCTTTGAAAATGTTGCGCCTGGCTCCCACCAGGTAATGGGTCATTTGGTATTGAGTAATCACGAACATGTGGGGGTACCTACGGCCATGGATATGGTCATGTTTACGGCTGTAGCTCCAAAAACAGCTCAGACCATTAACTACAACTCAATCCCAGATCAATTTATCAATAGCCCGGATTTCCAGGTGAATCCAACGGCTAGTTCAGGGCTTCCCGTAACCATTGAGCGGGTTTCCGGTCCGGCAACGCTAGATGGGAATACCATTTCTCTGGACGGATCACCTGGAACAGTTACACTAAAATATACTCAAGCGGGAAACACAGAATATGAAGCAGCTCCCGAGGTTACATCTTCTTTTGAAGTCCTCGCTGATCCGCCTACTGTAGTGATTACATCACCAACTTCCGGCAGTACGGTTCCTGCGGGTCCATTGACGGTTGAATTCCAAATCTCTGGTAACCTTCTCGGAGGAAGTGTCGACCATTTACATTTAATGATTGATGATTTGCCCCATATCACAGTTCACAACCCAGGCACTTCATACACCATTCCGGATGTAGGTCCTGGTAGTCATACCCTGATGGCGCATCTGGTAACGAGTGACCATCAAAATATTGACCTTCCGTCGGCCATGGATATGGTCATGTTTACAGCTGTTTTACCTGCACTAGAAGTAACAGTTACAGGAACGCCGGTTTCTTGTCCAGGTGGTAACGATGGTTCCGCTTCAACCTCCGTTTCAGGAGGTGATGGAAACTATACTTTCTCTTGGGACAATGGAGCTACTACCGCTAACCTAACAGGTTTAAGCGCCGGCACCTATACCGTAACCGTATCAGATGGCAGTGGGAATAATGCCCAAAAGTCGGTCACGATTTCCGAGCCAAGTACGCTTCTTCCCAATTTGGCAAGTAGAGACATAAGTTGTTTTGGGGCTGCTGATGGGAGCATCACTTCCAATGTCACGGGAGGCACTGCCCCATATGGCTACAGCTGGACTGGTCCCAATGGCTTCTCCTCAACAGCAACAAACCTGAGCGGCCTGGAAGCAGGTACCTACCTATTGACAGTAGTCGACCTGAACGGTTGCTCCCTTAACGATCAGGTTACCATCACAGAGCCAACACAAGTAGTAGCCAACGCTGCTGCGCAGGATGTGAGTTGTGGAGGTGCTGCTGATGGAATAGCATCTGCAAGTCCTGCAGGTGGGCAAGCGCCGTACACCTTTATCTGGGCTGGACCCAATGGCTTTTCTTCAACCAGTGCAAGCCTTACCGGCTTGAATTCGGGTGACTATACGGTTATCATTACAGACAATAGCGGTTGTACTGCACAACAAACCGTCACGGTCAACGACGCCAATCAAACCTGGTATCTGGATGATGACGGCGATGGCTTTGGAGATGCTTCCAATCCTAGCCTGGCCTGTAGCCAGCCCTCAGGTTATGTTAGCAACAACCAGGATTGCGATGATACCAATGGAGCCATTAATCCAACTGCACCTGAGGTTTGCGATGGCGTGGATAACAACTGTGACCTGGCCATCGATGACATTGGATGTGCTGTGACGAAAGCCTTTGAACATGGATGGATAACCAATGTAAATGATTCCTGGCAGACGGTTTCCTTAACCCAGTCTTATTCATCGATGGTTATAGT
>CAZXLD010000021.1:0-78310 GCA_964641965.1 uncultured Saprospiraceae bacterium | reverse complement strand
CAAGTCTGTTCTTCATCTGGAAACAGAAGGGCTTAGAATGCTAAAGTCGAGCTAAGGTAGATGGAAATTCGGTTTAGGGTATATGTTAGATGGCTTAGGCTTACCTACACCCAAAATCAACGAACCCTGTTCTGCACTGCCTTACTTGTTAAGGGGTGCTAACGGTAAGGCTTAGTTCTCAATCCCTTCAATGATTCTAATTGGAGGACCCAAAGTTCGGCCTGCATAATTCCGATACGCCTTCGAGCAAAGGTTTTATTTCATTTTGAAATTGCGCTTTATTGAAATATGCATTTTCATCAACAGACAACGTTCGGTGGTAGAGTAAGGGCAGTACCCGGAGCTGGTTGTTTTTCAAGGATTCGTCGATAAAACATTCCAGTACCTCCATCTGCCGGACGGTCAACATTTCTTGTTCTTTTTCCATAACCCGTTGTTTGAATAGGTCTATCTGTTTGGGGGTAGGCGATTCGATTAATAATTGACTGTCGTAAGGGGGATCTTTTTCCCAAAGTACCTGGAAGGCATCGCCCTCCTGGACTAATTTTCCCCATTGTCGTTGTATATCAGATCTACTCTCCTTCCGTTGCAAGAGCACGCCATCCAAGGTTATCGAGTAACTAAAAGCTCCATTTTTGGGGTTATCCAGCGCCAGGATCGTTCCTGTTCCCTGTTCCAACTGCTCAATAGCAGTTACTTGAGCAGCCCTGTACTTTTCGTCCGGGTCTGGTTGGAGGGAACTAATGATTAATGCGGTTACGATAGCCAAAAAGATTATACCACCGAAGAAAAGAAGTGTCTGCCAAAGGTGGCGGCGATCCTGTTTCTTACGAACCCGATTTAAGGGCGTATCTGTCTCTTTATCAATTTCGAAATGGTAGAACATTCTATCGCCCTTGCGCTCCAGTCGTATACGGCATAATTCCTCCTCCAGAAAAAAGGTATAGGTTTTAGTTTCTTTAACCTGGAAATCGATGATCATCACTTTGGCATTGCAATGAATGAGTAGATTTCCGGATCGGTTACCATGATAAAGGCCTACCCGATAAGGACGCCCTTTTTTTCCGGTATATGTCCAGGCAAACTGTGCCATAACGAATAGAACAAGGCAAGGTTAATGGTGGAGGACCTGAGCAGGAAGAGGTAGAGTGCGATGGGAAGGCATGCCGAGGTGTACCATGTTTTTTAATTTTCAATCAATCATCTTAAATCAAGTGCCGGCATGATTTATGAGTTCAATGGATATCAACCAGTTATCCACCAAAAAGCGTTTGTCCATCCGCAGGCATCCGTAATAGGTAACGTTATTATTGGAAAAGACGTATACGTGGGCCCGGGAGCTGCCATTCGAGGCGACTGGGGGCAAATTATCCTAGAGGACGGTTGCAATGTACAGGAAAACTGTACGATCCATATGTTTCCCGGAGTAACGGTGCGGCTGAAAGAATCAGCACATGTGGGCCATGGGGCTGTGATTCATGGCGCCACCCTGGAGGAAAATACGCTAATTGGCATGAATGCCGTAATCATGGACCGGGTCGTGGTGGGTAAGGAGTCTATTGTGGGAGCCCTTGCGTTTATCAAGGCTGATGAGGTCATTCCGCCTCGTAGTCTGGTGGTGGGAAATCCCGGCCGCGTAATCCGGGAAGTGACCGATGAAATGATTGCCTGGAAAACCAAAGGTACCCAGCTCTATCAACAGCTTCCTGCACAATGCCATGATAGCCTGAAACCATGCCAACCCTTACGCGAAGTACCCAAAGACAGACCGGATCAAGAGGCTTTGTTTGCAACCTGGAAGGAAACGAGAAAGTAGGGAACTGCAAGCGACGTATGGTTTATGCCAAATCTCAGGTTGTAAATATCGAATGGGGAGACCTGGATTTTCAATGGCCAATTTCCAGGTTGAAAAGATTGGAAAATGACCCATGCAAAAGGTTGATTGCCGAATTGCGGCTTACGAAATACCAGATGCGGAGTATCGTATATCGAGTATTACGTATCAACACTAAAGGTGTTAGCATCTGGCCTCCTCACAGCGACCCTACATTTGGGTTTGTTATTCCAAAAAACTATCCCGTAAGGATTATCTTTACAAACGAACATTCATTCGCCTTGTCCTTACCATTGAAAAACCATTTATGAAGCTGCACAATTTCATCCAGGGTGCCTGGGTGCCTCACGAGGGTGATGGAATTCCCCAGTATGATGCTATTACCGGTGATCTGATTGCGACCTGTGGCTCTGAAGGCCTGGATTATGCCGGCATGATGGATTATGCTCGTCAAGTCGGAGGACCTGCCTTACGCAAGATGACCTTTCCACAACGCGGGCTCATGCTCAAAAAACTGGCGCTCCACTTGCATGGTATTCGAAAGAAATACTATCCCCTGAGCGCCAAAACTGGGGCAACCAAGACCGACAGTTGGGTAGATATCGATGGAGGCATTGGTACTTTATTTGCCTTTGCCAGTCTCCGCCGAAAATTTCCGGATCAGCCGTTTTACGTAGATGGGGAGGCAGCCAGGTTATCCAAAGAAGGTACTTTTATCGGTCAGCATATCATGGTGCCCAAACCTGGAGTCGCCATTCATATCAATGCATTCAATTTTCCGGTTTGGGGGATGCTCGAAAAAGTTTCGGTGAATTTGCTGGCCGGTGTTCCGGCTATTGTCAAGCCGTCCGAAGTGACCAGCTTCTTGACTGAAGCCGTAGTAAGGGATATTCTGGCTTCCGGTATTTTGCCGGATGGTGCATTACAACTGGTTTGTGGAAGCGGGATCGGCATCCTGGACCCGGTCACCAGCCAGGATGTGGTCACTTTCACAGGATCTGCTTCTACAGGCAGGATGCTGAAGACTCATCCATCGATCATTGAGTATGCCGTGCCTTTTAATATGGAGGCAGACAGCCTTAATGCTGCTATCTTGGCCGAAGATGCTGCGCCGGGCACTCCAACCTTTGATCATTTTATAAAGGAAGTACGACGGGAGATGACCATTAAAGCGGGCCAGCGCTGTACTGCGATCCGCAGGATTATCGTACCTGAAGACTATCTGGAGGATGTACAAATTGCGCTTGCCGGTCAGCTAGGCAAAACGACCCTGGGCGATCCGAAGGTAGAAGGGGTTCGCATGGGGGCGCTGGTGAGCAAAGATCAGGTCAAGGAAGTGAAGCAACGCATAGTGGAACTTCAGCAGAACGCTCAAATCGTGTTTGGGGATTTGGAGCAGTTCGAAGTGATTGGAGCAGACAAGGAGAAAGGTGCTTTTATGGCGCCAATACTATTCTTAAATGCGCATCCGATGGAAGAAGAGTCCAGCCATACTGTAGAAGCCTTTGGGCCGGTCAGCACCCTGATGCCTTACCGCGATCTGGAAGAAAGTATTCAGCTGGCGAATAAAGGTAAAGGCTCTTTGGTAAGCACCATTGCCACGGCTGATCCTGGTATAGCGACGGAATATGTTATGGAGGCTGCTCCATATCATGGACGGATTTTGATCCTGAATGATCAAAGTGCACCGGAAAGTACCGGGCACGGTTCTCCCATGCCTATGTTGATGCATGGCGGGCCTGGACGGGCCGGCGGAGGTGAAGAGATGGGAGGGATGCGAGGGGTTTTACATTACCTTCAGCGGACGGCTTTACAGGGGCATCCAAGCATGCTCACCCAAATCAGTCACCGCTATTTGCCGGGAGCAGAACGCACAGAGTCAGTGATACATCCTTTCCGGCTGCACTTTGAGGAGCTGGAGGTGGGGCAATCTTATACCACCCACAAGCATACAGTTTCAGAGGCTGATATCGTGAATTTTGCTAATGTGAGCGGCGATAATTTCTACGCTCACATGGATGTTACTTCTTTGGAGGGAACTGTTTTCGAAGGACGGGTGGCTCATGGATATTTCGTACTTTCAAAGGCGGCCGGTTTGTTTGTAGATCCCAAAAAGGGTCCAGTCCTATTAAACTACGGCCTGGAGGAATGCCGTTTTACCAAACCGGTTTATCCTGGTATGACCATCGGAGTGCAGCTAACCGTCAAAGAAAAGGTTGATCAGGAAAAACGAAAAGAGGAGGACATCGCAAAGGGGATTGTTAAATGGCATGTAGACGTATACGATGAAATTGGTGAGACCGTTGCCATTGCTACGGTATTGACTATGGTAAAAAAGTTGGACCAGGAAAGCTCAACTTAGCCGGGTCTTGCAAGATCGATTTAGGTGCAGTACCAACCTATTTGATACGTTTTGTTAAACCAATTACGAAACGCTGTATTTAAATTATCCAAGATCATTCTAGCATAATTTGGGCATCATGCGCATTCTATTAACCGGCGCGAACGGATATATCGGCAAGCGGTTGCTTCCAGTTCTTCTGGGAGCAGGCCATGAAGTGATTTGTGTGGTTCGGAATGCCAAGAATTTTGAACCTAACCTGAAGGAAGAATGGAACATAGAAATTCTAGAGCATGATTTTTTGTATCCGGTACCGGTTGATCAGAAGGTGCCCTTGGATTTTGATGCGGCTTATTTTCTGATCCATTCCATGTCTGCCTCCATCCAGGATTTCAAAGCATTGGAAAAACGTACCGCTCAACACTTCAGGGAATTTATGGATCGATCCAATGCCAGGCAGGTCATTTATCTTTCCGGCATGGTCAATGGGGATGAGCTTTCCGAACATTTGGCATCTCGATTCGGAGTGGAACAGGTTTTAGAAGGCAGTAAAGTTCCCCTGACCGTCCTCCGTGCCGGGATAATAGTGGGTTCTGGAAGTGCCTCTTTCGAAATTATCCGCGATCTGGTTGAAAAATTACCCATTATGGTCGCTCCGAAATGGTTGGACACTAAATGTGAACCCCTCGCCATCCGGAATGTCATTCATTTTCTGACGGGTGTATTGCTTCGGGAGGAAACATTCAATCGCAACTTTGATATAGGCTGTGACGAGGTACTCTCGTACAAAGATATGCTTCAGGGCTATGCCGAGGTTCGCGGATTGAAGCGGTTCATTTTTACGGTTCCGGTAATGACTCCGCGTTTATCCAGCTATTGGCTCTATTTTGTAACCTCCACCACCTACGAGCTTGCAGTAAACCTGGTAGACAGCATGAAGGTGGATGTTGTGGCACGCGACCATTCGCTGGCTGATAGCTTGGGTATTGAACTTATTCCCTACAAAAAGGCTGTCGAGCTTGCCTTTGAGCGGATCGAGCAAAACATGGTCGTGTCCAGTTGGAAGGATTCCCTGGTATCCAGTTCCAATCTGAGGAGTCTGCAGCAGTATATCCAGGTGCCCCGTTACGGTTGTTTTATTGACCGAAAGGAAATGCCCATCGCTTCCGGCCATGAACAGGGAGCTTGGTCTAATATTCAGGCCATCGGAGGCGATCGGGGATGGTATTATGCAAACCTGTTGTGGCGACTTAGAGGTTTGCTGGATAAACTGGTTGGAGGTATTGGATTGAGGCGGGGGCGAACCAATCCTGAGAGAGTCCATCCAGGGGATGCACTTGACTTTTGGCGAGTTTTAGTTGCAGATTCGGGCAAGAAGCGAATGCTGCTTTACGCAGAAATGAAGCTGCCCGGGGAGGCTTGGCTGGAGTTCCATATTCAGCAAAAGGAGGGACAATCCATACTTTGTCAAACAGCCACATTTCGGCCTAACGGTGTCTTGGGCAGGTTGTACTGGTACTGTGTGTTGCCCTTTCACTATTTTGTTTTTAAGGGAATGGCACGCAACATTATCCGCTTTAAGCAAAAAGAACCCGAGGTTACATCAGGCAAGGTAGAACCTCACTTATAAAAGCTTTCATCATAGCTACATCCAGGCGAAACAGGGATAAGCAGTAATTTGTTCCTTTAATAGTTCATTCAAATCGCAATCGCATGACCACGGAACTTTCCATTGAAGGGGAGGTACAGTTATCAAAAGAAAACGGAATTGGGACCCTTCAATTTTATCATCCGGCTGCAAATTCACTGCCCGGGGTCTTACTTTCTAAATTGGTGGATGGCATAGAAAAAATGGGCAGTGATCCCGCTGTCAAGGTCATCGTGCTTCGAAGCCAGGGTGAGCGTTCCTTCTGTGGTGGTGCGAGTTTCAAAGAATTGGTTTCAGTACAAAACTTGGAGGAAGGGCATCGCTTTTTTATGGGATTTGCCAATGTGATCAATGCAATGCGCAAATGCCCCAAGTTTATTATTGGCATGGTACAAGGAAAGACAGTTGGAGGTGGCGTGGGCTTGGCAGCAGCTACAGACTATTGCCTGGGGGCAAAATCTGCCTCAGTCAAGCTAAGTGAATTGGCTATAGGCATTGGTCCGTTTGTGGTGGGTCCGGCTGTGGAACGCAAGTTGGGAAATGCAGCCTTCTCACAGTTGGCCATCAATGCCAGCGAATGGTGTACTGCTGAATGGGCCCTTGAAAAAGGGCTATATGCTTCAATTCATGAAGATTACGAAAAGCTGGAAGTTGCTGTTTATCAGTTAGCTAGCCGACTGGCTAATTATTCACCCGAAGCCATGAAGCGCCTAAAAGCAATACTCTGGGAAGGTACGGAAAGCTGGGATGCATTGTTGCCGGCCAGAGCAAAGATCAGCGGAGAACTTGTATTAAGTGATTTGGCCCAACAGGCGATCGAAGAGGCGAAGAACAAAAAGAAAAAGTAAGTCTTGAACAGAGGCACAGGTACGATGAACCTGTATTGGTTGGTTTAACCAATTCCGGTTAAGCAGCATGCTGTAAAATCAGAGATTCAATTTTACAGCTCCATAAAATATAAGTGATATGGTAGAAACGCAGTTTGAAAAAAAAGATTTGACGCAAAAAGTGTTGTTAGAGGGCTTCCGTTTAATGGCTACCGCCAAATCGATGGCGGAGGTGTATGAAGATAATTTCAAATTGGTTTCCAAGTACGTACATGCTACTTCGCGTGGGCACGAAGCTATTCAATTGGCGGTGGGTATGCAGCTGGCCCCCCAAGATTTCGTTGCTCCTTATTATCGGGACGATGCGCTTCTGCTAGGCATTGGGATGCGGCCGTACGATTTAATGTTACAATTGTTGGCAAAGCGCGATGATCCGTTTTCCGGAGGAAGGACCTATTATGCCCATCCAAGCCTAAAGGATCCGGATAAACCTAAGATTCCACACCAGTCTTCTGCTACCGGTATGCAGGCCATTCCGACAACTGGTGTAGCACTGGGCTTCCAATATCGAGAACGAATAGGCCTGGACACCTACGATACTAATTCAGATCCTCCGGTGGTGGTATGTTCATTGGGGGATGCAGCCGTCACCGAGGGGGAAGTGGCTGAGGCTTTTCAAATGGCTGCACTTCGGCAATTACCCGTCTTGTATCTGATCCAGGATAATGGCTGGGATATATCTGCCAATGCTGAAGAAACCAGAGCTCAGAATGCTGCTGAATATGCACAGGGGTTTCACGGTATCGAAGTTCGGCAAGTCGACGGAACGGACTTTTTAGCCTGCTGGCATGAGCTGACATCCATCCTGGAACAAATACGGGTAGAAAGGCGTCCATTTTTGCTACATGCTTCGGTGCCTCTCCTGAATCACCATACTTCCGGGGTTCGGAAAGAGTGGTATCGAGATGATCTGGATGAACATGAGCTACGTGATCCTTACCCGCGCCTCCGTAATTTGTTGTTGGAAAACGGAGTAGAGGAACAAGTACTAGTCCAATTGGAACAGGAGGTATTGCAACAGGTGCGGGACGAACTCAATCAAGCCGTTTCCGCAGAAGATCCAAAACCCGAAGATTTATTCACCCATGATTTTGCGCCGACATCCATATTGGAAGAAAAAGGAGTGCGCCATCCTGAAGGGGCAGCACCTACCGTGATGGTGGACAGTGCCTTATTTGGCGTGGAAGAATTGATGCGGGCTCATCCCGAATGTTTGCTGTACGGACAAGATGTAGGTGGGCGATTAGGCGGTGTTTTCCGCGAAGCTGCAACCCTGGCTCAAAAATTTGGAGATGAGCGGGTATTCAATACCCCTATCCAGGAAGCTTTCATTATTGGAAGTACAGTAGGGATGAGTGCTGTTGGGTTAAAGCCCATTGTCGAAGTGCAATTTGCAGATTACTTGTGGCCCGGATTGAATCAATTATTCACTGAAGTAAGTCGATCCCACTACCTATCCAATGGCAAGTGGCCGGTAAGTGCGATCATTCGGGTGCCCATCGGCGCTTATGGAAGTGGCGGACCTTATCACAGCTCCAGCATTGAATCTGTAGTAACCAATATTCGGGGATTAAAAATTGCTTATCCAAGTACCGGAGCCGACCTTAAAGGGCTTTTGAAAGCTGCCTTTTACGATCCAAATCCGGTTGTAATCTTCGAACATAAAGGGTTGTATTGGAGCAAGGTACCGGGTACGGAGGCAGCTCGTACGCCACTTCCTGATGAAAATTATGTCATTCCTTTTGGTCGGGGAAGGACCGTTTTAGAAGCCGATCCGGACCGGATTGGGAAAGGGGAAACTCTTTTCATTGTCACTTATGGTATGGGTGTACACTGGTCTTTGAATGCGGCAAAAGCCTTTCAGGGCCAAGTTGAGATTCTGGATTTACGGACATTGGCACCGTTGGATGAAGCTGCCCTTTTTGAAGGAGCCAGAACGCACGGTCGAGTGTTGGTTGTTACTGAGGAGCCGGTCCACAATACCTTTTCCCAAAGCCTGGCTGCTCGCATGCAGGAGCATTGTTTTGAGTACCTGGATGCGCCTGTGCGTACTATTGGCGCTGAAAATATGCCTGCTATTCCATTAAATGAAGTGCTGGAGCGGACCATGATCCCATCTGCTGAAAAGGTAAAAAGTGCCATGGAAAGCCTGCTAACCTATTAATCAAACACCCGGTTTGCCGGGAGCGCGATTCATTCTAGCTATTTAGGAAGATCTTGTACTGCCATAAGCTCTTGTAATCCTTTTTTCAATAGCCTCAAGGCGTGATCAATATGCTGAAGATGTGTTCGAAAACTCAGTACCGCTAAACGTAAAAAATATTGCCCGTCGATAGTCGTAGAGGAAAAGAAAAAAGTACCGTCTTCCTGTAACCAGTGGACCAAACTTCGGTTAAAAGGGTTTGGGTCATCGAATTGACCCACATAGCGGAACAACAGCACCGAGAGTTGAGGATAGGGCCCCACCTCAAACCCGATTTCCTGGATTTTCTCATAAAAATATTGCGTAAGCAGCACTTTTTCTTCCAGGGCAGCACGCAAAGGATTTAGCCCAAAGAGCTGCAGGGGAAGCCACATACGGAGTCCCCGAAAGTGTTTGGTCAATTCCGGTGACAGGTCGGAAGGGGACCAATCTTGGCTATTCTCCTCTGCATCCTGCATATATCCGGCGGAATAGTACTGACTCTGATACAAAGCATCCATATCTTTCATTAAAAGGGCACCCACACCATAGGAAAGGAAAAAGCCTTTGTGCGGATCTATGGTTACAGAGTCCGAACGCTCGATTCCTGCAAAGGCAGGTCTAAGTTTTTCAACGAGCAAAAATGCGCCACCGTAAGCAGCATCTACGTGGAACCACATGCCGTATTGCTTTGCTACCTCTGCCAAAGCATCCAGAGGATCTATGGCTCCGGTATTGGTAGTACCGGCAGAGCCGACGAGCAGGAAAGGCTGAAGTCCATCTGCCTTGTCCCGTTTGACTTGCGCATTTAAGGCTTCAGGTTGCATGCGAAATCGATCGTCGATGGGTATGTATCGGATGATGGCGGCTCCAAGGCCAGCAATCCGTAAGGCCTTTTGGACGCAGTGGTGTACCTGATGGGTTAGATAAACGGTTGATTTACCGATTTTATCTCCCACAATTTCCATTTTGTCACGGGCGGTAGTGACAGCAATTAAATTGGCAATGGATCCCCCAGACGTAAGGTTACCCATAGCTGTTTCAGGGAAACCGACCATTTGGCAAAGCCAACGGAGTAGGAAATTCTCCATGCGAACAGCCCCCGGGCTGGCAAAAAACATCCCTGCGTATCGATTGGATACTGCTGCCAGATAATCACCCAGGGCAGTGGGGTAAAGCCCTCCGCCGGGTATATAACCCAAGTGGTTGCCTGAGGCGGGATTGATACCTGTTTGGTCGACCGACTGATCAATTACTTCAAGCACTTTATTGATGGGCCGTCCTTCTTCCGGAATTTCAAAATCCAGAAGTTGCAGACTTTGACCTTCCTCTTTTTGGAAGGCCTTTTTTTCAGGCAGAGCGTCCAGAAATTGGTTGGCGTACAGGAACACCGCTTGTTGGAGTTGATACCTGGATTCTTGTTCAAACTCCAGCTTACGAGCCTCCGCCTCTAATTGGAATAATCGTTCCATACTATTGCGATCTGAGATGGACCAAAGCTAATCATCCGAAAAGAATTCTACCCGTTGGAATAGCTGAATCCAGCATATCAAGTCTATTGATATTTAGATTTTTCACCTATCAGCAATTCTTACCACTAAAAATTCTAGCTTAGCGTTGAAACCCATAGCCTGATGGATCTGCTAACCATTATCACCACCCTGATTGTTCTTTCGGCCGTATTCGGCTATATCAATGTCCGTTTTCTAAAACTGCCCACCACTATAGGTCTAATGGTTGTCTCCCTCGGGTTTTCACTAATGGTACTGGCATTAGGAGAATTTATACCCGGAGTACAAGAGTTTGAGGTTCGTTTTGTTGAGCAAATTGATTTCCGAAAACTGCTTATGGAGGGCATGCTGAGCTTCTTGCTTTTTGCAGGAGCACTACATGTCGATTTCAGTGAACTTAAAGAACAGCGACTGCCTGTTCTCCTTTTTGCCACGATCGGCGTCATGATATCTACCTTTTTGGTCGGTGGATTTATGTATGGATTGTTTCAATTATTGGGCGTAGAAATAAAATTTATTTACTGCCTGTTATTTGGTTCGCTCATTTCTCCTACGGACCCCATCGCTGTACTGGGTATCCTGAAGGATGCCGGCGTACCCAAACGCTTAGAGACGATCATCTCCGGGGAAAGCCTCTTCAATGATGGGATTGGGGTCGTCGTTTTCCTTACCATATTCAATATAGCTAGTTCTGGAGAAGATCATTTTGATTTTGGTCACACGGCCCTGCTCTTTGGGGAAGAGGTAGGCGGGGGTATCCTACTTGGATTGATTCTCGGTGGAGTTGCTTACTACCTCATGCGTACGATTGAAAGTTATGAGATTGAAGTGCTGATCTCCTTGGCACTGGTCATGGGGGGATATTGGTTGGCCAGCAGTCTGCATTTTTCCGGTCCCTTGGCCATGGTAGTGGCTGGTTTGATCCTGGGGAATGATCGATTCAGACAGGATACGATGACCAAAGAAACGGAACTCTATGTGGATAAATTTTGGGAATTGTTGGATTTGTTGCTCAATGCGGTTCTGTTTGTACTGATTGGATTGGAAATTGTAATCATTGCACTGGACCAAAATTATATCATGGCCGGCCTTTTGGCTATTCCATTGGTTCTACTAGCCCGATTTATCGCTCTAGGTGTCCCTATACGCTTATTGAAGAAGCAATTGGATCACTTTCCGTATATGACGCGCATCATGACTTGGGGTGGTCTTCGGGGCGGCATTTCTATTGCCCTTGCCCTTTCTCTTCCACAATCTATGCCTCGGGACCTGATTCTGACCATAACCTATATCGTCGTCATTTTTTCCATTGGAGTACAAGGGCTTACCCTTGGCACGCTGGTAAAACGAACACTTAATCAACCGGGAGAAAAAATCCCTTCGGAGGCTGTAGCTTGATTGGAATTTCACCGCTATGCGTAAGCTGAACAAGGTCCTGGTGATTCGTTTTTCCAGTATTGGCGATATCGTTTTGACCAGCCCGGTAGTGCGCATGCTGAAAAAACAGCTGGGATGTGAGGTCCATTTCCTATGTAAGGCGATTTATTATCCCGTTGTCCAGGCCAATCCATACATCGATCAGCTACATTTATTGGAGAACAATTACCGCCAGTTGGTCGCTACACTTCGCGAAGAAGACTTTGATCTGATCCTGGACCTGCATCGAAACTTTCGGTCGGCCCGGTTCAAATGGACTTTAGGCGTACCAAGCCGAACTTTCGATAAACTGAATTGGGAAAAATGGCTGCTGGTTCGGATGCACATCAATAGGCTTCCAGATAAACACCTGGTGGATCGTTACCTGGATATGCTCTATCCTCTTGGAATAGTCGACGATGGGGATGGCTTGGATTACTTTATTCCTGTAGCGGATGAAGTTGACCCAAAAGACTTTTTTACTTCCGGAGCGAATCTTGGCGCTGACTCTTTCGTTGCTGTTGTAATTGGAGGGGCACATGCTACAAAACGCTTGCCTCTGGAGAAGCTGGCCCTCATTTGCCGGGGTATGTCCATACCTACCCTTTTATTGGGTGGGCCAACCGACGCTGCTATAGGAGAACAGGTCGCAAAAGATGCCGGAGACCATGTCCAAAACTTGTGTGGGAAGATCAATTTGAATCAAAGTGCGAGTTTGATTCGGCAGGCTTCTATTGTTATTAGCCATGATACAGGCCTTATGCATATTGCAGCTGCCTTTCGGAAGAAAATCATCAGTATTTGGGGAAATACCATTCCTGGATTTGGGATGTATCCCTATTTGCCTTCGGGAAAAGGGGAAAGCTATATCCAGGAGGTGGAAGGGTTATCGTGCAGGCCGTGTTCCAAAATTGGATTTAAATCTTGCCCCAAAGGGCATTTCAAATGTATGACCGAACAGAACGAAAGGGGAATCATATCAATCGTCCAAGAGGCAATCCAGCCTTCTTCAGACCAGGATTAGCTTAAATGAAGCATGTAAAATGGTCGAATGAGGGCACGGAGTTACTGTAAACACTTCTTTTTGGCAGAAATGCTATTTTACATGCAACAGTTGATTAATGTTCAAGTGAATATCAGGACCTCCTTTTTTACTCATGTTCTTCCAAATAAACATTCGGTAAAGATTGTTTTAAACCGCTTTTTATTGCTGGGCTTGATGTCCTGGAGTACACCTGTGAGTGGACAGCTTACCGATACATTGCCCACCCTAAAACTGGTGGACGTTCCCAATGAGATCGTCAAAGTAAATGAGTTTCTGAATCAGGATGCCTACCCTATTATCCAGGAACCTACAGTTTCTACAGTCGAACCCGAAATAGACACTATTCAGGCTGAAATAGGGGCGTTGTCCGAAATTTCGGAACAATTGCTCCGTACAGACCTCCCCTGGGCTTTTTATCAGAGCTTAATTTTTCGATGGGAACGCATTATTGAAGGGTTGGAAGAAATAGATAACAGCCTCAGCGCTTATGAAGAAGACCTGGTGTTGATGGAAGAGGGACTTATCAATCGAAGTGTGCGTTGGGAAGAAGGTATGAGCGGAATTCCAAGGGTTAGAAAGACCCGGGAAATCAGGGAACGGATCACTGGCGTAATCACCAGCCTAACTACAGCTCGGAAGGCTGCTGAAGATAGTCTGGCCTTGAGCTTGAAAGCCCAAAATCAAATATCAGATCTCCAACTACAGGTCAACCAACAACTCCGTGACTTGAAGTTGCAGCGAGAAAAGCAATTAGCTAGCTTAATTCAGCAGAAGGAGTTGCCCTTTGCCCAAGTTTTACAGGATCAAGATTCATTTGAAACAATATTCGATAATCAGTTGCTGATCGATTTTGCCCGGGAGGATTCTCAGAATTATTTCGAGCGGAAGGGAGGCTATTTTATTGGGCTAGGAATCGCCTACTTATTCATCTTTGGAATTTTGATGTGGGTGAAGCGGAGCTATCGGGAGGAAGAAAACCCTCCGCCGGAATTGATTCGGGGCCGCTATGTATTCAATCGACCCTTTGTCTCGGCCCTGATGTTCACCTTGTTGCTGATGCTTTTCATTACCCCGGATGCGCCGGTACTGATCAACAAGCTGCTCAATCTCCTATTTATTTTTCCATTCCTATTGATCTTTCACGGATTGGTAGTTAAGCCGCTTCGCTGGTCTCTTTATTACGTCATTGGTTTGTATTATTTGCACCAATTTACCCAGGTCTATTTTCTGGATGGCCGTGCCATGCGCATTATGATATTCTTTGTTGGCTTGGCGGTGGCTGCATTTTTAGTCTGGTTTCTAATTCGCCGCAAAAGTTTGGTGTCCGACAGTCGGCAGGAAGGTTTTTACTTCCGCTTTCTTCAGGCGATAAGCCCGGTTATGTTATTGTATGTCTTTTGCGGCACGGTGGCTAATTTGATGGGATATGGTAAGCTGGCCAATATGATTGTTTTCGGCACCTTGGTTGCATTGATTCTGGCCTTGATCTTTATGGCGGTGGCGGTCAGTTTGCGGGCAGTGGTTTACATGATGTTGCAAACTGAAATGGCTCATCGATCCAAGATCCTGTCCCGGCATCGGCAACAGATTATTCAATGGTTGTGGCCATTTATCAATTTCTCGGTAGTGCTGGCCTGGTTCTATTTTACCTTGAAGGTAAATTTACTGTGGGAGCCTTTATACAGTTGGGGGCTGGAAGTTTGGGAGTCGGGCTATACCTTTGGTGAACTAACGGTCTCAGTGGGTAGTCTTGTTGAGTTTTTTCTTATTCTGGTCTTTGCCTGGATGATCTCCCACCTTATTCGATTAGTGTTACGAGAAGAGGTATTGGATCGGATAAACCTGCCCAGGGGCGTACCCATGGCAATAAGTTCCCTTACCCAATATGCACTGGTTGCGGTTGGGTTCCTGCTGGCCTTGGCTACACTTGGTTTTAACCTCCAAAATTTGGGTATACTCGCTGGGGCTTTAGGGGTTGGTATAGGCTTTGGTTTGCAGACGGTAGTGAATAATTTCATTTCCGGGCTCATTCTGGTCTTTGAACGCCCGGTCACGGAAGGGGATATTGTCAATGTGGCCGGGGTAGATGGACAGGTGGTCAGCATTGGTATTCGTTCGAGCCGCATTCGGCAATGGGATGGAGCAGAATTGATCGTTCCCAACTCTTTGCTCATAACGGATAAGGTAACCAACTGGACGAGGGGGTTATACAAGCGCAGAGTGATCCTAACTGTCTATACCGATCTTGACTGCATTCCAGAAGAAATCCAGGAACTAATGACAGCATCATGTAAAGGGGTTGAAGGCATACGTTCCGATCCGGAACCCATCACTTACTTTAACGGAATTGAGGGTAATGCGTATAGTTTTAGCCTTTTCTACTGGCTGTCAAGCGATATATTGGTGCAGAAAAGCAATGTCCAAACCGCAGTCGATAAGGCACTGAGAGAAGCCGGGATCAAGCGAAAAATTCCCCAACCCATGACCTTGCTAGCTGCAGAAAAAGCGCATACTACCTCTAAAATAGCGATACAAGAAAAACCAGAACATCCTTCAAACCCGAAATCCTCCCCAACTCAGGAAACTGAAGTAGTGGATTGAACTCAATGTAAATGCTATGGCAAAATTATCTATGAATTTGAACCGGTACTCCGTCTTGCTGCTGGTGGTGATAGTCAGTTTTGTGTTTTTTGAAATGGTCCGAGGCTTCATACTAACTATCGTTATGGCTGGATTATTTGCCGGATTATTGCAAGGGTGGTATAAGTGGTTTTTAAAATTGTGCCGAGGTAAGAGACTGGTTGCCAGCGGACTAACCCTTCTTGCCTTTGTGCTCATTATTTTGATCCCTTTGGTGTTCTTTACGGCTATGTTAGTAGAACAAGCCATCTCGGCAACTACTTCCTTCGAGCCTTTTTTAAATGGTACTTTGGATACTCCGGAGATGGCGGTGGCAGTCTGGTTGGAATCAATCCCTTACCTATCCGATTTCCTGCCGGAGGAACAACAACTCATCGAAGCTATTGATAATGTAGTGCGTAGTATCGGCACATTTATGGTAGATGGCCTCTCCAAAGCGACTACAGGCACAGTGAATTTTTTGTTCCAGACCTTCATTATGCTTTTTACGATGTTTTATTTCTTGATCGATGGTAAAAACTATTTAAAAAAAGCACTTTACTACATCCCCTTAAGCAATGATCAGGAAGCTTTATTGCTAGATAAATTTGTTCGGGTAACAAAAGCCACCTTAAAGGGGACTTTGATCATAGGAGCTGTTCAGGGGTCCATTGCCGGTACGGCTATGTGGGTAGCAGGGGTGCCCAACACCCTCTTCTGGGGCGTAATTATGGCTGTACTATCCGTTATACCGGCTTTAGGTCCAGCCATGGTTTGGTTGCCGGCAGGTATTATTTTGGTGGTCCAGGGAGAATATACAGCCGGTATCGGACTGATCGCATTTTGTGCGGTAGTAGTTAGTAGTATCGATAATGTAATTCGGCCATCGCTGGTAGGAAAAGATGCCCAGTTGCCAGATTTGATGATTTTATTCGGCACCCTGGGGGGATTGGCTTTTTTTGGAATAGCGGGTTTTATTTTAGGCCCGGTCATTGCTGCATTATTTATGACCGCTTGGGAAATTTATGGCAATGCGTTTCAGGATTCTCTCGAAAAAGTCACGCTTTTTGAAGAGCCGACACCTCCGGAGCCTGTTGAACTCAACACAGACCCAGAGGATGGGCCCGGTTGAAAAAATGGGAAGTCACCTTCACCTGGATCAAGTAATGGAAGTGTTTTTTATTTGGAACAGGATTTTTTCATTTAAAATATTTATAGCCTAAATTTTGGGGGTCAAACTTTTGATCATTATCAATATATATTTGATATTGAGCAATTTGAAGAGCGTTGTGTAAAGGTTTAGGGAGGATTCTTATCTTAAAATTGAAGGTTTTTCCTCAATAAAATTGAGTTTTAGTAGGTTTATAGATTGAAATGCACATCTAATCTATACTAGGAAAGGCATTTTTTTCTTAATTTTTCAACTGTAATCACCAAAAGCCATTGATACAATGAGGTTTTTAACACTAGCTTTTTTGATTCTTTTCGTTGGGGTATCCATATCTGTTACCGCGCAAGAAGAGCTTTCCAAGGAAGACAAGAAGAGATGGACCAACAAAGCAAAAGAATACAGGAAGGATCCTGCCGCACTCAAAAAATTGACTGAAGATAAGGTTGCTTATCAACAGGAAGCCCTGCAGTCCAAATCTGAATTAGCCAATTTGGAAAGCCAACTGAATCAGCAAAGAGAACAACTCGCCATGGCTCAGCAACAAAATGCGCAGCTGACCAGTCAGCTCTCTGCGGCTAATCAGACAATCAGCGATTTGAATAATCAAATCGATCAAATGGCTTCGATGCCGCCTGCCTCCATGCCAGAGACCTCCGCGCCATCTGGAGATAACTATAACATGGGTGTCCTCTATCGGGTACAAGTTGGGGCTTACAAAGCCGTACCTGCCAAATATGACGGCTTGCCTGATGTGACGGTAGAAGATGTAGGAAATATCAAGAAAGTATTGCTTGGTAACTACCGAAACTATGACGAAGCGGTTTCGCGTATGCGCAGCCTGAAGAGCCAGGGATACAAAAGCCCTTGGGTAGTTGCTTTCCGAGATGGCCAACGCGTTTCTCTGAAAGAAGCAAGAGGATACTGATCTTTGAATAGATCACGATATCCTAAATGGCCCGGGTTGATACAACTCGGGCCATTTTACATTCCAGTATTTACCCAGAGTTAACAGTTGAAATTTATTTTGGATTTTCCATTTTAAATCTATGGCCAAATCCCTCTACATCGCCACAACAGAACCCGAGTCCGGCAAGTCCTTGATTAGTCTTGGGCTGTTGGAGTTAATCCTGAGAAAAACCCCCAAAGTAGGTGTATTTCGCCCTATCATACACAATAAGGGCATTACTTGCGAAGAGGATGACCACTTGACGTTGCTTCATTCCAAAGTAGATAAGTACCTGACTTTCGATGAGTGCTATGCGCTTAAGCGAGGAAGAGCAAATGCACTTTTGGGGCAAGGGAAGTTGGACGAAATGCTGGAAGCAATTATCGGCAAGTACAAAGTAGTGGAGTCCAAAATGGATTTTGTATTGATTGAAGGGACTGACTTTGAAGGGGAGGGGGCTGCTTTTGAGCTAAATGTGAATGCAGAAATAGCCCGAAATCTATCCGCACCTGTATTAATTGTTCAAAATGCACGTGGGGAAGATGTGGATGAGCTTTTTCACAATGTCAATCAATCCATTGATTCCTTTACCAGTAGTGAATGTACCGTTTTAGCCGTGGTGGTGAATCGGGTAAATCCTGACATTCGTCAAGAGGTCTTGGATCGGTTGAACCAGGATTTACCTGATGGAATTTTGGCCTATGCCATACCTGAGAATCAAGTGCTGGGAAGTCCGACCATGTTAGAGGTGAAAGAACAATTGGAAGCCAAGATTATTCAAGGGGAAGAAAATTTGGATAATCTGGCCCACGGTTTTTTGGTTGCTGCTATGCGCGTGCCCCAATTCTTAAATTATTTGTCTGACAAACAGGCTGTTATCACGCCTGGAGACCGGGAGGATATTATAATGGGATCCGTATTGGCGCACCATTCTAAAAACTACCCCGCTCTATCAGGCTTGATTTTGACTGGTGGTATCGAACCCGCTCCCAGCTTGTTGAAGCTTTTGGAAGGCTTGAAAGATGATTTCCCTGTTTTGACTGTAGAGGCAGATACATTTAAGGTAAGCCAGCAAGTACAGCGAGTCCGAAGTAAACTCAATATTCGGAATAAGCGGAAAATTCGTTTGGGTATTCAGTTGTTTCAGGATTATGTGGATACCGAAGCGATTGAAAACTTAGCAATCGAGTTCCAACCGAGAGGTGTTACCCCTGGTATGTTTTTATATATGCTTCAGCAGAAAGCAGCCGCTCGAAGAATGCATATTGTGTTGCCTGAAGGGGAGGATGAACGAATCCTGCGCGCGGCAGAATATTTATTGAATCATGATCTGGTTAGCCTGACCTTGATCGGGAAAGAAGTCGAATTAGAGCGGGAGATAAGCCGGTTGGGGCTCCGGTTCCCAAGGACGCACTTCCAAATCCTCGACCCATTAACGTACTCCGGATTTCAGGATTTTACTGATACCTTTTACGAATTAAGAAAGCATAAGGGCCTGACCCCAGAGACTGCCCGGGATGTGATGGTCGATGTTTCTTATTTCGGTACCATGATGGTATACAAAGGGTTGGCAGATGGAATGGTATCCGGAGCCCGGCATACCACCCAGCACACCATCCGCCCCGCTTTACAGTTTATCAAAACCAAACCCGGGTTTAAAGTGGTTTCCTCCATTTTCTTCATGGCTTTGGATGACCGGGTGTTGGTGTATGGCGACTGTGCTGTAAATCCCAACCCAACGGCCGAAGAATTAGCAGAAATTGGAATTGCCTCTGCTGAAACTAGTACGACCTTCGGCATCGAACCGTTAGTTGCGATGCTTTCGTATTCTTCCGGAAGTTCTGGTAAGGGTGAAGATGTAGAGAAGGTAAGGACCGCTACCAAAATTATCCGGGAAAGGCGGCCGGATCTCCAGGTAGAAGGACCCCTGCAATATGATGCAGCAGTAGATCCCGGGGTGGCAGCCAAAAAAATGCCGGATTCTCCAGTTGCAGGTCAGGCATCTGTTTTGATTTTTCCGGATCTCAATACGGGTAACAATACCTACAAGGCTGTTCAACGAGAGACTGGAGCATTGGCTATTGGGCCCATGTTACAGGGCCTGAATAAACCGGTTAACGATCTCAGCAGAGGCGCTACCGTTGAGGATGTTATCAATACCGTCATTATCACCGCTATTCAAGCCCAAGAGGGATAGGGGGAACCTTAATCGATTTTATTACCCTGTAAATTGGCTCCCATGATCTTAGTGGTAAATGCCGGAAGTTCTTCAATTAAATACACGGTTTTTGAGGAAAGAGATCTAATCGTTACTGCCAGAGGCCAAGTGGAGAAAATAGGTACGGAGGCTGCGTCTTACGCCCATACATGGAAGAATAGCGAGGGGGGATCTGAAATAGATACCGGAACCTTGGGTCAGGCAGACCATCAGCTGGCGATGAATTTCATAGCCGAAAAATTGTTGGAAACGGTACTCTCAGGTCCTGAAAGATTGAGTGCAGTTGGCCATCGTGTGGTGCATGGGGGGGAGCAATTTTCGGATACGACCCGTATTACTTCAGCTGTGAAGGAAACGATCCGAGCCTTGATTCCATTAGCTCCATTACACAATCCTGCCAATCTTTTGGGCATTGAAATCGCCGAAAGCGTATTTCCAAATGCCATCCAGGTAGGCGTTTTTGATACGGCGTTTCATCAAACTATCCCGGAAAAGGCCTATCGGTATGCCGTCCCCAAGCCGTATTATCAACAATTCGGCATACGTAAATATGGGTTTCACGGCACCTCGCATCGATATATTACTGCTACTGCCCAATCCTATTTCAATCGAGCATCCGTCAATCTGATAATTGCCCATTTAGGTAATGGCGCCAGTATGACAGCTATCCGGGCCGGGCAATCGGTAGAAAACTCCATGGGATTAGGCCCTTTGCCAGGTTTGGTCATGGGTACCCGTTCAGGAGATATCGACCCATCGCTTATTTTTCATTTGGCTGGACAGCATGGATGGGAAATACAGAATATCGAAACGGACTTGAACAAGGAGAGCGGCTTGAAAGGGATTTGTGGTCATTCAGATCTACGAGCGGTAGAACATGCTGCAGCAGCAGGAAGTCGGGAAGCCCAGCTCGCTATTGACATGTATGTTTACCGGATTCAACAATACATTGGAAGCTATTTGGCTACACTAGGGGAAGTGGATGCCTTGGTGTTTACGGCAGGTGTTGGAGAACACAGCCATACCATGCGATCCCGCATATTGGAAGGGCTTGGTTCGCTCGGCTTTAGGATTGATCACGAGATCAATCGGGCTGAGCGAACAGAACCTGTACAAGTAATCTCTGCGCCAGATAGCCCTATCCAAATTCTGGTAATTCCTACTGATGAGGAAAAGCAGATTGCAAAAGAGGTGCAGACTATGTTAGATAGGAAGTGAAAGAAACTAGTAGATACGCCTAAAGAATTGGGAGTGATAAGTGCCAAATGTCAAATGTGGAATTGCGAGTGCGGGGTGCGGAGTTGGGAGTGACGAATGGCAAATGGCAAATGGTATACGTCCCTGATATAGGTTGTCCGTCCATCGTGCGCCGTCCACCGTGCAGCCAGCATCGAGCATCCAGTATCGGCAGAAGGCTAAAGTATCGCTCCGGTAAGCGCATCACAACGTAAGATTCAAGCCCAATCCCAACCAATTGCCCCGTTGGATGGGGCCGACGTTGGCTTGGAATAAATAATTATTTCCAATGGCATCTGTATCGGTTTCTCCGGCATTTCCTGTATTAATCAGGTAGTGCAGGACCAACTTCAATTTGTTTCGGTTGAGATACCAGTTGAGACCAATATCATATTGGTGATGGATACCATATCGGCTCAATACTTCCAGCGCGTCCTCCTGGGCTTGCTCCTCCAATGGACCATTCAGAAAAACGAACATGAAAACGGGTTCCAGGAAAAATTTCCCCACTGTAAGATTAACGCTGGATCGAATATGGCCTGTTTGAAAATTCGTAGTCCAAATTCGATAGGCTGATCCGTTTTCGGGCTGTTCGCCTTGCCGCCAAAGGAAATTGAAATCGCCATCCAGATTAAAAGGCCCCCAATTGAACAGGAAATCAAGCTCTGCACCATAATTGGAAGTGAAGAGATCCGTCTTCCCTTGCCAGGCTCCTCCAATGCCGACGCTGAGTCCTTTTCGTTGGGAAAATGCATTCAGGTTGGACCCTAATTGGTAAGTGGTCGATTCAGGTTGGCCAAAATGTAAAATGGCTCGCCCTACAAATAAGGGGCTAAAATTGATCCCGTTAGAATTCCCAAGTAGGCTAATATATTGAGGTACAAATACCGATGCATTATAGCCCAGCCAGAAGGTGTGCTCCGACGAACCCGCTAATCCGCCCACATTAATACCGGGCGCTGCTCCAGGCCCCAGGCCTACTAGGTGTCGCCGGGTGTAATTCATTGACCAGGCTTTTTCCATTGAGCTTACCTTCCAGGGTGAGGTCAGACTTTCACGGCTGAAATTGGGCCGAATCCATCCAGCATTCAAATACAATAGTTCTTTTTCCGGGAACACCTGCCACTGAAGTCGAGCTTCCCAAATATCAAAATTGGGCCTGGCTGAGGTGTTAGTACCTCCGGTATGTGCGGCATTTAAGTCTCGACCAATAAAGTCGAATGAACTGATAAAACGAAAGGTAAGGCCGGCGTAAGGTTTGATCTGAAACCCCAAACGCGCCCTTCGGATCATTACGTTGAGGCGGTCTTCAACGGGTTCATACTCCCCCGTACTATCATTTAGCACCCGATGATCGTGGGAAAAGGACCCCCAGAATTGCAATTGCAGAATAGGTTTGAAGGCCACTTTCTCAAGTGGTTTTAGCCATTTGCCATATTCGTTTTGGGCAGCCAGTTGGAAGCTGAAAAGAAATAGTAGAACGAGAAAAGTATGGCGGTTGACCATTGGACGTAAATTAGGCCACAAATCGAATCTGATTTTTTAAGGTTGGCTGAATCAGCTTTAATTTCACAAGTACAGTGAGGGGGTGTCAAAAATCCGGATCAGTTTATAAGAACTGTATCCGGATCGATAACACCCTATTACACACACAATAAACCTGACTTTTGAAATAGCCAGCTTGGTTTTAGGATAAGTTCTGGCGAATTACTTCAGTGAGCATATGGGCAGATTGCATGCCGGATTGCCTCCACCTGATTTCACCATTCCGGTAGAGGATAAAGGTGGGAACACCTTGGATATTCAATTGCTGCGCCAAGGCTGGATTGGCATCTACATCCACCTTTACGATCTTGGCTTGATCTCCAATAGTACTGGCAACCTCGCTTAGTATAGGTCCCATGGCCTTACAAGGACCGCACCAGGCAGCGCTGAAATCGATCAATACTGGAACTTCACTATTTATTAATTCAGAGAATGTTGTTTTTTGATTCATTTTTCTTGTTTTTGCTATGTGACAATACAAAGGTCTGTCTGTTTCCAGGCAGATCTGGTGATAGGGGTCACAAATGGATGTCAGAAATCCCCCAAGCTGCAGGTAGTGGAGAAAAATGGGTTGAAGGGCTTTGGGCCTATGGGGATAGATCGCTAAACCCGAGCAAGCAAGCACCTAATCCAGTTTTAAACACAAATACTGTTGCCCAGACATGTCCTTAGTAGAAAATTCATCTGTAGTAGTTAAGCCGTCTCAACTGCCTGACTCCCTAAAGTTTATAATCGAATCTTTACAAATAACTCCTCACCCTGCGCCTTCTGGTATGCGTGCATTGGTTTTGGAAGCCAAGGTTCAGGAAAAAGACTTAATACCCTGGGCAGATTTTGGGCATAGTGAAGCTGATAGTTACGGTCGGAAACTAGTTTATGAAGGTGATCAATTTGAGATTATGGTTATGAGTTGGTCGCCTGGTGATTTCAGTGGTATTCATGATCACGGATTTACCCAATGGGGGGCTGTCCAGGTATTCGGGCCCATGGAGCATGCCATCTTTCGAATGGATGAGGAGCAACTATCCACCTTGGCCCGTATGCAGATGAAGACTGGTGAAGTAGTAGGTGTATCCCATAGCCTTATTCATCAAATGGGTAATCCGTCTAAAGACGAGTCTTACCTTTCGCTACATGTGTATGGTACCCGAGAAGAAGTACCCTGTGTGACCGGTTCCGCACGTCTTTTCGATCCGCAACAAGGAATTATCCAACGAATTAATGGGGGTGTATTTTTCGCCCTTCCGGAAGCGGAAATTGAATCCGTAGAAACGGGGGCTCGTGGGGATTTACCTACCCGAATCCGGTATCAGGTGGAACTTCAGCGGCGGCTTCGAAAAATGGAATCCCTGCATCCTGGGAATTACCAGGAGCAAATCAGGAACTCCTGGGATGAGTTATTTTCATCAAATCTTAGACGAGAGGTCATTGCATATGTGGAGGAATTGCTGAACGACCAAGTGCAACAAATAGATTCCCGCGCCTGGCGTATTCTTAATCGCGAGCTACAAGTTGCCGCAGCGCTCCAATTGGAATTTGGTGATCAGGAGGATGATAAAGATCATTTCCAGCGGTATGCCTCTTTATACGATGAGGTCGTTGGTAAGCCTTGTTTGAAAAACTTCATGGCTGGTTACTGGCGTTTCTTCAAGGAAAAATCTGGTTTATCCTTCGCTCAAACCAGACTCCTCTCCCTGGGGTGCGGAACGGGTTTAGTGGAAGAATATCTCGTTCGCGAATTGGGTATGCAAGCTCCCAATATCCTTGGCATTGACCTCTCTTCCGCTATGGTGGAAGTGGCTTCCTCCAGGATTCCAGTTCAACAAGGAAGTTTATTGGATTTTGATTTTGGGGGGCAACAAGCGAAGGTGGTATACAGCGGATTAAATGTGTTTCACTATTTGCCAGCTAATCGATTGGAAGACGCCATTCGCATTGCCTCGAACTTGGTTGAAGAAGATGGGTGGTTCTTGGGCGATTTTATCACTCCCGACCATACCCGTTGGTATCCAAGTGTTCTTTTTTCTGCAGATAAACGCGTCATTTCCTTGCGGACTCCCCGCATCATCGAACTGGATGGCGGCCTGTTTCAGGAAAGTGAAATCACCAATCTGGATTTCCGTGGAGATTACCTCCAACTGGATTACGCCGGGAAGCATTTGCGACATTTGCCTTCGCTCTACCGGGTACGGTTGATCTTTGAAACCTATTTTCCCAAAGGGGTTCGATTGTATGATGCGGTTAGTCTGGAGCCGATCGAAGCCGCTTCAGATACCTGTACCAGTACCCGGTATCTGGTATTAGCGAAGAAGTAGGTCATAAGCAAATGCAGTTCTTCCTCATAGGTGTATGGAGGTGATGGCGAGCCGCGGCATCTCCAGGCTCGGAAGACCTTTGAGCCCCTCCGAGACTTCCTTCGTTGATAGGATGTTATACACGTAAGCACAGACAAGGAGGATTGAGTTTATGGCCAAACAGGTCAAACGGAAGCATACCAGCTACCCACTACCTGCCACCCAATACCCAACTGAAACATTTCGTTTACCATTGGGTTTCTTGTATTCTTGCATGTCTACAAATTCAAAACCATAAGTGAAGCGGTCAGTCCAACTCCTACTTGCTGCGGGTTTTCTCCTGACGGCAATATTGATTAGTGCCAACATGTACTTGCGTTCACAGGAGCAATTGTTGTGGGGGTATCGCCCGTTGTGGCTCTTTCTGACCTTTACCGGAGCTCTCCTGTTTTTGTTACTTCCAATTTGGTTGAATAAAGGAAAAACCTGGAAGTGGCTGAGCCTATCGGGAATGAGCATCCTGTTCTTATCCTTAGGCTTCCCGGATATTGGTTTTCCCTTTCCAATGTTCCTGTTTGCCGGGTTTGTTCCCTTGCTTATAGTAGAACAGGAAATTGCTGCTTCAACTGATCTCCGGAGAGGAGCTACGGTCTGGAAATATGCCTTCCTAACTTTTTTGTGCTGGAATATCATTACCACCTTTTGGGTAGCTGATACTGCCTTATCTGCCGGGATCTTTGCGATTGTGGCCAATACCGGGCTGATGACCATCCCCTTTATGCTATTCCACTACACCAAACGGAACTTAGCCAAATTGGGAGCGATCTCTTTTGCTGCCTATTGGATTTCGTGGGAATATTTTCATTTGAACTGGGAGTTGACCTGGCCTTGGCTCACCTTAGGCAATGGATTTGCCGAATGGCCCATGCTAGTGCAATGGTATGAATATACCGGTGTATTTGGAGGCAGCTTGTGGATCTTATTGGGCAACCTGGTGCTCTTCCAGATCTGGAATCAATATAACGCCGGCAAGCGCCCCTGGGGGTTAGGACTTCGCCTGGCAGGACTACTTCTGGCCCCGGTTGGTCTATCCCTTTACCTGTTCTACAATTACGAGGAAAAAGGCAAACCCGTGGAAATCGTAGTCGTTCAACCCAACTACGAGCCACACTATGTGAAGTTCACCGTGCCGAGAGCCCAACAAGTAACCCGGATGGTCCAGTTGGCGGATTCTGCCAGGACTCCAGCTACCCAGTACATTGCGTATCCGGAGGCGGTAATCCACAATTTCAATATCGATATGCCTCGGGCGCATCCGGCTATTCGAACTTTTGAGAAGCACTTTGAGGATAATCCGGGTCTCAATTTGTTGATTGGGATCAGTGCCTTCCAGGTACTTCCCAACGACGATAAAACTTCTAGAGCTAAGCGAGTTTACGTTAATCAAAGAGGAGATACCACCACGTACGAGTCGAGTAATATTGCGGCCCAGTTAACGATTGGAAGCCCGGAAATACCCATTTACAAAAAGTCAAAACTGGTCCCGGGCGTAGAAATATTCCCCTTCCAAGAGGTACTTTGGCCCTTTAAATTCATTGTTGAAAAAGTGGGGGGGACCGCCGCGGGACTAGCCTCTCAGCCTGAACGCTCCGTTTTCCAGTCTAGGGCTGGTAATATCGGTCCATTGATTTGCTACGAATCCATATTTGGGGAATTCGTTACCGCTTACGTGCGCGCCGGAGCGCAAGCACTCATTGTAATCACGAATGATGGATGGTGGGATGACACCCCCGGGCATCGGCAACACCTGCATTTTGCCTCCTTGCGAGCGATTGAAACCCGAAAATCGATTGCTCGGGCTGCCAACACAGGTGTTTCGGCCTTTATCGATCAGCGGGGTATCATACAAGAAACCATTCCGTACAACCAAACCCAGGCTTTACGTGGCAATTTGTTGTTTAATGACCAGCTCACAATTTATGTCCGATGGGGGAATATCATCTCCCGAATTGCTGCCTTTTTGTCCGGTATACTTTTGTTGAATGTCCTGGTCAATAGGCTTTCGAGTAGAGGGCCACTCCGGAAAATCACCGCATCTTAGGACGCCGGCGTTTGCCGCCCGGGCGCATGGCCTTGCCTTGTTGGCCAAGTTGAGTTGAACGGGCCTGCTTTTGTTGATTCAAGGCTTTTTCGAACATCTTCAATTGTTCCTTTATAGTTGGTTCTGTGACCTGGAGTTGTTTAGCAGCACGAAAATGGTTTTTGGCCTGGGTCCATTTGCCTTTGGAAGCGGCAATGTTAGCTAACTGTAGCTCCAGCATCGCTTTCTCGTTCGCAGTAGGGATCTTGATGCTCTGGGCTTTTTTCAGCAAGGCTTCTGCTTCATCTGGCTGATGCTGAGCGGCCGCGATAGAACCTTTAAGCATATAATAGTACGCCCGGTTCGTGGCATAAAGCAAACGCGGGGATAGGGTCAGATCTAACCGTTTGGATGCCCCGACCATGTCATTTTCCTGCATCATCTGCGAGGCGGACTGTACAGTTCCAAGTAAAAGATAACCAATCAGGAGCCCCAATCCGATCAACAACAAAGGGAAGGCATACCAGAATCCAAACAAAAAGGCCAGAACGGTTCCCCCAATCAACAACACGCCCATCAAAGCAAAGCGCAGATAAATATTTATGGATAGCATTCAAGATAATTTTTGCAAAAATAATACCATTTCGCGATAAGAAGGTTTAGTTTGACGTGCTGCTACTTTTTGGTATTCTACCGAGTCCTTAATCCTACAGCTCTTTAGCTGATTGGGTTTTTCCTTATCCATTGTTAAATCAAACAGGCACCTGTCCATTGCTATTGCCATTACCCTAACCCTGCCCCGGATACCTCCTACTCAACGCCTGTTCCAACTCGTTCAATCGCTCTTTGAGCAATAGGTCATCCTGGTTGAGAGACTGGGCTTTCGCCAAAGCTTCCCGGCTTTTGGCCGGCTGTTCCTGCACAAAGGAAATATGTGCTAAATTGAGCCAGGCCAGCGCTTCTTCTTTTTGCCGGACTAATCCTGTCGATAGGGCTTGCTGAATAGCAGCCTCCCCTTCCTCCAGCTCTTTATGCTGGATATGCAGTAAGCCCTGCACAAAATAGTATTGGCTTTTATTCGCTTTGACCAGCAGTTGGGGGAAACGGGTTTGCTGCAATAACTTCTCAGCTTCGAATACCTGCCCACGCTGCAATGCCTGAAAGGCCAAACGGGTCGTGCCAAATAAAAGATAGATCAAAAGCAAAGCTGCCGCTCCCAAGTACAAAGGCCAGGCTGCCGACCATCCCCACTGCACCTGAAAAATAACAGCCAAAACCAGGAGTAAAACGGTTAGAATAATCCTTAGACGATGGTAGTGCATATGAATAAGATTGATTTGGAAGCAGCATAGTAGTTCATAACTTCAGTTTTGGTTACCTGTGGCTGGATCCTCGATGCTCGCTGCGCGGTGCTTGATGCTTACGCCTAAAGGCGCGAAGCTATAGATGCTTGTTGCTGGATGCTCTATACTTGCCATTTCTAATTCTGGCCTGATCGAAAATCCAAACTGCACCACTTGCAACTTTACATTCGACAATCCCAACTCCACATTCCGCATTTGTCACTTGCCATTCGATACTCACTTCGCGATGCTAGCGCCTTGCGGCGCGATACTTGAAGCTTGATGCTGGATTCTCGATACTGTCTGCACGGTGGACGGTACACTGTGGACGGCGCACGATGGACGGACAACCTATATCAGGGACGTACCCCATCTGCCATTCGTCACTCCCAACTCCGCATCCCGCATTCGGCATTCCACATTTGCAACTTGTCATTTGCCATTCGGCATTTGCCACTCAAAGCTTGCCTGAAGATAATAGAAACACCTACTTTTGAAAATCGGAGCGCTCTACCGACCACTAGTTATGACACCACAGGACCAGCAACGCCTTTTTCTTCAGATCCAAGCCGGCGACCGGCAGGCGTTGAAGGTATTGTTTGAGCAAGAATATCCCTCTGTCTGCGCTACCATCAAACGCTTGGTCCGGGATAGTAACCTGGCAGAAGACCTGGCTCAGGAAGTATTTGTCCGGTTTTGGGTGAAACGGGAGGAGCTTCACATCACGTCATCGGTATCCGCTTATTTGCGAAAAATGGCAGCGAACGAGGCTTTGGCTCATCTAAGGCGCAAACGCACCTTCGCCATGGAGGAATGGACGCCGGTTCCGGAATCAGATATTGGAGATAACGCAGAAGAACGCTACCTGGAAGGGGAATTGCAAGTACATATACAGGAAGCCATCGATGAACTTCCGCCTCGTTGCCGGACGATTTTTCAGCTTAGCCGACACGAAGAACTCACATACAGGGAAATTGCAGAACGATTGGATATCTCTATTAAAACCGTAGAGAATCAAATGGGAAAAGCCCTGAAATACCTTCGAAACAGGCTGCGGGGTTATTTACACTTGTTTTTTTAAAAAAAGGTTAAGAGGTCGTAGGGGTAAATTCGGGAAGCGAGCATCATACAAGCGAATGGAACACCAAGAAGAAAGACATTTGGAATGGATTGCGGCACACCTGTCGGGGAATGCTACCCCGGATCAGGAACAGGCCCTGAATGCCTGGTTGGAGACCGACCCGGAAAACCAATCTTTCTTCCATGATATGCAATCCCTCTGGGAGGCCTCTGCTACCGAACCCCTGCCCCGAGCAGTTGATTCCGGGAAAGCCTGGGCAGAGGTAGAAGCTCGATTGGATCGCCTGGATCAAAATCATCAGGCAGGTGGAGGTTCTACCAAGGTTTCCTGGCTGCGACGGGCCTGGATTGCTGCTTCTATCCTCCTAGTGGTGGGCATGGGGGGGTGGTGGTATTCCAATAGCGAATGGAACACCCCAGAACCGGTGGTGATGCAAACTCAGTCGAGTGAACTTCGCGAAATTCAGTTACCCGATGGGTCCAAAGTTTGGCTTAATCAATACTCGTCGCTTGAATACGACGACCGGTTTCAGCCGAGAACAGTCGTACTGGAAGGGGAAGCTTATTTTGAAGTGGAAAGTGATCTAAATCAGCCCTTTACAGTTCGTACGGGAGCTGTTTCTACCCGGGTGTTAGGCACTTCGTTCAATGTGCGTGCCTATCCGGAAGAACAGGAAGTTCGGGTTGATGTCACCAGTGGACAAGTGGAAGTAGCATTGGAAGCCACACAAAAAGAGCAACTAAGCAAGGGTGAAGCGGCAACTGTTGTCCTGGAGTCCTTGTCTTTGAAGAAAGAAGCTATGGCATCTGCGAATGCTACTGCCTGGCGAGATCAGACCCTGGTGTTTCAGAATGTGCCCTTGAGTGAAGCAGTGGAGGATCTGGAGCGTTTGTACAGGGTCAAGATCGAATTAGGGTCAGCAGAAATCGGAAACTGCAGGATCAAAATGGATCGGATGGAGGGAAAAGAATTGGAAATGATCCTGTTGTTCATCACAGAAGTAAATGGATTAACTTATACGGAACGGGATCAAGGCGGCTGGATCATTACAGGGCCGGGCTGTGACTAAAAGAAATCATCCGACTGTATGCATTGGACAGTACCATTTCAACTAGCGTTTCTTCTTTGCTTGGGTATGCCAATCCTTTGGGGGCAGCAACTGAGTAAGCAGGTGAGCTTGCATGTGAGCAACAAGCCGATGGAAGACGTATTGGAAGAACTGGAACTACAGTACCAGGTATCCTTTGTGTATAGCAGCTCCTTTGTTCCCGTAAACCGTATGGTCTCTTACTCGGAAAAGAATCAACCACTGGAAGAGGTGTTGCAAGTCCTGCTTTCCGGCAGTTCGATTCAATGGGTGGAAAGGGAAGGATTTATCATTCTAAAACCGGATTTGACCACCAAAGAACCCGTGACCACCAAAGTAGAGGAGCCCCAACCGAGTTTAAACGAACTGGACAAACCCTTCTCCGATCAGGAGTTTGAAAAGCGTATCCGGGAAGAGCAGGCCCGATTAGCTGCCTTGCCACCTATCCAGAGCCCCAAATTCGAATCATTGCCAGGTGGAGCGCGAATAGCTGAATTTAATATAGATAAGTATCGTCGGGAGTGGCAACTGAATTTACGGCCGGAGTACACCATTCCAAAGACGCCACAAGTGAAAGCGGCCCAGGTTTCCTTGTTTCCCATGATTGGAACCAACTTCATGCAGAGCGATCAGTTGACCAACAAGGTATCGGTCAACGTATTTTGGGGCATAAATGGAGGTGTCGATGGATTGGAAGTGGGTGGTTTTGTTAATACCATTTACGAAGATGTAAAAGGAGTGCAGGTAGCCGGATTGGGCAATACTGTTGGGGGGCAGGTAAAAGGAACTCAAGTCGGGGGTATTTTCAATGTTACCAAAGGAGAAGTAGATGGCCTTCAGGTAGCCGGTTTATTTAATTTATCCGGGACCAGTTCGGCTGTTCAGCTGGCTGGTTTATTTAATCTCAGTCAAGGAAAAACATCCGGCGTACAGGCTTCTGCCTTGTTCAATCGGGCAGAAAAAGGAGGTGATGTGGCTCAGGCGGCAGGAATTTTTAACAAGAGTGGGGGGGATGCCAAGTTACAAGCATCTCTATTCTACAACAAAGCTGAAAACGTTCGGCTGGGTCAATACAGCTTTTTATTCAATAAGGCCAGGGAGGTGAAAGGTGTCCAGCTTGGACTGATCAACGTAGCGGATACAGTTTCGGGCGTGCCTATAGGCCTGTTTAACATTATCCGGAAGGGATATAACCGGATCGAAATCGGAGCCAGTGAGACCTTTTGGGTAAATACGGGAGTAAAGTTCGGAGCGCGCCGATTTTACAATATTGTCCACTTTGGTTTGCGCTGGGATGATATCAGCCCGGAGCAGCAGGTGGAAACACGAGTGAGCTGGACACTGGGATATGGAATAGGTACCACAGTTGGATTGAGTCCTGCCTGGCTATTGAATGTAGAAGGCATCTTGCAACATGTCAATGAATTGGAGGGCTGGACCAATGACCTCAATTTACTGACCCGATTCCGGGTTACTGCAGACAGGAGGCTGGGTAAACGGATCAGTTTCTACATTGGCCCGCATCTTTCCATTCTGGCTTCCGACCGCATCGACCCGGAAACCGGAGAATACCATACACTATTAACCCCTTACACCTTTCATCAAAAGTCCAATAATGGACGTACGGTAAGCATGTGGATCGGATTTGGAGGTGGTCTTCGATTTTAACCTTACCAGATCAACTTTATTAACTGCTGAAAAACAATTTTTTATGAAACGGTTAATTTGTTTCACTGCCCTTTTTATGTCTATTTCCCTATTACACGGGCAACACCAGACCTTATTTGGTAAGTCGCACGTAGTAGGAGGATTCGGTGCACCTATCTTTGAATTTGGTGTGTCTAACGCCCTTCCGACCGGCATTGGGGGAGGTGGAGGTGTGGTAATTGGAAGTTTTTTTATTGGGGCTTATGGGCTGGCTGCGTTGGATTACTCAGTGATCGTAGACGATGATATCGATGTAGATCAGGTGGATCTTGCCCACGGTGGCTTGTGGTTGGGGTTTGCCTACAAGCCTCATGCCGTAGTTCATCCTTATATCAGCAGTCGAATCGGCTGGGGAGCGGTCAATATCCGGGTCGACCAACCTAATTTCAACTTATCCGATACTGATCGGATTATGGCATTTAGTCCGGAGCTTGGTGCAGAATTAAACATTGCCCGATGGTTTCGGGTATATGGCACCTTTGGTTATCGCTTGGTTTGGGGAACCCAGGAAGATACCCGGGATTATTCTGATGAAGACTTCAGCGGATGGATTGCCGGACTAGGTATTCGTCTCGGCTGGTTTGGAAACCGCAGGTATTGATACTTAAGGGTTTTCCTCCAATTTGAGCTCCCTTTGTTCTTTTAGATTGACATAGTGCACGAAACCCAACAAGTTTGTGTGCTGAAAATATACCTTCTACGGGTTGAACCCCATTGACCCCTATTTTCTAATCGGCAGGAGTTTTCCCAAAAGACTCCAAACAACCAAATGAAAATGATTCGTTCAATCCTGATGACACTGGGATGGTGTGCCCTTGTCATGCCATTTCTTCATGCGCAAACCCAAACCATCCGTGGTCAGGTGGTTGACAAGGAAACGCTTGCACCGCTGACCGGAGCCAACATTCAGGTCCTCCTAGATACGGGTTTCCATGCTGGAACTTCTTCGGATGCCATGGGAAGTTTTCAACTGGATGCTGTACCCGTTGGTCGGATAACGATTGCTATTACATACCTGGGGTATGAGCCCCTGCACTTTCCAAGTGTGTTACTAACTGCTGCCAAAGAACTGGTCTTGGAAGTTGAAATGGTGGAATCTTCGGTGCTCATGCAAGAAGTAGTCGTAGTGGGCAATGAGGATAAGTCAAAACCGCTCAATGAGATGGCTACGGTAAGTGCTCGGTCTTTTTCGGTAGAGGAAACCAGTCGGTATGCAGCCAGCTATTTCGATCCGGCGAGAATGGCCCAAAATTTTGCAGGGGTAAATACCGGTTCGGGCTTTGATCTGGAAAACGAGATTATTGTCCGTGGTAATTCACCTGCAGGCATTCTTTGGCGATTGGATGGAATTGAAATTCCCAACCCGAATCACTTTGCATCCCTTGGGAATTCGGGTGGGGCCGTGAGTATGCTGAGTAGTACTACCCTGGCCAACTCGGATTTTTACACAGGTGCTTTTCCAGCTGAATTCGGCAATGCGACTGCTGGTGTTTTTGACCTCAGGCTTCGTAACGGCAACAATCAAAAGGGGGAATATTCCTTTATGGTTGGCGCTTTGGGATTGGAAGTAGGTGCTGAAGGTCCTTTCACCAAAAAACATAAAGCCTCTTTCCTGATCAACTATCGCTATTCTACCCTGGCGGCCTTGGAAGCGATCGGTTTAAGCCCTGCCGGGGACGTAGCCCCTGCTTATCAAGACCTCTCCTTCAAGATCAATATCCCAACGTCTAAGCTTGGGACATTTTCGATTTTTGGACTTGGCGGAAAAAATCGGGCGCACTTTGAACCGGAGCAGGATACGACCACCTGGGAATTCAAATACGACAACTGGGGATTTGACGAACGCCAACGGGTAGGAAGCGCAGGCCTTTCACACAATTTGCTGATCAGTGAGCGTGGCTATTTGCGAACCGTAGCCATCGCTTCCTTTAACGAAGGCAATTTCTTCGAAAATTCACTAGACTCCATCGCTTTTGATGATCGCTTGGAGAATCAAACCCAATTTACCCAAACGGCGTACCGGCTAAGTTCCTATTATCACCATAAGATCAATGCCAAGAGTTCGATTCGTACCGGCTTCATTTACAGCCGCCTGGCCTTTGATTTTTTTTATGACGATCGAGGTGATGATGACATTTTACGTAGATATTTCGACAATGAGGGCTACACTTCGCTGTTTCAATTGTATACCCAGTGGAAACATAAATTTAGTCCGGCTTGGACTTTGGTCAGCGGGGTGCATTACACCCATTTGTTTCTGGAGCATCAATTTAGCATTGAACCCAGGGCAGCCCTGCAATGGCAAATAAATTCCAACCGGCAATTGAGCTTTTCAGCCGGCCTCCATAGCAAGGTGGAGAATTTAGCAGTCTATTTGTTTGAAGGGGAGACGCCTGACGGGGAAATTCAGGCTTCGGGGAGAGATCTTGAATTGACCAAATCTTTGCATCTCGTATTGGGATACGATTGGCGAATCAGTTCTAATCTTCGGCTCAATACCGAATTGTATTTCCAGTATCTTTTCGATGTACCTATTGAGGGGCAAGCAGGAAGTACCAAATCCATTCTTAATGCCTCTAATGTGTGGGATGTCATTGGCATTGAAAATGCTCAGAGTGGGGGAAATGGGAGGAATATGGGCTTGGATGTCACCCTAGAAAAATTCTTTACCAAACAATATTATTTTCTGCTTACCGGATCTGTCTACGATTCCCGTTTTCGACCCTTTGACGGCAACTGGTATAGCACCCGATTCAATGGAAACTATCAATTGAATTTGGTCGGAGGGAAAGAGTTCTCGGTAGGAAAAAGAAAACAGAATATTCTGGGGTTCAATGGAAAATTTGTGATCTCTGGAGGCAATCGATATACCCCGATTGACCTGGAAGCATCCCGAGCAGCAGGTGAGGCGGTGTTGCTGGAAGACCAGCCCTTTTCCGAAAGGAGTGGCTTTTACTACCGGTTTGATCTCGGGTTGAGTTATCGAATCAACTCCGAGAAGGTAACGCATTCCTTATTGCTTGATATTCAAAATGTAACCAACCGTCTGAATATGTTTGTCAATTTTTATGACGAGGATACAGAAACCATTGAGGCCTTCTATCAAACCGGCCTATTTCCTGTATTTGCTTATCGAATTGAATTTTAAGAGCCCGTTTCAAATTTGTACGCTGCGGCCAAATGGCCACTTTTTCGGTTATACTGCGTTGCAGAACCGGGCTTCGTAGCGCTACTACGATCCCGAACTTGTGCCTTTTCTAACCAAAAAATGGACAAATTTTGCCATCATTTACGAAATTAAAACAAGGTCTAAATCTATTTACCATGAAGAACTATTTGAAATACAGTATTTCGGCCCTCGTAATGCTCTTTTCTTTAACGGCCTGCCTGGATGATGATGACGCTTGTCTTTTTATTGGGGGGGCGATTGAAACCCGGGAATTAGCCTTGAATTCCATGGAAGGTATTGAGCTTTCCTTTCCGGCTCGTCTTCTGGTCTGGCAGGATTCTATTCAACGAATCCAGGTCACTGGAAATGCAGATTTGCTGGATATCCTGAGTCCTACCATTGAGGACGATATCTGGCGGGTTCGGACTCCGACTTGTGTCCGGGGCAATGCACAACTGGAGGTCATTGCTTCCTTACCCACCATTCGATTTCTGGGGATTACAGGGGTTGGTGAAATAATCTCCGAAAACGTTATTTTCAGTCAGAATTTGGAGCTTTCCGTATCAGGCTCCGGAAATATGGATATTGGCGCGGATGTAGACGTATTGAATGTTGGGATTTCCGGGGAAGCCACGATTCGGCTGGAAGGGATATCTGATGTGCTGGATTATCGCCTTTCCGGTGCCGGTACCTTAAATGCGTTTGATTTGGTAGCCAGGGAGTTAGCTGTGCGAATCAGTGGAGCCGGAAATGCAGAAGTTACCGCTATGGAGGTGCTGGATGTACGGATCAGTGGGGTAGGAAATGTACTATACAAGGGGCAACCCTCCATATCTCAATCCATTTCGGGAGAAGGTAGCGTGGTGGACGCGAATTGAAGTGTCTTGTAAAACTTACTTGCTCTCTGGCAATTCCTTCTTCCGAGTACCTTTATACAACTCATATTTCAAGTATTTACACTCGAGAGGGCCATTATACAGGGTAGTCCGTTTGGAGGTGCGAAGCCCAATATGTTTGATCGCTTCAATATGAGAAGAGATAATCCAGGCTTCCCATCCGGTGTAGGTTTTTTTGAGTTGGTCTCCCATTTTTTTATAGACCTCTAGGACATGCTCTTCCGCAAGTCGTTCATCATAGGGTGGGTTCATAACGAGTAGACCTGGTTGGCCAGGGTTCAGCTCTTCCCAATGAGCTTTTTTGAACTGGACCAAATTGTGCACACCAGCGGCCCGGGCATTTGACAGGGCAGCTTCTATTGCCCGATAATCGCGATCACTACCCCGAATGGGATACTTCCATTCGCGATTAATACGGGATCGAGCTTCCATAACCACTGTTTTCCAAAGTTTAGCATCGAAGTCGTTCCATTTTTGAAAACCAAAAGTTCTGGCAGGTGATTGGGGGGGAATTTGGCAAGCCATTAGGGCGGCTTCTATTGGAAGCGTACCCGAACCTGTCATCGGATCCAGAAAAGGCATGGGTTTGGGCCATCCGGCCAGTTTGAGCATGCCCGCTGCCAAGACTTCATTGATGGGAGCCCTGACAGTAGATTGCCGATAGCCTCGTTTGTGCAGGGACTCACCAGAGGCGTCCAGGGAGAGGGTGCATTTATTGTACTTGATATGCAGGTTAATCCTGAGATCCGGGGTGTTCACGTCGACACTTGGACGTTTACCAAATCGATCCCGAAATTGGTCGACTAGGGCATCCTTTGCCTTAAGCGCAGCATAACGGGAATGTTTGAACAGGGGACCTCCGGTAACAGCATCGATCGCAAATGTACTGGTTAAGCCCATCCAGGAATTCCAATCCAGCTTTTGGATTTCCCGGTAGAGTTCGTCTTCATCCCTGGCTTTGAAGTTGTGGATTGGTATCAGGGTGCGCAGGGCAAGGCGGGCTTCCAGATTGATCCGGTACAGTACTTCCTTGGAGCCTCGGCAAAAGACGGCCCGATTTCCAGCCTGGATGTCCGATGCTCCCAATTTGTTCAGCTCAGTTGCCAATACCTGCTCCAATCCCGCAAAGGTCTTTACCGTAATATCCATGTAGTTGTCTCCTGTCCCTTATTTCGCATTCGATATGCTGCCCAGGTGCTTACGGACAAATAGCCTGCCCTTCGTTCGCCATCAAGCGAACATCCGAGAAACTTAAGGTGAATGCGCCTGCTGTGGAGATGCCAAAAATAGCATTGACCTTACTCAGGTCTGCACCCGCCTCGGCAAAGCAACTGAGCTTAATGTGGGCTTCCGTCCATTCTCCTACCACTGCCTCCCGGATCAGACTGGTTATATCCAATTCGGTTCTCCCGGAACTTTCAGCATCCACAAAAAGACCGACGCTGGTTTCGGGTTTTGCATCTACGCGAAACTGAAAAGCGAGTGCCATATCCCCATTCGATTCTCTGGTAAAATCAGCCATCGGGCCGATTACGCCAATTTGAGCAGCAGACTTTCCACTCCAAACTGCCTGTTTGGCATCTTCTTGCGCATTCCGGTCAATGGACTTGATAGTCAGTACCTCACCTATCGTAGTCATAGCATCAACCACTAAAATAGCAGTTCCTTCCGCGAGGCCTTGCAGCCTCCATACGCCACTTCCTTTCCCTTTGGCAAAAAATACTTTGCCACTTCCGGCCTCTTCGGAAATACCGGAATCCTCCGGCAGCTGAGCCAGGTTTTGCTGGTCGTCATAGGTGAGTCCAAAGCCATAAGGGAAGAGTGGGTCGTAGGTTTCATCTCCTCGATTGAGGGTGGTCTGTACAGCGGTTTTAGGCCAGGAGAAGGTAAGTTTGCCACCTATTGGGAAATTTACGGATCCACCAGGATTGCCAATGATCACATCGGCTACTCCGGCACCCTGACTTCCAGGCAACCAGGCGGCAACAAAAGCCTCAGAGGCATTGATTTCAGGATTCACCCAAAGTGGTCGTCCAGAAAGAAAAATCGCCACTGTAGGAATACCTTCGGCCTTGAGTTTTTTTAGTATATCCAACCCCACCTCCGATTCAAAATCCAGGTTGGGGCGGTCACCCATGAATTCGGCATAAGGGTCTTCGCCAAACACGACTACAGCCACATCCGGTTTTTGTTGATAGCTTCCGTCGGCGCTGAGTTCGGCCTGCCCGCCTGCTCCTTTTATGGCTGAATTAATGCCATCCCAGATAGAAGATCCGTTTGGAAAATCGGCTCGGCTATTCCCGGTACCCTGCCAGGAGAGGGTCCAGCCTCCGGCTTGTTTGCCGATGTCGTTGGCTCCGTCGCCGGTGACCAAAATGCGTTGACCTGGATCCAAGGGTAACAAATTGCCATTGTTTTTCAATAGGACCAGGGATTGACGAACGGCTTGCCGGGCTACTTCAAGGTGAGTCGGACTGCCAAGAACCTGGAAATCCCCGGCAAGGGGACGTTCCGAAGGTTTGGGCTTTTCAAATAAACCCATTCGAAATTTTACCCGGAGGATTCGTCGGACCGCATCCTCCAAACGGGCTCTGGGGATTTCGCCGGACTTCACCTGCGCTAGCAAACTCTCATATAAGCCTTTCCAACTATCAGGTGCCATATACATATCCAGTCCTGCCAGGATCGCTCCAGGGCTGTTGGTATTGCTAGCCCCGGGAAGCTGCCCATGCCCATTCCAGTCGCCGACTATAAATCCATTGAATTGCATTCTATCTTTAACCACATCGGTTAGCAAGGCTTTATTGCCATGCATCTTTTGTCCATGCCAGCTGGAAAAGGAAGCCATCAGCGTCTGGACACCGGCTTCAATGGCGGGTGGATAACCGGCATTATGGTTGTTCTGGAAATCAGTTTCGGTGTCAATATTATCCCCCTGGTCTTTACCATTTACAGTCCCTCCGTCCCCGAGAAAATGCTTGGCAGTAGCTAGAACATGTTCTTGTCCCAGAAACTCCTCTGTGCCCATCTTTCCTTGTAGTCCTTCCACCATAGCTAAGGCATATTTTGCCACAATTTCCGGGTCCTCTGAGTACCCTTCATATGTTCGTCCCCAACGATCATCTCGAACTACGGCAAGGGTTGGCGCGAAGGTCCAATCCATTCCGGTTACGAGCACTTCCCGCGCCGTCACAGCTCCGATTTTTCGAATCAGGTCCGGATTATTGGTTGCCCCAAGACCAATATTATGTGGAAATATTGTTGCTCCAGGGATGTTATTATGGCCATGAACGGCATCTGTACCCCAAAGAAGAGGTATTGATTTTTTCCCCTCTGTTTCATCCACAGAAGCCTCCCAGAAGGCATCTGCAAGAGCCAGCCATTTATCAGCCGATGCTCGTACATCCTGGTCCGGAGCCGAATTTCCACCGTTGAGCACTGATCCCAATCGATACTGGCGTACCTCTTCCGGAGTAATGGAATTGATGTCGCCTTGCACAACCTGGCCGACTAATTCCTCATCGCTTAAGGTGGACAGAAGTTCGTCAACCTTTGCTTCGATTTCGGGATCAATAGCAAGTCCTCCATTCGTGCTTGGCCACAATTCGGGATGCACCACATTCTCCTCTTCCGAAGTGGTTGATAGTTCAGGTTCGCAAGACATAAATAGGATTGATATAAGGAAAAAAAAGGCAAGTGAATTGGATAAGCGATTCATGACACTGGATTTGCGGAAAGATAGGAAACTCGCTTTAATGGTGGTGAAAGGGACCTGTACCATATTTCGATTCTCAACTCGGGCAGGAACGAGGTTTATCCTATTGTAATTGGGGGTAATAGTTGAATACACCTCTACATATTATAGGCTTGGCTTTTGCGATGCTGTTTGTATTCATGCTGGATTTTATACTTCTTTTTCAGCCAATTGTGGACTCGATTATACTTGAACTCCTTTCTTAGTGCTCCGGTATTGAACGGGTGATCAAGCATTAATAAATCGCTTTCATATTAACTAATACTCATGTCCTTTTTTCCAGTAACCTTAGAGCATTTAGGTCAGACTGTCCGCGCTTTTGAGGAAAGAACGCTACCCAAATCAACATGGACCCACGAAGCGCACCTAAAGGTCGCGCTATGGTACGCAGGCCGCTATACACCTGCCGTCGCATTACAAAGAATTAAGCACCATATAATCAGGTATAATGAATCAGTTGGCACCAAAAACACTGCCCATTCCGGATACCATGAAACCTTGACTCGATTCTGGTTACAGATCGCTTTTCAGTTCTACTATCGGTATCCTGACCATTCCCTTCCCGAAATATGCTTCCTTTTCACCAGAGCGCCCGAAGGATCGAAACGGTATCCATTGCATTTTTACACCAAACAGTTGTTGTTTTCAAGGGAGGCTCGCCTGAGCTGGGTGGCGCCGGATATCCGGCCTGTTTCCAGTTTCATGTTTTCCCCAAATCGAAAAAGCAAGAACCAACCCGGAGGGTTATCTGACTAGATTTATTGAAACCCGCGTATTTTTCGTACTTTCGGAAACGCTGTAAATCGATCTATTCTAATTTGTTGATTTTCAAAAAATTACCTTATTGTCTCTGATTGTTGGCGTTCTATTTTTTCACCAATGCCATAACATGGGAGATAGTTATAACAAAAAAGAAAGAGCGAAGAAAAAGCGAAAAAAGCGGCTTGAAAAAGAACAGCGTCGCGAGCAAAAAAAGCTTGATGGGAAAAAACCGGTTGAATTTCTATACCTAGACGAAAACGGGAATTTCACGGAAACCCCTCCTGACCCCGCCAAAAAGAAAAAGTTTAAGGCCGAGGATATTGTCCTTGGAATCCCTCCTCAGGAGAAATCAGATCAATCCAAGTTTCAGAGTACTGGTACCGTCCGCTTTTTCAATTCGGAAAAGGGATATGGATTTATCGATGATAGCCAAAGTCAAGACAGTTACTTTGTGCATATCAACGATCTGGAAGAGGAAGTCCAGGAAAATGATAAAGTTACCTTTAACATAGGAGATGGACCAAAAGGTCCTGTAGCACTTGCCGTACGTATTCTTTCCTGATTTTCAGATTTGGAACTGCTCTTTGGAGTATACTACTCGCCCTTGAGTAGCACCTCCCCATAATTGGGGATTTTTGTGGATTCCTAAAAAAGTGTGGTTCGCTGGGGCTTAATTCCCGGCAAATTGAGTGGCGTAACTTTTTTACTTACCACTCAATTTCTAATCATGAAAAAACTTTTATTCCTCTTGTGGTTGCTATGTGCAGCTAGTTGGGGACATGGACAGGTTCGGCTGGTAACCGTTAATACCAATTCGGAACAAGTCACACTGAAAAACTTTGGAACGGCTACTGAGGATATCTCCGGGTATCAATTCTGCTTAGGGCCGGGGCAATACAATGCCTTAGGCGATTATTCAGTTTTGGACGGCAATCTGACCCTGGATGCTGAGGAATCGGTAACCATAACTGTTACCTCCGGGTCTGGCGGCGTGACCGCGCTTCCGGACGCCAATGGCGCCTTAGCCCTTTTCAATAAAGGAGGGGCTTTTGGGTCTAACAGTCCAGATGATCTGGTTGATTATGTGCAATGGGGCGCTGCAAATCAGTCCCGTGTTGGCCAGGCTGTGGAAGCCGGTAGGTGGGATAACGCAGACAATTTCATTGCCGGTCAGACCCCTTACAATTTTGTGGGCGGAGCGGACGCTGTAGGCGCTTCGTTCTGGGTGGATGATACCGCGATTCGACTGCTCCAAGTTACTCCTGAAGCAGACGAAGTTGTTTTGAAAAACTTTGACAATGTCGAACGAGATCTAAGCAATTATTTCTTTTGTACCCTTGCCGGTATTTACCCACAATTGGGGAATCCAAACGAAGTTGAAATACTGGAAGGCGATTTGGTACTTGCTCCGGATGAAGAGGTTCGAGTAAGGGTTTTGACCTCTGGTGGTGTGGTAGATGGAGAAGGTTCTATTTTTCTATTTGCCAGCAATGTTTTAGGGTTTAACAATCAAAACCCATTTGTAACTCGCGATTTTGCCCAATGGGGTGCTCCGAATGGATTTCGGGTAGAAAATGCAGTAGCAGCCGGCCGTTGGGATGCTGCTGAAAGTTTTATTCCTGGTAGTGAGCCGTTTGATTACATCGGCGGAGCTGCTGATATTGGAGCTGCCTTCTGGGAAGGGGGAGCAGCCGGCGAAGCAATCGTGCGGATTGCCTTTGTGGATGTGGAAACCAACTATGTAACGCTGCAGAACTTTGGCGATGCCAGCCAGGATATTTCATCGTTCTGGTTGTGCAAGCGCCCGGCTTACGATCAAATCGGCAATGCCAGCTCGGTAGCTATTGTGACCGAAGGCGCGGATTTAATTCTGGATCCAAACGAAAGCATTGTCTTGGACATCAGCCCGGATGGTCAGTCCGGTGGTTTCAATCCGATCACGGATCTGGATGAGAATGCCGAAATGGCCTTGTTTACCGAAGCCAACTTTGGCTCTACTGATCCGGAGATCCTGCTGGATTTTGTCAGTTGGGGCGGAGTTACCGAACCAACCCGTGCCGGTCAGGCAGTAACAGCTGGTCGCTGGGATGCAGCGGATAGCTTTGTAGACGGAGTTTCGCCATTCACCTACATCGGTGGAGCTGCTGACGTTGGAGCTGCCTTCTGGGAAGGGGGAGCAGCCGGCGAAGCAATCGTGCGTATTGTCTTTGTGGATGTGGAAACCAACTACGTAACGCTGCAGAACTTTGGCGATGCCAGCCAGGATATTTCATCGTTCTGGTTGTGCAAGCGCCCGGCTTACGATCAAATCGGCAATGCCAGCTCGGTAGCTATTGTGACCGAAGGCGCGGATTTAATTCTGGATCCAAACGAAAGCATTGTCTTGGACATCAGCCCGGATGGTCAGTCCGGTGGTTTCAATCCGATCACGGATCTGGATGAGAATGCCGAAATGGCCTTGTTTACCGAAGCCAACTTTGGCTCTACTGATCCGGAGATCCTGCTGGATTTTGTCAGTTGGGGCGGAGTTACCGAACCAACCCGTGCCGGTCAGGCAGTAACAGCTGGTCGCTGGGATGCAGCGGATAGCTTTGTAGACGGAGTTTCGCCATTCACCTACATCGGTGGAGCTGCTGATGTTGGAGCTGCCTTCTGGGAAGGAAGTGTAGAAGGTGCCTTGGTGGAAGCTTTCCAAGTGAATGGCCGGAGCAATGCTGCTATTATTGTTGAAAATCTGCAGGAGGGTGCAGTTATCGATATTAGCGAAACTGGCAATGTGGCTGTAAATATTCAGGCACTAACGAATCCTGCTGTTGTGCGCAGGGTGCGATTGGAGTTGGACGGGCCGCTCAGAAGGACTGCGGTTGAGCGTGTCAATCCATATTTCATTTTTGGTGATAACCCGAATAATGGGGAAAATAATGCACGTGAATTGCCTGTCGGGTCTTATACCATTAAAGCCACTCCTTTTACGGCGGAAGGTGAAGGTGCTAGTCTAACGGTTAATTTTGAAGTAGCTGACCCCATTATCAGGCTTCTAAGCCTGGATACAGAGGGGGAAACAGTCACACTCAAAAATTTTGGTCCGGTAGAAGAGGATATTTCAGCTTACCAATTCTGCCTGGGGCCTGGCCAATACAATGTGCTGAGCGACTATGCGGATCTGATCGGAGATTTAAACTTGTCACCGGGCGAGGAAGTGACTATCGATCTGACCTCAGGGACCTTAAATGTACCTGCGCTTCCGGAAGTAGGTGCTTTAGCTTTATTCAATAAGGGTGGAGCCTTTGGTTCGGATAACCCATTGGATCTGGAAGATTTTGTTCAGTGGGGAGCTTCAAACCAGGCTCGAGTCGATCAGGCGGTCAGAGCGGATCGGTGGGATAGCGCAGATCGTTTTATAGTTGGGGATACGCCCTTTAATTATGTAGGAGGGGCAAATGATGTGGGTGCCTCTTTCTGGGAGGCAACTATTGATGAAGATCCTGTTATTCGCCTTTTGAGTTTGGATACAGATGGTGAAAGGGTCACCTTGAAAAACTTTGGTAAGGTCACTGAAAGCATCTCAGATTACCAATTCTGCCTGGGGCCTGGCCAATATAATGTGCTAAGCGACTATGCGGAGTTGATTGGAGATTTAAACTTGTCTCCTGGAGAAGAAGTGACTATCGATCTGACCTCAGGGACCTTAAATGTACCTGCACTTCCGGAAGTTGGTGCTTTGGCGCTCTTCAATAAAGGTGGAGCTTTTGGATCAGACAGCCCCGATGATCTGGAAGACTATGTACAATGGGGGGCTCCAAACCAGGCTCGAGTCGACCAGGCAGTACGAGCCGGTCGCTGGGATAGTGCTGATGAATTCGTAGGCGGTGCGTCTCCTTTCAATTACATCGGTGGTGTAAATGATGTTGGTGCTTCTTTCTGGTTGGGAACCTTTGACGAAGACCAAGTAGTTGTTTTCCGCTTGACCGGTCAAAACAATGACGATATCCTCATTGCCAACCTGGAAGATGGAGCGGTTCTCAATCTGGACGAACTAGGTAATCTCCGGTTGAATATTCAAGCACTTACCCAACCAGAGGAGGTGGGAAGTGTACGCTTTGAACTGGATGGTCCTATCCAGCTAAGACGGACAGAAAACCTATTCCCCTACTTCTTATTTGGGGATACACCAGGTAACAATCGGAATTTCGCACGAAGATTAGAAGTCGGAAACTATACGCTTAAAGCCACTCCTTTCAGCGAGAATCGGGCCAGAGGAGACAGAGGAATAGCCAGGACGATTTCATTTTCTGTAGTAAAAGGCCAATCAGCGTCGCTGCAAGCTGTTTCCAGTGGATCTGCACTCCAGTTTGAAGTGCCTGTGAGCATGCGCATTTTTCCAAATCCTGCTCGGGATCAGGCTACTCTCCAATTGGAAGGCTTTGCGGAAGGGGAATTCAATATGGAAATTTTTGACCAAACCGGAAGAAGAGTCCAATCCATGGTTATCCAGAAGCAAGGTAGTATTTCTGTGAATACCCTTGATTTGCAGGGTTTGCCAGGTGGATTTTACACCATCCGTGCAGTGAACGGGACGGATAGCATTACGGGTCGATTGCTCATTGAGAAATAGCAAGCCCATGACCTGACTCCAAAAACCAAGTTTGAATGGTCGCCTTCGTACAAGGCGACCATTTTTTATTCTTGCTCCAATTGGCGTTTGACCTCCATCAAGCGGATCTTTTTTTCTTCGGTCACTTCCGGAAAGGATAAGTCCAGGCTTTCAATATACTGTGTAATAATATTGGCTACGAGGGCACGCATGATCCATTTGTTGTCAGCCGGGATTACAAACCAGGGAGCCCAGGGAGTTGAGGTTGCTTGTATTGCCTCTTCAAAGGCTTGCATATACTGCGGCCAATATTGTCGTTCATGAACATCAGATTCAGAAAATTTCCAATGCTTATCTTCTTCGGTCAGTCGATCCAGGAACCGATTTTTTTGCTCTTCCTTGGATACATTCAGGAAGAATTTTAAGATTACCGTACCCGAACGGCAAAGATGCTGTTCCATGTTGTTAATATCCTGATACCGGGCTTCCCAAAAAGCTTCACCCCGAATTCCGTAGGGGATGGGCCGGTTTTCCAGGATTTCCGGATGGACCTTGACCACCAGCACTTCCTCGTAGTAGGATCGGTTAAAAATGCCAATCCGGCCACGCTCAGGCATGCGCCTCCAATACCGCCAAAGGAAATTGTGATCCAGTTCCTCGGCAGACGGCCGTTTGAAACTATAGACCTCCACACCTTGCGGATTGACACCTGACATAACATGCTTGATGGTACTATCTTTTCCACCCGCGTCCATTGCCTGAAAAACCAGGAGCATCGAACGCACATTGCTTGCCCAAAGCAACTCCTGTGCATCGCTTAATGCCTTCAGGTTGTCTTTCAGGTATTTTTTGGCCCGTTTTTTAGTTGAATCTCCATCATATCCATTTAACAGGGCTTCTCCATTCCAGGAAGTAGAAAAGGTATTCAAATTAAAAGTGCCATCAACCGGTGCTTTAAATTGAGCGAGCTCTTCCGACAAGATTTCAGTGCTTTCTTTCACAGTGTTGGTTATTTAACATGCAGTGGTACAGTATAGCATATTGATCTCAAGCGTTTTCAAACGTGAATTTAGATCAGTCCTTGCGAGAGCATCGCCTCTGCCACTTTTACAAATCCACCAATATTGGCTCCTTTTTGGTAGTTGACTCCGGAATCACCTTGCCCATATTGGACACAAGTCTGATGAATCTTTTTCATAATAGCATGCAATTCCGCATCAAGTCGTTCCCTGCCCAAGGTGTAATGCATCGCATTTTGCGACATTTCCATTCCCGAAATTGCAACTCCTCCAGCATTGGCGGCTTTACCTGGCAGGAATAGGATGCCGGCTTCATGCAGGGCGTCAATGGCAGGTGCTGTAGTGGGCATATTGGCTCCCTCCGAGATCAGTTGAACCTTGTTTTTTATGAGATCCAGCGCGTTTTCATGTGCAATCTCATTTTGAGTGGCGCAAGGGAATGCCAGATCAGCAGGCACGTTCCATGGCTTTTGTTTGAGGAAATAAGAGCCCCCATAAGATGTTGTGAAATTTTGAAGCCCTTGGCGTTTACCCGTTTTTAGGTCGATTAGATAATCCACATGTTCACGGGTAAAACCAGCCGGATAGTGGAGAAAGCCATCACGTTCCGAAAGCGTAATGACTTTAGCTCCTAATTGCACCAGCTTTTCCATGGCATAAAGGGCCACGTTGCCCGAACCGGAAAGGATACACGTTTTTCCCTCAATTTCTTGTTCAATATGATTTAAGGCTTCCTGAGCCATATAGACAGCTCCATAACCGGTTGCTTCGGTGCGAATCGGACTTCCGCCGTAGTTGAGACTTTTACCGGTCAAGGTTCCGGTCACCTGATTGCTGATGCGCATGTATTGGCCATATAAGTAACCAATTTCACGAGCCCCTACGCCGATATCTCCGGCCGGAACGTCTACACTAGCCCCAATATGACGGTATAATTCGGACATAAATGCCTGGCAGAACCGCATGACCTCCCGGTTGGATTTTCCTTTGGGATTAAAATCCGATCCTCCCTTGCCACTACCCATGGGAAGGGTAGTCAGGCTATTCTTAAAGGTTTGTTCAAAAGCCAAGAACTTTAAAATACTTTGGTTGACTGAGGGATCAAAACGCAGTCCTCCTTTGTAAGGGCCAATGGACTTGCTGAACTGAACCCGGAAACCACGGTTAATCTCCACGCCTCCTTGGTCGTTCTCCCACGTAATTCGAAAAGTTATGATCCGGTCAGGTTCTGTGATTCGGTCCAGAATGCGTGCATCCAGCATTTCCTGATTCCCATTGATAAATGGGATCAGATCCCGAACGACTTCCCGAACCGCTTGATGAAATTCAATTTCACCAGGGTTGCGGGATTCAATTTCCTGCATAAAGGTTTCCAGGTTGAGCATATTCGATTTGAGTTGTTCAATTTGATTCTATTTGCTAAAACTTGGGCTAAGAACCCCCCTAATTTAAACCAGATTATAAAAGGTTAGTCATCCAACCCCGAATTCAAGGAAAGAGACAATAAAAAAGCCTTCCCAAAACATTGGGAAGGCTCAACAATCGGGTCATTTACAAACCCAGCTTTAGCAAAGCCATTGTAAGGTTGACAACAAAAGATCAAGATGCATAAATAAGATGATTTTCATTGTCAGGCTAGAAGGCATCAGTACAAGTCGAAGACAACATTGAGCTCCATCCGAGCACGTGTAGGTTTGAAGTTCAATAATTTGGGATTCCATTTTGGCATCTGGCTTACCACCCGAATTACTTCTTCATCGCAACCATATCCCAGGCTTTTTTTAATGCTTGGGTTTGCAATACTTCCATCGGGCATGACTGTAAAAACGACACGAACTTTTCCTTCTATTCCAAGATCGTAAGCTTCCTGAGGGTATTTCAGGTGCTCTTGAATGAAGGATACCATCGCTTCCTGACCTCCCGGGAAGGTAGCCGGTATAAAGGCCCGATTTTCCAGGGTGGTTTCCGAGCTGGATTCATTAACGGCTAATTGAGCATTTGCAGATAGGGTGATTGTCATTAATAGCACAGGGATCACCCATAATGTTTTCACTTTCATTTTTTGTGGTTTTAAGATTCAGAAAATGGTTTCTTCAGGAGTTTCCCCATTTGCCAATTCATACAGGCATGTGGTTTGACTTTCCTGATGCCACAAAGAAAGGCCTGAAAACCAACCGGAAATGTTACGTTTGAACCGATTCCTATAAAGTTTGGAACCCTTTTCAGGTATGCTTTTTCTATCCTATAAGATTTGAATCAAATCCTATAAAATTTGAGTCAAACGATGCGTCAAAACAAGGAATTTTCTATATCGGAGGGAAGCGAAGGAGTGGACCTTGGGATGAAGAAAAGGAGCGGAATTCGATTTTACGAGTCGCTCCTTTTAGAACCATGGATGGTTGATTTGGATTATTCGCCCGGATTTGGCATTAGATCAATGGGGAACTTATTCCAAATGAGGAATGCAGATAATCCAAAAGAGAGGAAGATTTCGAGAATAGTACCCAGAATGGCCAATCCTTTGAACCAGTTCCTCCTGGCTTACCATTGATCACCTACCGGTATAATAATAATCCTCAGGAGTAACCACCTTATATTCAGACTGCAAAAAAGTAACGATGTTGGTTAGTTCCTCTACCGTCATTACTTCGTTATAAGAATAGGCTTCCATGGGTGATTTGGTTACTTCTTTTGGAATCTCCCGTTGATAGGCAGCGGCGATTTTATGAGAAGGATTGATAACTGAAGTGACCAGTTCGCCATAGGTTTTTATGGTCGTGACCTCACCTCCCAATTGAATGTGTGGATTACCTTCTGTACCAGCCCATTGAATGTCTGAAATGGTATGACATTGATTACAACTCAACGTCTCAAAAAGGAGTTTTCCCTGAGCGATATCTCCTTCCGGTAATACAAAACCGCGAGATTGTTGCACGCAGCCGGCTGCAAGCAGTACAAATAAAAGTGTACATCCCAGCGCTAGCCTAAACTGCTTTGGGTTGATTGGTAAAGTGTTGCGAATTGAAATTGGCGTTTTCATAGGTTACAGGATTTGATTAAACGGAATTCATCGAATACAGGATAATCCGATTCTCATTTAATTGCAATGACTCCAATCAATACATGTACGCAACTTCATCAATACCGATATTCCTGGATTAGCCGGGATGTCAATCCTTAAAATTGATCTATAATAGCTTGTTCACTAGATGCGTGTAAAGGCTATCAGCTAGAAAAATTCATAGGGATAAGCTATCTTGATGGTCTCTATAGAATTTTCCAGAACGTCTATTACAAATACACTTCATGGCCACTTTCAATCTCTCTGTGAACGGGAATCAGCATCAGGTAGATGTGGACCCCAGTACACCTATTTTGTGGGTGCTTCGGGACCACCTCAAGTTGGTAGGAACCAAATACGGTTGCGGGATCGCTCAATGCGGAGCCTGTACGATTCATCTGGATGGAACGGCCGTACGGTCTTGTTCTATTCCAGTGTCTGCAGTAGGTACCCAAAAAGTAACGACTATTGAAGGTCTTTCCGAGAAGGGCGACCATCCCGTTCAACAAGCCTGGCTTGAGCATGATGTGCCTCAATGTGGCTATTGCCAGGCTGGACAAATCATGAGTGCAGCTGCTTTATTGAAAGAAAACCCGAAACCATCAGATGCTGCTATTGATGCTGCAATGAACGGAAATATTTGCCGGTGTGGTACCTATACACGCATAAAGGCAGCAGTTAAAACGGCAGCAGAACTGGGCTAGGAAAAGCCGGGTCCATTTGTTCTTTCATCCATCAGAAAAAACAGTCATGACACTAATAAAAACAACCTATAATAGAAGATCCTTTCTCAGACGATCTGCAGTCGCTGGAGGTGGTTTCGTTCTCGGCTTCAGTTGGCTGGCTTCGTGCACGGCCGAAGAGGCAGAGCTTGCATCTATGCCGGACGATTGGTTTGATATCAATGCCTTTTTAAAAATTGGAAATAATGGGGTGGTCACCATCTATTCTCCAAATCCGGAGATTGGGCAAAATGTGAAAACTTCCATGCCCATGATCGTTGCGGAGGAGCTCGATGTTGCCTGGGAGGATGTAGTGGTCGAACAAGCCCCTTTGGATACCGAAAGATACCGTCGCCAGGTAGCTGGAGGAAGTCAATCGATTCGGCAGGGCTGGAATGGGCTTCGTATGGCTGGGGCTACTGCTCGCCGCATGTTGATGGAAGCAGCTGCACAGCAATGGGAAGTATCCGTGAGCGAATTGACTACGGCGGATGGTAAGGTGATACACGCCTCGTCTGGAAAATCTGCCGGATATGGTGAATTGGCTACAGTTGCTTCTACTTTGGAGGTGCCGGAAGAAGTCGAACTCAAGGATCCAAAATCCTTCAAAATAATCGGTACCAGCCGAAAGAACGTCGATGGACAAAATATTGTAACCGGCCAGCCCCTTTTTGGACTAGATGTAAACCGGGAAGGGATGCTGATCGCCATGCACACACATGCTCCGGCCTTCGGAATGCGGCTTAAATCAGTTGATGCCGCTGCTGCTGAAGCCATGCCGGGTATTGAAAAGGTGTTCACCTTCAATGCCAATCCTCCAGAAGAGGATGAACCTCAACCGGCAGATGACATGGTGGCCATAGTAGGCCACACTACCTGGGAAGTCATGCAAGCAAAAGAGGCTCTACACATTGAATGGGAGCCCGCTGAAACCCTGATGAGTACTGCAGATTACGAAAAAGGGTTAGCCAGCTTGATGTCGGGCTCCAAATCCAGATTAGACGAAGATGATGATCGAAGGGATGGTAACCCCGAAGCCGCCCTTCGACAGGCCGATCAGGTGATCGAACGGGTGTATACCGCACCTATTATGGCGCATAATACTATGGAGCCAATGAACTTTTTTGCCCATGTGACTACCGATAAGGCGGAGTTGCTTGGGCCCATCCAAACGCCGGAGCGTCTTCGCCGCGATACTGCCAAATTGCTTGGTATGGAGGAAAAACAGGTTGAGGTCATGATGACCCGACAGGGGGGAGGCTTTGGTCGTCGATTGTATGGTAATTTTGGACGGGAGGCAGCAGTAATCTCCCAAAAGATGGGGGCTCCGGTGAAGCTTATTTACTCTCGGGAAGACGACATGACACAGGGAACCTATCGTCCGGCGTATCGGGTAGAATACAAGGCTGGCTTGGATACCGATGGAAATTTGGCAGCTTTCCACCTTAAAGGAGGGGGTACCAATACCGGAGCTATTTTCCCCGATCGGTTTCCAGCAGGTGCAGTTGACCACTACCAGGCAGAATCGTTCGAACTGGAATCCAATATCACCACCGGGGCCTGGCGTGCCCCTCGTTCCCATTTTATGGCTATTGCGGAACAATGCTTTTTGGATGAAGTGGCTGAAGCAGCAGGGAAAGACCCAATCGAATTTCGATTGGAGCTGTTTGATCGAGCCATCCAAAACCCAGTGGGCGAGGAAAATGATTACGATCCAGAACGCTATGCTGGCGTATTGAAATTGGTCCGTGAAAAGTCCAATTGGGGTAAAGAAACAGCTGGTATCTACCGGGGGGTATCTGCCTATTATTGCCATAATTCCTATGTGGCTCAAGTGGTAGACCTTGCCATGGAAGAGGGAAAGCCGAAGATCAAAAAGGTATGGTGTGCAGTGGATTGTGGTATTGTAGTGAACCCGGATGCCGCCAAGAATCAGATCGAGGGAGGGATCGTAGACGGTATTGGTCATGCTATGTACAGCGCCTTAACCTTTAAAGACGGCGTGCCCGAACAAAATAATTTCCACCAGTATCGGCTGATTCGTCACCGGGAGGCACCGGAGTCCATTGAAGTCTTCTTTGTGGATAACGGGATCGACCCGACTGGACTGGGTGAACCTTCGCTGCCACCAGTTGCAGCAGCACTGGCAAATGCATTATACAAAGCTACCGGAGAACGCTTGTACGACCAACCCTTTGTTGGTCAGGGTAAATTAGTGGGTTAACCACGCGTACTCCATAAAAAATGCCTGATGACCCAAAGGTCGTCAGGCATTCCTGTTTTTGGGAATTGCTAAATTAGGCCCCTTCAATAGGAGGGATACGAAGCATCTGACCCGGATAAATCAGATTCGGATCCTTCAGCATCGGTTTATTGGCTTCGAAAATGACAGGGTATTTCATAGGGTCTCCGTAATGCGCTTTGGCGATTTTGGATAAGGAGTCGCCGGAAACAACTTCGTAAAATACGGCCTCCGGTTCCTGCTTTTCTACTTCTATACGGTCATCCACCTGGGCAACGCCATTTACATTACCCAATGCCAGAATCACTTTTTCTTTTTCTGCCTGGTTCTCTACCTTACCGCTTACAATCACCGTATCCTCGTTCAGGTCAATTTGAAGATGCTCAACAGCTAGGGCCAGGTCATTAACCACATCGTAAAGCTGTTGGATCTTTTCCTTCTTTTCTTCTTCTGCTGATTTGCCTCCTCCGCCGAAAATCTTGGCGCCGGCATCTTTGATAAAGGAAAATAATCCCATAGGTCTAAGGTTTTTTGATGAGCGCTCAATATAGCCACATCCACCTGTACTATTGCAAAACGCATACCCCAAATCTTCATTTCTTTAGCAACAGAGCTGCCCTTTGGCAGAGCTTTGGCTCAAAAGGACTAAAAGGTTTTTATATTTGCGGAGTTTTTATCCCAGGGATAGGTTTATAGTTAATACTTTAAATTGATTCTCTGAACGTTAGCCCTCGGGATAGCCTATTTTCAATCAACAGTATCATCTTAAAGAACGATTGGCGTTATGCAAGGAAAAGGATTTGTGCGGACGTTCCTTGTGATCCTCACCCTGGTCACCCTATGGCAGTACTTTCTCATTCTGCCAACCCAAAAAGTAGAACGGGATGCCGACGATTTTGCGGCGGCAATGACTGTTAACCTGCCCGAGGATCAACAAAAGGTAGCTTATAAGCAACGTGTCACGGAGTATCTCGACAGTATGTCAACCGAGGAAATATTGTCCATACCACTCCTGAAATCATACACCTATCAAGAACTCAAGGGACAGCAATTGGCATTGGGGCTGGATCTTAAAGGAGGCATGAATGTCGTACTCCAGGTGGACCTGAGAGGGTTGATAATTTCCCTGGCTGACGAAAGCACCGACGCGACCTTCCTGGCCGCTTTGGAAAGTGCCACTGCAAAGCAACGCGATGCCACTACCGACTACGTGAGTCTGTTTGCGGAATCCTGGGGTGAACTGGCTGAAGGCAAACAACTGGCGCCTATCTTTCTTCGGAATGAAGCTCTTCGTCAGGATCTCAACTTTGAATCTTCCGATGGAGAGGTTATCCGATTGATTCGCCAAAAGGCAAACGAAACGGTAAATTTGACCTTCAATCTGTTGAAAAAACGGATTGACCAGCTTGGGGTAACCCAGCCGAACGTTTCCCTGGATGAAGCCAGGGACTTGATCGTGGTGGAATTGCCTGGTATTGATAACCCCGAGCGAGCACGGACTTTCCTGCAGGCAGCCGCTAAATTGGAATTCTGGAATGTATTTCGGGTTACCGATCCAGGTATTCAGGATGCACTGGTAGCAGCTAACGAACGCGCTACGGCCTTGATGGGAGGTTCCCTGGAACCCGAGATCACTGGTTATGAAAACCCCACTGATAGTCTGGGTAATATCGATACTACCCGAGTAGATTCTACCCGCCCGATTTATGCGGAGAACACAGCCGGGCAAGGCGGATTGTTTGAACTACTCTCTCCCAATTCTGGGAATTACAGCTTGGCTGTGATTGGTGTAGCTGAAAAAAACAAACGCAATCGCATTGATGAAATATTGGGGCAGCCGGAGGTGAAAAGCATATTCCCGCCAAACCTGGAATTTAAGTGGTCTCGCAGCCCAATCAAAGACTTTGAAACCGGTGAACTTACCGATTTGTACCAGTTGTACATGATCCGGAAGGAACGGACCTCCAATGATCCGCCTTTAACCGGTGAACATGTTATCACGGCAAATGCACAACCGGACCCACTCTCCGGAGAACCTGCGGTAAGTCTCTCCATGGATGAAAGAGGGGCTCAGATCTGGGGACAAATGACTACTACCGCTGCTCAGGATAACAATCGGGAGATTGCCATTCTCCTTGACGAATCTGTCGTTTCTGCTCCCGGTGTAAATGAACCGATCCTAAACGGAAGTTCACAAATTTCGGGGAGTTTCAATATTCAGGAAGCGGAAGACCTATCCAGCATCCTGCAAGTCGGGAAACTGCCTGCAGAGACCCGAATTATTCAAGAAAGTGTGGTTGGCCCTTCACTGGGGCAGGACAATATCAACCGGTCGTATTGGGCCCTGGGTATTGGTTTTGCGTTGGTTTTCGTATTTATGATCCTGTATTACGGAGGAGCGGGGATCGTATCGATCATCGCCCTATTCCTGAATATGTTTTTTATTCTCGGCGCCCTGGCTTCACTGGGTACCGTATTGACCCTCCCTGGAATAGCCGGTCTGGTGTTGACGATCGGTATGGCAGTAGACGCCAACGTGATCATTTTCGAGCGGGTGCGAGAGGAACTTAGAGATGGTAAAGGCTTGCTTGCAGCGATTCAGGATGGCTTTAAGAATTCCTATTCTGCAATTATTGATGCCAATGTAACCACTATCCTGACAGCTATAGTCCTAGCTTATTTCGGACTTGGTCCAATTAAGGGTTTTGCTGTCGTATTGATTGTTGGTGTGCTTTCCTCCCTGTTTACAGCAGTTCTAGTAGGCCGATTGATCATAGAATGGTGGACCTCCAAAGGACGTGCCATTACCTTCAGTACCGGATGGTCCCAGAATACGCTGGCCAACTTAAACGTGGATTGGTTGGGTAAGCGAAGGATTGCATACACGATTTCCCTTACGTTAATTGCCTTAAGTATCGCTGCCTTTGCTATTCGTGGTTTTGAATTAGGGGTTGATTTCAAAGGAGGATATTCTTACAATGTAGTTTTTGAGGATGAATATTCTACTCAACAGCTTCGAGATGTATTGACGGATGCTTTTGAAGGAAGTACGCCTACAGTTAAAACGGTGGACGTTGGTACCAACACCTTCAACGTAGTTACGGATTACCTGATTGATGAAACCGATGAAAGTGCAGCAAACCAGGTGATGGTTAAACTGCACGAGGGAGTCAACACCTTGGTTGGGGGTGGATTGGAGCTGAATAATTTTAGTGACCCGGATGGTACGGGGACCCACATTACCTCATCGGCCAAGGTAGGACCTACTATTGCCGATGATATAAAAGCCAGTTCGGTAGAAGCTGCAGTTTTTGCCCTGTTGCTCATCTTCCTTTACATATTTATCCGATTTAATAAGTGGCAGTACAGCCTTGGCGCGGTAGCAGCTTTGTTTCACGACACTATTATTGTGTTGGGGGTTTTTGCCGCCTTTCATGGAATTTTACCCTTTACCATGGAGATCGATCAAGCCTTCATTGCAGCTATATTAACTGTGATAGGGTACTCTATCAATGATACAGTGGTTGTATTTGACCGGATCCGTGAATTTTTGGGTATTTATACCTCCAAAAGCAAGGAGGAGGTTATCAATATGGCAATTAATAGTACGCTGAGTCGTACAATCATTACCTCCTTGACAACCTTGTTTGTGATGGTGGTGCTGTTCCTTTTTGGTGGTGCTAGCATCAAAGGATTTGCATTTGCAATGGTGGTAGGCGTGCTTGTTGGTACCTATTCTTCCATATTCGTAGCTACACCGATTATGAGCGATCTGAGTGGCGACCTGAAGGGCAAAGCGCCAGAGAAGAAAGCCACCTTCTCGAGAGCTGCCTCCAAAGCAAAGGCCTAACCAGAATCCTGATTTTCAAGAAAAGGTAAGGGCTCCATTCTCATTTGGGGGCCCTTATTTTTTTGGAATAATGGACTCCCCACACTGCTCAAACTGTACTAATAGACTTTGTCAGCCGAATGGCAGTTGCTTCGCTGAATGAAACATTCGAATTGTGCCGGTCGTTTTTAAGTGTGTACATTCAAGTAGCATTACCACAAAAACAACCGATACATGCGTACATTCCGATTAGGAGCTCTTTTATTGGGCTTGGTGGCGATCCTGGGTGCATGTTCCTACACCCTTAAGGTCAAGGATGGTGCTACTGCTTATGATCGAAAGCAGTATGCCGTAGCAGTTGATTTTCTAAAAAAGGAGTATAAGAAAAGTAAAAGTCGGGTAGAGCGGGGAAAGATTGCTTATATGCTGGCCGATTCCTATCGCAATATGAACCTGAGCGATGAGTCCATCGATTGGTTTTTGACCGCTTTTGATAATGGGTATGGTATTGATGCCCTGGAGCAATATGCGTATTCCCTAAAGAAAGCAGAGCGTTACGAAGAAGCTCGGCAAGCTTTTATTGACTTGGGCTTCGAGATCGGCAGCCCCTATGAATATCGAAGAGAGGTTAATGCTTGCGAAGTGGCTCAGCAATGGAGTGACGATCTAAAGTATGCTGAATATCGGGTTATTCCTGAGGAATTCAATTCGGGAAGTGCAGATTATTCCCCAGTGGTTTATGGAGACAATACGATTTTATTCTCCTCTGATCGATCGGCGAGTAAAGGCGATGAAACTTACCTGTGGACTGGCCGGAATTTCAGCGATATTTTTGAATATTCTCCGGAGGACCTGACGATTGAGCCGGTAGATCTTCCGATCAATACCGAAAACAATGAGGGTACGATCACCTTTAATCAGGATTATACCGAGCTGTTCTTTACGCGTTGCTTTAGCGCTGATAAATGGGAAGATGCGTACTGCCAGATCTTCTCCAGCCAGAAAGAACCCGGCGGTAATTGGTCGGAACCGGTTGCACTGGCTTTTCAGGAACAAAAGATCAATTATGGCCATCCGAGTCTATCTGCAGATGGTAACACGCTTTATTTTTCGGCCAACCATTCAGATGGATGGGGCGGATATGATATTTGGACCTCGGAACGCGTTCCCGAGGGGTGGGCAGAACCTAAGATTTTGGGTAGGTCCATCAACACCATCGGAGATGAAAAATTTCCGTATCTGGATGGAGATACCCTATACTTTGCTTCGAACAATCACACCGGCATGGGGGGCTTGGATATCTTCAAAAGCTATCAGCTCAGTAATGGCAGCTGGTCGCCCGCTTACAATCTGAAGCCACCGCTGAATTCAGGGGCAGATGATTTTGGTTACATGATTGATCGCCGCAATAAAGTAAACGGAGAGGTACTTCAGAAAGGTTATTTTACCTCTTCTCGAGCCAGTGGAGCAGGGTCAGATGATATTTTTCGTTTTGAGAAGATTATCCCTCCACCGCGTCCCATACCTGCAGAGCCTGTTGTGGTAGAATATAAGATGCTTTTGAAAGGGTTTGTATTGGAAAAGATCTATGATGATCCGAATGACCCCAACAGTCGGGTGTTAGGTCGAAAAGCACTGCCTGGAGCCGAAGTAAAAATTGATTTCGGTGAGTTTCAACGGAAAGTCACCGTTGGTGAGGACGGCCTGTTTGAGCTTGCATTGGATGAAGAAACGGATTACGCATTTACTGCCTCCAAGCGAGATTACCTGACCTCTGCCACTCGATTTTCTACGAAAGGCATTGGAAAAGATCCTAACCGGCCTGTTCAGGAGTTTGAAGTTGAAATCGTACTGGATCGCATTTTCACAGACAAGGAAATTGTTTTGGAAAACATCTACTACGACTTTGATCGATGGGAAATACGTTCGGATGCGGAGCCGACCCTCATTGAATTAGCTAATATTCTGACCCTGAATCCGGACCGTCGAATCCAATTGGGATCTCATACGGACTGCCGCGGTAATCCACGCTACAACCTGGACTTATCCCAAAGGCGGGCGCAATCAGCCGTAGACTACCTCATTTCACAGGGAATCGACGCGACCCGTTTGGTAGCCAGAGGCTATGGAGAGAACAGCCCTTCTGTAGATTGTCTGTGCTCCCGTTGTACAGAGGATCAACACCAGGAAAATCGTCGAACTACCTTTCTCTTTTTGGAATAATGCATGAGAAGAGGCCTTCAACCTAAAAGCATGTTGAGATTTAATACTTTGGGCTGCACTTGCCAAATTTTGTCCTGTACTACGTTCCTATTCGGTTATGTAGCTATGGCTATGTGTTTCAAGAAATGGCCCCTACCCCTTTCTTGAAAATAAAGTGCCTTGTTCAGATGCTTGCATGCTGACACCCGAAGGGTCATCATGTAACTAAATTTAGTGTTATTCACTCCAAAAGCTAAAACTCAACATACCCTAGGCGGAGGCCTCCGTTTTACAAAGCCGATTCTATTCTACCGCACGACCCTAAAGGGTAAAGCTGCAGATTCTCCGTTTGATCTCAATTGGATGTAATACTGTCCTGGAGCCAATCGCTGGGTATCAAAAGCGAGGTTATGCTGACCTGGGTTCTGTCTGCCCTCGAATAAGTTCTCCACGATCCGTCCACTTAAATCAATCACCCGCAAATTCAAGCGGGTACTTTCCAACAATTCATACTGGACCTGAACTTGGCCTGTTGCTGGATTAGGGAACGGAGCTTTGAGGCTCAGTCCTGGGATCAATCTTCCAATTTCGCGCAAGGAAGAAGCTGTTCCCGCCTGATTGACAATACCTAATCCCATCACCATTCCCTCATCTGGCACCTGGCCCGGATCGTCTAATGGAGCAATACCGACCGAAGTTCCATCCGGTGAAACGAAAGAAAAGCTTTGGACCTCAAAGGTGTCAGCCGGAAACCCAGGAAGAAATGAAGGAATGACTTCACTTCTGATGGTATTAATGCGTATGGCTTCTTTACTGGATCCATCCGGAAGTGTCATGGTGCCATAGGCATCCACCACAGAAGTTAACACAATTTCGGTTGTGTCATTTTGAATGATCACATCGTTCAAAATTGAAAAGTCAATCGATTGTCCCTCATAAGTCCACTCGGACCCCAATTGTAGCGGGAAAACGGAAAAAATTTCTGCTGGGCTGTTTTTACTCACGTTGGTGGAGGTAAAACCAAAAGCGGTAGTCGTTCCTGCAGAGCCATCCAATAAGCCCTCCGTATCCGTGAGGGTCAAATAGGAATAAGCTTCAGCTGAAACTTCGCCTACTGAAAAGGTGGTGAATTGACAAAACGAGGAATTGGGAAAAGAGTCCCGAAAAGGCGTAGAAGCTGGGTCTACGTTGACTTGATTAAATGAAAATTCCTCTTCAATACTGGAAAAATCCCAATTGTTGGGTCCACCCAGTGTGCCAATGTCAAAAGCGCGCTCCACCGAATCGGTGAAGTTTTTAAATTCCTTACCAACCTGTAAAAAGGATTCGTAATCCGATTTGGTAATGGTTGGCCCCTGGCCGTACACCAGGGAAACAGTAAGTAGGGAAAAGAACAAAGCGTAAAAAATGGGTTTCATAAAAGACTTTTTGCTTAAAGATTAAAGTCCTTAAAGTACACATTCACTACATCAAATATTCGTCATTTATCGGTTTTATTGGTTCCGGCAGGTTTTTTTCACCCAACATTTCCAAAAGATTGGTCTCAATATTCCGGGTTATGGATGACATAGGAGTGTCAGCCGGATGGTTTTCAAATGGATCCATAATGGTCTGGCCAGCATGAAAGGTCAGTTCAAAGATTACCCCGATTAAAAAGCTGTATAGGATGGCCCAATAGCCTAGGTCTTCAGCTAAGGTTAATGGAAACAATACGATAAGTGTCCAAACCGAAACCTGTGTAAGCGTAGCATAAAAGGTGGGGAAGACTGTGCTTTTGATTCGTTCTGCTTTTCCAATGGAATCTGAAAAACGGTTGAGCATATCATTGATTTGGAGCATCCGAAAGGCATCGAGGTACCCTCTTTTCTCTGCAAAATCCAACGCTCTTCCCTGCAGTAGAGATATTCCATTTGGAATGTGCTGGTGGTTGTCAACAAACTCGATTTCTTCCGGGGTCAGGTACGTTCGATAGCCCTTTTTAGAGCTTTTTCGAAGGCGTTCTTTAGTGGCATAGAGCCAAGCAATATGCCGATAGATCATACGCTCCTGGAGATGCTGGAGTTCTTCCTTTGAACCATCTTCCGCCTGATCCAGGCTGTAGTAGGAAAGCACCATCCGGGCAAGGGACCGGGAGTCATTGACAATTGCCCCCCAGATCTTTCTTGCTTCCCACCACCGATCGTAAGCTTGAGAATTAATAAAGCCTATGAAAAAGGCCTCTGCTGTACCCAGGATGGTGAGAATGCTTTTAGAAATTGGGATGAGGTCATTCAGGATCTCTATATATATGAAGGTGACAATGGTACATATCCCCAGGACGATTAATTGCAGCTTCCATGTGTGTTTCAGGAAGGCCCAAATGGAAATGTTCTTGTTGATATACATACAATCGGATGCGCTTGATACGACTCAAAATAAGCAATATGGTATCGACCCCTAATATAGCTGGATTAGCAGATGAGTTCAGTGTAGGAAGTTATAGTACCCGGTCAAACATACTTTAACCAGGACTAGGGACAAGTGTCGCTTTTATATTTGCCACATGGTTTCAGCGCTTGAAAGATGTATAATATTGATTTTCAATATTATAAAACCATTGTACTATGGAACAGTTTCCGAAAGCGATGTAAGAAACCTCAATGGCAATAGTTCTCTTGTTCGTGTCCTACCCGTTAAATTAAGCTCGAACCAAATTTATGGGTTCTCCGCTGACAAATCCTTCCACATTCCGAAGAACAATATCCAGTAAGCGTTGACGGCTTTCTCGACTAGCCCATGCGTTGTGCGGTGTAATGATGCAATTGGGCAGGGCGAGCAAAGGATGATCAGGCGGGGGAGGTTCTTCAGCCAACACATCCAGACCGGCTCCACGCAGGTGTCCAATGGCCAACGCTTCTGCCAAGGCAGGCTCATTTATTAGGGGGCCGCGGGCAGTATTGATCAAGATGCCTCCTTCCGGCATTTTACTTAACATGTTTTGATCAACAATACCTTGGTTCGATTCCGTCAAAGGAGCATGCAAGCTTATGATATTGGATGTGGAAAACAAGGTACTCAGGTCTGTAAATTGAATAGAAGGCCATGTTTTGGGCTTGGGGTTTCTGGTATGGGCCAGGATTTCCATGTCAAAAGCCTGGCCGATTTGGGCTACCTGTTTGCCGATGGCACCAAAACCATAAATGCCCAGCTTTTTCCCTGCCAGTTCAAGTAGTGGGGCTAATGTGTAGGAAAAATCTGGTTGCCGCCCCCAATCCCCTGCAGCAACGCTGGTTGCATGTCGTCCAACTTGATTGGTCAGTTCCAGGATCAAAGCGAATACATGTTGGGCTACAGAGGAAGCGCCGTAGCCAGAAACATTACTCACAGGAATGGATCGTTCTTCAGCGGCAGAGAGATCCACATTATTGACACCGGTTGCAGTGACAACAATAAATTTTAATCTGGGTAGCCGGTCCAATAAAGGACGTGAAAGCACCACTTTATTTACCAGAACGATGTCCGCCTGTCTCGCGCGCTCCACCACTTGGTCTGGTTTCGTCCTGGGATAGACTTCCACGGTGCCCCATTTTTCCAGAGGGGTCCAGCTGAGGTCGCCGGGGTTTAAGGTATGTCCGTCGAGAATAACCTGATGCAGCATCGAAAAATGGGTTTACTCGATTAATTTAATAGTATTTTATAGGAAACAAGGAGGGTACTGCAACTCCATCTTTTAGTTAAGCGTTTCCTTTTTATGAAGATCAAAGAACAAGAATTTGTCCCAAATCCAGGAGACCAAGAAGGTCAAAACACTTTCTGGAACAAGCTTGGTAAATTTTCCATCATTCGTTCCCTGCAATTGGGAGTGGGCGGTTTATTCGTTGGAGATTATGTTTTCTCATCAGGTGAATGGCCTGTGTTATTGCTCGGAAGTATCCTGTTGTGGCAAGGACTGTTCAACAAACAAATGGGATGTGCCGGGCGGACTTGTCAACTACCGGATGCCTACACAGATCGTAAATGAAAAATGGGAATTGGCTGATGCTGATGCTATTATTCAGCTCCTCCTGTGCCGGCGTCTATAAAAGAGAGGAAGCCAAGCAGCTCTCCCCTGATGCATACCAGATGCTTATGAGAGACCTTCCCGATGCGCATCGGCTGGATATTCGCACCGGACTCGAATATCGTAGAGGACATATTCCTGGTTTCAGAAATATAAATTATCTAAGTATATCTTTCCAAAAACGAATTGATTCGTTAGATCGTTCCAAACCTGTTTTTATCTACTGCCAAACCGCTCATCGAAGTCCATTTGTAGCAAAAGCCTTGTTGGATAAAGGATTCCATTCGATTATCGATTTGAAAGGAGGGTACAAGAATTACCTCGAATGGAAATCCGAAGAAAAATCGGACACTACGGATACCATTGAGTAAATGTGCAATTGATTTAGATAATCAGCATTAGACAATCTCCAATCCAAAAATCCCCAACCTAAAGGGTTTTCAGATACTCAATAACGGCCGATCGATCTGCGTTGGTGAGCTTATCCCCAAAGTAATGCCCTTCATTTCCATAGCCTGGCAGGGTGGTATCGTAGGTCCACTTCCCTTTCCCTTTTTTCCGGATAGTATAATTCCATCCTACTCGCTCGCAATCGTAATCATTACTATCGCCGGAGCGCTCCCAAAACTTGGGTCTTTGAGGGCTGTTCAGCAGATCCTGTAGAGTAGGGACCGAGCCATTATGCAAATAAGGCGCTGTGGCCCAGATACCATCCAGGGGAGGTGCGATATATCCCTTGGTGGATTCGAGCCATGATTTGGGCGTAGAGCTACCAAACCAGCTGTTATTGTACCAAGCTACCAATTTGGAGTCTTCGGCAAATGCAGCGTATAGGGGATCGGTCTTCACCACGTTCAGGTTAACCAGTTTATTCGGGTAGGTTTCCGGTTGACCATAGGTGCCATGGCAACCGGAGCAGTGATCTTCAAAAACCATTTTCCCTTGAGCGGCCAGGCTTTCATCAATGGGAAACGGATACGCAGGTGGTTCCAACTCCTCTAGCCAGGCCAGTACATCCTTGAATCCATTGATAGCTTCCCGGGCAGCCGCACTATCCGGGATGCCCAGTACAGAAGCCTGGAACAGTAACTTGGTAAAATCGCCGCGGCCATTAGCCGTATAGTAGAGTGCATGTTTCTTTTTTACATTCCAGAGCGGCGGTGTATCCGAAGCCAGGTTGTACGATCGGATATTGAATTGAGGCTTTTTTGTGTAGGTAAGGTCGGTTGGGTCCCGATGCTGCATACAGGCTTCTGCCAGGCGTGCAGCAGGAGTGACGCCCGGTTGTTTGGTGCGAATATCGGGAGCCATTGCTTTCAAATATTTCCCAAAATCATCGAATGCCTCATATTGCGGGTCATCCTTGCGGTATTTCAGGTCCATGGCCATATTCATGAGCCAGGCGGCTAGCTTGAAATTCGGTCTGAAATCTCCAAAAGAATTGCCTAGCCCCAAGACCATTTCTCCATTGATCTCCCCAGCGTGACAACTAAAGCAATTTCCATTGACCACCCACTCTCCGTTTGCGGCTTGGAAAGCAGTAAAATCATGCCCAATAGATGCGTTTTTCCCTTTTCTGAAGAGAATGGTGTCAGGTTCAGGCTTAAACCGTTTAACGAAAAAATCATAGGGTATTCCGGTACCCAGGTAGTTCCCCTCCGATATGAAGATCAATCCTCGATCCGGATCTCCATCTGTTTGCTGGGGTGTAGGGGGAATCCTTTGAGTTTTCCATTCTTTTGATCCTTCTATGGAAGGTAAATTTCTAGTAGCCGAACAAGCAACGATCATAAAAAGACAAACAAGGACAATCCATTTTTTCATTTGGCAGCAAAACATTCTTGATGTAGGAGAAAAACACGAAAAGAAAGATATGGTTAGGGCTGAGGTAGTTTTTTCTTTTTTTGAAAGCGTATAATCCTTCCATGAAGGAGGTAATGGATGGACTGGATATTGGGGAAAACATTGTACTTTTCATATTCAAAAAACGGCATGAAGTTGCTGATCCGACATGTTCGAGTAGCCGATCCTGCTTCTCCCTTCAATGGGCAATCGATAGACCTGTTTATTGAGGATGGACAAATAAAACAGATTGCCAAGGAATTGTCCATTGATGGAGCTGAGATTTGGGATGGAGAGGGTGCTTGGGTTTCACCCGGTTGGGTCGATGTGGGAGCTTTCGTGCCAGATCCTGGTTTTGAGCAACGAGAAACCTTCACGTCGGCAGGGCAAGCTGCGGCTGTTGGCGGATTCACGAGAGTAGCCGTATTCCCCAACTCCAATCCGGTGGTAGACGGCAAGCAGGAAGTGCTCTACGTAAAGAGAGCAAACCCTGCGCATCCAGTCGAGTTTCTCCCTATTGGTGCCCTGAGTGTCGAATGCAAAGGAAAGGATATTACTGAAATGCTTGATATGAGCCGTGCCGGTGCTGTCGCCTTTTCCGACGGACTTCAAGCCATTCAGGGAAGCGGTATGATGTTGCGGGTACTTGAGTATACTAAATCGGTTCAAACCGTAGTCATTCAGCAGCCTCACGATCTCTCCATGGCTCCATACGGACAAATCCACGAAGGTCAGGTAAGCACTTCGTTAGGATTGCAGGGTATTCCGGTATTGAGTGAAACCTTGATGATCGAACGCGACTTGTCTCTGCTGGTTTATGCAGATTCACGCTTACATATTCATGGTGTATCGTCTGCTGAAGGGGTGGGGTTGGTGCGCCTTGCCAAGCAAAAGGGACTACAAGTTTCCTGCTCTACGCCATCGATCAATCTACTCTATACCGAAGAGAGGCTAGCTAATTTTGACGCTGCCTTGAAGTTGATGCCACCGTTGCGGTCGGAAACAGATCGGAAGGCTTTGCAGGAAGGACTTTTGGACGGTACAATTGATATCATCTGTTCCAACCATCTTCCGTTAGAAGAGGAAAAGAAAAAGCTGGAGTTCTCGTACGCTGAATTTGGAGCTATAGGATTGGAAACCGCTTTTCCTATCCTCCTAAAAGCGGTTGGAGAACGAATCGATGCTCAATGGGTGGCCCATAGATTGGGCATTGCACCTTGTCGGATTCTAGGGCTGGAGCCAGGTAAAGTAGCCGAAGGTCAGCTGGCCAATTTGACTTTGTTCAGCATGGAGCAGGAGCAAACCTGGCAAATTGGTGATTTTAAATCCTTGTCTTCCAATACTCCAATATATGATCAGACCTTGCCCGGCAAGGTCTTGGGGGTGATCCATCGAGGGCATGCAGTTCATTTATCGCCCTAGAAGTAGAACAGGTCGTAATTTTTTCTATTTCACCAGGAAGGAAGATTATATTAATGGAAAATACATTAACCTATGACTACACTCGATCAACCACATCAGATTGATGAAAACTCAGTAAGTCCGCAGCCAGTCATACAGCGTTATGCACTGATTGGGGGGCTGGCCATGATTGTCTACTTTTTAGTTTCTCAGCTTACCGGATTATCCAATCCAAACGGAGGAGCCCTGAATGGCATTATTAACTTTTTATTATCCACGGCTATCTATTTGGGAATTGCGGTGCTAGCAGTACGGCATCACCGCGATCAGGATTTGGGTGGATTTATCACCTTTGGCCGTGCTTTTCGGGTTGGATTCTTGACCCTTATCTTTGCCGTGCTTATTGGGGTGGCCTTTAACTTGTTGTATACTACGGTAATCGATCCGAATTTCTATGACAACTTGTTAAACGCAGTCATTGAGCAATGGGAAGAGCAAGGCCTGAATGAAGAGCAAATCGATGCTGCCCTACAGTTTACCAAACCGATGATGTCTCCATTATGGGGAACGGCGCTTGGTTTGGGATTCGGTGCTATCTTTTCAGCGGTTATTGCCCTGATTACGGGGGCCATTTTCAAAAGAACGCATCCACAGGTATAATAGCCTTTAGCTAAGTCCTCTATGATCCGAAATTACGGGCTTCTGGCAGGTACACTCAATGTGGGGTTGTACCTGCTTGCCTTTTTTGTTGAAAAAGAATGGTTTTTTCATCCGGTCTTGCCCTGGATCGGTTGGATTCTCTTTGTAGCCATTATGTATCGGGTCGGAATGCAGGAACGAGCCGAACGAGCTGATTATCCGTTCCAATCAGCCTTGCGGACTGCCTTCGGCATTTGTGCCATTGGCTTGGTTCTCTTTCAGGCGTTTTACCTGCTACAAGTCTATGTATTTGATCCCAGTTTAATAGATTTACAGGCGGATGTTATTAATCGAACGGCCCAAACTATGGGGCAGTTCCTGGGCCAGGACCTCAATGCAATGAAGGTAAGCCCGGAAGATCTGGCTTTTGACCTCGGTGGTGCTTTGTTGCATTTGGCGAGATCGTTGGTAGGAGGATTTCTGGTTTCGGCGCTTATTGCGTTGATCGTGAAATCGCCCGCCGGAAAAGTCGAATAAGAATGGAATGGATATTTCAGTTGTTGTTCCCCTGTATAATGAGGAAGAGTCATTACCTGAGTTAGAAGGCTGGATCAGGCGGGTAATGATAGCGCAAGGGTTTACCTATGAAATTATCATGGTAGACGATGGAAGTTCGGATACTTCCTGGACCGTTGTCAAAAACCTTCTGGCATCTAATCCCTGTGTGCGCGGAATTAAGTTTCGCCGCAACTACGGAAAGTCTGCAGCTTTGCAGGTTGCTTTCCAGGCTGCTCGTGGTGACGTTGTAATTACTATGGATGCGGACTTACAGGATAGCCCGGATGAGATTCCGGAGCTCTATCGGCTTATTCGGGAAGAAAAGTATGATTTAATTTCGGGCTGGAAAAAAAAGCGATACGATCCCATCATTAAAACCATCCCTTCCAAGTTTTTTAATGCGGTTACCCGGATGATCAGTGGCATTCCGCTCCACGATTTCAATTGTGGCCTTAAATCCTATCGGCTGAATGTGGTCAAGAGTATAGAGGTATATGGGGAAATGCATCGCTATATTCCACTGCTGGCTAAATGGGCCGGCTTTAACCGGATTGGCGAAAAAGTGGTGGAACACCGCGCCCGAAAGTATGGGACGACCAAATTTGGGCTGGAGCGATTCATCAATGGTTTTCTGGATCTGATGACCATCACCTTTGTGGGTCGATTTGGGAAACGGCCTATGCACTTTTTTGGAACCTGGGGAACCCTATTCTTCTTTATCGGATTCAGCATGTTGGCCTACCTGAGTATCGTGAAATTGGTTTATCAGACCGGTGGAATTGCCGAGCGACCCTTGTTCTATTTTGGAATTCTGCTCTTGATCGTGGGCTCTCAGCTCTTTCTCACTGGCTTTTTGGCGGAATTGATTGGCAGGCAAAGTCCGGAACGGAATCAATACCTGATCGAAGAGCAAATCGAAAATAAGGAACAAGCCTCAATTGCAACGAATGAGTAAAACGATCCAGGTACTCCGAGCCGGTATTGCTGATTCGGTAAAAATGAAACAACAACTCCTGGAAGATGACCTCCTGTTGGGCCAAATCGGGGAAGTGGTTGATTATGCGGTAGACCTGTTTAGCCGGGATGGAAAGCTACTTTTTTGTGGTAATGGTGGAAGTGCTGCCGATGCGCAGCATCTGGCTGCTGAGCTATCCGGTCGATTTTACCTGGATCGACCCGGTTTGTTTGCAGAAGCACTGCATGTAAATGGTTCCTTTCTGACGGCAATGGCCAATGACTATGGGTATGAGGAGGTTTTTGCCCGGATGGTACAAGTAATGGGGCGCCCGGGGGATGTCCTGTTTGCTTTATCCACTTCGGGCAATTCGCCAAATGTCATCAATGCGGTTAAACGAGCCCGGGAAAAAGGCTTGCGCGTTGTGGGGATGACAGGTCAGGGAGGTGGCAAACTGAAAGACGATTGTCATTGGTGGCTTCCAATGCCTTCCTCTGATACACCAAGGATTCAGGAAGGCCATATGCTGGTAGGGCATCTGATGTGTCAGTTGATCGAAGATGCGATCTTCGGTAATTTATAGCCCGATCCAAGCTTTTTTGATTGCTCGATCACTTGATTTCTTATTCTTAATCGCATGCCAGTAAGCCGTGGCCCTATCAAGTATTTATTTCTAGACCGCGATGGGGTAATCAACCGGCGTCTGCCCGGGGCCTATGTACGTTGGCCAGAAGAGTTTGAGTTGCTCCCAGGCGTACCGGAAGCCATTTCTCAGTTTCGGAAATGGTTTGATCGGATCGTAGTGGTAACCAATCAGCAAGGTATTGGAAAAGGTTTGATGACCGAAAAAGACCTTCAACTGGTACACCGGCATTTAAAAAATAAGCTGGAAAAAGCTGAAGCCTGGTTAGACCAAATTTACTACTGTCCGCATCTGGCAACTGCTGGATGTAAGTGCCGGAAACCAAGGCCGGGTATGGCGGAGCAGGCTAAAACTGAATTTCCTGAGATCAGTTATTCAAATAGTTTGATGGTAGGCGATAGTCCTTCAGATATGGAGTTTGGAAAGAATTTAGGAATGTCGGTGGCCTTGATCAGTAGCCGAGTAGAAAAAAATAGTACGCCTCCCTTTCCCCCGGATTATCATTTTCCGAGCCTTGCTGCTTTAGCTCAATACTGGGGTCAAAGCAACACGACCTCTGTGCATCCGTAGCCGTACAAGGGGTGATATTCATTTTTAAAGGATTGGACAAAGGATTTTTCCAACAAACGCTGGTGGATAGCCTTGCGGAGCACGCCTTTGCCAAGTCCATGAATGACAAATATCCGTTCGACCCCTAGTCGATGTGCTTTTTCTAAAAAGTCCTCAAAGGCTTTTACCTGAACGGATAAGATTTTTTCTTTGGGAATTTCCATGGGGTCGTCCATCAAGGCTTCCAGGTGCAGGTCAATGGTAGGGTTGAAGGAAGCAATTTCTTGTAGGTCCAGCTCATAATTGTAAAAGGACCGGTCATCTGATGTTTGTTTGTCGAGATCGGAGAGTAGATCCTGGGTGTAGGATCGCAGGTCTTCTCGTTTGGGGGCCAGGGTTTCTTGCAAGGAAAACACGGGAAATAGAACCGCTGGTTGATTGAGACTGGGTATCCAGATGGTAGGGGCAGTAAACTTTTTGGCTTTTAGCCGGATCTCGCGCTGCCTGAGAGAGCCGGTTCCCCTTTGGGTCTGGGGCCAGCAACGGACCAAAAAAAGAGGGAATTCATTCAATTCATCCCATTGGAATTCTCCTAGCCGAAAGGCTTTTTCAGGCTCGATTAATCCCCTGTACAATTGCCGACTTCCGGCGGCCGAGCGATAATGGATTTCGAACAATAGGTTTTCCCTACTCTCATTGGTTAAATAGAATTCATACGTGCCAGTCGGACTTCCGGCTACAAATGCCAGGTTTACATCCGTAGGCTTGGTTCCACCAGGTGTAGTGCCGGTTGGAACCAGATCTTCCAGGGTAACTGGTAGTTCTTCCTGTGTGCTTTCCACGTGCACCAAGGCAAGCTGATCGTCAATCCATTCCAGTATTCTACCCTTTTCTTGGGCATAGGTAATAATAACCTCCGAACCTACTGGTGGGCGCATGGATGAATGAATCTCTATCTATGTGAATATAAACTAGTTCTGGAACGTTGAGGACTTTATTAGGTTGAAGAAGGTATTCCGAGAGTGGAGGATAGGCTCGATACTCGATGCTCGCTGCGCGATGCTGGCGCCTAAAGGCGCGAAGCTATAGATGCTTGTTGCTGGATGCTGGAAACTGAATGTTGGATACACGATCCTGTAGATGCTCACTTCGCCGCAGCTATTGACCTACGGCTGATACTAGATACCTAAAATTATCTATTTACGAATCTTCCTTAATCGAAAGATGGACATTGAAAATTGAAAATTCAGACCGCTCCATTTGTCATTCCGCACTCGCAATTTGACATTTTGCACTTGCCATTTGACATTTGAAACTCGTCATTCCACCCCCCCACTCGCAATTCGATATTTGGCACTCCCAATTCGACATTTGGCATTTGTCATTTGAAACTAAGGTGAGGGCTGGATTCCCTATTGGATTGTCAGAACCGTTACCAAATCGAAAGCTGGATAATCCGCATATTGGTTCTATCCTTCAATAATAAAACCAAGCAGTCATGCAAAGAGAAAAAGTGAGTTCAGGTGCCAAATGGGAGGACCTTGTTGGCTACTCCCGAGCCGTTAAGGTGGGTAACCAGATTGAGGTATCAGGAACCACGGCGGTACAAGACGGAGCAGTCTTATTTCCAAGGGATCCCTATCAACAGGCCTATTTCATATTCCAGAAAATTGAGAATGCCTTGCAGGAGTTGGGGGCCGGAATGGAGCATGTAGTTCGGACTCGAATGTATGTAACCCGAATCCAGGATTGGGAAGAGGTAGGCCGCGCGCATGGTCTTTTTTTCAAAGGGATCAAGCCGGCGGCCACCTTGGTTGAGGTATCTGCCCTGATAAAGCCGGAACTTCTTGTGGAGATTGAGGCAACCGCTTTGGTTTAGAATTAATGTAAAGTGCTGTACAAAAGGTCTCTGAGCCTTATAGTGTTAGGGATTAGATCAAAAAATAACTTAAAATTCCTCGATTTGGGATTTGCTAATACCAGGGAGGTAATTTATTTTTGGTATTATTAAGAATTGGTCTAAATAAATATAGATTAGGACTCGTGATTTAATTCTAATCAGTAGCATCAATGTCAATGCTGATAAGCATTAAGCAAGCCATAACTTCTAATCCTTTCTTATAAGGATTTGGTGAATGTTCGGAGACTACCTATTAAATGGTAGTCTCTTTTTTCTTACACCCTATATACCAGCAGCAACAGATTCAATCCCCCTCTAATCAATCGACCAAATTCAGCCTGGCTTCGGCTAATTCTCGTTTACTGTGTTGGTCACCCTGTGCTTCGGCCACCTGTATGCCTTTATCATAAATAGTAACTGCCGATTCTGTACGACCGGCCAGCTCCAGTAATTTGCCAAGATGGTAATAGGTCCCGACATAATTTGGATCCTTTTCCAATAGCTGCTTATACTGGGATACGGCCAAGTCGGACTGCCCCATCGATTCGTATTCTTTGGCTATGGCAAACAAGAGGAAGGAATCCGTTGGGCTTTCTTGCAATAATGATTCCAGTTGGATTAGGCGTGGTGTCTTTTCCATTCCTTAATTTTTATGACAGTATTCAGTCAAATATTTTAAAGCGTAAAGCGTTTTCAGAAATTGAATAGCGAATTTTCGCTAAATTAGCTAATAACGTCAGTGGAATAGTACATTTGTTCATTCAATGAATTGGGTCCGATGCTTGATGCTAAAGACTATTTTCCGTAAAATAAACGCGTATGAAATTACTGGTTTGTGTCAGTAAAACCCCGGATACGACCACCAAAATCAGTTTCAATCAGGATGGTTCAGCCTTCAATACCTCTGGTGTACAGTACATAATGAATCCATACGACGAATGGTACGCACTGGTACGTGCACTTGAGCTGAAAGAAGCTGTTGGCGGTACCGTTACCCTGATCAATGTAGGGCCTGCCGAAAATGATACAGTCATTCGCAAAGGCTTGGCTATCGGGGCGGACGACGCCGTACGAATCGATCTAGACCCGCAAAGCGCTTACGCTGTAGCTAGTCAAATCGCGCATTTTGTTCAAGAAAACGGGGGATATGATATCATTTTCCTGGGAAAGGAAACCATCGATTATAATGGATCCGAAGTTGGGGGCATGCTAGCCGAACTGCTGCAAGTTCCTTTTGTTTCCTACGCAAGCAAAATGGATATGGATGGGAATACAGCTTCCATCCAACGGGATATTGAAGGTGGCGTAGAGGCTGTATCGGTCCAAGCTCCTTTTGTAATCAGTGCGGCAAAAGGTCTGGCCGAACAACGTATTCCCAATATGCGTGGGATCATGATGGCGAAGCGCAAACCCTTGCAAGTGGTAGCTCCCCAGGAAATGGAAGACCTTTCAGTGGTGGTACATTACGAATTGCCAGAAGAGAAAGGGGATGTCAAGTTAATTGATCCGGAAAATATGACTGAACTGGTCCGGCTATTGCACGAAGAAGCAAAAGTAATTTGATGAATCATCCTTTTCCGGATGCATTTCCGGGTTTAGATAAAAAAGTGTAATCCATGGTAGTAGTATTTGCCGAACATCAAAAAGGCATTTTCAAAAAAGCGGCTTTCGAGGCGGTAACCTATGGGCATAAAGTGGCGCGTATCCTCAATACGCAATGCCTGGCCCTGGTATTGGGGGAGGCCGAGCAAGCAGGTGATCTCGGAGTTTATGGGGCCGATAAAGTGTTGCAAGTAAAAGCGGACGCACTCGCTCGATTTGATAGTCAGGTCTACAGCGCTGCCATTGCAGCCGTCGCTGAAGCTCAAGGCGCAAAGGTGCTTATTTTAAGCCATTCTTCAACGGGGAAATCTTTATCCGGACGCTTGGCAGTACGACTCCAAGCCGGTTCCGTTTCCGGAGTCAATGGCCTTCCAACTACCGATCAGGGGTTTCGGGTTCGAAAAGGGGTGTTCTCCGGTAAAGCCTTTGCCGAGTATGAAATTCGTACCCCCATTAAAGTGCTCACCTTGATGGGCAATTCCATTCCACCTGAAAAGTTGGGATCGCCAGTAGCTGTAGAATCACTTGCGCTGGAATTGGAATCCCCCCGGGTAGAGGTGAAAGAAGTAGATCGAGTAGAGGGTACCGTTCCATTGCCGGAAGCAGAACTGGTCGTCTCTGCAGGCAGGGGCATGAAAGGTCCCGAGAACTGGGGGATCATAGAAGAACTGGCTGATGTTTTAGGTGCCACAACAGCTTGCTCTCGTCCTGTGGCCGATGTGGGTTGGCGCCCTCATCACGAGCATGTCGGACAAACGGGCATTGCCATCCGGCCTAATTTGTATATCGCGGCTGGTATTTCAGGTGCTATTCAACACTTGGCAGGCGTCAACAGCTCCAAGGTTATTGTGGTCATCAACAAGGATCCGGAAGCACCCTTTTTTAAAGCTGCCGATTATGGTGTGGTAGGGGATCTATTTGAAGTGGTGCCTAAGCTTACCGAAGCGATAAAAGAGTTCAAAGCAGAGTAAACCGGCTTGATATTCAAGGGCAATTCGTATTATTTGGTTACAAATCCACCAAATTAATGTACCTTTGCCCCGCTATTAACGATTTTCGTGATCTAAAATGGTAATTGATGGCCGTTTATTTATCAAAGGAGACGAAGGAAGAGATCTTCAAGGAGTACGGTGGCTCTGAAAAAAACACCGGTTCGGTGGAAGCGCAAATTGCGTTGTTTACGTATCGGATCAAAGGATTATCTGAACATTTAAAGGAGAATAACAAAGATCACTCCTGCCGCCGGGCACTGCTGGCTTTAGTTGGACAACGAAAGCAATTGCTTCAATATCTGGCGAAAAAAGATATTACGAAGTATCGGGCCCTGATTGAAAAACTGGGTATCCGGAAGTAACATTAAAGGAGTTGGGATGGATATCCCGCTCCTTTTTCCAGTATTTTTCGTTCCTCTTTTGTTTTAGTATGTAGAGCTGTTCTGCTATTCTTGAAAGGATTGTATCCGTTTTATGCCTTTCTGCTGAACGATCTGAATAGGTATTGCCGGCGGATCTCAATATAGATTGAATCATAAGCCTACGGTTACCAATTACAATAAAATCCAAATTCACAAATGGGACAAAAGACTCCTATTTCCACGTCCTTTGATCTGCCAGATGGCAGAACTGTAACACTTGAAACCGGAAAATTAGCTACCCAGGCAGACGGTTCAGTCGTCGTCCGAGTAGGAAGCACCATGCTTTTCTGCAGCGTTGTTTCTGCTCGAGAAATGAAAGAAGGCCAAAGTTTTTTTCCACTCTCAGTTGACTATCAAGAAAAATTTGCAGCTGCCGGCCGTATTCCCGGAAATTTCTTTAGGCGAGAGGCCAAGCTATCCGATTATGAGGTGTTGACTTCACGCCTCGTCGACCGGGCCATCCGTCCGCTTTTCCCTGATGGGTACATGAACGAGACACAGGTGATCATCAATTTGATTTCCGGTGAATTTGAAACCCTTCCAGACGCCTTTACTGCCTTGGCAGCATCTGCCGCCCTGTCTGTGTCAGATATTCCATTTGGTGGCCCCATTTCCGAAGTACGAGTTGCTCGGATCAATGGGGAGTTTGTCGTAAACCCCACCAAAACGGCACTCAGTGCTGCTGATCTGGACATCATTGTAGCTGCCTCAATGGAGAATATTATGATGGTCGAAGGGGAAGGGAAAGAGGTGCCGGAGTCGGTATTGGTGGAAGCGATCAAGATTGGCCATAAGGCAATCAAGGTTCAATGTGAGGCCCAACTAAAATTGGCGGAGCTGGTAGGAGAAAAAGCAACTGTTAAACGAGAGATTGAGCAAGTAGAAGAAGACGAAGCGCTAAAAAAACAAGTAGACGATTTTTGCCGGTCTCGCCTGGAGGAAGTCTGCCTCCAAGCACTTGATAAAAATGCTCGTAAGGAAGGGTTTAGGACCATAAAAGACGAATTGCTGGAGCAGTTGGCTGAGTCCATGGAGGAGGAAGAATACGAAGAAAAGGAGGGCATGGCCAAGGGCTATTTTGATAAACTGAAAAAGGCGGTCATCCGGTCAGTTGTACTGGATAAAGGGGTTCGCCTGGATGGTCGGAAACCTACAGATATCCGATCCATTTGGACAGAGGTGGACTACCTGCCTTCTGCCCATGGTTCTTCCATTTTCACTCGGGGAGAAACACAGTCTCTCACTTCAGTTACGCTTGGGACTAAGCTTGATGAATTGATGCAGGATAATGCGATGGAGCAGCGGTTTGAAAAATTCATTCTGCACTACAATTTCCCTGCATTCTCCGTAGGTGAAATTAAACCGATGCGAGGGCCTGGTCGTCGCGAGGTGGGGCACGCCAACCTGGCGGGGCGGTCGCTTCGGCAAGTGTTACCAGAAGATATGTCCTACACGATTCGCGTTGTCAGTGATATCCTGGAATCGAATGGCTCTTCCTCCATGGCTACTGTTTGTGCGGGTTCATTGGCACTCATGGATGCTGGTATCCAGCTTAAATCTGCTGTTTCCGGAATTGCGATGGGGCTTGTTTCAGAAGAGGGCAAGGTGGCTATTTTGTCGGATATACTGGGCGATGAGGATGCAATCGGCGATATGGATTTCAAGGTTACAGGAACCCGACAAGGCATTACCGGCTGTCAAATGGATATCAAGATCGACGGTCTGCCGTATGAAACCTTGATCCAGGCACTGGAACAAGCGAGAGAAGGCCGTCTGCATATTCTCGATAAGATGGCTGAATCGCTGGATGGTCCAAGGGAAGATCTCAAGCCTCATGCACCGCGCATCGAAAGGCTGGTCATTGATAAGAGTTTCATTGGTGCGGTGATTGGACCTGGTGGAAAAGTTATTCAGGAAATCCAGGCGGAGACGGAAACTACGATCAATATCGAAGAAGTAGATGATACTGGTATTGTGACCATTGCTAGCTCCAATAAGGATTCCATCGACAAGGCTATGGCTTGGGTCAAACGAATCACATTTGTCCCGCAAGTAGGTGATGTGTTCGATGCCAAGGTCAAAACGGTAATGCCATATGGTGTATTTGTCGACTTTCACGGAAAAAGCGGCCTGTTGCATGTTTCTGAAATATCGCATTCTCGGATCGACAAGGTGGAGGATGTATTCCAGGAAGGAGACGATGTGAAAGTCAAATTGATTGGTGTGGATAAGCGAACTGGTAAGTTGCGTTTGTCCAGAAAAGCATTGATGCAAAAACCGCAACGGAACGGGGGAGGCAATCGGGAACAGAATTCGGCGAACGAAGAATAAGCAGGGAAATACCTGATTTAAGATTTAAAAATCCAGCCAAAAATAATTTGGCTGGATTTCTTTTTTGCCGAAGTATCTATTTTGATCCTGAAACTTTTAGAGGAAAAAAAGATATATGTGCTGGAATTCGCCTTTGGGAAACTATTTTTAGAAAAGAAACGTAATTGGTAATGTGATTTAATCTAAAATCCCATCCTTATGCGCCAACTGAAAATTACCAATAAGATAACGGCTCGGGAGAGCCTGGCTTTAGATAAATATCTGAACGATATTGGTAAGATTCCCATGTTAAATGCTGAAGAAGAGGCTGAATTAGCCCGGCGCATCAAGCAAGGTGATCACCAGGCCCTTGAGAAACTGACGAAATCAAATCTACGATTTGTAGTATCTGTAGCCAAGCAGTATCAAAATCAGGGACTCTCACTAAGTGACTTGATTAATGAGGGTAATGTTGGTTTGATGAAGGCCGCCCGGCGATTTGATGAAACCAAGGGGTTCAAGTTTATATCCTACGCAGTTTGGTGGATTCGGCAGTCTATTTTGCAAGCCATTGTGGAATATTCCAGGATCGTACGCCTGCCTTTAAACAAAGTGGGTTCTTACAATAAGGTCAATGAAGCCTTCTTGTCTTTCGTACAGGAGTTTGAACGGGAGCCGACCCACGAGGAATTGGCAGAATTGTTGGATATGTCGCCCAGAGAAGTTTCGAACATGCTCAAGGGTAATGGCCGACATGTATCTGTTGATGCCCCTCTGAGTGGCGAAGATGGTGACTCGACCATGCTGGATGTGATAACCGCGGATGAAAACGAGGCGCCTGATGACCAACTGATGGAACAGTCGCTGAAAGATGAGGTGCAGCAAGGACTCTCTATTTTGAGCCCTAGAGAAGTTGAGGTACTCTCTTCGTATTACGGCCTGAATGGTAATAAATCGCTTACCCTTGAAGAGATCGGAGAGTTATACGGATTGACTCGGGAGCGGGTACGTCAAATAAAGGAGCGTGCGATCCGTCGTCTTCGTAAATCGTACAATCGAAATAACCTTAAGTCGTATTTAGGGTAGTTTATAGCTGCTAAATCATTAGTCCAGTCTAATATTCCTTTTAATCTGCTGAAAGAAGGCCTCCCTTTGTGCTATTTTTGCCTATCCCGAAATAGAGACCGGGAGCAACGAATTAACAATTATGGGTATTCTGGCACTTACTTCTCTCCTGGTAGCCGGCACAGGGGCATATCTGATCAGCCGCATTCTACCCAATCTTTCTCCCGGACAGAAACGCCTGCAGCAGGATATTAAGGCTTTGCGGGAACAACTTGATAATAAACGCAGCCAGTTAATTCCATTGGAGGGCGGTGAATTAGAATTGTTGTCGGATCAGTCTATCGACCAAAAGGAGAGCCGTGGGTTCAAAAAAATCAAACAAGGTACTTTCACCACCATTTACGGAGAGCCGGTGTTGTTATATGCTTTTCGGAAATACGTAAGCGGGCCCGACGGTCTGATCGTTTCTTACACCCAGACGCATGAAATTATTTTCTGGATTCGGACTAAAGGAAGCCGTTTGGTTATCGATAATGATTTTGTAGGTGAACTGGATGCCGAAGGAAATCTTCGAGAAAGGCCAAAGGGGAAAAAAGTACTTGCATCCCTGAGGGGGCAAGAAAATGGAATGGACGTGATTGTGGTGGGCGAACGGGAAATAGCTACGCTGGCTCCTTCCAAAGCCGGTAAAAGTTCCAATCTTCAGCACCGGGTATTTGAACTGGTGGTAAATGACCTGACAGCCGAAGAAAAGCAATTGTTGTGGGCCTTAACCCTCTATAAGTTGGTGACCGAGGATCAGTAGCAGAATAGCAATGACTGGGACGCTCACTACTTGATGCTGAATGCTCGCTGCGCGATGCTTTCGCCCAGAGGCGTGATGCTCGATGGACGGTACACGGTGGACGGACAACCTATATCAGGGACGTATACCATCTGCCATTTGCCACTC
>CAZXLD010000020.1:65871-78961 GCA_964641965.1 uncultured Saprospiraceae bacterium | reverse complement strand
ATCATCAAAGGCAGTTTTACTGTAATTCTTTAGCCCCCGACTCATTAAATACATTCGGGCATATGTTTTCAATTTGCGTCGCCTCAACATAAAATTGATAATAGGTCCTGTTCTCAAGCCACCTTTCATGATATCATCCGTCTTGATCATGGATGAATTATTCCCGGCAATTTTGTTGGTCCAAACGATATCCTCTTCCACAGCCTCGACAATGGCCTGCTTATAGCTATCGGTCACTTTGCATTCATGGGTGGCCAAAAAGCGAGTTCCCATCTGCACACCTGCGTATCCCATATTCAGCGCTTTTTGGTAATCTTCGGGACTACTGATACCGCCGGCACATATCAAGGGAATACCAATGTCATGTAACTCTTCCATGAATTGCTCAGCGGATTGAACTCCCGTTTGTCCGCCTCCTCTCCAATTGATACAATTCAATCCATCCACACCGGCATCGCGCATCGCCAGAGCGATTTTCTTATTGGGTATATCGTGGTACACTTTGATACCATGTTCCTTGGCAATTTTGACGACTTCATGTGGTTTCCCCAAAGAAGTCAAAAAGAATTTCACCCCTTCTTCGATGGAAATCGCCATCCACTTTTTCATTTGTTCGTGGTACTTTTTATTGGCCCCTCCGAAGATGGTAAAGTTGACTCCAAAAGGTTTGCTTGTCAATCTTTTAATCAATTGTAAACCCGCTCGAAAATCATGACCGTAAAGCGAGGTCATGGAAACGGGTTGAACAACTCCAAAACCACCCGCATCCGAAACGGCGGCAATCAATTCGGGATTGGATCCCGGATACATGGGGCCGCAAATGATGGGAACCTCAGCGCCTGTATCGTTCAAGAATTGTTGAGTTGTCGCTTTCATAATCTTTGTTTTATACCATGAACCTAAATCGCTCTATCAAAACCAGCGATCCATTAATTTAGCCTGGTTCTCCAGGGCACCTTTAAATTCCATTTTCAATCGGTCAATCAATTCCGAAACCGGAAGATTATCATGGATCGTAGCCACACCTTGCCCCGCAGACCATATGGTTTTCCAGGCCTTTGCTTCATTATCGGTTGCTTTGCTAAAGTCCATTTTCGATTTGGACGCCCACAATTCCTTGGTAATACCTGCTGCCTCCAGGCTTTGTCGCAGGTAATTACCATTGACTCCCGAAACGGCAGCGGTGTAAACGATATCGGCTGTACCTCCTTCGATGATCATGTTTTTGTAATCATCCGAAGCCACAGCCTCTTTGGTATTGATAAACCGAGTACCCATGTAAGCTAAATCGGCTCCCATCTGCATGGCTGTGGCTACATCTTTTCCCGAACTCATCGCTCCCGCCAAAAGCACGATTCCGTCAAACATTTCCCGAACTTCTGTGATAAATGGCATAGGATTGAGCAGGCCGCCATGCCCGCCCGCACCCGTAGCGACACAAATAATGCCATCCACCCCGGCATCAATAGCCTTTCGCGCATGACGGGTGTTAATGACATCATGGAAGACCAAGCCACCATAGGCATGCACCTTATCCACCAACTCCGGTACAGCCCCCAGAGAGGTAATAATGATGGGCACTTCTTGCCGTATGGCTATTTCGAGATCCGCTTCCAGCCTGACGTTACTTTTGTGAACGATCAGGTTCATGCCAAAAGGAGCCGGTCGGTGCCCTGTAGTCTCTTCAAAGGCTTTGAGTTCCTCTTTTATATGCATGAGCCATTCTTCCAGGCCTTCTGAGGTTCGATTATTTAAGGCGGTAATGGTGCCTATTACTCCATTTTGACAGCATGCCAATAAAAGATCTACCTGGGATACAATGAACATCGGTGCGGCAACAACGGGTATGTGTAGTCGATCTAACAGGTCGCGTTTTGTCATTAGTAAGTTGAAGTTTTTGACCGCCCGTTAAGGGAGGATTATAAGCTGTTTTGCTTTTGCAGATTTTCAGTCCCCAAAGCAGTATAGAAGGGAAGAATGGATCGAAGCCAGATATCAGTGGAACCTATTTGGCAAAAGTGACCCACCCCTTCCATGATCGTTAATTGCGCCTGAGGACATACTTGTTCCTTTAGGAAATAAGCGATTTCTACTTTTGCTACCTTGTCTTTATCACCCCAACAGAGATGAATGGGGACCTGGGTTTTTCCCATAGCCGGCAACCAGCGTTTCACCTCGTATCGTTTCCTGTCCAGGAGGTACTTGATGGTAAGGTGGGTTACCTTTCTGCCATCATTTTGAATATTCAGGGTCCATAGCCTGGTAATTTCCAGGTCATCCAAAGGCGCTTCACCGTGGGCACTCTTTATCTGATGGTGAAAGATCGAGCTGTTGGTGAGCTTGGAAAGGATACTGCCCCACCGGGTTAGCAGCAGCTTTTGGATGTTCCGTACTTTAGCCAGCTCCAAAACCACGCTCCCATTGGTAAACGTATAGCTTTTGAAGCCCGCCGAAAACCATTCCGGTAGCACTTGTTCCACTTCCCGGGCTGTTAATTCAGTAGCTACACTATCCCCCATATCGTGAGCCAACAAATGCCCACCGCTTATGCCAAAGTGTTTCCAAACCTCCAGAGCGACATCTGCCTGTTCTAATAAAGAGTACGAATACCCGGTCTGGGGCTTGTCGCTGAAACCGTAGCCTGGAAAATCAAACAGGATTATTCGCCTAAAATGATCCAATAATCCCTTTACGACCTGATGGTACGAAAAAGAACTTTCGGGAAATCCATGCAAGAGGAGCAAGGTCTGATCAGCGGATGCAGCGGGATCTCCGAGTTCTTGGACAAAAACCGACATCCCTCCCGCCTTTGTCAAGCTGACAAAGGTTCCATTTGCCTTCCAGCCTTCGATCTTTGTATCCTTAAGCATTTTGTATTATTTAATCCAATACGGGTTTCGCTGCATCTTTCAACAAAATTCCCATGATCTTCTGTGCCGTCTCATGACCCGAATTTTGATTTTGCCCGGTGACAAACCTTCCTTCTTCATCAATCACCGTCTTGGTTTGCAGAAAATCAAAATTGCCTGTGCTGCTTTCAAAGTTTACACCCAATTTTCGAAGCTCTGTTTCAGGGTGAAGAGGGGTTAAAGCGATTCCAAATTCCTGGATTTGTTTATCGGTGACTCCCGTCATACTCCTTCCTGTAATTAAATAATTGCCTAGCGTATCTTTGGCCTGGATAAAGCCTAATGCACCGTGGCAAACACTTCCCATGATTGGCTTTTCCGCATAATAGGCCTCACTCAGTTTTTCACCCAATACTTCGGATTGTCCCAGGTCATAGGCTGCTCCCCAACCACCTGCCATCCAAATGGCATCGTATTGCGTGAAATCCACATCATCGATTTTCAATGAGCTATTTACTTTTGCCTGGAAGTCCTGGTCTTTTAGAAAGCGCTTATCTTCTTTGGATATAATGCCATAATAAAAGGACTGTGGGTCTATGGGAATCTCTCCACCCTTAATACTCGCTACATCCACCTCCATGCCTGCATCCAAAAATTCATAGTACGGAATCGTCATTTCGGAGCCAAAAACGCCTGTAGGATTACCAGTTGTTTCCCCTGGCCCATGTAATACACTATGACTTGTGGTTATAATAAGTGCTCTTTTACCAGGTAAGTTATACTCCTTGGATGCCGCATAATCCGGATGTAATCCTGCTTGATGCAAAATATTGGGTAACAAAGCTATGAGCACTCCAATAGTTCCAAAGGCAATACCGGCTCCCATTAAAACTTTCCTGGCCATTGGGACATTCGCCAAATTATTCCTGAATAAATAATACCCCGTAAAAATGGCCAATATCAAATGCAATATTGCCGCTCCAGGATTGGAAAAAACACCAGCCAAAAAACTCGCCGTGATCCCAATAAATGCACCGATATGAAATACCAAAAAGGAGGAAAGAAAGATCTTGACGGCGGTTTCGTTTTCAAAATTCCGCCATACCTGAAGGGCAAAAAGGCCTAATCCCAAGGCACCTGCTCCGAACATCCGAATCAAAGCCATATGACTCCCGGGCCCCTGAGCCAGGTCGGGAATTAACTGAGGCACAAAAAATAAGATGGTTCCGGCCAATAATTCAATGATGGCAGTTATGAGAATGAATGTTTTCATGGTTGTCAGTTGATTTAAACGAGAAGAGTTTCTGTTGTTTTTACCATCTGCTGATAACCTCTATTCCTGTCTTTGGATTTTTATCTCCTCTTGGGTCGATCGCCACATTTTCATTGACTTGTACAAAGATGGGAATGCCTGATTCTTTTAGACACAGGTCCGTATTGTTGTCGTTATCGCCCAGATCTGCCAGCTGGAAGGGATTTACGGTAAATGTATCTGAACCGTTGAACATAGTGATTTGAAAATCATTGATTTCATTGTCTCCAAGTTCTCCTTCATTGACCGCTCTTACACCGCCTGACCAAACGGCTTTGACCACCAATTGGGTTTCTTCTTTGGGGCAATCGCAACCCAATCCCTCCTCCACATACGGATAGTCTTTATCGATCGTAAAATATTCAGCATAGCTCAAAACAGGCCCCTCTTCCAGAGGAATTACATTGGCAACTTCTCCCTTGAAATTTTTCCCGGTTCGACTCATTAGATCACCCGCTATCTTGACCGAGACAGGTGGGTTGTCCGGATGATTGCCATAATCTCCAATGAGCAGTACGGTTCTAAGCTCAAACTCTTCATTGGCGGGGAGTAAAGTAGCCGCTTCAACCTCAAATGCTGTGCCGTCTTTGGAAATAACTTCAAAGTCGGAAGCGTCGAGCGTGGTGGGGTCAACTTCCAGCGAAAAAACAAGTGGCATGCCGTCCTTCCCTGGCGCCTTCCAATATAAGATCCTTGACCTTGGGGGCAATGCATTGTCCAAGCCAAAAAAAACCGTTAGTATTTTCGCTTCTCTTGTCTTATCTATTTCAGGAATAGTATCTGACAATGAGATTGTACGACGGTTACTCAGGTTTGAACAACCGAAACCGATTCCGACCAGTAAAATCAAGGCAATCGTCGATTGAAGGAAAGGTAATTGAAATGTAGATTTCATCTCGCTGTTTTGTTTTGTTCTCAATTAGTCGAATGGATCCTGGTTTACCCGAATCCATGCGCATTTGAAAGGGTACTGATGACAAAACCTTGATTTGACCTCTGCTCTATTGCACTCTCTTGAAAAACTTACGTACACTAGCTTATTCAGTAACAATATTAGTACTTTTGTGCTAATTTGCAAATAATTTTTGGTTTTTAGTGCTAATTGTTGCTATGAAGTTGAAAGAGAAGATTCTTAATAAGGCCGTGGAGTTGTTCAATGAAAGGGGGATATCCTCAACATCACCCAATCAGATAGCTGCTGCATTGGAGATTAGTTCGGGCAACCTGACTTACCACTTTAAGACCAAAGCCATCTTGGTGAAATCCGTTTATGAGAAAATGGATACCGAATCACAAGGCATCATGAAACTGGATGGCTACCTGACCCTGGATGATTTCAGGAAGATCATGGGCAATTTTCGGGATTTCATGGGAAAGCACAGTTTCTTCTTCCATGACCTGTTCTTTATCCTCCACCACTATCCCGAGGTGGGTAAACTATATGAAGAAACCAATTTGATGCGCTTGAAGCGAGGAAGGTCACTTTTCGAATATTACATTGAAACCGGTAGAATGATCCCCGAAAGTGAGGGCATTAATTATGATTTTTTGACCCATAACGTATGGATGGTAGGGGCCTTTTGGAAATTGCAAAGTAAAATCTTTACCCCAGGCATTCTATTCGACAAGCCAATGGATTTGGTGGATATGACCTGGTACATGATTTTACCCTATCTGACCGAGAAGGGACGAGAAGAGTACGAGCAGATCAATGAATATTTGAAGAACCAATATGGCAAGCAGGGAATTTGAGCTTTATACAGACGCAAGTTTAAAATGACCTATCTAAAAATGGAGAAAAACAGCCAAACTTGGTCAGCCCCGACGACAAGTGTCGGGATCAAGGACATTATACCATTTAAAGAATTGTTATTTTTAAAGCGCAGGCCAATTTTAATTAAAAATGATTACAAGAGTGGATTTTTTTCCGAGCAGCCAACAAGCACCTAGTACGAATGGGGTAGTCACCTTTTGTTGACTAGGAGAGTTTTACGCTCGATTGGATACAGTTTTCTTTTTTCTCAGACAAAATCGTCCGAATTAAAATTTCTCTCTTTTTCCCTTAATTCTCTTACGCCAAGATCGTCATTTGAAATATCTAATATTTCATCTTCATCATTCTGAATGTCTATACTTTGTGATCTTTTTAAATTGTCTAATTCAATTTCAAATTGTTTTTCCTCCCAAATCTTATCTCTAAAACTTGGTAATCCAAATACATTTAGATAATGTCCAAGTACCGCTATCGCCCAACCAATTATAGGAAAAATAAACCACCATGTTCCTGGAGTGGTAAAATAATTGATTAAAAACAAAGAAAATGTTACAATGTAAAATGCATTGAAGTGAGCATAAAATTGTTTTTTATCCTTTACCTTTTTTTTCGCCTTTTTTATTAAATCTGTATTATCCATATTGTATTCTTTGTAAGATGAGTATCCTTGAATTTTCGATTGCTCTTTATAATCTTCACCAGCAACCGTTCATTCACCACCCCAGAAGTATATATCGCTCATACAGACCCGTACCTTCTATTCCCGACTTGTCAATCATTCGGACAATCCTTACGGAAAGCAAACTGGACGAATTGGCTCGCTGTATTGCCTGCCCCCATACCAGAGTCAGTCCCAAAAGAAAGGTAAAGGTAAAATGTGGAATTCAAATGTAAATGGACATACCATTCTACTTTCTACCTTCCCTACTTTTTGTCTCGCTCGAAGTACAGATAAATATAGACCGCTGCTCCAAAGTCGGTTGCATCGGTGGAGACCAGGCGCCATCCTTCCGCTGCATGAGCGTCCAGCTTTTCCTGGATATCCTTGCCGGAAGATTTGACAATATGCTCCTTATCCAAAGTGAGCTTGCTATAATAAATCAGGGATTCGAGCTTGTACTCTTTCATGTAAATGCTTTATTGGGTTTCGATTTAGGTTATGTCGATATCTTCTCATCCATGCGGATCAATCGTCAATGGTATGTCCGTATTTCTCCGAATACTTTTTGTACAACCACTGCTGGCGAGCCTCCAATTGGATCCTTCGTCCCTGAATAAAAGCGTGTTCTACTTTACTGGAACGCATGTCGAGTAAATCGCCACCTGCCACAATGAGCATGGCATCTTTACCGGATTCCAGGGAGCCCACCCGGTCATCGATCCCCAGCACTTTGGCCGCGCTGAGGGTCATGGCTTTAATGGCCTCCTCATAAGGTAATCCATAAGCTACGGCGGTACCTGCATAAAAAGGCATATTGCGTACGGCATAACCATTCCCGCCGCTCAAGGCAATTTCAATCCCGGCATCGTGAAATTCTTTTGCCATTTTGTAGGGAAAGACGGTGTCTTCGTGGTCACGGCGCGGTAAGCGGTGTACGTTATCCAGCACAACCGGGATCTGCTCACTTTTTAAATAATCTTTTACGAGTAGCGCCTCATATCCACCCACAATTACGATTCGTTGAACACCTGCCTGGCGTGCCGTTTGGATCGCTACTAACATTGCTTTGGCGTCATCGGTATGAATAAACAGGCCTTTGCTTCCGTCAAACAATCCCTTGAGTGCTTCCAGTTTCAAATTCATCTCCTCCGGGCTTTCGATTTGACTGTAAGCTTGGGCATCTGCCATAGTGGATTCGATCATTTGAACGATCTTTCCATAATTCTCATTCTTCCGGTTTTCGGTTTCCCCTAGCCACCAGCGAGGACCGTATTCCTTGGCCGGCCAGGACATATGGACGGCATCGTCGATTACGTAGGCGGCGTCTTCCCAGTTCCAGGCATCCAGCTGTACAACGGAGGAGGTACCGTGGATTACACCCGACCTGGGCGTGGTCTGAGCCAACAGGATACCGTTGTAGCGGAAGGTAGGAATCAATTCCGAGTCGGTATTGTAGGCTACCAGCGATCGAACGTTGGGATTGAAATCCCCGAGTTCGGCATAGTCGAGTGTGGCTCGGACCGCACTTACCTCTGCCAGGCCAAGATCGCAGGCAATGGCGATTAAACCAGGATAGATATGCTTTCCGGCAACATTGATAACCTCGTACTGGGCTTGGTTGGGTATGTTATCACCAGCTTCGCCCACAACGGTGATTTTTCCTTCGGCAAAACCGAGTACCCCGTTTTCAATGACCTCTCCATTGCCTATATGGATGGTAGCTCCCTCTAACAGAATGGGACCTTCCTGCGGACCAGCAGGTACAACCCGGGTTTGTGCGCTTAGCTGCCCAGCTAGGGAGACCAGCAAAAGCAATAGCAATAGCAATTTATTATTGAGTTTCATTTTTCTCTTTTTCGAATTTAAATAATATCAATCTCCAATCCTCAATTCCCTTTATACACATGTAGATCTTCACAATCCCAATGGTGCCGAAAGGTGGAAGATGCCGGACGAGTTGCCCCGCCATTTGCTTTGGCATCGCGCATTTTCTGAACCAGTCGAGCCCGTTCTTCCTGGATTTCAGCCTTCATCTGCTGGTCTTTGTCCAGATCGAAATAAACGGTGCCATCGACGATGGTTTTCTCCGCTTGTGCATAAATGGAAAGGGGATGATCGGACCACAATACCACATCTGCATCCATACCTGCCTTAATGCTGCCCATGCGGTCGTCGAGATGCAGTAATTTAGCTGGATTTAGGGTCGCCAGTTTGAGGGCTTCGAATTCTTCCAGGTCCCCGTATTTAACTGCTTTAGCTGCTTCCTGATTCAGTCGTCGCATCAAAGAGGCATTGTCCGAATTAACAGCGGTCACCACGCCTTCTCTGGCCATGATGGCTGAATTGTATGGGATGGCATAGCGCACTTCCCATTTGTAGGCCCACCAATCGGAAAAGGTGGAACCGCCGGCTCCGTGAGCCGCCATTCTATCGGCTACTTTATAGCCTTCCAGAATGTGGGTGAAGGTGTTTACTTTGAAACCAAAGCGTTCAGCTACCTTCATCAGCATAATAATTTCCGATTGCACATAAGAGTGGCAAGAGATAAAGCGTTCACCCCGGATGATCTCCAGCATGGCCTCCATAGCCAAATCCTTTCGAGGCTTTTGCGTAAGCTCCCCAGCTTCAAAGGCTTGCCATTTCTTTTCATAATCAACAGCACTTTGGAACCCATCAACAAATACCTGCTCTACTCCCATACGGGTTTGCGGGTATCGGGTTGAACTGGAACTGCGGGATTGTTTTACATTTTCTCCGAGGGCAAACTTGATATAGCCGTCGGAATCCTCAATTTTGAGTTCCTCGGGGGTCTTGCCCCAGCGCAATTTGATCAAGGCCGATTGGCCACCAATGGGGTTGGCAGAGCCGTGTAAGATCTGGATAGCCGTAACACCTCCGGAAAGTGCGCGGTAGATTTCCTGATCTTCAGAATCAATGACATCACTGATCCGAACCATGGAGGAATTGGCAGCCCGGTCGTTGATGGAAGTGGCGGCGATGTGTGAATGCTCATCGATTATCCCAGGCGTAAGGTGTTTGCCGGTGCCGTCAATTATCCGGGCTCCCGAGGCAGAGATCTTTGGTCCGATTTGGACAACCTTTCCCTTATCCAGCAGCACATCTGTATTTTCTAAAATTCCGTTTTCGCCCATAGTCCATACTGTGGCATTCTGGATCAGGATCTTTTCTTGCTTGGGCAACGTTTTAGTCCCATAGGCTACGAAGGGATAAATGATGTCTCCCAGGTTTTTGGTGGGATCTTCAGCCTCTTTTTTATCCTTGTTCTCCTTTTCTTCCAGCTCGGTGTCATAGGTGGCCGTCCATCCGGTCCAGTTTCCATCGGCCAATTGGCCGCTACCTGCCATGTTTTTTCCGTCCAACCAGCCTGTTAATGCAATGTGCCGAGCCGACTTATCAGACGGGGTAGGGTTGAAAGACAAGCTGATAAGCCCTTCCTCTTCAGTGATTTTCACTTTGGACTCCTTGTCCTCCTCCAGGTGGATCTTGCCGTTATGCCTGCCGGGGTCACCGGTGATTTCCAATTCATAACTGGCATCTTTCACCACTAGCACATAGTTGCCCGCTAAATCGGGTGCTGCCATATCGGTTATCGCATACCGTTTGCCCTGTATCCAGTTTTCGTAAATCTTACTATCTTTTTCGAATACATTGCCGGAAGTGATAATAAAATTAGCTACCATGCCTTCTTTGAGGCTACCAACCCGATTTTGGGCATTCAACAGTTCTGCCGGGGTTTGCGTCAAGGCTTTCAGGGCAGTTTCTTCAGAAAGACCATGCTGGATTGCCTGGCGGACATTCTTCCAGAAATCCGTTTTCTTTTTCAACCCATGAGCTGTCAGTGCAAATGGAATCCCGTTCTTTTCCAGATGCGCCAGATTGGTAGGGGCCAGTTCCCAATGCTTCATATTGCGAAGCGAAACTTTGTAAGCATCTACCGGATCATCTACATCATAGGCATCGGGAAAATTTACCGGGATGATCAGGGAGGCACCTGTAGCTTTTACTGCTTCGATCCGCTGGTAAGCGTCTACACCTCCCTTGATGATGTATTGTACGCCGAATTCATCGCCTATTTTATCCGATCGAAGTAGGTTGAGCCAGTTGTTGGCTTCAAATACCTGAGGAAGTTTTTGGGTGGCGATCCAGGCATCCAGGGTAAGGTCTGTAAATGGCTTGGGATCCAGGCTGTTGTACCAATCGGCATCCAGATAGGTCTGTCGCAGTAAGGAAATATAGCCCATGGAGGATGAAGGATAGTTTTGGCGGGAGGTGCCTTTACTGAAAGAATAATGGGCTGCTATTTTTGGGACAAGGATCAACTCATTTTCAGTGCCATCTCCCAGGGTAACCAGGGTGGAGGTTCCTCTGGCCAACCCGTCTGCCCGGAAACTGAGTACGCTGCCAAAACCCATTTTTCGCCATACAGTAGATGCTTTTGCATCATGGGTAAATGCCTCAGCGGCGTTAAATTCAGCCTTGATTGCTTCGTTCCCGTTGTAGGCACCTTTGGTATTGGATTGAATTTGGGTCGAACGGCTGGAAGGCCCCCGCTTGGGCTCAGGAATACCATAGGTGGTATACATATCAATGAAAGAGGGATAGATGTATTTTCCTTCCAGGTCAATGTTGGTATAACCTTTCGGTACGGTAACATTGGTGCCAACCGCAATGACTTTTCCTTCCCGGATCACCAGGGTAGCTCCCTCTATTTTGGCATTGTAGGAGGTGTAAATAGTTGCGTTGGTAAATGCGTAGGCGTTGGAACGGTTGTCTTGCACATCATTGACCGGGAAAGTCTCCTGTGCGATCAACCCCCCAATCATCACTAGGCATAGGATGAGAATAGGAAGAATTTTTTTCATACAATTCTGATTTGTGTTAACGAATGCTCAATGCTCCGCCAGGAAGGAGGAGGTACATGTCTTGGATCAATTGGTTAGATAGGGGAGATAAAGGGCCTATTGTTAAAAGTAAATGTAGTGAATGTTAAACCAGATGACAAAAGCGGATTTGGCCTAACATCCGCTTCGATGGATAAAGGACGCGGGATGTAATCGTTATTGAACGGTCTGCCAGTTGTGAATAGCTTCCAACTTGTCACGCACCATCAGTAAGCAATCGGCCACTACCGGGCCGGCAATAGGGCTTGGGCTATTGAATAATACGCACAGGGCCACCTTGGATGTAGGGTCAATGGCCAATTGGGTCCTGTATCCGCTTACTGAACCAGCATGGTGGATCAACGTATCTTGTCCACCTGTGGTTGAATCGGCAAAGGTGTGAATGCGCCAGCCTAGGCCATACAACGATTTGTCCTGCAGGCCCAGCTTACCCATATAGGGGTCGAGGGTTTTAGTATCGATTCGGGGTTCGAAAACCATTTGGAGCACGGAGTCGGACACCAAATCCGGCTTATTGCCGAGTAATACCTGCATCCAATGGATCATATCTTCCATGCTGGCATTAATTCCACCTGCCGGAATCGCGTTGTAGTATTTTTGATTTAATTCCCGCAGGGTCCAGCTTCCCGCTTCGTGCTGATGCGGTCGGGCCAGGTGCCGTGAGCTGTCAATCGCTTCAAAGCTGAAGGAAGCGGTTTGCATATTTAAAGGTTGGAACAATCGCTTTTGGAGTAAGGACTCGAACGAGTGACCCGTAGTTTCTTCAATAAATAAGCCGGAGAGGGCAAAGGCGGCATTCTGATAACTATAGATCTGGCCGGGTTTACCGATCAATGGGATGGTATCGAAGTTGCGGGCAATGGATCGAAGGGACTGCCCGGATTCAACCAAGTTGGTAAAACAGTGGTAGGGTAGGCCTACGGTATGAGACAATAAGTGAGACAGACTCACCTCCCGGGTGGCAGATTGGTCATTCAATTCGAATTCTTCCAGGGTTGGTCGTATCCGGTCTTCCCAATGGAATGCACCTTCTTCAACCAACAGGCCTGCAAGTACAGCGGTCATCCCTTTAGAGAGTGACCCCAATCGAAAGATGCTATGCGTATCGACAGTATCTTTTTGGTGGATATTTTGGTAGCCAAATCCACCTTTATACAACACCGTATCCGTGGTCACAAGCGCCACACTTGCCCCGACAATCAGGCCATCCGTTTCTGCCTGCCGAAAATAGGCTTCGATGGCCTCACCAAGGGCTTTTTGGTGGGGGTTATAGGGATAGGGGGAAAGTGGTTCCGGTTGTTTGGCGGGAAAAAGCAGAAATCCTGCTACAATTAACAACAAGGCAACGAGCAATATCGGCTTTTGCATATTCAGGGATGCACCGTTAGTATATCATCTACAACGGCCTCAAACATAAGCATATTGGAACCATTTGCCAATCCTGTAAGACTAACCTTCATTTTTGGCAGAGGAGCTGCTATCTGTGTGTGATGCTGGCGCCCAAGGGCGCGATGCTATGGATGCTGGATACTCGTACCCGTAAAATTGATACTGTTGAAGCTCGCTGCGCGA